>DATGZO010000001.1:0-168479 GCA_035297105.1 Thermoplasmata archaeon
CTTGAGACCTGCTCATCGGACAACGCCGTAATGACTTGTCCGTCGAATTCCCTAGAAGGCGAATTCGTACGAGGCACGGCTCAGACCTATCCTTCCGCTCCACCCCCCGTTATCGATGGCGCTACGTCGGGTCAATACCCAATTATTCCGTTTCCGAACCCACCGATCCCCCAGCCACCAACGAATATGCTTCCCGCCTGTGCAGACATGTTGACCGAGAAGAGGTAACCATCGAAGATGGTTATGTTGCCGCCGGAAAGCCAACCCCCATATGGGTCTGCGTACGGACCCTCTGCTTCACCCCAGTACCCCGATTGGGTGGAATTGTAACTTGCCAAGATTGAACCAGATTGGTTCGTAACCGTGATCGTGAATTGCACATGCTCGAACGGCCCGGAGCCGTCGGCTTGCCCTGAACGCAGCAAGAACTGAAGGTCGCCTGCGGTCAGACCTGTATCTGCTGCATGGACAGTGAGGTCAACCGAAGCGGGCCCCAGAGTGGGGAAGGCACCGACAGGAGCGTAGAGGATGATCGGAACTGCTTGAGCGGTCCCGGGACCACCAGATGTGCCGGCCTGGATTCCCAATACAAACGTCGAACCCACAAGCAGGGCCGACAGGGCGATGCCCAGCGAGAGAGGCAGGAGGAAGTATCGAGACGATTCAGGCCGCATGATCATCGACTGTCTCCTGGCCGGCGCGCCATCTTTCCCAGATACTCGCACGGAAACGATAAGGTCTGTCATCTCCAATCTGCGTTCGACGGATTTTACGGTGGTGGAGAGGTTTCTAAATCGACCTACGGCAAACTAAGAAGACAGGTAAGTTCGGTCGCCTGGACGCGAATAATCTTCCTGCGAGGTTTCGCTACCCTACAACGAAGAGATCTGCCCAGGAACCGCCTTGCAAGAACAAGGTCATGAGAAGGGCCCTCTGAGAGAGGCCTACCCGAAAACCCATTGGGTTGCCCGAGAACTACTCCCCGTGAATTCGTTAACGGGCAAAGCCGGGGGGACTTACCCGATCATCTCTTCCGGCGAGGAGGAGCTCGACGGAGCGGCGTCCGGGGCGGCTACGCTGAGCGGGAGAGGGGACGGCTTGGCCGTCGGCGCGAGCAGGTGGCGGAGGTGCTCGGTCCGTCGCGTGAGATCCTCCTTCGTGCCGATGTCGTGCCGGACGTAGTAGTCGCCCTTCACGAACGCGAGGGCCGACTCGACGCGGGCCCCAGCCTCGTGGATCGCGCTCGCCTCACCGACCAGGGCGACCCCCCGGGAGCTCGACAGCTTGACGGAGCCGGGTCCGACCTCGTCGACATTCCCGTAGAACACGTGGAGGCCCGCCTTCTCGATCGCCGCTGCGTCGACCTCGAGCACGCCTCCCACCCGGGGGCGGTCCCCGTACCCGGGCGGAACGAGGTACTTCACGACGGTCGCACGCAGCCTGAAGCGCACGAGGTTCGGGTCGACCCGTCCGTTCGCCACGCCGAGGAGAAGGTCCGCGAAGTTCCCCTCCTCGTAGAGCGTCAGCACGTTGATCCCCTCGGGGTCCCCGAAGCGGGCGTTGTACTCCAAGAGCTTCGGTCCCTGGGCGGTCCGCATGAACCCGCCGTACAGGATCCCCCGGTACGAGATCCCCTCGGCGCGCAGCGCCCGGACGGTCTGCTCCAAGACGCCGACCGCCACATCGCGATCGGCTCGGGAGAGGAAGGGGAGCAGGTGATCGCGCTGGGAGTACGACCCCATTCCACCGGTGTTCCCTCCCTTGTCACCTTCGAGCGCGCGCTTGAAATCCTGGACGGCCGGCATCGGGTAGACGCCCGAGTCGGTCACGAACGCCATCAGGCTGAACTCCTCGCCCTCGAGCTTCTCCTCGAGGAGGACCGAGCCCCCCTGGGCGAGGATCGACTTCGCGTAGATCCCACCGGCCTTCGGCTCGGGGAAATCGACACCCTGGACCCACACCCCTTTCCCGGCGGTGAGCCCGCTCGGTTTGACGACGAACGGGGTGCCGAACTCCGCCACCGCCCGGTCGACCTCCTCGGCGGTGGCCGCGATCACGACCTTCGGCTGGGCGCCGACGCCGTGCTTCGCCAGGAGCTCGCGGCAGAACTGCTTCGAGGACTCGATCCGGGCGGCGGTCTGGTTCGGTCCCACCGTCGGCACGCCCGCCGCCCGCAGCGCGTCGGCCACGCCGGCCGCGAGGGGCGCCTCCGGCCCGATGACGGCCGCGTCCGCATGCTGGGCCCGGGCGAACTGGACGACCGCCTCGCGGTTCGTGGGGTCGATCCGGGCGGAGGGGTGGGCGATCCGCTCGAGACCGGGGTTGGTGTTCGAGCTCGCGACCAGGACCGTCGCCCCCGCGCGGTCGAGCGCAGCGCCGATCGCGTGCTCGCGGGCGCCTCCGCCGACCACCAGGAATCGCATGGGCGCTCGGGGAGACCGACCGGGGTATATGCGCTTCGCGCGGGCAGCTGGGGAGGGATCCGCGGGCGGATGCCGCGCGCAGCGCGTCCCGCCATCCTTAAGAACCGAGCGCTGGTCGGCGGATTCTCGAGGTTACGAACGTGGAGATCCGGGTCGTGGAGAAGGAACACGACCTCCTTCGGGTGGAGTTCCCGAAGGGGGAGGAGACGCTCCTGATCCCGTTGGTCGAATCCCTCCAGAAGGAGGAGAAGGTCGTGGAGGCGCGCTACTACCTCGGACACCCGTACCTCGACCGCCCGACGCTGCTGCTGCGGACGAAGGGCGAGAAGCCCCAGCAGGTGCTGAAGCGAGTCCTGAAGGACCTCGCGGACCTCTACGGCGACATGCTCACCGATTTCGAGAAGAAGGCCGACAAGGTCAAGGCGTAGGGGCCGCCCAAGCCGATGTTGAAGGAATGCGCCCAGCACGGGTTCTTCCGGGCCGAGTCGTGCCCTGTTTGCGGGCAACCCGGTCGTTTCCTGATGAACGACCGCGAGCTCGACCACTTGGGTCGGGTCCTCACGGGCATCCTCCGACACTTCCCGGACCGCTACGGCCTCACGATGGAGCCGCACGGGTGGGTCTCCCTGCCCGCGATCGTTCGGGCGATCTCCCAGAAGCACCCCGCCTACCACTGGCTTCGGGTGGCCCATTTGGTCGCCATCGCCGAGACGGACGCGAAGGGTCGCTACGAGGTGCGCGACGACCGGGTCCGGGCGACGTACGGTCACACGATCGAGGTCGACCTCGACCTGCCCACCGAGAACATCCCCGAGTTCCTCTACTTCCCGGTCACGCCCGAGGAGGTCACGATCGTTCTCGAGGTCGGGCTCAAGCCGTCCGACCGCAAGCGGGTCCACCTCTCGAAGACGGCGGAGGATGCCCGGGCCGCGGGCAGCGTCCGCACCCCCGAGCCCGTGATCCTCGAGGTCGACACCCACAAGGCGCAGAGCGGGGGGCTCGTGATCATGAAGGCCGGCAAGACCGTCTACCTCGTCGACCAGGTCCCCGCGGAGTACCTGTCCCGTCACGAGGGCGTCGCTCCGCCTCCGACCGACTCCGATGCCTGAACCGGAACCGAGCGACGCGTTCCCCACCCTGAGCGACCTCGAAGAGGCCGCGTCGAAACGTCTTACGGACCGCATCTGGGCGTACGTCCAGGGAGGGTCGGGGGAGGAACGGACCCTCCGGGCGAACCGGGACGCGTTCCTCGAGTGGGCCCTTAGGCCCCGGATGCTGACGGGCGTCGCCTCCGCCGACACATCGACCTCCCTCCTCGGTGCGGCGGTCCGTGCCCCCCTCTTCGTCTCACCGATGGCCTACCACGCCCAAGTCCACCCGGAGGGCGAGCTGGGAGTCGCCCGCGCGGCCCTCAAGAGCGGGTGGGTCGCTGCCTACAGCACCCTCTCGTCGTTCTCGATCGAGCGTATCGCGGAGGCCTCCGGCGGCGGGCCCCGCTGGTTCCAGCTCTACCTGCAGCCGGACTTCGAGGTCAGCCGGCGTCTGGTGGAGCGGGCGGAACGGGCCGGGTACTCCGCGCTCATCCTGACCGTTGACACCCCGGTGCTGGGGGTCCGGGACCGCCAGGCCCGTGGCGGGTTCGCGATCGACGCGTCGGTGCCGATCGGGAACGGGGCGGACGTGGTGCCGCCTCCCCGCCCTCCCGTCGCCGAGGGCTCTCTCTACCGGCTCCGTGCGGAAGCGGGGTCCACCTGGGAGGTCCTGGACCGACTACGGTCGGTCACCCGGCTACCGTGGATCGCGAAGGGGGTCCTCACCGCGGAGGACGCCCGGCTCGCCGTACAGCACGGAGCGAAAGCGATCCTCGTCTCCAACCACGGAGGACGCCAGCTCGACGGCGTCCCGGCCACGCTCACCGTGCTGCCCGAGATCGTGGAGGCGGTCGGTTCCCGGGTCGAGGTCTACCTGGACGGAGGGGTGCGGAGGGGGACGGACGTCCTGATCGCGCTCGCGCTGGGGGCGAAGGCGGTCGGGGTCGGCCGACCTATACTGTGGGCCCTCGCGACCGGGGGAGGCGAGGGCGTCGCGAACTACATGGAGCGGCTCACGACCGAGTTCGCCACCGGCCTATTGCTCGCCGGTCGACGCTCGCTCGCGGGAGTGGACCGTTCGCTGGTCCGGCGCCACGACGCCTAGGCCGCGTCCTTACGCGGCGAACCCGTCGTCGCCGACGTTCGACTCGTACTGGGTGACGATGTAGGCCGTCACGCTGAGGTCGCTGGTCGGAGGGTACGGGTTCGTGAAGACGAAGAAGAAGCTGTCCGTGTACGGCGCGGAGTAGATGATCCGGCCCGACGGGCCGGGCGAGTTCGTCCACAGCGGCGCGGGGTCGTGGCCGGCTTGGAACTGGTTCCACAACGTGGAATTGTAGACCGCGACGTCCAAGTTCGTGCCGACCGGGTCGACCGTCGTGTAGTTCCCGATCACGTAGTCGCCTCCGGTGATCTCGCCCATGATCACGGTGAAGTTCCCGGGCCCGATCCGGTAGGATCCGGTCGTGGTCAAGGGGTCGGCGGCGGCCGGAGGGCCGGTCAGGACGACCGAGACCACCGAGTACGCGAGCGCGAGGACGACGGCGATCACGATGAAGCTCCGCAGGAACCCCGTCATCCGGATGCGACGTCGGATCGGCTTCGATGCGTGCGAGACGAGGGCGGCCGGGATGGGGTCGGCCGCGCCGCAGATCCCACAGACCTTCGCGCCCGGCGCGACGGCGACGCCGCAGAACTGGCACATCCCCCAGGTGGGGTCGGGCGGAACGGAAGCGGCCAAGGCAGCAGAGGAGCCCGGCCCGTGCCTTTTGGGGTTTCGTACGAACCCCCAAGCGGGGCCGAAGGACCTACCGCTTCCCGCCGAGCTGAACGAGAACGTTCTTGCGCCGCGTGTACGCCTCGATCGCCCGTGGGCTCTGCTCGAACCCGACGCCACTGCCCTTGACGCCGCCGAAGGGCGTCTGGGGGTACGAGGTCGGCGATTCGTTGACGACCACCATCCCGGCCTCGAGCCGGCGGGCCACAGCGTGGGCCGTCCCCAGGTCGCGGGTCCAGACGGCGGCGAGCAACCCGTACGGCGTGTCGTTGGCGATGCGGATCGCCTCGTCCAGGTCCGCGAACGAGCTCACGCAGAGGACCGGCCCGAAGATCTCCTCGCGGACCGCCCGGGACTGGGCCGGAACATCGGCGAGCACGGTCGGGCGAACGAAGTTGCCGGCCCTAAGCGCCTCGTCGATCGCCCGGGTCCCTCCGGCCACGACCGCCCCGCCGCTCGCCTTCGCGTCGTCGACGTATCCCAAGACCTTGTCAACCTGGTCCGCCGACACGAGAGGACCCATCTCCACGCCGTCGGCGACCCCGGGACCGAGCTTCAGGCGCTCGGCAATCGCACGGACCTTCTCGACGAGCGACGCGCGGAGGCTCTCGTGGACCAGGAGTCGGGAGGCGGCCCAGCACATCTGCCCCGCGTTCCCGAAGATCCCATAGCCGACCGCCTTCGCGGCGCGGTCGAGGTCGGCGTCGGGGAGCACCAGCACCGGGCCCTTCCCGCCCAGTTCCATCGTCGTCGGAAGGAGGCGGCGACCCGCGACGGCGGCGAGCCGCACTCCGACCTCGCCGCTCCCGGTGAACGTCAGGGACCGGCAGTGGGGATCCTCGACCAGCGCCTCGCCGATCTCGGCACCGGCCCCGATCACGACGTTGAAGATCCCGTCCGGGAGGCCGGCCTCCTTGGCGAGCCGGGCGAGGGCGATGGCGGTGAGCGGTGTCAGGCTCGCGGGCTTCAAGACGACCGCGTTCCCGGCCGCCAGGGCCGGAGCGACCGACCGGATCGAGAGAAGCAGGGGGTAGTTCCAGGGCGCGATGTGGACGGTGACGCCGAGCGGTTCCCGGATCGTGTAGTCGAACCGGGTCCCCGGTACCGGGATCGTCTCGCCCTCGATCTTGTCGGCGAGCCCGGCGAAGTACTCGAGGGTCCGCACGACGTACCCCATGTCCGCACGCGACTCCCTCAGGGGTTTGCCCATGTTGAGGGTCTCCAAACGGGCGAACGACTCGGCGTTCGACTCGAGCAGGCCGGCCCACTTCCAGAGCGCCTTCGCCCGTCGTGCCCCGTCGTCGAGCGCCCACGTCGATTCCCGGAACGCCCGGTCGGCGACCTCCATCGCCATCCGTGCATCGTCCCGCGAGCCGACCGCGACGCGCGCGAGCGGCGTGTTCGAGGCCGGGTCGAGCAGCGTGCGCCGCTCTCCCTTGGTCCCCGGGATCTCCTTCCCGCCGACGAAGAGGTCGAACGGGGTGTCGAGGGTCGCGGCCATGGTCTCCGTTCGAGCCTCCCCGGATAGTTAGCGGTTCGCGTGCCCGGGTTCGACCAGGTCGTACGACCTTCCCTTCCACATGACGGGCCGCTTGCGGAGGCCGCGCACGAGCGACGTCGAGACGAGCACGAGGTAGAACCCCACCGCAAGGGGGTACAACAGACCGTAGACCGCCGGGGCGCCCACGCCCCGTGCGAACCCGACGTGCTTGCCGAACAGGGCGATCCAGAGGAAAGCGCCCAGGCCCGTGAGGAGGAGCGACCCCTCCCACCAGCCGAACGGGAGGACGAGCAGGGGGAGGAGGAACAGCGCGGCGAGCCCGACGAAGAAGCCCACCATGCGCGTGCCGGAGAACTCGCCGCCGTGAACGTTCTTGAGCAACCCCTCGAACAGTTCGTGCCGGTTCCGGTACATGCGGGTGCGGGCGAGTTCGGGGGCCTGGGCGAAGCGAAGGCGGGACCCCGCGTTCCGCAGGCGCCGCGCGATCGCGACGTCCTCGAGGATGTAGGACCGGACCGCGTCGTGTCCGCCGACCCGTTCATACGCGCTGCGACGCACGAGACAGAACTGGCCGTTCGCGAGGGCGGTATGGGAGGTGTCCCGGTTCACCCGGGGCGCCCGGAAGTAGGTGAGGATCGTCTGGATGTAGAACGGCAGGACGACCCGTTCCCAGAACCCGACCATCTCCACGGTGGGGGCGATCGACGCGAGGTCGGCGTTCTCCGATTCGGCCCAGCCGACCACGGTCCGCACGGCCGCCGGGTGCGTGCGCACGTCGGCGTCGACGAACAGGAGCCAGTCACCGGAGGTCGCCTGGGCCCCCGTCCAGCAGGCCCAGTTCTTGCCGACCCAGCCCGGCGGCAGGATCCCTTCGTCCAGGCGGCGGACCCGCGGCGCCCGGGCGTCGATGACCGCGCGGGTACCGTCCGTCGAGCCGCCGTCGACCACCACGATCTCGAGGTTGGGGTAGTCCTGCGCGAGCAGGCCGTCGAGGGTCGCGGGAAGGTCGACCTCCTCGTTCCGGGCCGCGAGAACGACGCTCACCCGCTTCGAGGAGGTCGGCCCGGCCGGGGCCGGTGCGAGAAGCGGCATCGTGTACGCGAAGAGGATCGCGACCCCCTGGAAGAGGAGGACGAGGATCGAGCCCACGACGATCGCGAGG
Organism: Thermoplasmata archaeon; assembly: GCA_035297105.1. Classification (GTDB taxonomy): domain Archaea; phylum Thermoplasmatota; class Thermoplasmata; order Lutacidiplasmatales; family UBA184; genus Lutacidiplasma. The sequence continues at coordinate 7,955 of DATGZO010000001.1, forward strand.
ACGACCCACAGGGCCAGCATCGACCGCCGCGTAGCCGCCCTTTCATAAAGCCGTGGCCGCTCGGAGGAACGGAGCGCCCCCGCCGATGTCGACCGTGGAACACCCGCGGATCCGACCCGGTATCCTCGAGGAAAGGGAGTATCAGGCGGCAATTGCCGCCTCTGCACTCGACCGGAACACCCTCGTCGTGCTCCCGACCGGCCTCGGGAAGACCGCGATCGCGCTCCGGGTCCTCGCCGAGTACCTGCGGCGGGCCCCGACACAATCGGTCCTCTTCCTCGCCCCCACCCGTCCGCTGGTGGTCCAGCACGCCAAGAGCGTGACCCGCACGGTCTTCTCGCCGGACCCGATCACGCTCACCGGGGCCATCCCCCCCGAACGGCGCACGGACCTCCTCCACCCGCCGCAGGTCGTCGTCGCCACCCCCCAGGTCGTGGCCAACGACCTCGCGGGCGGCGCCTTCCCGCTCGCCACGTTCTCGCTCATCGTGTTCGATGAGGCGCACCGGGCGGTTGGGGACTATCCGTACGTCACGATCGGCCGCGCGAACCAGGACGGCCCTCGCGCCCGGGTCCTCGCCATGACCGCGTCGCCCGGCGGGTCGGAGGACCGGATCCGGGAGGTCTGGAAGAACCTCGGGATCGAGCACTTCGAGTACCGGACCGAGCGCTCGGGCGACGTGAGCCCGTACCTGCACGGGATCGGCGTCGAGACGGTCACCGTTCCCCTGCCGGCGGAGCTCCAGGAGATCCGGACCCTGCTCCGGACCGTCGTGCAACGACAGATCGACGCCCTTCGGAAGCTCAACCTGGTCCCGTCCGGCGTGGAAACGACCCGGCGCACGCTCTTGGAGCTCGGCGCGCGGCTCCACCGCCAGATCGCGGTCGACCGGAATGCCGGGGTCCCCGGGGCCGCCCTCCACTGGTCGGCGGTCACCGCCCAGGCCGCCGCGATGAAGGCCATGCACGCGCTCGAGCTCGGAGAGAGCCAGGGCGTGGAAGCCCTCCGCGAGTACCTGATCCGCCAGGCTCCCGCGACCGGGAAGCGGATGTCGCCGGCGACCCGGGCATTCCTCACCGACCCCGACCTCCTCGAGGTCCGCCGCCGTCTCGAGTCGAACCCCCTCGAGCATCCGAAGATCGCCCGGGCCGTCGGAATCGTCGCGGACGAGTTGCGAGGCCGACCCGAGGCGCGCGTGATCGTGTTCTCGCAGTACCGGGACACCGTGGACCGTCTCGTCGAAGAACTCGAGCACCTTGGGGACCCCGCGGTCCGGCCCGCCCGGTTCGTCGGCCAGGCCGCCCACGGCTCAGACCCCGGTCTCTCGCAGAAGGAACAGGTGGGCCTGCTCGACCAGTTCCGTTCGGGCGGGATCAACTGTCTCGTAGCGACCTCCGTCGCCGAGGAGGGACTCGACATCCCGGCCACTGACCTCGTGATCTTCTACGAGCCGATCCCAGACGTGATCCGGACGATCCAGCGCCGGGGCCGGACCGGACGCGCCCGGACGGGCCGTGCGGTCGTCCTCGTGGCCGAAGGGACCCGCGATGTCGGGCTCAACCGGGGGGCGGTGGGTCGGGAGCGGCGGATGCACGACATGCTCGAGCGCGTGCAGGCGGCCGTCGCCCAGGGCGCTCCGCTGGCCCCGCCGGAACCCCACCGGGTCCAGCGGGTCTTGAGCGAGTTTGAGTGACGCCGGCCCGGAATCCCGGCGAGGTCACCGGCCAGTGCTGCCGAACCCGCCCGCGCGGGAGGTGACGGGCGTGACGGGTCCTTCCTCGAACGTGAGCGGCAGGTCCTCGACGAGTCGCAACTGCGCGATCCGGTCGCCGGTCAAGATCTGGTAGCTTCCGTCGAACAAGTACGTGAAGGGCACCTTCACTTCCCCCGAGTAGTCCCGGTCGATCGTGCCGGGGGCGTTCACCATCACCACGCCCTTGGTGCTGAGCCCACTGCGCGGGCGTACCTCCAAGAACGTGCCCGCGGGGCAGCGGACCTTGAGACCGGTCCGGACGAGAGCGACCCGTCCTCGGACGAGCTCCACGGTCTCCGCCGCGGTGAGGTCGAGACAGGCCGAGCCGTCGGTCGCGCGCACCGGGATCTGGGCCTCGGGCGCGTCGGCGAGCTTCTCGAAGATCACGGTCCGGTTCGCGGAGGTCACACGCGCGGGAGGGCGAGCGGTTCTTTACGGTTCGCGACCGCCGGGCCGAGGTTCGGGTCCCTCTTCGGGGATCGTGCCCTCCGCGGCGAGCCACCGGACGACCAGACGCCCTTCCGCCCGTCGAAGGATCTTGCCGAGGGCGGACGCGCTCCGGCCGGTCTGGTGCGCGAGCCGGGAGAGCGTGATGCGCCGCGGGACCGCGTAGTACCCGAGCACCCACGACCGGGCGAGGAGCTCGGCTTGGAGCGGGGTCAGGAGCGCCGCCCCCTGGTCGCCGATGTACGGGCGGCCGGACGCCCGGAGGACGCGGTAGGGGAACTCCTCGCGGTCCAGACGGCGCAGGACGCGCCGGATCGCCCGCTCCTCGCCGTGGAACGAGGCGACGACCTTCTCGGACGTGAGACGGAACGGGGCGGTCGGGGAGATCTCGCCGCCCGCGAGGGAGAGGAGGCGACGGAGCTGCTCGGGGTTGCGTTGCCGTACGAGGACGATGTAATCCCGGGTCCGGGGGCGGCGCTCGACGAGCTCGAAGCTCTCGAGGCCGTACAGGGCCCGGATGCGGCGGGATTCACGCTCGAGCTCGGCCGCGGTCCGCAGCGCTCCCTTCCGGCGAACGCGGAGCAGTTGGAGGCGCCACCCCTGCTCGAGGCGCAACGTCTCCAAGAGCTCCACCTCCTCGTACTTCGCGAACAGCCCGGGCGGGATCACGCCGAGCAGGGCGAGGTCTTCGGTGCGGAACTCGAGGGTGACCGATTGCATGGACGCTGCCCCACGAGGTTCCCGGTTGAACCTCCACCTCGCTGAACCCGGGGTTTAATAAGCGAGCGGGCTCGAGGGCGACCGTGACGTTCCGTTCGCTCGGCGACTTCCTCGCCGCCCTGGAGGAACGCGGGGACTTGGTCCGCATCCGCACCCCCGTTTCCCGCGACCTCGAGATCACCGAAGTGACCCAGCGCACCCTCCGGGCCGACGGGCCCGCCCTCCTCTTCGAGAACGTTCCGGGCGCCACCATGCCCGTCGTCACCAACCTCCTGGGCTCCCCGCGACGGATCGCCCTCGCCCTCGGGGCGAAGGACGTCACCGAGGTCGCCCAGCGCATCGAGCGACTCGTCCACCTCCGCCCGCCCGCGGGCGTGATGGGTGCGATGCGCGACCTGGGCGGCACCATCGACATGCTCCAGACCCTCCGCTCCCTCGCTCCGAAGCGGGTCCGCTCCGGTCCCTGCCAGGAGGTCGAGGAGACCTCGGTCGACCTGAACCGCCTCCCGATCCTGAAGTGCTGGCCCAAGGATGGCGGCCGGACGATCACGTTCCCGGTCGTCATCACCAAGGACCCCGAGACCGGAGAGTCGCACACCGGGATCTACCGGTTACAGCAGTACGGACCCGATACGCTCGGGATGCACTTCCAGGTGCACCGGGTCGGGGCGAACAACTATCGGAAGTGGTGCGCCCGCGGCGAGAGGATGCCGATCGCCGCCGTCCTCGGCGCCGAGCCGGCGACCGTGTTCAGCGGCCTCGCCCCCGTGCCGGAGGGGATCTCCAACTTCGTGTTCGCGGGATTCCTGAGGTCGGAACCGGTCGAACTCGTGCCGGCCCGCTCGGTCGACCTCGAGGTCCCCGCCCAGGCGGAGATCGTGCTCGAGGGGTATGTCGACCCGACGGAGCGGAAGGTGGAGGGTCCCTTCGGGGACCACACGGGATACTACTCGGCCCCCGAGCCGTTCCCCGTCTTCCACGTCACCCGGATCACCCGGCGCGAACAGTCGGTCTACCTCGGGACCGTCACGGGAAAACCGCCCACGGAGGATTCGGTGCTGGGTCAGGCCGTCGGCACGATCTTTCTGCCCGTCATCCGTCTCGTCCTACCAGAGATCGTCGACATGAACCTCCCGCCCGAGGGGCTGTTCATCAATGTCGGGATCATCTCGATCAAGAAGCAGTATCCCGACCACGCCCGCAAGGTGATGCACGCCCTCTGGGGTCTCGGGCAGATCATGTTCGTCCGGTACCTCATCGTGGTGGACGAGGACGTCGACGTCCACGACCTTTCCGAGGTCCTCTACCGGGTCGGCCTGCAGGCGGACCCGGAGCGCGACCTCGAGCTCTCCCACGGGCCGGTCGACCAGCTCTCGATCTCGAACGCGGTGCCGAACCTCGGAGCGAAGGTCGGGATCGACGCGACCCGCAAGCGGCCGGAGGACGGGTTCCCGCGCCCGTGGCCCGAGGAGATCCGCTCCGACCCGGCGGCGCTCGCCGCGGCCGACAAGGCGGTCCAGGCCGACCCGGTGCTCGCGAAGCTGCTCGGTCGACCTCGACCGTGACGACGACGTCCTCCACCGTCGGCTCCCTCCGAGAGCTCGGCCGGTTCCTCGAGATCCAGACCGTCGGGCTGAACCTCCCGTTCGCCTTGGCGTTCCTGCTCCTGGCCGCTGGGGGCCTCCCCTCCCTGTGGGTGACGTTTTTTGTTGTCGTCGCCTTCGTTTCGGCGCGGAACGCCGGCCATAGTTTCAACCGCTACGCGGACCGGGACCTGGACGCGCGGAATCCCCGGACCCAGGGACGCGCCCTCCCCGCCGGGCACCTTTCCCCCGGCTTCGCGCTCGCGGTCGCCGCGGTCAGCGGGGCCGTACTGATCCTCGCCGCCTACTTGCTGAATCCCCTCGCCTTCGTGCTCGCTCCCGTGGCCCTCGCGCTGATCTGGGGATACAGTTACACCAAGCGATACACGGCCCTCACCACCCCGTTCCTCGGGCTCGTGCAAGCGATCACGCCGGCGGCCGCGTTCATCGCGGTTCGGGGAGAGCTGCCGGTGTCGGTCCTCCTGGCCGTAGGCGGGCTCCTGGTGTGGGGGACGGCGTTCGAGACGGTGCACAGCCTGGGGGACATCGAGAGCGACCGCTCCCTCGGCCTTCGTTCCCTCCCCGTACGACTCGGGGTTCCGACGTCGGTGCGCCTCGTCCCCGCTCTCCATGCCGTCGCGCTCGTCCTTCTCGGGGTGTTCGGGCTGGCCTTCGACCTGCGCCTTCCGTACTTCCTCGCGCTCGGGGCGATGGCAATCCTCGCGGCGTTCGCGGACCGGACCCTCGCGAAGAGCCCGACCGCGGCCCGGGTCCCTTTCCAGCGCCACTTCGCGATGGCCCTGTTCTTCTTCGCCGGGGTGGGCATCGCCCTGTTCGTCCCGCTCGGACCCCACCTCGGCTGGCCGTAAGGCCGTCGCTCGCCCACCGCGGCGGCCCGCGTGGTCGAGCTAAAGTGTCCGGTCCCCTCCGGCCCCCGAGACCATGCCTCAGGTGATGATCGGCCTCTCAGCCCGCGATTACCGGACGACGAACGAGGTCTGGCGGATGGCGAAGCGCCACCTGAACCCGGCGGTCCGGCGTCGCATTGGCTGGCGCGGCCGCTCGAGCTTCCTGCGCCAGCTCATCCTCTACGGCTTCGAGAAGGCGAGCGAGAACCCGGGCGAGTTTCTCCGCGACGTGCGAGACCGGCACGACCCGCTCGTCGGGAAGCGGGGCCGCTCCGAAGCCGGCGCAGAGCACCGAGAATCCCTCGTCGCCACGTGGGAGTCGTTCTTCCCCGCGCCGTCGGCCGGGGCGCGGCCCCGGGGCCGGGCCCCGAAATCCCGGTCGACGGAATAGCGGAACCCGATCGATCCGCCGGGAGAGTGAGTCGTGAGGAACGTGGAACGGCTGGACGGGCTCGCCCTCGTCGGGCACGCCACGATCGGCCCCCTCCCGGTGCCGATCCCGGCGCTCATCGAGAGCCGCATCGACGGGCCGGACGCGCCGGGTCTTTCCCTCCGTTCCATCGAGTCCCCGCTTGCCACCCGGCACCTCCGCTTGTCGGACGGGGTCGGCCACCTCGACATCGATTTCCCGGTCCCCTCTCCCGAGGTGACCGGCCCCACGGGCGGTGCGACACCGGCCGGGCCGGGAGTCCTCCTCGTCCGACCTCCGTTTCCGCCGGAGCTCGTCCCGTCGTTGACCGGACGAAAGGCCGACCTGCTGGTGTGGGGGAATGCAAGGACCCTGTGGACCGAAGGGCTGCCGTTCGTTCGCGCGATCCGGGAAATCCGTTCGACCTTCGGGGCGGCCCCGGTCCTATGGGCTCCCCGGCTGGCCCTGCCCCATCGGATCCCGCTGCTCGCGTACCTCGGGGTCGACCTCGTGGACTCGACCGAGGGGCTCGTTGCGGCGGCCCGGGGCGAGTTCCTCGACCCCGTCTTCGGACGTACCGACGCTTCTGTCGCGCGCTCCGAGCATCTGTGCGGGTGCCCGGCGTGCACGGCCGACCCGCCGGGAGACCTCGCCGACCACACCCTCGAGGCGTACCGACGCGCGCTCGCGGAAACCCGCACCGCGGCGCGGACCGGCCGGCTCCGGGAGCTGGTCGAGGCCCGCCTACCGGCGGAACCGGTGCTCGCCGAGATGCTCCGATATGCCGACCGCGAGCTCGCCGACCTCCTCGAGGAACGGACGGCCGTGACCGGCGCCGAGTCGCACGACTACGTCCTGCTCGAATCCCACCGCCGGCCCGAGATGGTTCGCTTCCGCCGGCGCCTGGTCGAGCGCTACGTGCCTCCGCCCTCGAAGTCGGTCCTCCTGATCGTCCCGTGCTCCCGGACCAAGCCGTACCGCTTCTCCCGGAGCCATCGACGCTTCTCGTTCGCCCTCGAGGGACTCGCCCCGCTCGAGCGGGTCCATGTCGTCTCGGTGAGCTCCCCGATCGGGCTCGTCCCCCGGGAGCTCGAGGACGTCCCCCCCGCCCGACACTACGACATCCCGGTCACCGGCGATTGGGAGGAACGGGAGCGGGTCGCGGTCGTCGACGGGCTCCGCCACCTCGTCGCCCACGGCCAGTACCGCTCGGCCGTCGTCCACCTGGACCCGTCTGAGTACGCCTTCCTGCGCGACGCCTGGCCCGCGACCCTTCCGGTGCAGTGGACACTCTCCTCCGACCGCACCACGACCCGCGAGGCGCTGGACGCATTGCGCACGGCAGTGCGGGAGGCGCTGACGCCCGAGCGACCGGTCGCGGGGGGGCCGCTCGCCGTCGTCCGGGAAGAGCTGCATGCGGTTGCGGCCGTTCAGTTCGGTCGAGCGGCGGCGGACCGATTGTTCGCTCCGTCCGTCCGGTTGGCCGGACGGCCCTGGTTCCAACGGTTGACCGACGGGAAGACCGACCTCGCGACCCTTCGGGAGGAGCGGGGCCTCTTCCACCTCACCGTCGCCGGAGCACGACGGCTCGTCCCGAACCCTCCGCTCGCGGTGGAGGTGGAACCGTCGCTTTCCCTCGAGGGGGATCTCTTTGCCCCCGGGGTCCGACACGCGGACCCCGAGATCCGGGTCGGCGACTCGGTCGTCCTCCTGCGGGAGGGCGCCCTCGCCGGGGTCGGCGAGGCCACGCTGCCCGGCCGGTTGATGACCGAGCTCGGGCGCGGGGTGGCGGTCCGGGTCCGGCACCGCGAGCACGCCCGCACCGACACGACCATGACGGTGGACGATTCTTCTCGGAACGCAGGGCCGGTCGTCTAGGGGTGAGGACGCCGCGCTTACAACGCGGAGATCGGCGGTTCGAATCCGCCCCGGCCCACACGCCCTGCCGCAGTGCGGCAATCCAGGGGGAGGCCGACGGTATTCCTTGGGCCGAATCGTTAAGCGGGCAAACGAAATGGATGGGAAACCATGTTTCGGCCGTTGAGGCAGGAACTTACTACATACCCATCCGATTCCTTACGGTCGGGGTCGGAGGGCCTGCCGTCCCCTCAGAGGGCCGGGTCGCTCGCCCGACGCACGGTGATCATTCGACGGCCTTCCCCGGGGGTTTGCTATGGCGGATGACGCGATAGTCACACGGGACCTGACCAAGAAGTACGGCAGCCTCGTGGCCGTGGACCACGTCAACATGCGGGTCCCGGCGGGATCGGTCTTCGGCCTCCTGGGACCGAACGGGGCCGGGAAGACGACCATCATCAAGCTGCTCACCGGGCTCAGCGACATCACGGAGGGCGACGCGATGGTCGCCGGGTTCGGCATCCGTCGCGACCCGATGCACGTCAAGAAGAACGTCGGCTGGGTCGCCGCCGAGGTGATCCTGGACGACGACCTCTCGGCCTGGGAGAACCTCTGGCTGCAGGCCCAGTTGCAGCGGCTGGATGACTGGAAAGGCCGGGCGGATGCGCTGCTGCGCTACTTCGAACTGTACGACCGACGCAAGGAAAAGGTCGCGGCCTACTCCACCGGGATGCGGAAGAAGCTCGAGATCGCGCTCGCGCTCCTCCACCAGCCCCAAGTGATCTTCATGGACGAGCCGACGATCGGGCTCGACCCGAACACCCGTCACATGCTCTGGGACCTCATCGAGGGCGTCCACCGGGAGTTCGGCATCACGGTCCTGCTCACCACCCACTACATCGAGGAGGCCGACGCCCTCTGCCAGAACGTCGCCATCATCGACCACGGCAAGATCGTCGGGGCGGGGACCCCGAACGAGCTCAAGTCGACGGTGAAGGGGGACATCATCGACATCGAGACCGGGCAACCGACCGACGAGGCCCGGCTTCGTGCGATCCCGGGGGTTCTCGGCATCACGAGCCAGGGAAAGTCCTGGGTGCTGCGCGTCTCCTCCGCCGAGGAAGTGCTTCCCAAGTTACTCGCGGCGCTGGACCACGAGGGGATCCGGTCCATCAACGTCCAGAAGCCGAGCCTCGAGACCGTGTTCCTCACCCTCACCGGGCGGCGGATCGGGTCGGAAGAGGGGGGGACGATGGACTTCCGAAAGTTCTACGCCCAGATGCGGAGGGCCCGCTCGTGAGCGTCGAGAACCGCTACCCGACCCTGCCCGCGGTCGGCGCCCCGGGCACTACGGCGAACGTCCCCCAGTTGCGCCAGTTCACCGGTCTCTACGGCCGGGAGATCCTGAAGACGTTCCGCAACCCGTTCGTCCTCGTCATCACGATCGTGCAGCCGTTCATGTGGCTCGCGTTCTTCGGGAGCAGCTTCAGCGCGGTCCCGATCGGGGAGCTCGAGCTGCTGCTCCACACCCAGATCCAGAGCTATCTCCAGTTCCTGATCCCCGGCGTCCTCGCGACGTCGATGCTCTCGATCGGGATGTTCGGGTCGATGAGCACGATCCAGGACAAGCGGTTCGGCTTCATGAAACGCATCCTGATCACCCCGACCTCGAAGGCCACGGTCTACCTCGCGAAGGCCTTGGGCTCGGCGACGCGGGGCATGGTCCAGATCCCGGTCATGATCGTGGCGGGCCTCGCCTTCGGGGTGCACTTCGGCGGCGACCCCCTCGAGTGGGCGGGGTGGTTCCTCTGCCTTGCCCTGATGGGCTTCGGATTCTCGTGCATGTTCCTCGCCGTGACGGCCTCCAGCACCGACTGGCAGACGCCCGGCGTCATCTCGAACTTCATCACCATGCCGCTCATGTTCGCGAGCGGCGCCCTGTTCCCGACCGCGAACTTCCCGAGCTGGATGCAGACGATCGCCGCCTACAACCCCGTCACGTACACCGCGCTCTTCGGCCGGGGGATCGTCCTCACCGGGACGGCTGACTGGGCGTATCTCGGCTACGTCGCGATCTTCGCCGTGGCCATGGTCACGATCGGTACGCTCGTCGCGTCGCGCTACCTCAAGGTCGAGTGAACCGCTGTCGACCGGGTCTCTCTGTCGGGGGGCTGACGGCAAGATAAGATAGTGGAACTCGTATCCTTTTTCGCCCTGAGGGTCGGACCGCTTCGACCCCGGGAGCCCAAGGAATGAGAACCGCGAGCGACAATCTCTCTGCCCGCCCTCCCCGTCCGTCGCGTTCTCTCCGTTCGAATCGCCTCCGCGGCTGGACCGTCACCGCGATCATGGCGATCTCGTTCCTCACTCTCACGTCCGGTTCCATCGCCGGCACGTCGGCGGCCCACGGAACCACCGTTGGTGGGAGCCTGCCGTTGGCGCACCTTCCCTCCGCCGACCGTGTCGTGCACCACCCGGCCGCCAGCGGGCCTACCCCTCCCCCGACTTCTGGCGCCCCCGTGATCGCGCCCGTTCTGGGACCGGCCGAACTGCAGGCGGCCCAGTCCTCCCTCGCCCGCGGTGAGGGACCCGCGGAGGGCGCCCCCTTCGCCTGCGCGCAGTCCCCCACGGTCCCCTCCATGACCGACTGTGGTCGGTCCGTCCCCTCCGACCCCTCGGCCATTCACCCGGGGGCCTCGTCCAACCCGACCAACGGCCTGGGTTGGGTGATTCAAGGCGTCCCGTCGACCCGCGGTTACATCAACTACGCCCTGACCTGGGACCCGATCGACGCCTATGTCCTCCTCTTCGGCGGCTCGAACTCGACCGGGGACTACATGGGGGATACCTGGTCGTTCCAGAACGGGGCGTGGACCGAGCTGTTTCCCCTGACGACCCCTCTCGGACGCGACTCTTCCGGTCTCGTGTACGACCCTTCGGACGGCGCGATGATGCTCTTCGGGGGATACACTCCGGCCACGTCGAACGCGTTGAACGACACCTGGTTGTTCCGCGGCGGCACCTGGACGGAGGTTCCGACTGGCAATGGACCGTCCCCCCGGTACGGATTTGGCCTGGTATGGGATGTCCACACCTCCACGGACGTCCTGTTCGGCGGGTACTCCCCCCTCTGTCCGACCGCCACGGCTAACTTGTGCAACGATACGTGGTCCTGGTCCGCGGGGACCTGGACCGAGCTTCATACGACCGGCGCACCGCCGGCGCGGTACGAGCTCTCCCTGACGTACGACGGGACCGACGGGTACGTCCTCCTGTTCGGGGGGTACGGCGGCTCGAAATGCTTGCAACCGGGCGGGTACTGCCAAGATACCTGGCGCTACGCGGCGGGGAGCTGGACCCAGATCGCCACCGGCGGTACCCCGTGCGGGAACAACGCGACGGGGAATTGCACGTCCCTCGTGGCCCCCGGTCCCCGGGCGGAAGCAGCCATGGCCTTCGACAGCGCGGACGGATATGTCGTGCTGTTCGCGGGCCAGAACCAATCCGCGGGCACTATGTCGGATTCCTGGAAGTATGTCGGGGGGAACTGGACCCCGCTCGCCCCCACGCACGTCCCGTACGGACGGTACGGGGCAGGCTTGACGTTCGATGCGTCGCCCGCGGATCACTTCCTGTTCCTGTTCGGCGGCGGATACCCCGAAGACACCCCTCCCAACATCTTCTGGGGGTTCGACGCGGGCAATTGGACGGAGGTCGCCCCGCCCACCAACCAGCCCCAGCCCACCTACGGGTCGAGCATGGCGTTCGACGCCGTGGACGGCTACGTCGTGTTCTTCGGCGGGTACGCCCAGGCGTCCGGCTACCTGAACCAGACCTGGTCCTATCGATCGGGCATCTGGACGCAACTGAACGAACCGACCGCCCCCTCGCCCCGGATTTGGGCCAGCATGGCTTGGGACCCTGTGACGTCCGCCGACCTGTTGTTCGGCGGCAATTCGTACGGGACACTCAAGAACGACACCTGGCAGTTCGTCGGAGGGCACTGGACGGAGCTTTGCGCCGGCGGCACGACTCCCTGTGCGTTCGGGCAATACCCTCCGACCCCGAGGGAGGGCGCCGGCCTCGCGTACGAGCATAACTCGGAACTCATGGTCCTCTTCGGGGGAAGTGCCGCGACCGGGATTCACAACGAGACGTGGGGCTGGTACGGCGGATACTGGAGCAACTACACCGCGCTCGAGCGGACTTTCCCCCAACAGCCTTCCCCCCGCGCCTACGCCGGTTTCGTGGACGACGCCCGGGACGGGGAAGATGTCCTCTTCGCGGGCTCCAACGGCACCGGCGCGCTGGACGACACCTGGGTGCTCACCAGCGTCTACAGTGGCTGGAAGCAAGTGGGAAGTTGTGGGGGGCCCGGCCAGGTGGCCTGCTCCGGCAGCACCCCCAGCGCCCGGTCCTCGTTCTCGATGGTGTACGACAGTAACGACCAGGTGGTCCTGGTCACTGGCGGTACGAACGGCCCCTACGGAGGCAACCTCGAAGGGGGGACGTACGGATTCCAGGACGGGAACTGGTCGCAGTGCCAGTCGTATACCTGCAACTACTACTTCGGGCTCGCGCCCCTCCCGCTGTTCCCCAACTCTGCCTACGACCCACTGGACGGATACACGATCCTCCGCGGGGGGCTGATCGCGAACGGGCTGTCGAGCTACTTCGACAAGTACGACTGGCTCTTCGGCTCCTTCCTGACCTCCTTTGGACCGATTGCCTCCCCCCAGTACATTGACGTGGGGCAGAGTGTGACGTTCAACGCCGCCGCCTCCGGAGGTGGAATCGGGACGTACTCCTTCGAGTGGAACGGGCTCCCACAAGGTTGTACGCCCCCGAGCCCGCAGGCCACCACTTTCTCCTGCGTGGTGGACCGGCCCGGGTTCACGTTCTACGGCAGTTCCGTGGTCGGGTACGATTTCTACGCTGCCCCGAGCCTCATCGTGATCGCTTCGAACGGGTTCCCCGAGATCACGTCCGGCCAATTGACCTGGCTCGAGGTGGCCCGCGACACCCTCGCGACCCTGAACGGCTCGTCCTCCACCGCCGAGATCGGCCAAACGGTCGACTATACGCTCACCGCGACCAACGGCTGGGGGCCGTACGAGTTCGCCCTCCAGGGCGCCCCGCCGGGCTGTTCGCTCGCCGCGTCGACGTCGTCCCAGCAACGGTACACGTGCCTCCTCACGAGCTCGGACCTCGGGGTCTGGGCGGTGACCGGGTCCGTCACCGACTCCGCTTCCTACCAAGCCCTTTCGGCGGCGGACGCTCTCACCGTGTACCCGGCCGCGTCGTCCTCGGGAATCACGGTCAGCGCGACCGCGCTGGACGCCGGACAGAGCTTCTCCGTCGGGGTCACTCCTTCGGGCGGAGAAGGTCCGTACTCGTACACCTGGTCGAGCGTCCCCGCCGCCTGCCTCGCGGACGCCTCGCTGCTGAGTTGCACCGTCCCGTCGGGCGAGACCGGGACGTACGACCCCTCGGTCGTGATCCACGACGCGACCGGGGCCACGGTATCCACAACCTACTCGGGCTCGGTCGTCGTCTCGCCGCCTCTCGGGGTCGCGCTCTCCGCCGCGCCAGCCACGCTCGACGTCGGGCAGGCTCTTACAGTCTCTGTCGCGGTTGCCGGGGGATCCGGTGCAGGGGAGACGTTCGTCTGGTCCGGCCTGCCGGCCGGGTGTTCCGGCGCGAACTCCTCCTCGGTCACCTGCCAGCCCTCGGCGCCTGGCAGCGCCCTCGTCGCCGTCCACGTCTCGGACTCGAACGGGGGGAGCGCGAGCGCGTCCGCTTCCGTCACCGTCGCCCCGAGGCTCGGCGTAAGCCTCATCGATTTCGTCACCGTCTCGAGCGCTCCCGGCGCGCTGGTCGCTCTCGCCACCGCGAGCGGCGGAACGCCGCCCCTCTCCTACGCCTGGACGGTCAACGGGCAGGCTCAGAGCGGGGCCTCCGGTGCCTCCTTCTCCCTGAGCGGCGTCAGCGCGGGTTCCTACTCCGTCGAAGTCACCGTCACCGACGGGGCGGGCGTCATCGCGTCGTTCACGGCCACCCCCGTGACCATCTCGGGCGCGAGCAGCTCGACCTTCGCGACGCCGATCCAGCTCGTCGAGCTGGCCCTTCTCGTCCTGCTCCTGATCCTCGCGGTCGTCGTGCTGCTGCGGAGCCGACGGACACCTCCCCCACCGGGCGGCCCGCCACCCACCCCCGCGTCGGCCCCCGCGCCCGCTCCTCCGGTCGGTGCGAGTTCCGACACGGGTCGTCCTCCGTACTCGGAAGGCTGAAACGAAGTCCCGAGCGGGACCCTCTGCCTCCGAACCCCCAACTCTTACGACCTCGGCCCGGTTGCACCGTCCGTGCCAGGGATCGAGATCGTCCCGCGGCCCGACCAGGGCTCCCTTCCCGCTGAGGGGTTCGGCCGTCGAAGGGTCTTCGAGACCGAGACGGTCCGGGTCGGCGAGACCCGGGTGGCCCCGGGCGCCTCCTCCCCGTGGCACCATCACGGAACGCGGACCCTCTACGGGTTCGTCGCGGCCGGTCAGCTCACGCTCGAGTTCGGGCCGGGCGGACGGGACGAGGCGTGCCCGTCGGCGGGAGAGTTCTTCCGGATCCCCCCCGGACTGATCCACCGGGACGTCAACCACGGCCGGATCGAGGCCGCCATCGTGAACGTGATCCTCGGCGAGGGACCCGCGACGATCAACGTCGACGGACCCGAGGCGTGATTCCGTCCCTCCCGAGGCCCCTCGACAGGTCTAAGAGGGGGGCGGCCTGCTCTTCGGCGGAACCGGTGGTGCCGACGACCGACGGAACCGAACGCGCCTCCCTGGGCCGATTTCCCTGGTCCCTCACCGCGGACGAGCTCCGCCGCACGACCCCCGAGGTCGTTGGGGGCGCGCAGGCCGTCCTGGACGCGCTCGTCCGCTCCGCGAACCCCCCGACCCTCGAGAACTTCCTCCGGCCGCTCGACCGCATCCTGCTCGACGTGCGCAACCTCGGGAACCACGGCAGCTTCCTCTTCGCCGTCCACCCGGACGAAGCGGCCCGTACCGCGGGTCGCGAGGCGTCGGAGGCGGCCGACCGGTTCCTGAACGGGTTCCGGGTCGACGACCGCGTCTACCGTGCCTTGAGGGCCCTCGACCTCGGGATCGTCGACCCGACGACCCGGTTTGCGGTGGAACGGATGCTTAGGGAGATGCGTCGCTCGGGCGCGGAGAAGGACCCGGAGAGCCGCACCCAGCTCCTCGCGCTCAACAACCTGATCGACCGGATCTGCAACCAGTACAACGAGAACATCGCCCGGCTCGACCGGTCGATCGAGGTCGACGGCCTCCCGGCGCTCGCCGGGCTCCCACCGGACTTCGTCAAGGCGCACCCGGCCGACGCGCACGGGAAGATCCGCATTACGACGAAGTATCCCGACTTCCAGCCCGTCATGGCCTACGCCGACGACGCGGAAGTGCGGCGGCGCCTCCTCGCCGCGTTCATGAACCGGGCCCACCCGGAGAACGTGAGCGTCCTCGACCAGCTCCTGCGCGAACGGTACACGCTCGCCCGGTCACTCGACTATCCCACGTACGCGGCATTCGCGCTGGAGGACAAGATGATGGGGGACCCCGCCGCGGCCCGGGTGTTCTTGGAACGGGTCGCGCAGGGCGTCCGGGAGCCCGCGGTCCTCCACCTCTCCCGCGTCCTCGCGCGGAAGCGGCGTGACGAGCCGACCGCCTCCCGCCTCGAGCTCTGGGACGCGAGCTTCTTCGGCGAAGGGTACTACGATGGCAAGATGCGCACCGAGGAGTACGGCGTCGACACGAAACGGCTGCGCGCCTACCTCCCGTACGGAACCGTCCGGGACGGGCTTTTCGCCCTCTGCGAGGAGCTGTTCGGGCTCCGGGTCCAACGGGACACCTCGGGACCCCTCTGGCATCCCACCGTCGAGGCCTACGACGTCACCCACGACGGGGAGCGGCTCGGCCGCTTCTATCTCGACCTCGTCCCCCGGGAAGGGAAGTACAACCACGCCGCCTGCTTCACCGTTCGCGAGGGGATCCGAGGCCTCCAGCTCCCGCAGGCGTCGCTCGTCTGCAACTTCGTCGACCCGAGCGTCCCGGCCGACACCGCCCGGATGCAGTACTCGGACGTCGTGACCTTCTTCCACGAGTTCGGCCACCTGCTTCACGCCCTGTTCTCCGGCCACGGCCCGTGGGTCTACACCGGGGGCTCCTTCGTCGAGTGGGACTTCATCGAGGCGCCCTCGCAACTGTTCGAGGAGTGGGCACGCGACCCGGCGACCCTCGCCCGGTTCGCCCGCGACCCGGACACCGGCGAGACGATCCCGAAGGAGCTGCTCGAGCGCCTGAAGGGGTCCGAGGCGTTCGGACGCGGCTCCCGCTGGCTCCGCCAGTCGGCCCTCGCGGCGATCTCGCTCGAGTTCTACGACCGCGACCCGACGGGAGTCGACACGAGCGCCCTCTTCCGCGAGGTCTACGACCGGTACTTCCCAACCCCGATCGAGCCGGAGTACCATCCCCAGTCGGCCTGGGGGCACCTCACCGGCTACTCGGCGTTCTACTACACGTACATCTGGTCGCTCGTGATCGCCCGCGACCTCCTGAAGCCGTTCCTCGAGAAGGGCAGCCTGACCGACAAGGAGACCGCCGCGCGGTACGCCCGGGAGATCCTCGCTCCCGGCGGGCAGCGGCCCGCCGCGGACCTCGTGCGGGCCTACCTCGGACGCGAGTTCAATTTCGACGCCTTCGAGGCGTGGCTCAAGGCCGAGCCGGCCCCGATCCGGGCTCCCTGACCGCGCCCCGCCGGGGGCGGGTTCGGTGACGATACGGGAACTATTGTAAGAAATATAGTCTAAATGGAAATTCTATATATTTAGTCCCGACGCTCGTTCGCTCGATGAAGAAGAGCGAAACCCCCCGGCGGGAGCGCCCCGCCGCCGTCCGCCGCGCGACACCCCGACCCTCGGACGGACCCCTCCGGAACGACTTGGGCCAGCGCCCGATCGAGGGCGCGCTCATCGACCTCAGGGTCGGACCCGACGAGATCCCCGAGCACCTGTTCCGACGCCTCCTGGGCGCCTACCTATCGGGAGCCCGCGAGTTCGTGCTCCGGGAGCGACCCGCCATCTCCTCCGGCACCCGCGAGGTGGTCCGGAGCTTTTGTCGCCGGACCCGCCAGCCCGAGATCGTCTCGGACGAGGGCGGGGTCTTACGCCTCCGCGACCTCGCTTTCGAGAGCCCCATCTCGCTCGAGCAGCGGATCGCTCGCATGGGGCGGATGGTCCTCGAGGTCCACCGGGAGGCCGTCCGGTCCTGGCAGCACCTCCCGCTCGGCGAGGACGGCCACTGGGAGCGTCGCGACGACGAGATCGACCGGGAGGCCTGGTACATCCAGCGCATCGCCTCCCTGGGACTCACGCTCGACCGGCCCGACCCCCAGCTCCTGGGGGCCTGGACCGTCGCCCGGAGCCTAGAGCGGATCGCGGACCACGCCGTGGTCCTCGGCACCGTCGGGCCCCGCCTGGTCGATCTACCGAACGGCGCCGGCCCGGCGACGTCCTTACGCCAGTTCCACGCCCAGGCGATGGACCACTTGGAGGGGATCCTCGGGGCCACCGACCCGGACGCCGTGAACGGACTCTTGGACACCGGGGAGGCCCTGATGGCCTCCGGCCACTCCCTCGCGGACCGCCTCCTGCCCGCCGTCGGCGGCGGGACGATGCCGCCGGCCACGGCCGCCGCCGTGGCCCGCCTCCTCGAATCGATCGGTCGGACGGTCGCCTACGCGCAGGACATCGCCCAGGTCGTGCTCGACCGGCCCAGCCCGATCGCGGTCGGGGAGACGACGAGCGACGGTTTTCTCTCCGCGCCGGCTCCCTGATCCGCAGGATCGGTCATGCCGCTCGCGTCCCGGGGAGTCCGGCTCATCGTGCTGCGGCACGGGCCGGCGGTGGAGCGCGATCCCGCTCGATGGCCGGACGACACGAAACGGCCCCTCACCCCGGAGGGCGCAGTCTCGACCCGAAAGGCGGCGAAGGGGCTCATCCGGTACATCGGTCACGTCGACCGGATCCTCACGAGCGACGCGGTCCGCTGCCGGGTCACGGCCGAGATCGTCCGAGGATCGATGGAGCGCCCGCCGGCGATCGTGGTCTGGAAGGAGCTCTCCCCCGGGCTCCTCGCCCCTCCCATCTTCACTCGGCTCCACCGCGACGCGCGCTCGAACCAGCAGTTGCTCCTGGTCGGGCACGAGCCGACGCTCGCCGAGTTCCTCGGTGTCGCGCTCGTCGGCGAAGGGACGCCCTTCGTCCGACTCGGAAAGGGGGCGGCGGCGTGCCTCGATTTCCCCCGCGGGATCCGGCCCGGGGCGGGCGTGCTCCGCTGGCTCGCTACGCCGAAGCAGTTGGCCCGGGCGGGCTAGGCGGCAGGTCCATCCGACGCGCCCGGTAGGGCGGCGGGTGGGCGCCGGGCCGATAGAGCGGCTCGACCAGCGCCCGGATGTCGCTGTCGACCTGCTCCGGCCGCCGGTTCGCGTCGATCAGGTGGAACCCGTAGTCCTTCGCCATCCACTCGAACTCGACCGCGAGCTTGTCCTGGTAGAGGAAGAAGCTCTCGAAGAGGTCGCGGGAGAGGGAGAGGTCCATCCCGGACTCCCAGTAGTCGAGGCTCCCGTACTTGCCGATCGCCCGGTGGAGCAGGATCTCGGGGCGCGCGTCCAGGAAGACCACGAGGTCGGGCCGGAAGGCGAAGGAGTAGAGCTTGCGCGCCCAGTCCCGGGAGGCGCCGCGGACGATCGCCCGGGCCATGAGCGTGTAGATGTACCGGTCCGCGAGCACCGTGCTGCCGGCGGAGAGCGCGGGAACGATCTTGTTCTCGAGCTGGTCGCCGAAGTCGGCCGCATACAGCAGCGCCATCGTGGTGGGTCCCAAGGTATGGCCCTGCTTCGCCCGGTCGATCTCCTCGCTCACGAGGTTGGAGCGGCGAAGGCCCACGTCGACGACGGCGTGACCCTGGATCTCGAGCCAATTCTTGAGCAGCTCGACCTCGGTCGTCCGGCCCGAGCCGTCGGCCCCCTCGACGACGATGAGCTTGCCCGCGAACTTGCCGGGCGGGAGGCCCGGCAGGTCGGTCCCGTACGTCCTAATCGTCATGCATCAAGGTCTCCATCGTCGGGAACCCCGCCAGGATGGGCTGCACGGCCGCGCGGAGTTGCGCCTGGATCCGTTCGACGCTGCGGGACGAGTCGATCACCGTCATCCGGTCCGCGACCGAGATCCGGTCGTACTCCCGCTTCAACCGACCCTGGAACCGCTCGTAGCTGTCGTTGACGTCGTCGGAGAGCCCCAGGTCCATTCCGGCCTCGTAGTAATTGATCTTCATACGCGAAGCGAGCTTGCGGCGGAGCGTCACGCGGACCGGGACCTTGAAGTAGAACGCCACGTCGGGCGTCGGCGCGAACGAGTAGATCATCCGGACCCAGTCGGGGTCGCATCCGCGCGCGGCGTCGCGGACGAACGCGGTGTAGGAGTAGCGGTCGCACACGACGACGTAGCCGGCCCGGAGGGGCGGCAGGATTTTCCGGTCGAAGCGGTCCGCGAAGTCCGTCGCGTGCAGCAGCGAGAAGGTCGTCGGGGTCAGGAGGCCCTTCTTCTTGCCCCGCCGGATGGTGTTCGAGACGAGCTCGGAGGAGTTCCACTCGGTCTGGAAGACGCGGTACCCCTGGGAGGCGAGCCATTTGCCGAGGAGCGCGGCCTGGGTCGACTTGCCGCTCCCGTCCAGTCCCTCGAACACGAAGAGCCGGCCCGGATACCCGTGCTTCGGCGAGGCCATCTCACGAATCACGGACGCGGACCTCCACGTCGAAGGCCCGCTGGAGCGTTTTTGCCACTTTCTCTCCCAAGCGGGTGCGGACCGTCGTACCGGAGGGGGGAGAAAAGGCTAGGCCGAGCGAGCGCCCGTCACCGGAGGCCGAGAATCGAGGACGGAACGGGGAGGTGAGTTCCGCGACCTCGACGACCGCGCCCAGCTCTCGGGCCGTGTCCAAGTCGTCCGGGGTCAAGATCGGCTGGAACCCCTTCTTCCATTCGGTGGGCAATGGACTCCCCTCATGGACGTAGGCCGCCATCGAGGCGAGCAGGATCTCGCGCTGGTTCAGGCCGAGGATCGGGTAGTTCTGGATCAGGTAGGCGGAGTGGTGCGCGTGCCGCCAGATGTCGATCGCGGTCCCGGCGTCGTGCATCCCTGCGGCGACCCGGAGCGCAAGTTCCTCGCTGGTCCCCCAGTGGAACCGGTCCGCGAGCACGGCGAAGAGCCCGAGCGCACAGTCGGTGACCTCCCGCCCATGGCCCCCGTCGAACCGGAACGACTCCGAGGCCGCCGCCACGGAACGTTGCGCGAGGTCCACCGCGGAGGCGGGCAATTTTGCCCCCACCGCTTCGAGGGCGATGCCTTCCCGGATGCCGGTTCCGGAGACGGTGATCTGCTCCGCGCGGGTCACGCGCATGAGCTCCCGGAAGACCACGATTCCGGCGAGGACGACGTCGGCCCGGTCGCTCCCGACGCCCGGGATCGCGCGTCGCTTGTCGGCGGGCATCTCTCCCAAGAGCTCGCCGAGGGCCTCCACGTCGTGGTCGAGCAGTGGATAACCGTGAACCCGCCCGATGGGCCATCCCCGGAAATCGATCGCGGCCCGGGCCAGGGAACGGACCGTCCCGCCCACGGCGTAGAGTCCGTGGGTCTCTCCCTGGAACGCTTCGAAGACCGAGGCCAGCGTCTCCCGAACGTAGTCGCGGAGCTCCTCCATCTCGCGCCGTTTCGGAGGGTCGTGCTCCAGGAACCGCTGGCTCAAGCGGAGCACTCCGAGGGGCAGGCTGACGGAGTTGCGGAGCGCACCCCGATGGACCTCGACCAGCTGGAGGGAACCGCCCCCCAGGTCGCAGACGATGTCCTCGCGGAGCTCCCAGGCGCTGGCCACGCCCAGGTAGCCGTACCGGGCCTCTTCGACCCCGGAGATGATCCGCAAGAGGACGCCGGAACTCCGTTCGACCGCACGGACGAACTCCGGTCCGTTCGGCGCGTCCCGGACGGCGCTCGTCGCGACCGCCAGGGTACGGGGTACGTCGAGAGAGCGGACGAGACGGGCGAATCGCTTGACACCCGCCACTCCCCGCTGGATCGCTTCGTCCGAAAGCCGCCCGTCCGGGCCAGCGCCGAGTCCGAGTCGCGGGACCTCCTTCGCCTCGTGGACCGCCCGGACGGTCCCCCCGGCTGACGACTCGAACACGACAAATCGAGCGGTGTTGGAACCGACGTCAATGACGCCAAGCTGTCGGGAGGAACGAGAGGGCATGCGTTCGTCCCCCCGGCGCAGTACCGCCGAGCGGGAACGCTCCACGGCTCCTCATACGAGGACCCTCTAATAGGTGCGTGTCCGCACCGGCACCGAAACCATTTACCCCCCCTACCGGCTCCCCCCGTTCCCTGGTGATGAGAATGGTTCGCCGCGCTCCTACTTCCCGCGATGCCGCCGAACTCGCGCGCATGCTCGAGGTCCGTCTGGACGGGACCCTCCACGAAGCCGACCGGGTCATTCAGAACCCCAAGCCGGCCGCGGAGTCCCTTCATCGACTCCACCGGGAACTGCGTCGCCTCCGGGTCGGACTCGATGTATGGACCCGGGCGAGCACGCCGGCGCGCCGGCTCGATCTACGATCCTACGACCGTCGACTCCGACGCCTCGCCCGTCTCGTCGGGGGGGTCCGGGATCGCGATGTCGCTCTCGATCTGCTCGCCCAGGGACCGAATGACCTCCCCTCCCGCGAACGCGCCCAGCTGCGCCGACTCCGCGTGCGGCTCGCGGACGACGCCCGCATCGGCCGTGAGCTCCTGCGAGCCTCCCTTCGGACGGAGCGGGACCTCGGACTCTTCGAGGGCCTTCGGGCCGGGTTCCACCGTCCTCCCTCGGCCCGGCGCGGCCGGGCCCTCCGCGCCTACCTGGACGAAGTACGGGATGAGCGCCAGGAGGCGATCCGCGACGCTCACAAGAAGGCCCGTCGGAAGCCCTCCTCGCGCCGTCTCCACCGCCTCCGCATCCGCGTCCGCAACTGGCGCCACATCGCCGACCTCGCCTCCGTGCTGGAAACGGCCCAGCCCGTGACCATGGCCCGCCCGCTCCGCTCGCTCCAGGCCCGCCTGGGGCGCCTGCACGACCTGGACGTGGTCGAAGACCTGACGGCGAAGGTGGCGAGCCCGACCTTGAGCCGGGCGATCCGCAAGGAGCGCCGACGCCAGCACGCCTCCCTCGTTCGCCAGCTCCGCGCGAGCCACTGGCGGCAGATGGCGACCCCGCCGGGTCCGAAGGCGTGACGGGATCGCCGTCGATCGGGGCCCTTCCCGTGCGACCGGCGGCGACCTCCCAGGACCTCGCCGACGAGGTCCGGGATGCCCTCGTCCACTCCGCGGGCCTCGGCGCCACCGTCAAGCAGATCGCCTCCCGGGTCGGATTCTCTTCCGACCAGGTGGTCGACGCCCTGGACCGGCTATCGGGCACGGGGAGCGTCAGCCGCATCGGCCGGGGACTGTGGATCCTGCGGGATTTCACGGATCTTGCCGACCGGGGCGACTTCGAAACCCCCGCCATGTTCGTCGAGCGGTTCGAGGAGGAGAATGGGCTCTCCTTGGGAACCTACCGCGGTCCGATCACCTTCCGCTCGAATGAGCGCCTCCCCGTCCATCGCTGGTGGCCCTACGTGCAAGGCTACTCGGCCGAGTTCGTGGCCGGGGCACTGCGCGAGGCGGACCTCCCCCGGGGCGCTACCGTCTTGGACCCGTTCGCAGGGAGCGGGACCACCCTCGTGGAGGCTCGGAGAGCCGGATTCCGGGCCAGGGGAGCGGAACTCCTCGCCCCCGCGGTCCTCGCGGCGCGCGTGAAGACCCATTTCGAACTGGACCCGAAGTCGCTCCGCACCGCGGCCAGGAATCGGGTGGCGCGGGCTCGCCGGCGCTCGGCGGGACCGCTGCCGTTCCTTCGGGAAACCCGCCGCCAATTTTCACCCAAGGGCCTCGCCCAGCTGACCCGGCTGCGCGACTCCCTCCCCTCCGAGGGCAACCCAGAAGCCGACGCGCTGCGGCTCGCCTTCGGTCATATCCTCATCCCCTCCAGCCGGCTGCACCGCTCCCCGTGCCTCGGGTACCGCCGTTCGACCGCCCGTCCCGGACCGGATCCGTACGACCGGTTCGGGGCGGCGATCGACGAGATGGCGAACGACCTCGAGGCCGAAGTCGCGAACCGAGCGCACTGGGGCCCGCCCGCCGAGATCGAGCGGACGGATGCGCGTGTGGCGGAGTGGCCGTCCGGATCGGTGAGCCTGGCGCTCACGAGCCCGCCGTACGTGAACGGCATGGATTACGTGATGAACTACAAGGTCGACCTCGCCTGGATGGGGTACGTCCGTTCGTACGCCGACCTGGCCGCCCTCCGTGCGGCGGAGGTCTCCTGCGACAACCTGCCTAGGTCCGAGACCTCGGCCTACCTTGGGGTGGACGGGTCCCCCGACCCGTGGCTCGCGGAGATCCTGCCGCGCATCCGGGACAATGTCGCGCGCAAGGGGTCGTACCGACGCGCGGACATGCATGCGGTGGTCCACCGGTACTTCGCCGACCTCGCGCCGGTGCTCGAGCGCGTGTACCGGGCCCTGCGGCCCGGCGGCCGTTTTGTCCTCGTAGTCGGGGATTCGCTCCTCGCCGGTGCCTACGTCCCGGGGGACCTGATCCTGGCGCGCATGGGGGAGCGATTGGGGTATCGGATCCGGTCGGTCGAGGTCGCCCGTCCCCGACACAGTGGCCAGCGGCGCTCCTTCCTGCTCCGCGAATCCATAGTCACCCTGGAGCGCCCTCGGTCCGCCCGGTAAGCGGACCAGACCATCCCTCGCCGCTTCCGGAGGGGCGACCCCCCGTGCCGGTGGACGCAAACCCTTAACGGGAAAGAGGCTCGCTTTTCTCCGGGCGGAGGATGCCATGCCGCCACGCGATCCAGAGCCCAAGTACCTCGAGCCGCTGCTCGGAGTCGTGTTCGACCTGGACGGCACGCTGGTGCTCTCCCGGCACGACTTCGTCCGGATGCGGCAGAACGTCGTCCGCATCGCAGAGAAGTACGGGGTCGTGCCCGGTCACCTCTCGGTCAACGAACCGATCCATCGGATCGTCGAGGCCGCCCGCGAAGAATTGAGGACCACGGGGGCCCCGGACAGCACGGTCTACCGCTTCGAGGCGGAGTATCACAAGACGATCGACGCGATCGAGATGGAGGCGCTGCCCCGGACGGTCCCCCGACCGGGGGCAGAACCCCTGCTGAAGGGTCTCTCGGCACGCGGGTACCGCCTGGGCCTGCTCACACGGAGCTCCGAGTACTTCGCCCGGGGGGCGCTCTTGCGCACCGGGCTGGCTCCCTACTTCCCGTACTTGCGCACCCGCAGTGCGCCCGGTCCCGCGAAACCGTCGCCGGAGGCGCTCTTCGGAATCCTGAAGGAGATGGAGGTACCGGTGGACCGGGCTCTTTTCGTCGGCGACCACCTGATCGACGCCGAATGCGCGACCGCGGCCCGCGTTCGATTCTACGCCCTCCTGCCCGATCCGTCGGAAGCGGCCACGTCAGCCCAGAGCGAGGCGCGGTTCCTCGCGGGAGGGGCCTCGGCCGTGGCGAAGGACCTTCCCACACTGGCCCGCCAGTTGGGCGTCGCGACCGAGGCGACCCCCGTCGCCCCCTAGCCGGTATCCGTCAAAGGTAGTCGGCGTACGCGTGGATGACCGCCCGCTCTGCGGTCGCCCATGCCTCGGGGATCTGGTTCCATCCGTTCCGTTGGTCACCAACGCAGTAGAGGCCCGGGATCGGTTGGCCGCTCGAGTCCTCGATCGCCCGACAGTCCTCGTCCGTCACGACGAACCCATCCGCATCGAATCGGCACCCGAGAGCGCGCGGGATCTCCTGGTGGAGGTCGTACCACCCCAGTGCACTGAACCCCTTGTCGTAGCTTCGGTGGGTGCCGTCGGCGAAGAGGACGCCGAACCGCTTTTCCCGGATCTCGTCAAACCCGCTGATCACGCCCTCGACCGAAGTGATCCCATGCTCGGCGAGCGCGGCACGCAACCCCTTCGAGTCTTCCGGGGAAGCTCCCTCGAGCAAGGGGCGACCGTGGGTGAGGATCTCGACCATGTTGGGCTGGAAGTGGAGCAGGTCCAACGCCGTGCGCACCGCAAAGCTGTCATGTCCCAAGACGCCGACCGTCCTTCCGCCGAGGGTGTGCCCGTCGCAGAAGATGCAGAACTCGACCAGCGCCTGATTGGCCCAGGGGAAGATCGGCTTGATCTGGCCGCCGACCTCGAGCATGCGATCCACCACCCCCATCGCCAGGATGACCGCACGACCAGTGGCGACCAGGTTCTGCTTCAACCAGTCGAACGGAACCCGGTAGCCCATGTCGGTCCGCTCGACCCGGAGAGCCTGCGCGGGAGAGAAGTAACTCACCCACTCCTCCACCGTCCGAAGCGCGGCGACCTGGAGGTCCAAGAGCTTGTGGCCGGAGATCCCGTCCGGAAATCCCGGAATGTTGTCCATGGTGGGAGCGTAGAACGAACGACCGAACTTGGGACCCCGGTCGATCAACGCCGCGGTGTGGCCGAGAAGGCCGGCCTTGAGCGCGGCCTGGAGGCCGGCGTGGCCGCCCCCCACGACCACAAGATCATACGACTCCTTCAGGCGGGGAAAACCGGGCACCACGGTCATCACTCCACGCGGGGATTTGATGTCCGTCGGTGGTCATCGAAGGGGGTTTCGACCTTCCCCACCTCGGGCAGACGGACAGAACGAGTTTCAATGTAGTTCCGGTTTTGTCCCGATATCTACATAGTCTATGACTCGAACCCTTATAGGTCCATACCGCTCGCAGATGTTGCGGGCCGGCGCATGGAAGGACGGAAACTCCAGCTAGCCGGGAAATCCACCTACCTCGTCTCCCTGCCGAAGCGTTGGGTGCTCCACGCCGGATTGCACGCCGGGGACACGCTGTTCGTCGAGACCGAAGTGGATGGCTCGGTCTCGGTCCGTCCCCGGGCCGTGGAGAAGCCAGCGGAACGCCGGAAGGTGTTCGTGGAGAAGGGCGAAGAGACGCGAGAACACCTCCTCCGCAAGCTGATCGGGGCGTACACCTCGGGATTTGGCCTCGTCGAGGTCCGCTTTCCCCCCGACCGGGCCCCCTTCGTTCGGAAGGTGGCGCGGGAGTTCTGCCGTTTGGTCATCGGGCCCGAGGTGATCGAGGAGGCCCGGAACTCGCTCGTCATCCAGGATCTATCGGATCCCTCCGAACTCAGCTCCGAAAAGTGCCTCCGGCGGATGCACCTCACGGTCCGGGCGATGCTCGAGGATGCGATCACCGCCCTTCGGACCGGGAGCGAGACCCTTGCCAACGACGTTTCGCTGCGGAACCAGGACGTGAGCCGCCTGTACTGGATGGTCGCAAAGCAGAACCACCTCGCGCACTCGGCCCCCCAGGTCAACGGGGAGCGCAACAACGCAGCCGCCTTCCACGCCTACCGCCTCATCGCCAAACTGATCGAGCGGATCGGCGACCACGCCCAACGGATCGCGGGCACTTTCCCGGTAGTCGGCGCGGGGAAGGGGCTCGATCCCAAGCTGGTGAAGGACTTCGATGAGGCGCGGGCCTCCGCGGTCGCGCTCTTGGACAAGTCGTTCACGGCCCTCATTGCGCGCGACATCGATGCGGCGAACGAGGCGATCGACGGACGGGTCGCCCACCAGAATCTCATCGACGCCCTCTCCCATCGGGTCGCCACTCGGCGCGGCGAGGAGCTTCTGGCCCTCGGGACCATCGTCGACAGCCTGGGACGGACGGCGGGTTATGCCTCCGAGATCGCCGAGCAGGCGATCGACCTCGCGGTCCTGCTCAACCCCGACGCGGTGTAGGCACGCCCTCGCCTTCCATCCACTTCTCCGGGTCGCGCTTCGCCGTCATCGATTCCTCCGCGGTATCTGCTGGGGCGGCGCCCGGCCGGGGAACCGAGGAGGCGGCCTTTCGCGCCGCGGTCGTCGCGGCTTGGGTCGCGCCTCGTTGAGTGAGGATCGCTTGGACGACCTCGAGGTCGACCCGGTACGACCGGTGGGCGATTCCGTACTCGATCGACAGGTCGGCCAGCTCGAGGAGGCGCCGGGGGTTCGCGCCACAGGCCTGGTTCAGCGCATGCACGGCCTCCCGGTCGAAAGGGTAGATCGGGTCCAAGTCCTCGACGAGCCGCTTGACAAGCAGCTTCTTCGCGAGCAGCAGACCCGCTTCCGCGTCGCTGAATCCGGCGAGCGTGAACGTGCGGTTGATGCGCGACGCCAGCGCGGGGTGGTTCACGGTCAGCCACGCGACGTAGCTCGCGTAGCAAGTGAACATCACGAGGACGCCCGGCTTGATCGAATCGGTGATCTCCTGGATCACTTGAGCGAAGGCATTCACTTCCCTCGATTCGATCAGGTTGTTGAGGTCGTTGAGGAGCAAGAACGAGGGGGCCGATTCGTTGAGGGCCTGGCCGATGACCTTCCCCGCGTTCTTCGCGTCGTACTTCTCCTCCTTGGTCTTGGAGAGTGCGGTCATTCCGCGGAACCACTTGGGTTGGCTGAACAGTTTCACCCGTCCCTTCGCCTTGGCCTCCTTGAGGAACTGGGTGGCGACGCCGCGGAGCACCCAGGAGGTCTTGGCGGGCACGTCGAAGTAGACGCAGAACGCCCCCCGCTCCTTCGCCTCGGCGGCTGTGACGAGCAGGCGCTCGGTCTTGCCCGCACCGTGCGGGCCGATGATGGCCACGACGGCCCGGTTCTCCTTGTCGAACACCTCGTCCCGGATCGTCCGGAGGGTGTCGTCGACCTCCTGGTTCACGTGGTAGATCGCGACGTCCTCGATGTTCTCGCTCGCGAGGTCCCGGAACGGGTTGCTCGTCAGTCCGTAGCGTTCGTAGGAACCGCCCGGCACGACTCCTCCTTGCGTTACAGGACCCGGCTGCGCAGGTCGATCGAGATTCGCTTGCCGTCGAACTCATAATAGATGTTCCGGTCGACAAACTTCCCGTCCATCCATTTCGGGATGCGGAGGAAGCGAAGGACCCCTTCCGGGCCTTCCCGGGCATGGAACTGGAGGAAGCCGTCGGCGAGGTGGGTCGCAACGGCCTCCGAACGGGGGTCGAACATCCCACGATCGGTGGCGAGGATGGCGGTCATCTTGCGGGCGCGGCAGGCTGAACGGAGACGACGCAGGGAGGCCGCCATGCGGGCGGGGGTCAGATTCAGCGTCATGTAGGAGTAGGAGTCCACCGTAAGCAGGCCTCCGGACGACTCGAATTCGTCAAACTCCTCGATGGCGTCCCGTTCGTGGATGCGGATCCACCCTTCGGTCGGTCGGTGGGACCCCCCCTCGACCGCAAGGAGGGCCCGAACTTCCGCCTCGTCGCGGGAGGTGACGAACGTCACGGGCCAACCGTTCCTCCCGGCGGTGAGACTGAGCCGACGAACGAAGAAACTCTTTGCGGAATCGGCGCCGCTCTCCACGACGACCAAGCGACCCTCCTCCAGCTCCGGGATGATCGTGTCGAGGCCCGGAACCTCGATGGGGATGCTCACGGCGGACCGAGGGGATTGGGTGGTTTAACGAGGAGAGGGGTAGAGTTCGGAACGTTACGGAAAATCCGGTGGACTATGGAGTCTACGGAGGGCACGCCTTTAGCAAACCGCCTCGTCTCGGGGGCCGATGCATCGTCGCCGGATGAACCATCTCGGGTTGGCCGAGATCGTTGGCACCCTGATGCTCGTGCTGATCGTCGTAGCCGCCGCCACGGCGTTCGCCTTCTTTGTCTCCTCCGAGGAACAGATCAACCTGAATGAGCAGACCCAGCTTCATTTCAAGAATCTGGAGAACGTAACTATTCAGAGCACCGAGACCATCCCCGCCTCCGCTGGGCCGCTCTCGATCCCGCCCCTCCTCGTGTTGGTTGTCTCCAGCTCGGACATCTACGCCACCAACGTTACCGACATTGCGGTGGGTGGAGACCCGGCGACCACCTTCTGCCAAACTCCAGAGTACGGTGCGTTCGTAAATTGCTCGAACCCGGCTACGAACTTCCAAACGTTTTCGGGTGCCGGGGGCCAAGGCTATCTGAACCTCACGCCGTTCACGGTCACCGCAGTTACAATTGCCTACACCTCGTTCTACATCCAACCGTTCGTGTTTTCCACGACCTCCGTGCAGGTCCAAATCGGGACCACCCGAGGAAATGAGTTCGTCGAGACGCTCTTCCCTCCGATTGCTGAGATAGCCGTCAATCTGCTCACGGGATATCCGGTGCTCGACGGGACACAATCGTACCAACCTCACACGGGATCCTCGCCGGACACCACAATCGTTGATTGGGTTTGGACCGTCTTCTCGGCGGCGGATCCCAACTATAACACGACCCAAACTTACTACGGACAAGAGGTCCAGCTTCCCCATCCGTTCATCACAACTCCGTCCACAACCTACGCGATCACGCTCACCGTGACGAACACGCTCGGGCTCTCTGGGTCCACGTCTCAGAATTATGTCACCCCATAAGTCCAGCCGCGGTCCGACGAACGATCTGGGTTGACTTGCGCGCATCGAGAAGGCCCGGCAAGAGCGGCACTTTTCGGACCGGCTTCCCGCCCGGATTACCATGCTCGGCGATTCGACGTTCCGACCGGGGAGACCCGCTGCCCCTGAAGGTCGACTTTGAGTTGATAGGTTCTATGAACCGCGGCGAAGTACCCCCCATCAATGCCTTGGGGCGATCTGCCGGCCGACACTACTCTCGCAGGATTGGTGATGGCCGCCGCTCTCTGCCTCACCTGTGCTCTCCTTCTGTCGTTCTCCGTCTCAGGCCCCGCCCAACTCGACAGAGGGACGGCATCGCCGGACCGGACTCCCCCCTCGAGCTGGACACCTCGTACCTCTGGTCCTCTTGCCCCAACGTATACGGTAGAGGCGATCGTCATACCCGAATTCTGCGGCCCGATCTACTTGAACGGAATTGGCCTCAACTCAGGCGGCATCTTCCACGCTCAGATTGGTGCAGACCTCGAGGCTATCGCTCTGTCCTGCACCGGCTACCTCTTTGCCGGCTGGAACACGTCGGGTGGAGTGTTCATAGCTACGGCCGGGGCGCCGCCAGCTGTTGGGGTGCTGGTCTCGGGGAACGGAACGATTACCGCGGTCTACACTCCCATGGCTACCCCCCCAACCCCGTCCTCTCCCGGCCCTAACCCCGCGACTCTGCTCGAGTACGCTGCCGCGGGCTTTGTGGGGGGGATGGTGGCCGGAGCTATCGTGATGTGGGCCGCTCGCCCACCATCGCAACGTTAGGGAAGGGACAAGTTGCTACCGTCGTCCGGAGCCACGTACCGGGTTCACAAGACGCCCCTTCGTGAGAAGAGCTAGGAACCCGGCGACAGAGGAGAGCGGGTCGGCGCTCACGGGTACAAGACGAAGAAGACCACCGCGGTTGCCGCCACTAACGCGAGCGAGTGAAGGATCCCATACCGGGCGCGTCCCTCCGTGAAGGCTCCGATGATGGCGCCGGTGCCGAGGGCGTTGATCAGCATCAGCTCGAAGAACCGCTCCTTCAGGGTGTCGAAACTGAGGTGGGGCACCGGAGCGGCTGTCGCCGCCCCGGTGGATAGAGGAGTGCCGAAGCCCAGGAAGTTGATGTTGAGAGTGCCGAGTTCCGGTGCGATCGAGAGTAAGGCAAGGAGAACGGCCATGAGGACCCCAAAGGCGATATAGATCACTGCCACGGGCAAGATGAGCTGCTTTTCGCGTTCCTCTTCGATCTTCACGAAGTCATCCATGTCCTTGGCGGCTCGATAGACCACCGTTGCGGTCTCGCCCCCGATAGAGGTCGCGTCGGCGATCAGCCCGGCGTACCGCGAGATAAGTTCGCTGTGCATCGGCCGGACCATGTCCCGCAGCACCTTGTCGAAGGGCCGGCCTAGCCGGACCCCGTCCGCGGCCACCCGAAGCGGTTTTCGGAGAATGTTCGTGTGCGTCTTGGAAAGCTCGACGACCGCCTTCGCCGGATCGAGCCCTCCTCGCATCGCGTCCGCCATCTCGAACAGAAGCTGGGCGAACGCTCGTTCGAAGGTGCGGATGCGGAGCATCTCGCGCCGGGCGTCGATGCCGAAGAGGGTCAACGCAATGAAGATCCCGACGATGAACACGTAGTCGGGGGCGTTCGAGGGAAGCCCCGGCGTGCCGTATACATAATCCAAACCGAGGATGATCCAGACGAAGGTGACGATGAGTGGGATGTAGATGGTCGTAATCTTTCTCTCGACAGGGTGGGTCGCGAAGTACTTTCGGAACGTGAAGCGGGTCGTCTGCTTGAGGACCAGTATGTAACCCCCGACGACCGCTCCGCTGACGAGCGCCCCGATACCGATGTACAGGAGAAGGGTCGTGACCTTGACCCCGGCGAGCGGGCCCGGGGCGGACGTGATGGCGGTGTTGACCGTGAAATTCCAGGTCAAGGACGCGGTGTTACCGTTCAGATCGGTCGCGTCGACTGTAACGGTGTGGTTGCCGTTCTTCAAGAAGAGGATGGACGGCGGCGTATACATGGCCCGGGCCGCCGAAACCGTGAAATTCTGAACCCCCGAGACATTGGCTCCGTCAACGAACATGTACACGGCTGATGGGTTCACTGGAGCCACCGAGTCGTTGAACGTCACCTCGATTACGGGAGTGGTCGAGGAGACCACGCTGTTCGGGGCGGGAGACACGGCCGTTATCGTGAGGGGACTCGGACTCCCGGCTCCCTGAGCCGTCCCGGCCACCCCCAGAAGGAGCGCAAGGGAGGCGAGGAGGATCACCAGGACCACGAGGGCGAGCAGCGGGGTCCGTTCGCGCCGCTTCATTCGGCCTTCGCATAGGCGATGGAGATCAGGATGATGGTCATCGCGACGGACACCGGAACGAGACCGAAGGTCAGGAGGAGGAGGAGTTCGTTCGCGTTCAGGCCCGCGGCCGTGCTCCCGAGCGCGTTGATCAGGAAGGCGCCCACCGCGATCATCAGAACTCCGACCAGGACCAGGCTGACGTACATGTCGAGAAAGGTCGTGAGACGCTCGATGAACTCCTTCTGGACCAAGCGGCGGAGTTTCAGCACGTCATCCGATTTGTTGCGGAGGTACTCGTCGAGATTCCCTCCCTGATGGATCATGTTCGCGAGGTCCCAGAACGACTCGCGGACGGAGAGGGAGGGTGATTCCTTCGCCGTCTCGGCGAGAGCGGTGATGAGATCCTTCCCCTGGACGTCGGTCTTGTACACGATCCGGCGGAATTCGCCCGTCATCGCAGGGTCATGATCGCGTTGAGCCATCCGTCGGACGAGGCGGATGGGGGAGGTCCCGGTGCTCGCGAGCACGGACAGCTCGCTCAACGTGAACGGGAGTTCCCGGTCCAGCTTCTCCTTCCGGTTGGAGATCCGGCTCGAGAGCATGAATTGGAATCCGCCGTAGGTGGCACCGGCCCCGATCGCCGCCAGGATGGCCACGTACTCGAGCCAAAGTGGGCTGCCGAGTAGGATGTGAAAGAGGACGAACGCCACCAACGCCATCCCGATCGCGGTAAAGATCGTGGTCATCACCACGACGGCGTAGTGCATTCCCGGGGTCGAGTTGACCCCCGCCCGCTGCAGCCGCTCGGCGAGCGCACTCGTGTCGTCCGTCTCCTCGAAGCGGGCTCCGAACAACCGATAACAGAACGTCCGGTACTTCGCGACCAGCGGGTCGACGGGCGGGGGGCTCGGGGTGGCGGGTTCGTCAGAGACCGGCCCGCTGGGGACCCCTGGGGCGGCCTCCGCGGTGGCGGGCATTTCCCCTACTTGGCCGCGCGCTCTTCAAGCGTCGCCAGGGCTTCCTCAGGATCAACGTAGTACGACGCGATGGCCCGGCTCACATCCCGGTAGTAGGTCATGTTGAGTTGGTCCATCAGCTTGAGATACGCTTCCTTCCGGCGCATCTCGTCCGTCAAGGCATCGATATCTTTCCCGGTCCGTTCGGCGATGTGCTCGAGCACGAAACTGCGGCCCAAGTACGTGAACGAGTCGGTGGGGGGCTCCCAGCGGAAGACGTCGTTCGTGAGCAGTTCGTTCGTGGTCGCGTCGACCTCTAGGATCTCGGTCACCCCGGTCACCCGCCGGACGCGATTTTGGTTCACCACGACTTGCGCCGGGAAGGCGACGGCGTCCAAGGCCTGGAACAAGACCCGGGGGATGTTCATGGGCTCGTTCTCGACCCGGTGAAGGAGCTCGGCGATGGACCCGGCGTGGATGGTCGACATGGACGCATGGCCGACCGAGATCGCTTGGAACAGCGTGAACGATTCGACCCCTCGAACTTCTCCGACGATCACATACTCCGGGCGCTGCCGCAGCGCGGCCACCAGGAGGTCGAACAGGGAGACACTGCCCGCGGAACGCGACCCGGCGCTGCTAATGCCGGAGACCCCGGAGGCCCCTCCGGCGCCCGAGGACATCCCGTATCCCGTCCGCGCAACGGATTGGATCCAGTTCTGGTGATCGATCTGAATCTCGGGCGTATCCTCGATCGAGACGATCTTATCTTCAGGGCGGACGAACATGCAGACCGCGTTCAAGAACGTGGTCTTCCCGGCCGCGGTCCCTCCCGAGATGAGGAGAGATCGGTGATTTTCGACCAGGGTCCAGAAGTACGCGAGCTCGAAGGCCGAGACGGAACCGAACTTCAGCAGGTCGACCGGCGAGACCGGGTCGTGGGAGAACTTTCGAATGCTGAAGGTCGAGCCCTTTCGAGTGACCTCGGTTCCGAGCGTGAGGTTGATCCGGCTCCCGTCCTGCATCGTGGCATCGAGGATCGGCTGATAGATCGAGATGTGCTTCCCGGCGATCTGCGCAAGCCGGAAAATGTACTTGTTCAGCTCGATCTCCCCGCCGTAGGCGACGTTCGTCCGCATCGAGCCATAGACCCGGTGGAACACGAACAGGGGGATGCCGGGTCCGAGGCAACTGATGTCCTCGAGAAAGGGGTCCCGCAGCACTGCATCGGTGCGGCCGAGGCCCACGAACTCCCGTTGCAGGTAGTACAGGAGGACCGGTTGGCGCTTGATGGGAACGTCGATGTCGTAGAGGTCCAGCACCGTCAGGAAGCGTTTCCGGAGGAACTCTCGCAGGACCGGCGAATCCTCGAGGGTTTGGCCCTCCGTGATCGGGAGCTCCTCCTGAGAGATGATCGACTCCATCCTTCCCCGAATCTGGGCGATGAGCGCCTCTTCCTTCGGTTTGATCGTCGGCTCGAGCGCCTGGTAGAGGAGTTCGTTGGCCTTGGGATTGAAGAAGATGTGGACGAAGGCGTACGGAGGGTTGACTGGGTACGTGACATCGACGCTCTTCCGGTCGTTGAGAAGCTGCCGACGCATGTAGCCGAGCTCGGACTGGATCAGGATCTTCTCGGGGACCGTCGCCCGTCGAAGAAGCCGGGTCTCGAGTGCGTTCGCAGCACGCTGGAGCGCCTTCTTGTCGCGGGGCTTGAGGACGGCGGCCGTTCCGCGCCCAGTGGACGAAGTGGTCCGGGCCCCGACGGAGGCCGCCGAACGGCCGGTGGCCTCAGGAGGGGTCATTCGGCGTCGAAGCCGGTCGAGGTGGATTAAGCGGCTCGCACGGAGATTCCGTAATCTTCGTAGGGCACCGTGGAAGGCGATAGGAAGTTATCCGACCTAGTGGCCCGCGTATTCTCCGACCGGTTACGGCTTCCCCTTTGGCCGCGATTATGAACGCACCGACGCCTCCTCGTGTTGCCTAAGGACCCTGGTGAGGCCAGGGGTCTCGAAGCACCCAACAACAAGGGGGAAAAAAGAAGAGATGAGCGGAAAGAGCATGAGATTGAGAGAACGAAAGCAGAGGTACCTCCGGGGCCTCCGCGGAGAGAAGAAGGCAGTTTCGCCCGTCGTGGCGACCCTGATCCTGATCCTCATCGCGGTTGCGGCCGCGGCGGCACTGTATCTCTGGTTGGTCGCTTGGCAGGGCAACATCACGGGTGGCATTGGCCAGCCGACTGCCCAGTACACGGTGACCATCGGAGGCAGCACCTCGGTGTACCCATTTACCCAGCTAGCCGCAACCCAGTTCCAGCAGAACACCTCTGACGTTGTGATCTCGGTGAACCAGGGCGGCTCAGGCGCCGGCATGCTCGCAGTGTGCGATGGGAATGTCCAAGTGGGCGAATCTTCGTCCTTGGAAACTCCTGCGTTGCTCCAGGCGAACGATGGGTGTCCCTCGACCCCGGGCATCACCGTCACGACGATCGCGTACGACGCGGATGACGTGATCGTGGCGGACACCAACACGCACGGACTGTTGAGCATCAACTACGATACACTGGTCGAAATCTACGACCAGGGCAGCACCACCGCGCCTACGCTCCAGGCGAACTCGATTGATGGATCGGGCTTTACGGCGTCCATCACACCGCTCCCCGCTCAGGGGACAGAGCTCAACTGGAACGAGATTCCGGCGACCGTCCAAGGCGCCGCGTTCCCCGGCATCGGAGTGGCAACGGACAGCCCTGAGACACTCACCGGTGTCGCGGCAGCGGCGGGCGTCGCCTGCACGGGCGCGGCCTACACGAACGACATTTGCGCGACCGCAGGTCCTGGCACGGGCACCCCGTGCGGCTGGACGGTCTGTGCCGGTTCGCTCGCTACCGGGGGCGTCGCCATCGTCCCTGAGGAGCGCTCCGACGCGAGCGGCACCACGCAGGCCTTCGAGGCCCGCCTCTTGGACGCCGCGTCAAAGAGCACGTTCACCTCCAGCTGGGCGGCCTATTACCTCGACACGGGCTTCAGCGGATGCGGCGGCAACAACGTCCTGACTGACTGCGGCATCACCCTCCCGGGCGCGGAACAAGGGAACGGGAACCCCGGCGTTATCGCTAACGTCATCGCCAACGCGAACTCCATCGGCTACGCTTCCGATGGTCTCGCGCGGTCGACGGCGGGCATCGGCACCGCTGGGATCATCCCATACCTCGCGGACCATGAGGTTCTCGGCGCGGGCATCGTCAACGCAGCGACCCTGTCGTACGGGGCTGTGAACCCCGGGACGGGGGCCGGCGGAACGATTGCCGCGGGAATCACCGGCACCTCATCGTCGGTGAACGGGTACAATGGCTGGCGGCCGTTCGAGTTCGTGACCCTGCAGCCTCCCACCGGCGAGGTTCAGCGGTTCCTGCAGTTCATCACGGACCCGGCGAACAACATCCTGCTGGCGGCGGAGACCCAAGAGGTCAGCATCTACTCGGTCTAAGGCAGTCGGCGAGGGTCTGACAAGAGGAACCCTTTCTACCCCCAGGGGGAACCCTGGGGGCTTCCCCTTTTTCACGATTCTACGAGGTGGCTCGGGTCGGCCGCCTGGTTGTCAAGCACTTGGGCAGAAACTCCGGAGATTCCGTCTGTCTACGAAATCATCGGGAGTGTATGGTAGTCTCGGTATCCCCGTTCCTCGCGCTTAAATCTCGGCGACCGAACGGTTGGCCGAGAGGACGTGGGCTCTCCCGGGTTGCAGATTCCATGACCAATCCGGGAGCATCTTCGGCCCCCACCGAGACGATCGTTCGAAGGCGCTCGCGGACACCAATCTACGCGGCTATCGCCATCGTAGTCATCCTCGTGATCGTCGTCGCGGGATTCTCGGCGGGGTGGTTCAAGCCCAGCTCGAGCGTTTTGTCCGGAACCTGCGCTCCTCCGTCGGGGGTTAACCTCCTCGGGGCGGGATCGTCCCTCGTGTATCCCTTGATGTACCAGTGGGAGTCGGTGTACGGGGGTGGAACGACCGTCAACTACGCCTCCGTCGGGAGCTCCTCCGGCATCACCGACATTTCGGGCCATACGGTGGCGTTCGGGGCAAGCGATGCCCCGCTCAATCCCGCCCAACGCGTCGCCGTCCCCGGATTGCAGACCATCCCCGAGTCTGCTGGCGGCGTCGTCCCTATCTACAACGTGCCCGGGGCCACCACCCTCTCGTTCAACGGGACCGTTCTGGCCGGAATCTACCTGGGCTTAATCGATTCCTGGAACGCCCCGGCCATCCAAGCCCTCAACCCGGGCGTGAGCTTACCGGCCCATTCCATCCAGGTCGTCTACCGTTCCGACGGAAGCGGCACGACCTTCATCTGGACCAGCTACCTTTCCCTCGAGAACTCGACCTGGAAGAACACGATTGGCAAAGGGTTGGAGGTCGATTTCCCGGTAGGCAGCGGGGAGCCGAAGAACGCCGGGGTCGCCGGGTTCGTCCTGAGCACGCCGTACACCATGGGTTACGTGGACCTCAACTATGCACTCAACGGAAGCATCCAGTACGGGAAGGTGCAGAACCCGATGGGCCACTTCATCCTCGCCAACGTGACCAACACCGCTTCGGCGCTGGGGGATGCTGATCTGACGCTGCCCCCGGGCGGCGGCGATTGGTACAATGTGTCCCTCCTGAACGCGCCGGGTCCCGACGACTACCCGATCACGTCCCTCACCTACGTCCTAGTCTACCAGGATCAGAGCAGTTATCCCGGTTCCTACACGCTTTCCGATGCCGAGGCCCTCGTTGACTTCCTGTACTGGGCCGTCACGGTGGGTCAATCGTACTCCGCCCAGATCAACTATGTCCCGTTGCCGAGCTACATCGTTTCGGCGGATGAGATGTCCATCGGGTCGTTGACCTACGATGGGTCGACGGTCCCGAATAGCTGCGGTTCCTCGGACTAGGCGGGCATCACGATGGGCACCCAGATCTCGACGAGGTGGGACCTCGGCGTTGGGGAACGAGGGCACCCGCCTCTCTATGGTCCGGGCCAGTCTACGCGAGGGAGAATCCTGCCGAGTGTTCTCCTTCTCTCGATCGTTCTCCTGACGCTCAGTTCCGCTTGGCTCGACTCGTCTGGCCTGACGCCCGCGGTCCGAGCCCTGCCCACGCCGAAGCAGCTAGGGTCGGCTCTGGTCAGTCCCCCGCTCCGGATCACCGCGTTCACCCCGACCCCATCGACCGTGCTGATTCTGGGGCTCCTGAACATCTCCCTCAACGCGACCGGAGGGGCCCCTCCGTACACTTACTGGTACCGTGACCTGCCCCCCGGCTGCAGAAGCCAGAACGAATCGAGCATCACCTGCTACCCTTCCAGTGCGCAGCACTATGAGATTGAGGGGACCGTCAACGACACGACCGGTGCCCAGGTCAACGCGACGGCAAATCTCACGATCAAGAACGGCTTTGGAAAGGCCCCAGCCATTCAATCCTTCTACGCGTGGCCTGCACCCGGCGCAGTTGGGAAGATCACTTATCTCGTTGTCTCCGCCGTCTCGCAGGATGGCACGCCCACCTCGGTTCTCTCCTACGCGTTCATCGATCTACCGCCCGGGTGCGGCACGTTCAACCAAACGAACTTGTCGTGCATCCCCAACGAACCCGGGGTGTACAAGATTTGGGCTCGCGTGACCGACAGCTATGCCCAGTTCAACCAGACGTTCTTGTTCTTGAACGTGACCGGGAATGCATCGAACCCGACCCAACCCAGCAGCGGTGGACTGAGCGCGGTCACCAAGGAGTACATCGTGGCGGGAGTCGGCCTTCTGGTAGCCGTCGTGGTGGTCGTGCTCGTTCTCGAGTTCCTGCGCAAGCCTCCCTCCAAGCCATCGGTCGAACCAACGCCAACCACTCCGCCGGCGGGTCCGCCGCGTCCGGGTGGCTAGGGATTCACCCTTCTACACCGACTCTTCGATCTCACCGGCTTGGGGAACGCCGGCAAGGCCCTCGGCGACGCTCCCCAAGATCTCGAGATGGCGGTCGACGTCGGCTTGCGTGTGTTGGACGGAGAGGGTCCACTGCTCGTCGGGCCCGGTCCCCGAAGGAATGAGGCCCCGATTCAGGCAGAGGTAGTAGTAGAGCATCGATCGGTCCCCGTCGACTTGGAGGAAGTCCCGCCAGTTCCGCACCGGATGTTCCGCGAAGTACACGGTGCCCGAGACTCCGTCCGCGCTGACGTACGCCGTAACGCCAGCGTCGTCGAACACCTCCGCGTACCCCTTCGCGAGGCGAGCATTGAGCCGCGTCGACCGTTCGATCCCCTCCTCCGTTAGAATGTGGTCGAGCGATGCGAGACACGCTGTCATCGCGAGCGGGTTGGAGTTGTAGGTCCCCGCATGGGCGACCTTTCGAGGGCCGACCTCGTCGAGGATCCCGGGACGGGCCGCGATGGCCGAGAGGGGGATGCCGCACGCGATCGACTTTCCGAGCGTGAGGAGATCGGGCTTGACTCCCAGCCGGCCGGCGGCGCCGTGGGGATACTTCGCCCCCGTTTTGATCTCGTCGAAGATCAGGAGCGCCCCGAGTTGGTCGCAGAGCTCCCGGACCCCGGGGAAGAACCCCTCCTCGGGCAGGATGAACCCCATGTTCATCGGGATCGGCTCCGCGATGACCGCCGCGAGATCGTCCTTGTGCTCGCGGGCGATCCGGATCGTCGCCTCCAGGTCGTTGAATGGGGCGACGAGGGTCCGGTCGGTGAGCTCGGAGAGGATACCGGGCGAGGCGGGCGCCGACTTGGGGTGGTCCTTCGGTCCGGCGACCTCGGCTCGGGGCTTGACGCCGACGAGCAGCGTGTCGTGGGAGCCGTGGTACGATCCCTCGAACTTCAGGATGTAGCGCTTCTTGGTGTAGGCCCGGGCGAACCGGGTGGCGTGGTGGGTCGCCTCGAGCCCGGTGGTGCTGAACCGGACCTTGTCCATTCCGTACCGCAAGCAGATCCGCTCGGCGACCTCGGGCGTGCGTTCCCACTCGTAGCCGTAGACGCTCCCGTTCGTGAGCTGGTGGCTCAGAGCCTCGACCAACTTGGGATGGGCGTGGCCGCTCTGGAGTGAGCCGAAGGCCATGTTGAAGTCGAGGAAGGCGTTCCCGTCGGCGTCCCATAGGGTGACGCCCTTCGCCCGGCTCACGTAGAATGGGTAGGGGTCGAGGAACCGGTAGTTCGAGTGGACCCCGAGAGGGCTCCAGCGGCGGGCCTGCTCCCAGAGCTCCTTCGAGCGCGGGGTCCGGCGGGAGTACTCCGCATACGCCGCCTCGAACCGGGGGTCCATCTTCCGATCTCCACGACCGTCGCCCATGAGTGCGTGACGGTCGGGCTTCCGAGCCAAGTGGGTTACTAAAGGCCACTGACGCCCTCGAGCGTTCGTCAGATGCCGGACCCCTCCCGTGAGGGTCAATAACCCGTCCGGCTGGGGGCAGGGAGAACGTCGATGAGCGGGACCGTAGAGCTCGAGAACTTCGTGGCCGGCCACTGGGTCCGCCCGACCGCGACGGGCCGCCTGGACGTTCCGGACCCCTCCGATGGCCACCTCCTCGCTCGGGTCCCCCGGTCCGAGGCCGGGGACGTCGACACAGCGGTCCGTGCCGCCCGGGCGGCGTTTCCGGCGTGGCGGGATGTCCCGGTCGCGGAACGGGCCCGCAAGATCCTCACCCTGCGCAGCCTGCTCGAGTCGCACGCCGACGAACTGGCCCATAGCATCTCTCGGGAGAACGGGAAGACGCTCGACGAGGCCCGAGGGTCGGTCCGGCGCGGGATCGAGGCAACCGAGTTCGCGGCGTCGGCTCCCACGACCATGCAGGGAGCCTTCCTCGAGGACGTCTCGCGCGGCGTGGACACCACCCTCCTTCGGCAACCGCTCGGTGTCGTGGTCGGGATCACGCCGTTCAATTTTCCGGTCATGATCCCGCTGTGGATGGCGCCGCTCGCCCTCGTCTGTGGCAACTCGTTCATCCTGAAACCCTCGGAGCGAGTTCCGCTATCGGCCAACATGCTGGCACGGCTGATCCATGAGGCCGGATTCCCGGCCGGAACGTTCAACCTCGTCCACGGGGACGCGGAGGCGGTCAACGCCCTCCTGACCCACCCCGAGGTCGACGGGATTTCGTTCGTCGGCTCGGCGCCGACCGCGAAGCACGTTTACACGACCGCGGCCGCCCACGGCAAGCGGGTCCAGGCGCTCGCGGGCGCGAAGAACCACATCATCGTCCTGCCGGACGCGGACCTCGAAAAGACGGTACCCGCCGTGATCTCCAGCGCGTTCGGCCAGGCCGGGGAGCGCTGCCTCGCGGGAAGCGTGGTGATCGCGGTCGAGCCGGGCGCGGATCGCCTGGTCGCCCAGCTCGCGGCGGCGGTTCGAGCCCTCCCGGTCGGGGCTGCGCACGATCCGGCCACCGAGGTCGGGCCGGTCATCCGGGCCGATCATCGAGACCGAATCCTCCGCTGGATCCAGGAAGGGGAGGCTGGTGGGGCCGTCCTGGCCGCGAAAGGGCCGACGCCCCCGGGGGCCGGCGGGTACTACGTATCGCCGGTCCTTTTCGACCACGTCCGTCCCGAGATGTCGATCGCCCAGGAGGAGATCTTCGGGCCGGTGCTCTCGGTCGTCCGGGCCGGCTCGCTCGTGGAAGCCATCGGGATCGCGAACCGCTCGCGATTCGGCAACGCCTCCGCCATCTTCACCCGGGACGGTGGCGCGGCCCGCACGTTCGTCCACTCCATCGAAGCGGGGATGCTCGGCGTCAACGTCGGCGTTCCCGCCCCGGCGGCCTACTTCCCCTTCGCTGGATGGAAAGGGTCGTTCTACGGGGACCTCCACGCTACCGGGAAGGACGCGATCGACTTCTACACCCGGAAGAAGGTCGTCACCAGCCGCTGGTTCTAGGCGCGAGCGACCGCGTCGGAGAGCTTGTGACGAAGTCGGGAGTCCGCCGCGAAGTCGATCCGGTGGGCTCCGGGTCCACGCCGGTCGGAGGGCCCGGAATCGGGCGGGGGGGGGAGGTGGGTCAGTGACGAGCCAAGCTGGACTGGCGGCGATCCGCCAGAACTAGCTCGGTTCGAAGTCCGCGCACCAGCCCGACGAGTCGGTCCCGCACGGCCCGAAATCCCGGATCGTCCAGTTGGGCGGGATCCGGCAGGTTCCAGTCTCGAAGTTCGAGCGTTTTCAGACGGGCGGGGCAATTCGTGTCGTCGAGACATCCCATCGTGACCCGTACTCCCGCCCCATCCATCCACTCCTCAGAGAGCGATTGCGGAGGGTGGTCCGGCATCGACAGGTTCAACTCCGCGAGCATCGGCTTGGTGCGAGGGTTCGCCTGGGCGGCCGGAGTGGTCCCGGCCGACACGGACCGCCAGCCGGGCGGAGGATTCGCGTTGAACATCGCCTCCGCCATCAGCGAACGGCAGGAATTCTCGACGCAGATGAAGAGCACCAGCTTGTCCGCCATCGCGTTCACTCCAAGGGCTTGGTGGCCTGGATATCCGCGGAGACGACCCCGAGGGACGCCTGTCCCTGCAAGGAGTCCGGGGTCTGGTCGGGGCCCTTCAGTACGACGCGCACGTCCACGAACCCGGCCCGCCGGAGGAGCGCCTTCACGTGGCGTACTTCCAGCGCTCCCGAAGAGCACGAGGACCAGAGGGAGGGGTTGGCGCGCTCTGGGGCCGTGATCGGGCGGGTGGCGACCACGTCGGAGACAGCGAGTCGGCCGCCGGGCCGCAGGACCCGGAACGCCTCTCGGTAGACGATCCCCTTGTCCGGGGCCAGGTTGATCACGCAGTTGGAGATGACCACGTCAATCGAGGCATCGCCGACGGGAAGGTGCTCGATCTCGCCGAGCCGAAAATCCACGTTCCGGTAGCCACCCTTCCGGGCGTTTCCCCGCGCCTTCGTCAACATCTCGGGAGTCATGTCCACGCCAATGACCGAACCCCGGGCACCCACCTGCTTCGCGGCGAGGAAACAATCGATGCCGGCCCCGCTGCCGAGGTCAAGGACGGTCTGGCCCGGCCTCAGCGCCAGGATGGCGGTGGGGTTGCCGCATCCGAGTCCCAG
Organism: Thermoplasmata archaeon; assembly: GCA_035297105.1. Taxonomy (GTDB): domain Archaea; phylum Thermoplasmatota; class Thermoplasmata; order Lutacidiplasmatales; family UBA184; genus Lutacidiplasma. Next base: position 50,634 of record DATGZO010000001.1, read on the forward strand.
GTTCGCACCGGGCGGGAGGTTGCCCAGTTGTTCCGGTGTGTAGCCGAGTTGGAGTGCGACGGCGGGGTCCCCGCAACAGGAGGACGCCGAGCTCCCACCGCAGCACGAAGGATCCGCCGCCGCGGCCGGATCGATGGCCTTCCCGGCGGCGATACCTCCGTAGCGCTCGCGTACAACGGCTCGCGTCTCCTCGGATGATTCCGGTGCCCCCGGCGTTCGCTTCATGCCGACTCACCTGGTTACTTCAATAGTTGAAGTGATGATAAGGCACCGCTACGTACGGACAGAGCGTCACACTGGAGGCTCGTCGCGCCGTCGTCGACCTAGGGGCACGGGCCCCGCTACGTCCGTAGGTCCGGCGAGGGAGCCCAGTCGGACGAGGCCGGGGCGCTCAGGGCGGGAGTTCCCCGTCCGCCACGAACAGGGCCCGATCGAGCACCTCGAGACCGTGGTCGAGCTCTTCCCGCGTCACGATGAGGGGTGGAGCGATGACGAGGTGCGAGACCCAGGCCACGCAGTAGACCCCCTCCTTCATCATCGCCGCGGCGACCTTCTCGGCGACGAGGGGACGGCCCGCGAGCTTGTCCTCTTCCGTGTTGAACGGGGCTCGGGTGCTCCGGTCCCGGACGAGCTCGACCGCGGCGAACAGCCCTAATCCGCGGACGTCACCCACGGAAGGGTGGTGCGCCTGGATCTCCCGGAGGCGATGCAGGAGGTACTCGCCGTCCCGACGGGACTTCGCGAGGAGGTCGAGACGTCGGTATTCCCGAATCGCCGCGACCGCCGGGGCGAGCGTGAGGGGGTGCGCCTCGTACGTGTGCCCATGCGGGAAGTACCGGTCGCGGAACACCTCGTGGAGGCGGGTCGTCGTGGCCGTCAGCCCGAGTGGGACCAGGGCGCCCGTGATCCCCTTCGCCGTCGTGAGGATATCCGGCTCGACCTTCCAGTGGTTCACGGCGAACCATTCTCCGACCCGGCCCCAGCCGCTCATCACCTCGTCCGCGATGAGGAGCACTTCGTGCTTCCGGGTGATCTCGCGGATCCTCGGCAGGTACTCCGGCACCGGAACGATGACCCCATTCGTCCCGACCACCGGCTCGACGATCATGGCGGCGACCCCCCCTTCCCGTTCGAGCTGGTAGTCGACGTACTCCGCGCAAGCGACGCCGCAACTTGGGTACGTGAGGCCGAACGGACAGCGGTAGCAGTAACAGTCGGGGGCGAAGACCGTCCCCGGGACCGTCTGGAGGCCCTCGACCGGGCGGCGTCGGGGGTCCCCGGTCACCGAGATCGACGCCGCGGTCGACCCGTGGTAGGAACGGTACCGGGAAAGGATCTTGGTCCGACCCGTGGCGACCCGGGCGATCTTCAGCGCGGCCTCGTTCGCTTCCGTTCCCGAGGTGCTGAAGAAGAACTTGTCGAGTCCTTGGGGCAGCACCTCGAGGAGAGCCGAACTCAAGCGCGCGCGGGCCTCCGTCGCAAAGCCGGGGGCGGCGTAGGCGAGCTGCTGGGCCTGAGCGACGATGGCGGCGACCACGGCGGGGTTGGAGTGCCCGAGGTTGGTGGCCATGAGCTGGGAAGAAAAGTCGAGGTAGGCGCGTCCACGGTCGTCCCAGAACGTCGAGCCGACGGCACGGGTCACGACGAGCGGGTTCCAGTCCCCCTGGCGCCGCCAGGTGACGTAGTTGGTCTCCCGGACGACCTTTCGGATCGCCTCCCCGTCGACCGGCGTTTCGGTCGGGTTCGAGTCGGTCACGGCGCCCGGAGCCCCCTGCCCTTCTTTACCGCCCCGACGCGGGACGCGCCTCAGAGAAGAGACGCCGGGCGTTGCCCCCGAGGATGGCGGCCCGGCCGGGGGCGGGCAGGTCAAGGCCCTCGATGAGCGCGACGGCCGTACCGAGCGATTCGAGGGGCCAATCCGAACCGTAGAGGACCCGGTCCGGCGAACCGATTGTGTCGAGCGCTCCCTGGATCAGACCCCGGGCGCGCGCGACCATCCGGTCGAAGTACGGGGTGCCCGGGTGCGCGAGCAGTCCCGAGGTGTCCGCGTAGACGTTCGGGTTCTTGTAGACGAGTTCCGCCGCCTCCTCGAACCACGGGTTCCCGAAGTGGCAGAGGACGAACCGTACGTCCCGGTACTGGACCGCCACTTCGTCGACCTCGATCGGCCGGGCGAACTTGAGCAGCCCTTGCGGGGCGAGCGTGTCGCCCTGATGGATTAGCACGGCGAGGCGTCGACGGGCCGCGTACTCGTAGACGGGGGCGAGAGCGGGGTCGTGGGGGTAGAACGGGTGGTAACCGGGGAAGAGCTTGATGGCCGCGAGGTCCGGCACCGCATCCCATCCGGCCACGACCGATTCGACCCCGGCCCTTCCGCCCGGCCCCGGGAAGACCGTCGCTACAGGGTAGAGGCGCCCCTTACTCGCACGGGCGTTCTCGACCGATTCCTGAAGGGACTGTTCCGGGGTCGGTCCCTCGAACACGGGAATGGCGAGCCCGGATCCGATACCGGCCACATCCATCTCGGCGAGCAGGCCCGGGACGGTGTAGTTGAGGTCCGGACGGTACCCCGTATGGGGGAGGTCGGGCCACCATCGGGAAATGTGCAGGTGCACGTCGAAGTGCCGGTTCCCCTCCGTCACGGTTCGTCCCCGCGGCCTGAGCCGGCTCGGGTCCATAACCCGTCCGGGGCCCTTCCTAGGAGTGATATGGCCCGAATCCGTACAGGCTTCGGGCCCCCATGAGCGAACACTCGGAGAGCGGCAGCTACCTCGACGCGCCGCACATCGTCCATCCGCCGCCCGGACCCCGCTCCAAGGAGCTCCTCGCCCAGCAGGCGAAGTGGGAGACCGACGCCGTCGCCTACTCCCACTACTTCCCCATGGCCGTCAAGTCGGCCCGGGGCGCGACCATCGAGGACGTCGACGGCAACCGCTACATCGACTGGGTCGCAGGGATCTCGGTACTGAACCTCGGCCACCGTCACCCCCGCCTCGTCGCCGCCCTCGAGGCCCAGAGCCACACGATCTGGCATGCCCTCGAGCTGCCGACCGAGGCCCGCATCCACTTCCTGAAGGAGCTCGAGTCGTCGCTCCCGGGGACCCTACGGAACCACGCCCGCATCTTCTTCACCGTCACCGGCGGGGACGCGATCGAGACCGCCGTCCAGCTCGCCGACTTCGCGACGCACCGGCACGGGACCCTCACCTTCTCGGGGGCGTACCACGGCGTGCACGGAGGCGCGGTCCACCTGACGAGCGCCCGTCGCTACCACACGACGACCCCGTTCCCCGGCGGGGCGATCGTGCGGGTTCCCTACCCGGACCCCTATCGGCCCGTACTGGGGGCGGACGTGGGCGCCGCCGGGACGATCTCCTACCTTGAGCACCTCGTGAGCGACCCGTCATCGGGCGTGGACGACGTCTCGGCGGTCCTGGTCGAACCGATCCTGGGGGAGGGCGGCTACGTGGTCCCTCCCGACGACTTCCTGCCCTCGCTGAGGGAGTTCTGCGACCGCCATCACATCCTGCTGATCGCGGACGAAGTACAGACCGGACTCGGCCGGACGGGACGCATGTGGGCGGTGGAGCACTCGGGCGTGACCCCGGACATCCTGTGCATCGCCAAGACGATCGGCGGAGGCATCCCCATGTCGGTCGTCGCGTACCGGGACGACCTGGTCCCGGAGCTGCCGCGCGGGTTCCACCTCGGAACCTACCGGGGCAACCCGCTCGGGCTGGCCGTCGGGACCGAGGTCCTGAAGGTCCTCCGGGAGGGGGACTTGATCTCGCGGACGGCTCACCGGGGCGCCGCCGTGATGGAGCGCTTTAGGAGCATGGCCAAGGACCATCCCTCGATCGGCGACGTGCGCGGCAAGGGGTTCATGATCGGGGTCGAATTCGTAAAGGACCGCAAGTCGAAGCTCGCGTGGGGCGAGCGCGCGAAGGCCCTGCGGGCCGCCCTCTTCGCCCGCGGCGTGCTGATGCACACCTCCGGCGCTTGGGACCAGGTCATGCGCTTCATGTCCCCTCTCGTCATCGAGGACGAGCTCCTGGAGCGCGGTCTGATGACCTTCGAGGACGCGCTAGACAGCCTCGACGGCCAGCTCGGCACCTCGGCGGCCCACGCGGGCGGGGTCAAGGTCGCCTCGACCGTGGGCGGGTGGCACCCCTCCGCGACCCCCGAACCGCTGCTCCCGGTGCCCCCTCCGGGCCACGTGCCCCACCACGTCAATGGGTCCGACGGCGACGCGGCGTAGCCGTGCTCACTCGGACGCGTAGTTTACCGAGATCAGTTTGACCTCGGTCATCTCTTCCATCGCGTACCGGAGCCCCTCGCGGCCGAGCCCGCTCTCCTTGATGCCCCCGAACGGGAGCGCGTCCCAGCGGAGGTTGGTGGGATCGTTGAGATGCACGCCGCCGGCGCGGATCCGCTTCGCGAGCGAGAATCCGAGGGCGATGTTGTTCGTGTAGACCGTGGCCTGGAGTCCGTAGGGGGTGTTGTTCGCCACCCGGACCGCATCGTCCACCGTCGCGAAACGGACGATCGGCGCCACCGGCCCGAACGGCTCCTCCTGCACGACCCGCGCATCCTCGGGGACCCCGTCGAGGACCGTCGGGAGGTAGAAGCTCCCCTCCTTCCGGCCCTCCGGCCGGCGCCCGCCGGCCAGGACCTTCGCCGAGCGCCCGCGGGCGTCCTGGACGAGGTCGTCGATCCGTTCGACCGACGCTTGGTCGATGAGGGGCCCGACCTGGGTCGATTCCTCCGTCGCGGGTCCGACCTTCAGGTTCCGGGCCCGCTCCGCGAGGGCGGCGGCGAACCGGTCCGCGATCCCTTCGGCAACGAGGAACCGCTTCGAGGCGGTGCAGACCTGGCCCGAGTAGCCGAAGACCCCCCGGGTCGCGGCGTCGACGGTCGAGGCGAGGGGGGCGTCCTCGAGCACGATGAACGGGTCGAGCCCGCCCATCTCGAGGATGACCCGCTTCGCGTGGCGGCCCGCGCGCTCCGCGATCCCCTTACCGACCTCCGTCGAGCCGGTGAAGGTGACGAGCCGGGTGCGCGGATGCTCGACCAGGGCGCCACCGACCGAGGCGCCGGGGCCGGTGACCATGTTGAGAACCCCGGGCGGAAGACCAGCGGCGGCAAGGTGCTCGGCCAGTCGGAGCGCGGTGAACGGCGCGGCGCTGGTCGGCTTCGCCACCACCGGATTCCCTGCGGCGAGCGCGGGCGCGATCTTGTGGGAGAGCAGGTTCAGGGGAAAGTTGAACGGCCCGATCGCGACCACGACCCCGATTGGGTCCCGGACCGTGAACAGGAAGCGGTGCTCGTTCCCTGCAGGTCGTTCGTAGGCGTCCGCGGGGAAGCTCTCGCCGACGAGCTGACGGATCTCCTCGGCGGCGAGCTGGAACACGCCCACGGCACGGTCGACCTCGATACGGGCGTCCACGATCGGCTTGCCGACCTCGTGGGCGATGAGGAGCGCGAGCGTTTCCCGGTCGGCGGCCATCCGTTCGGCGGTGTTCCTCAGGATGCGGGCCCGGGCGTGGCCGGGCGTCGCACCCCAGGTTCCCTCGCACGCGGCGGCCGCGTCGACCGCGGCCCGGGCCTCGTCCGGGGAGGCGACCGGGGCGTGTCCGATCGCCCGCCCCGTGGAGGGGTCGAGCACGGGGACGTACTGGCCGCCGACCGGGGGGCCCCAATGGCCCCCGATGAACAGTGAGCCCTTGCCGGACGCCGGAATCCCTTCCATCGCGGTCGCCCTATCCGGGATCCCCGTAGGTCGTGTAATGCCAGGCCTTCCGCGCCTGCCCGGTGAGGTCGATGTAGATGTTCTTCACCCACGTGTAGTCGTTGAGCGAGTCGGTCCCCAAGTCCTTGCCGAACCCGGACTGCTTGACCCCGCCGTGCGGGGTCTCGGAGCCGAGCGGCAGGTGGTCGTTGACCCAGACATCCCCGAACCTAAGCGCGTTCGACGCCTTGATGCCGGTCCGCAGATCGTTCGTCCAGACGCTGCCGGCGAGTCCGTACTCGACCCCGTTCGCGATCTCGATCGCTTCGTCGAACGTCGAGAACTCGATTACATCGAGGACAGGGCCGAAGATCTCCTTCTGGGCGATCGCCATGTCGGGAGCGACCACGTCGAAGACCGTGGGCGCCACGAACGCGCCCTTCGGGAACTTCGCGGGACCGTTCCCTCCGCCCGCGATCAATTTCGCCCCCTCCGTTCGGCCGGTCTCGATGAACTTGAGCACGTTCCTCTGGTGGGTCACGTGAACGAGCGGGCCCAGATCGGTCTTCCGGGAGAGCGGGTCGCCCATCCGGATGGTCTTCACGCGCTCGAGCAGCTGCTTCACGAAGCGCGCGTGCACGTTCTTGTGGACGATGAGTCGGGTCGCGGCCGTGCAGTCCTGGCCTCCGTTGACGAACCCGCCGACCATCGCGCCCTCCACGGCGGCCGCGAGGTCCGCGTCCTCGAACACGATGAACGGGGCCTTCCCGCCGAGCTCGAGCTGCGTCCGCTTCACGGTCCCGCTCGCGGCCTCCATGATCTTCCGGCCCGTCGCCGTGTCGCCCGTGAGCGAGACCAGGTCGACCTTCGGGTTCCGGGAGAGTTCGTCGCCAACCTCCCCACCGGGTCCGAGGACGACGTTCAGGGCGCCGGCGGGCAAGCCGGCCTCCTGGAAGACCTTCCCGAGCTCGAGGCTCGTGAGCGGTGTCCAGCTGGCGGGCTTCAGAATCACCGTGTTGCCGGTGATGAGGGCCGGGGCGATCTTCCAGACCGCCATCATGATCGGGTAGTTCCAGGGCGTGATGGAGGCGACCACACCGACCGGCTCCCGGCGGAAGATCGTGGTCCCGTCGCCGGTGAACTCTCCCGGGCTGCGCGCCTCGAGGGTCCGGCCGGCCCCGGCGTAAAAGATGAGGTTGTCGATCGAGAACGGCAAGTCGGCATCCGCCGCCTGCTTGATCGTCTTTCCCTGGTTCCGGCTCTCCAGCTCCGCGAGGACCCCGAGCCGGCCCTGGAGGATCTGGGCGGCCTTCAGGAACACGTCGCCCCGGGCGCGGGGAGGTAGTTTGGGCCAGGGACCGTGGTCGAACGCCTGCCGCGCGGCGTCGATCGCCCGGCGCGCGTCGTTCCGGGTTCCCAGGGGCACGCGGGCGATGGTCGCCCCGTTGAACGGGTTCGTGACCGGGAACGTCGCCTCCTTCTCGGCCGTCACCCATTCTCCGCCGATCCACATCTTCCCGTCCATGGTCCGTCCCCGGCGGTCCGAGTCCGGGCGGCGCTAAAGATATTCCCGTGCCGCCGGGGCGGGAGCCCTAAAAGACGATTTCGTGGGCTTTATCAGGGAGTACGGCGTGGAGGGCCCCGTCCCTTAGGGGGAGTTCTTCAATGGACCCTCGTCGGCGCAACCTCATCGTCATCGTCGTGGTCGTGATCTTCGTCGTCGCGGGCGTCGGGACGTACTACGTCCTGCGCCACTCACCCGCGGTCTCGAGCTGCGGACCGAACGAGACCGGCGTGATCTGCGTCGACCAGGCCGAGATCCCCGACTCGCTCGACCCGGCCGTGACCTTCTCGACGCCCGGCTGGGCCGCGGTCCAGCAGGTCTACCAGGGTCTCGTCAACTACAACGGCTCGAGCTCGACCGACTTCTCAGGTGTGCTCGCGAAGAACTGGTCGGTCGTCTACGACCCTACGACCAACTTCTCCTCGTACGTGTTCGACCTTCGCTCGAATGTGACGTTCTCGAACGGCGACCCGTACAACGCCTACGTCCAGTGGTACAGCCTGTACCGGAGCCTCCTGCTCATCCAGGGACCCCAGTTCATCCTCGCCCAGAACTTCTGGTCGACCAACTTCAACACGACGAGCCCGCTGAGCTATTACTCGGTGAACACGACCTCAGCGACGGCAAACACCACGCTCGCGAACGACCTCAATAGCTGGAATTTCGACTCTCCGACAGCGAGCGAGATCGCGCAGATGTCTATCCCCGACCAGTCGTTCCAAGTGATCAACGAGTACTCGATCGCCCTGAACCTGGGGTACGGCTACCTGTTCAGCAACTACACCTACCTGCTCGCCTCGATCTCGGCGCCGAACTCCTACGCCGTGGACCCCGCCTGGGTCGACGGGCACGGAGGCGTGCAGGTCGGGACGGTCAACACGTATCTCGCGACCGACGCGATGGGCACCGGGCCGTACCTGCTCCAGAACTACAACGGGGTCGGCGGCGGCGGCTACACCCTCACCCCCCGCTCACCCTACTGGGGCGCCCCGGCATTCAAGACCGAGCCTTGGAACATCAACCTCGCCTCGGCGAACACCACGGTCGATGTGATCTTCCAGGACGCGATCGACATCACGACGAACGACCTCCTGACGGGGGCCGTCCAGGAGGCGTCGTTCGCCTATGTCGGACCCTCCACGATACAGCAGCTCCAGGGCCACACGAACGTCGAGGTCAAGAACCTGTCCACGGTCTACGGCGCGACCAGCGGCTCGTGGTGGATCTACCTGAACTCGAGCATCGCGCCCTTCAACAACCTCTCGGTGCGCGAGGCAATCTCTCATGCCATCGACTACCAGCAGATCATCACGCAGGCGTTCGGTGGGTATGCGACGCAGTGGGTCGGCCCCGTCCCGCCGGCCTATCCGTACAACAACAACGTCACGGCGAAGGACCCCTACTACTCGTACAACCTCGCGCTGGCGAAGGCGGAGATCGCGGACTCCCCCTGCGCGGGCAATGCCTGCTCCGGAAACACCATCAAGTACGAGTATCTCAACACCGGCAACGACTGGGTCGAGACTGCGCAGTTCTTGGAGCAGGACCTGAACGCGATCGGGATCTCCATCGACCCCGTGGGCATCAGCCTGTCCCAGCTCTACGAGGAGCAGGCGAGGGACACGAACGGGGCGTGCGTTTCCTCGACGAGCGCGAACGGCGGTCCGTTCTCCATGGGCCAGGAGTTCTACACGTCCGACTACATCTCGCCGGACGACTGGACGCAGAACGACTTCGTCGCGTCGGGGAGCGCGAACGAGTGCATGGCCGGCTTCAACAGCGTGGCGTCGTCCTCCTACAGTTCCGCGATCAACAACCTGACCTACCTCGCCGCGAGCGATTCCAACCCGGCCGACCTCACCACCTACTACACGAACATGACGAACCTCATGTACAACAACTACACCGACATCTGGCTGGTCGTCCCGACCTCCTTCGCGGTGTACGCGTCGGACGTCCATGGGTTCGTGCAGAACCCGATGGCGAGCGGCGAGCCGTACGCGATCGGCTTCAACACGCAGTGGCTTAGCTAGTCGGGGCCATCGGCTCGGCGGAGACGAGGAACGACTCCGGCGGTACGTCGGCGACTTCCTCGGCGCGGAAGCACGAGACGACCCGGTTGGCGGCCTTCGGGTGGGCCACGAGGGGCGGGTCCCCCGCGAGGCATTGCTCCTGGACGAACGGGCAGCGCGGCGCGAACCGGCACCCGGGCTTGGGGTCGATCAACGACGGGATGTCGCCCTTGATCTGGTACCGTTTCTTTCGCCGCCCGGGGTCAGGCTGGGGGACGGCGGCGAGCAAGGCCTTCGTGTAGGGATGGACCGGGTGCTCGAGCAGCTCTCGGACCGGGCCGTACTCGACCACTTGGCCCAGGTACATCACCGCCACCCGGTCCGCCGCGAACCGGACCGCAGCGACGTTGTGGGTGATCAGCAGGTAGGCGACGCCCCGCTCCCGCTGCAGCTCGAGCAGCCGGTTCAGGATCTGGGCCTGGACCGCCACGTCCAGCGCGCTCGTCGGTTCGTCCAGGATGATCAGCCGCGGGTTGACGATGAGCGCCCGGGCCAGTGACAGGCGCTGGCGACCTCCGCCCGAGAACTCGTGCGGGTACTGGTCGAGGCAGTCGACGGGCAGTCCGACCGTCGGCAGGATCGCCTTGACGCGTTGGCGGACGACGGCCGTCCTGAGCCGGGGCGGGACGGTAGGAAGCGTCGGCATGGCGGGGAGCGGGGCGGGGCCTGGGGGGGCCGCCCCTCCCTTTCCCCCCGCGCGCCGATTCTGCCGCTCGGCCTTCTTCCGCGCGGCCAGGTACTCCCGCTTGATCCTCTTCCGATCCCGTCGGGCGTTCCGTCGGTCCATGAAGTTCTGGGCCCGGATCGGTTCGCCGACGATCTGCCAGACCCTGAGTCGCGGGTCGAGGGATCCGACCGGGTCCTGGAAGACGACCTGGACGTGACGGCGCCAGGCGCGCAGTTCCTCCCCGGCGAGATGGGTGATGTCCTTTCCCTCGAACCGGATCGATCCCGCAGTCGGCTCGTGGAGGCGGGAGACGAGCCAGCCGAGCGTGGTCTTCCCGGAGCCCGACTCGCCGATGAGCCCGAGCGTCTCCCCGGGCCCGACGGTGAGCGAGACGCCGTCGACCGCGTGCACCGAGCGGACGCTGCTCCGTCGGAATGTCTCGCTGATGCTCCGCGTGAGCGGAAACCGCTTCTCGACGGCGAGCACTTCGAGGAGCGGGGACCCGTCGGTCATGGCATCCCGGGGACCTCCTCGGGGAAGTAGCAGGCGCTACGATGGGCCCCCGCGGGGGTATCGGGACCCGAGGAGGCGACCGGGGCGAGCGGCGGCGAGGTCCCCGAACAGACGGGACGGGCGAGGGGGCACCGGGGGTGGAATCGGCAGCCGGAGGGAGGGCGGGAGAGGTTGGGCACGTTGCCCGGGATCGAGCGGAGCTGCCCGTCGGACTTGTAGATCCTCGGCGCCGCCGCGAGCAGCATCTTGGTGTACGGGTGGCGAGGGGACCGGAACACCTCGTCGACCGGCCCGTACTCGACGATCCGTCCCGCGTACATCACGCCGATCTCGTCCGCGGTCTCGGCGATCACGCCCAGGTCGTGGCTGATGAACAGGATCGCCGCATCGACCTCCTCGATGAGGTCCTTCATGAGCGTCAGGACCTGCGCCTGGATCGTCACATCGAGCGCGCTCGTCGGCTCGTCGGCGATCAGGAGCTGCGGCTTCGCGCTCAGCGCCATCGCGATCATGATGCGCTGGCGCATCCCGCCCGAGAGCTCGTGGGGGAAGAGGTCGAGGATCGTCTCGGGGTCGTTGATCCGGACGAGGCGGAGGTACTCCAGCACCTCCTTGCGGTAGTCCGACCGGGTGCGGACCCGATTCTTGATCGCCTCCTCTGCAGCGCCCTCCGGGAGGACCGAGCGAGTGAGGGCGCTCGAGACGGTGGTCGTGGGTCGTTTGGAGTAGTCGAACGGCTTGTCCCCGCCCTGGAACGACTTCACGATCCCCATCTCCCGGAAGTGTCGGATCTGGATCGCCTCCACGATCTGGTCGAAGACCCGGAAGGACGGGTTGAGGGAGTTCAAGGGCTCCTGGAAGATCATGCCGATCCCGGTGCCGCGGACCATGGGCATGTTCCGCTTCGGAATGTGGACGAGGTCGGTGCCCCGGAAGAAGATCTGCCCCGAGCCGATCGAGGCCGGGGGCTCGGGCATGAGGCGGGGAATGGCCTGTGCGAGCGTGCTCTTCCCGCATCCGGTCTCGCCGACGATCCCGACCACGCGGCCGGGATAGATGTCCAGCGAAACGTCGGAGACCGCCTGGAAGATCCCGGCGCCCACCGTGTAGGTGATCGAGAGGTTCTGGATCCGGAGGATCGGCTCGGTCATGAGGGGGCCCCCGGGTCGACGGGCACGGCGCCGATTGGGGCGCCCAGGACGCCGGTCGAGACCGTCCCTTCCTTCTCCGCCGGTGGGTCATGGCTCACCGTGCCCCGGACGAACGCGCGCCGGGTCCTGGGGTCGAGGATGTCCCTCAGCCCGTCGCCGAGGAGACTGAACGCGAGCACCGTGATGAAGATGGCCAGGCCGGGGGCGAGGGCCTCCCAGGGGTACGTGTTGATCGAGCCCGAACTCTGGTAGTAGGCCAGCATCGCGCCCCACTCGGGCTGGGGTCCGGGATACTTGCTCGCCACGCCGATGTAGCCGATCGTCGAGTAGGTGACGAGCACCGTGCCGATGTCGAGCGTGAAGTAGACGATGATCGGCTCGAGCAGGTTGCGGACGACGTGCCGCAGAAGGATCCTCCCCTCGCGAACGCCCGCCGCCCGGGCGGCGGTCACGTACGGCAGGTGCTTGACCGCGAGCACCTCCCCTCGGACCAGTCGGACATAGAACGGCCACCAGGTCAGTCCGATCGCGAGGACGACCGGGAGGACCCCGAGCCCGATGGCTCGAGTGATGGCCAGCGCGAGGATGAGACTGGGGATGGAGAGGAAGACGTCGGTGACCCGCATGATGGTCAACGACGTCGCGCCCGAGATCGTACCCGGCTTGTCGTAGAATCCGGCAATGAGACCGAGGGCGCCCCCTCCGATCAGCGCCGAGCCGGCGATCACGAACCCGATCGCCAGATCGAGGGGGAGCGCGAGCATCGTGTTGGAATAGATGTCGAAACTGTTCGCGTCCGTCCCGAAGAGGTGCTGTGCGGAGGGACCCCGAAGGAACGCCCCGGTCTCCTGTTGGGGCCCGTACGGAATGATGGCGTGGAAGAGCGGCCCGCCGATGTTCCAGTGGAACCCGTGGTAATTGATGATCAGGTGCGGGGTGACAGCGATGATGAGGGCGAGTAGGCTGATGAACGCGACGAGGAGGAACCCCACGAAGGTGAGGGGGTTCGACCGGAGGACGCGCCACAGGGTCCCGAGCGACTGCAGGATGGCGGAGGGACGACGTGGTGTCTTCTGCTTCGCCAACCCGCCCTACCTCCAATCGACGCGCGGGTCCAACACGCCGTACAGGATGTCGGCGATCAGGTTGGCGATGACGACCGCGATCGCGAAGATGATGACGACGGCGACCGCGCCGGCGTAGTTGGGGACGGAGCTGCCGCCTCCGATCGCCGTATAGGCGTACTGGCCGATCCCCGGCCAGTCGAAGACCTCCTCGACGACGACCGTGCCGGAAAGGAGGCCGCCGGCCGTCACCCCGAGCACGGTGGTCGTGGTGATGAGCGCGTTGCGGAGGGCGTGCTTGTACATCACCCAGAACTCCGTCAGACCCTTCATGCGGGCGGATCGGACGTAGTCGAGGGGGAGTACCTCGAGCATGGAGGCGCGGGTCATCCGCGTCGCGATGCCCATGTTGATGAACGCCAGGACGGTCGCGGGCAGGATGAGGTGGGAGATGGCGTCGACCGTGTACGGGATGTTGCCCGCGATCAGGGCATCCAGCACGCTCATGTGTGTGTACTGGGGGAAGGGCGGCGCGAGCGTCGAGTACTCTCCGTGGGAGGGCAGCCCGAGATAGGGCCCCAGGAAGACCGCCGCGATGACCGCCCCCAGATAGGTCGGGGTCGCCCAGCCGCTCAGGTAGAAGATCCGCACGAGGTGGTCGCCCAACCGGCCGCTATATTGGGCGGCGATGACGCCGAGCGGGATCCCGACGAAGATCATCAGGAACAGGGCGGCGAGGACCAGCTCCACCGTCGCGGGGAGCGCGGACGCGATGTACGGGTAGACGAGGACGCCCGACTGCGACTGCCCCCAGTTCCCCTGGAGGAGGTTCACGAGGTACTGCCAGAACTGGGTCAGGATCGGTTGGCTCGTCGTGGCCTCGCAGTTCTTGATCGTCGCGGCGCCGGCGTGGGGGTACCAGGCGTTGCAGATGTTGCCGGCGTTGAGATGGGTGAAGAAGAAGGTGAGGACGATGACCCCGAACAAGACGGGGATGAGCTGGATGAGCCTCTTTCCGACGAAGATGCCTAGGTCCCCGATGCTCCGACCCATGTCGACCGGGCCTCAGGCGAGCGGGGGAATCGGCGACCCACCCATCGCGGGCCCTACGGCCTCCCCCTATTAATTCGAGGGCTCGGGGCCCTCCGGGTCCCCGGACCCGGTTACGGGAGGTAATCGCGCGGGAGCGTCTTCAGTTCCGCGAACGTTTCGTGGGCGATGGAGATGAACTTCTCGATGTCCTTGTCCGTGTGCGCGCTCGAGAAGGTGAGGCGCTCGTAGTTGTCGGGGTGGATGTAGATCCCCTTGTCCAGGAGGAGCTGGTGGTGGCGGAGGTAGAGGTTCCAGTCGATCTGGAGCGACTCCCGGTAGTTCTGGATCTTCTTCCGTCGGGTGAAGAAGAACTGCAGCATCCCGTTCACCGACTGGACGAGGACGTTGACCTTCGTGTCGTGGGCGGCCTCCTCGAGCCCCTTCTCGAGGCGGGTCGTCATCCGCGCGAACCGGGCGTAGAGGTCCTCCCCGCCCTTGTGGAGCATCCGGAGGTTGGCGAGCGTCCCGGCGAGCGAGATGTTGTTCGCGAAGTACGTGCCGCCGAAGGAGATCCGCCCGGGGGCGATCATCTCCATGTACTCGGTCTTGCCCGACACGGCGGAGATCGGGACGCCCCCGCCGAGCGCCTTCGCCCAGCAGGAGAGGTCCGGCTCGACGCCGTAGAGCTCTTGGGCGCCCCCCGGCGCCACCCGGAACCCGGTGAACACCTCGTCGAAGATGACGAGCAGGTCGTTCGCGTGGGCGATCTCGATGATGCGCTTCAGGTAATCGGGGACGGGCGGGATGATCCCTGAGTTCGCCATGATCGGCTCCAGGATGACGGCCGCGAGGCGGTCCCGGTACCGTCGGACCATGCGCTCGAACGAGATGATCGAGTTGTACTGGGCGACCATCACGTAGTCGGTGACGCCGGGCGGGATCCCGGCGGAGTTCAGGATCGGGCGGGGGTACTCGTCGAGCCCCGCGACCATGGGGGGCGCCTCCGCGCTGATCAGCGCATAGTCGTGCTGCCCATGATAGTGACCCTCGAACTTCAGGATGGCATCCTTTCCTGTCACGGCCCGGGCGATCCGGATCGCGTTCATGGTCGCGTCCGACCCGTTCGAGCAGAAGGCGACCTTCGACGCGGAAGGGACCATCTTCTGGAAGAGCTTCGCGACCTCGATCTCGAGCGCCGTGGGGGCGGCAAAGTGGAGGCCGAGCTCGGCCCGTTCCTGGATCGCCTTCACCTGCTCGCGGGGCGCGTGACCGTTGATCAGCACCCCGTAGGCGAGGTTGAAGTCGAGGTACTCGTTCCCGTCCTCGTCCCAGATGCGCGCGCCCTTCCCGGCGGCGATGAACGGGGGGCACGGGTCGTAGGAGGCGACCCGGATGAGCGAGCTCGAGGAGTTCGGGATATGCTTCTTGCCTTCCTCGAAGAGCCGGAGGCTCTTCTTCAGCTTCGGGACGAGCCGGGCGATCGGGATCGGGAGGGGCTGAGGGGCTTCGGACTCGGCCAGAGCGGCCCCAGCCGAGGTTCCTTCCTTGGCCTCCGCGCCTTCCTTGGAGTCCTTGGCCTCCTTCGTCTCCTTCGATTCGGCCCTCGGCTCGGCCTTCTCCTTGGGTTCGACCTTGTCCTTGGGCTCGGACTTCTCCTTGGGCTCCTTCGTCTCGCCCTTCTCCTTTCCGGGGGGCTCGGGCGTCGGCGTGGGCGGCTGGACTTCGCTCTCGGACGCGCCCATTCGGCGGTCGAACAGGCGGTCGCCCCGGGAGGTACGGTCTAGGCCGACCTCAGTCTCGCTGGAGACAATGGGAGGAGCGGGTTCCATGTCCGCCATAGGTAACTCATCGTGGAGTGCCCGACGACCCGTTGGAGGCTATATATAGATGGCTGGGGGAGAGAACCAAATTTCTGTCGATTTTTCCCGCGTAGTGGAGCTTGCGTAATGATAGTTTGGTGCGCGGTATCCTGCAATTAGGCCGTATAATTCTGCCCGAAATGACTCTCAGCGCACCAAAACCGGTAGCGGGAGCCTATTTTGACCCGGTCCGAGCCGGAGGCAGTCCGGCCTCCGGCGGAACGATGGCGGTCTCGATCCCGCGCTGCTTCAGCGCCGCCCGGAACGGCCCGGGAGGGATACATCGCTCGGGCGGTACCACGCCCGTTTCGGTCACGACGCCCGCGGCGATGAGCTCCGCTCCGACGGCCCCCGCGACGCCGACCGCATACTCCGTTACGGTGAGCTGCCAGTCCGGGCGCGGCGGGAATCGGGCCAACGCGTGGCGCACGAGCGGGCGACCGTCCTTCGTGCCGCGGAGCTCGATGTCGCAGACCTCCCAGTCGTGGATCTCGACCCCCTCCGGCGCGCCGAGCAGCTTCTCCCGCTTCAACAGGGCGAGGACGAACTCCTTCGGCACCACCGGGTGGCCCTTCACGTCGACCGCGCGGTCGGAACCGAGCCCGAGTTGGGCCATCGTGCGGAGGACCTCGATCCCGGGGCCCCCCTCCTTCCATTCGCAGTGCTGGATACCCTTCGAGCGGAGGCTTTCCGGCAGGGTCGCCGGCTCCGAGTGAAGGGTCCGGTAGACGCGGGTCAGCCCGACCGGCGCGGGGAAGTCGTACTCCTCGGCCCCGCTCATCGCGGGGTAGTCTCGGTAGGCTCCGTTCTCGAACACCACGGCGGGGAGCACCATCTCGTCGAGGAAGGTGCTCGGAGACCAGGTGAACAGCACCTCCGGTCCGTTGACCGTCAGGTCCCTCCAACCGTCCCGGATCACGAGGGAGTCGACCCGGTCGAAGTCCTGAGCGGCCTCCATGGCGAGGACGTTGGAGATCCCGGGCACCTGGCCCAAGCCGGGGATCGCGAGCAGGCCTGCGGCGCGGAACCGCGCGTCGAGCGCGAGCTGGCGCCGGGTCATGTGGAAGAGACCCCCGAAGTCGAGGTACGGAACCTTGGCCTCGAGCGCCGCTTCCATGACCTCGAGGTTGAACCCGTACTGGACAGCGTTCACGCAGACCGCCGCGCCCCGAAGGAGTGAGACGACGGCCCGGCGGTCCCGGACGTCGAGCGATTCGGGTCGGGCCCGAGACCCCGCGGCCTTCGCCGCGGCCTCGGCGAGCCCCCGGTCGAGGTCGGCCGCGACGACCTCATCGAACATGCCCGAGGTGGCGAGGTCCCGCACCGAGCACCGACCGGTCAGACCGCCCCCGCCGAGCACCACCGCCTTCATCGTTCCCCCTCCGCCCGGGGAACCGGTCGACGTATAGGAGGGTTGTTAGGGGGCTTTCCGAGCGACCGCACGGCGGGACCCCTTTGCCGGGGCGGGAGCCTCCGCGGGGAGCGACGTCACGGCCGGGGGAGCCGGGACGGCATTCTTGGTCCGGTTCCAGAGATCGCGGAACGTCTCGAAATGCTTCAGGAAGGCGTCGGTCCGACGAAGGTCCTCGAGTTCCCCGAGGGAGATCTCGAGCAACGCCTTCGCCTTCGGGTCCCCCTCCTCGGCCTTCGCGAGGTAGACGCACAGGACTTGGTAGTGGGGGAGCACGTAGGCGTCGGGGCGGGGCGTGCTCATGTCGCCCTTCCGCGGTCGGTAGATCCGCTCGATCGGGAGGGCACTCGCGATCGCCTTGCGGTGCGAGAAACCAAAGAACCGGCCCGGCCCCAGGATGCGGGTCACCTCGCGGATGTTCCCGTTCAGGTTGTTCGAGAGGCGGTCGCACTCGTGCCAGCACCAGAGTCCGAACCCAAAGTCGCCGTCCCGGTACGCCTCCCAGGCCGCGCCGTAGAGCCGCCGTTCCTTCTCCTCGACCGAGGCCTCGGGTGGGAGGGCGGCCCGCCAATCGGAGACCATGAGGTCCACGCGCATCGACGGGGAGAACTCCTTGCGCTCGGGCACGTCGGTAGCAGCGGGCACGAATTGTCGAGCCCGGCGTGGTCTAAGACGGCTGTGGTTCCCCGTCGGCGGCACGGTCGAACACGCACACCCCTCCGACCCAGGTGGAAAGGACCGTCTTCGAGCCGAGCGCGATCGCCCGTTCGAGGTCGGGCGCGCCCGTGACCACGAGGTCGGCCCGGAACCCGGGTTCGAGGGTTCCCACGTCCTGCTCCCCGAGAGCCCTCGCGGCGTTCCGGGTGTAGAGCTCGAGTGCTTGGGGCGCCGTCAGCGCCTCCTCGGGGGTCGCGTTGGCCGAGCCTCCCTCCGGGGACGTTCGGTAGAGGGCGGCGGCCAGGCCGACCCAGGGATCGGCAGAATCGAACGGAGCGTCGCTCGACCCGGCCAGGTGGTGGCCCCGACCGAGCAGGGTCCGGAACGGGTAGGCCCAACGGGCCCGAGTCGTTCCGAGGCGCTGCCCGAGCCACCAATCGGTCCAAACGAAACCAGGTTGGACCACGAGGGCCGGACGGACCCGGTCGAGGAGGGGATAGACCGCGGGGGGCGCGAGCGAGGCGTGTTCGATGCGCGCCGGCCGGGTCCCCCCTGTTCCCTCCCGTTCCAGCGCGTGGAGGACCTCGGCGAGCGCCGCGTCGCCGATCGCGTGGATCGCCGGGGCGCATCCCTGCGCACGGCACCGGGCCAGGAACGCGGCGAGCTCCGCTCCGCGAAGGGTGGGGACCCCTACCTCGTACGTGCGGTCGGCGTACGGCTCGGTCAGCCAAGCGGTCCGTGGGCCGAACGCGCCGTCGGCGAATGCCTTGATGCCGACCAGGGACACACCGCCCCCCGCACCGGAGTTATCCCAGTCGGAAGGTGTGAACTCGGCCCACCGAGAAAGGCGGCCGTAGCAGACGATCCGGAGCGTTGGGTGGGACCGGACCGTCGCTTGGAGGGCATGCAGCTCCTCCGGTGGGGTGTTCATCGAGGCGACGGTGGTGAGCCCGAGGGTGTTCGCAATCCTAAGCGTCCGAGCGAGCGAGGCGGGGTCCGGCGGTTCCGCCTGGCTCGCGAGCCGGCCGACCGCATCGAGCGCCCGCTCGTAGACGACCCCGTCCAGCACCGCGTCCGAATCCCGGCCGAGACGGCCGCCGGCGGGGTCGGCCGTGGCATCGGAGAAGCCCGCGGCGAGGACGGCGGCCCGGTTCAGGACCGCGGAATGTCCGCTCGCATGATAGAGGATCACCGGGCGGTCGGAGACGACCCGGTCCAGGTCCCGGGAACTCGGGTCCCGACGTTCCTCGAACCGGTCGGACGACCACCCCCGACCGACCAGGGCCCCCGTGGGGTGGGCCCGGGCCCACCCCTCGAGGACCTGTTGAAGTTCCCGTATCGATCGCGCTCCATGGAGGTCGAGGCCTTCCCGCACTCGGGTCATCTCGACCAGGTGGAGGTGGGCGTCGATCAGGCCCGGTATCACGGCCCGGCCGTCCAGAGGAAGGACCTCGGTCCCCGACGGACTCGCACGTCGGGTCTCCTCCTCGCTCCCGGCCGCGACGACCCGCCCGTCCTGGACGAGAATCGACTCGACCGTGCGACGGCCGGTGAGGATGCGTCCTCCGGAGAAGCGTCGGGCTTCGGTCATGCCTCGCACCCGACTCCGGGACCCGCCCGGGAAGAAAGCGGGAGCGGGGGAGGTCCTCCGCCCCCAGGGTTCGTTCTAGACGTCGAGGTACCGATAGAACTCGTACGGGTGGGGCCGTAAGTTCAGTTCCAATTGTTCCTCCCGCTTGAGTTCGATGTAGGTGTCGAGGAGGGAGTCCGCGAACGCGGGCTTCAGGAAGGCCCGGTCCGACTCGAGGCAGTCGAGCGCCTCCCCGAGCGACCCGGGGAGCTCGCGGATCCCGAGCGACTTCCGCTTCCCGGGGCTGAGCTTGTAGATGTTCTCGTCCACCGGGGGGGGCGGTTCCATCTTCCGCTTGATGCCGTCCAGGCCCGCCAGGGCGAGCGCCGCCTCGGTGAGGTAGATGTTCGCGGCGGAGTCGGGCGTGCGGTACTCGATCCGCTTCGCCCCCGGGCGACCCTTGTGGTACATCGGGATGCGGATGCTGGCCGAACGGTTCGCCTTGCTCCACGCGATGAACACGGGCGCCTCGTAACCGGGGACCAATCGCCGGTACGAGTTCGTGATCGGGTTGGTGATGGCGCAGAGCGCCCGGGAGTGCTGCATCAGGCCGCCGATGTAGTACCGGCAGGTCTGGC
Source organism: Thermoplasmata archaeon (assembly GCA_035297105.1). Taxonomy (GTDB): domain Archaea; phylum Thermoplasmatota; class Thermoplasmata; order Lutacidiplasmatales; family UBA184; genus Lutacidiplasma. The sequence goes on from DATGZO010000001.1 coordinate 70,560, forward strand.
TGACCTCGGCGTACGGGTCCGAGGCGTCGAAGAAGGCGTTCTTCCCCTTCGACCAGATCGACTGGTTCGTGTGCATGCCGATCGCGTTGTCGCCGTAGATCGGCTTCGGCATGAGACATCCGACCTTGCCGTGGCGGTGGGCCACGTTCTTGATCACATACCGGAGGTCCTGGATGTGGTCGGCCGTCGGGACGAGCTCGTCGAAGTGGATGTTCAGTTCCGCTTGGGCGCTCGTCGCCACCTCGTGGTGGTGGGCGTCCATCGTGACGTGGAAATCGTCGGCGAGGATGTTCGACATCTCCGCCCGGAGTCCGATCGTCGAATCAGACGGAGGGGTCCGGTGGTACCCCTCCTTGAACCGGATCGTCGAGGTGATCGGTCCGCTGCTCCAGGGGGCCTCGGACTGGTTGAGCAGGTAGCCGGCGCCCGCCCACGGGTCGCGGACTCCCTGCGGAGAGGGGATCAGTTGGACGGAGTCGAAGATGAAGAACTCGACCTCGGGACCCCAGTACGAGGTGTCGTACCCCGCGCTAGCGAGGACCCCCTCCGTCTTCCGGGCCACCGCGCGCGGGTCGTGGTCATACGGCTCGGCCGTGGCACCGAGCCGGACGTCGCAGATGAACCGCACGGTGCCGCCGGCCTCGGGGTTCCAGGGGATCGTGGCGAGGGTACCAGGGTCCGGGACGAGCAACATGTCGGACTCGAAGATCTCGCGGAAGCCGCGCACGGACGAGCCGTCGAGCTTGGGGACCCCGGAGAGGAACGACTCCTCGTCCAGCGTCGCGAGCGGCACATCGACCTGGTTGTACCCGCCGAACACGTCCGTGTAGAACAGCTGGACCCAGCGGATCTTCTCCGCCTTCAGCCGTTCGAGGATCGCTGCACCGTCGTGGCTGCGCTTCGTCTTCTTCGTCGGAGCCATGGAACCTGACGCGAACGAGCGGCTCCCGCTACATCAAGGTTGAGTCGAGGATTTCACACAAACGTCCAATATTTCTTTGTAAATCGTTATCTTCGTCCGCAGTCTACTTCAATCATGAGCCGTACGTCCAGTCTGGACGACCTCGACCGTTCGCTGCTCGTGGAGTTGAACGTCGACGCGCGGCGCAGTCACCGCGACCTCGCCCACCGGCTCAAGGTCTCGCCGACGACCGTGAGCGCCCGGATCGCCCGCCTGGAGGCTCAGGGCGTGATCCGCGGGTACATTCCGGTCCTCGACGAGGAGCAGCTCGGCTGGGACCTGTGGGCCGTGATCGGGATCTGGATCTCCAAGGGGCGTCTGCGCGAGGTCGAGGAGCGCCTTGCACGGGATCCGCATGCCTCCGCCATCTACGATGTCACCGGGGACACGGACGCGCTCCTGATCGGCCGGTTCCGAGACCGGCGCGACTTGGACCGGTTCGTGAAACACGTCCTTCAAGACCCGTACGTCGAGCGGTCCAACACCCAGGTCGTCCTCAATCGGGTCAAGGAGGACCGGAGAGTGCCGGTTCCGATGCCGACCAAGGGCCGGGAACCCCGCGACTAGCACCTCCCGCCCCGCCCCTCCCGAGGCAACGCTATGAAGGGAACCGGGTCTTTGCCAGGTCGAGGGGTCCGATGGACTGGGGACTTTCCAACCGGATTCACCGGATGTTCCTCCCGTCGAGCGGGAACACGGTCATGCTCGCGGTCGACCACGGCTACTTCATGGGACCGACCCGGCGCCTCGAGGACGCTGGAGTGACGATCGCACCTCTCCTTCCCCACGCGGACGCGATCGCTCTCACGCGCGGGATCCTCCGTCGGACCGTCCCCCCGACCACCCGTACTCCGATTGTCCTGCGGGTCTCGGGGGGCGTGACGGTGCTCCAGGAGGACCTTTCGGACGAGGCCGTGACGACCTCGATGGCGGAAGCGGTCCGCCTCAACGTCTGCGCGGTCGCGCTGAGCGTCTTCGTCGGATCCCCCCACGAGCACGAATCGCTCGTCCACCTGGGCGAGCTCGTCAACCACGGCGAGGAGGCCGGCATGCCGGTGATGGCGATCACGGCGGTCGGCAAGGAGCTCGAGAAGCGGGACGCCCGATATCTCGCGCTCGCCTGTCGGGTCTCGGCCGAGCTCGGAGCCCATCTGGTCAAGACGTACTACTGCGACGGGTTCTCCAAGGTGGTCGAGGGGTGCCCGGTACCGATCGTCGTCGCGGGCGGCCCGAAGCTGGACAGCGACCGGGCGGCGCTGGAGCTCGCGCGGAGCGCGATCGACGAAGGGGCCCACGGGATCGACATGGGTCGGAACATCTGGCAGTCCGACCACCCCGTGGCGATGCTGAAGGCGCTCCGTGCCATCGTCCACGAGAAGGCGACCGTCACCGAAGCGCTCGACGTCCTCAACGGCGAGAAGAGCCGGGGCCCTGGGCACCCGACCTCGGCGACCGCGTAGGCTCGCTCGGACAAAATCATCTTAACCCGGGCGTCGCTCGGCTCCCCCGCGCGGGGATTGCCAAGCTTGGCCAAAGGCGCCAGATTCAGGGTCTGGTCCCGTAGGGGTTCGGGGGTTCAAATCCCTCTCCCCGCATCGAACTTGTAGATGGACCTGTCGAGAAAACGCGGGATATTCGAACCCACGGGCGGTTCAAATCCGAACCCTTAGTCCGAGGCTGATTACACCTTCCGCGAGGAACCGCACTTCTCTCACCTCGGGAAGTAGGGCCTTGGGCTCTGGGCGGGACCGAATCAAGCGCCCGCGAGCACCCGTGACGACAATGATTAAAACCAACGAAGCCATAGAACCCATCGCCGTGTCGGCTGACGCCCTGACCACGATCCCCGTGCGCGCTTCCACGAGGGCCGAGCTGCAGCGCCTAAAGTCCGGGGGTCAGAGCTACGATGATGTCATTCGGGCCATCCTCGAAGAACTCGAGGAACAGGATCCGTGGTTTCAGGAGATGGAGCAACGCCTCAAGGACATCCACTCCGGAAAGGCCAAGCTCGAACCCATTGAGTCGCTGTACACTAAATATCCACCCTCGAGAGTCCGTCGGTCCCCCCGATGAGCCTTCGGGTCGCCGTCGGCCCGTCTTTCGAGACGGATCTCACGGATCTCCCGTTGCGCGCCCGAGCTGAAATGTGGCGACTAATCGCCCGGCTCCGGAAGCGCCCGTTTGCCTCTGGGTTGGGGTATAGTGTGAGTCAACTTAGGCACATCACTCGGGGGGGTGTCCGAGTCGCCCACTTCCTGGGCGATCGGTATCGGCTACTTTTCGAGGTCGACGGAGACCTCCTCATCTTGGTCGGGGTGGGGCCCCGACCTGGGTTCTACCGTCGCCTCGACCGACTCCGCGGTCGCGGTGTAGACCGGACGCGTTGATCCGTCGTCCTCCATGGTGATGGAGGTTAGATGCCCGGGGGTGGCGGAGTTGAACCCCCGTACGGTTCCAATCCCTTTCCCCGCACCGACCTCGTAGGCGGACCTCTGGCCAACGGGGAAACTCGAACTCCGGGTCGGTTCGGATCCCCTTTACCCGGACGTTCTCGATCCCCCGGGGGGGCGGGCCATATCTTCCACCACCGCGCCCGGGGTGTGCCCCAGCGGTTCGACCCCGCCCGTAGGACGGAACCCGCGGGCGAGGTACAGGTTCACGGCGGCGCTCTGGGTCGGGTTGACGGAGAGGCGAACGGCCGCCTCCGGGTGGGCAGTTGCGGTCCACCGCAGCAATTCATCGAGAAGACGTCCGCCGATCCCGGTTCCCCGCGATCGAGGGTCGACCCACATCCCCCAGACCACAAAGGAACCCTTCTCCCAGAAGACTCCGGCCATGCCGACCAGCTCTCCATCGTGGGACTCGGCGAGCCAGGAGGATACCTCGAACGACGTAGCGGCCTGGTGGGTCCGCTCGGTCCACAGGGCCTCATCGTACTCGGACTCTCTCGACCAAGTGCTGCCGAACGCCATCGGGTCGATCTTCAGCGCTTGCAGTCGAAGCGCCCGGTAGCCGTCTCGGTCGGAATCGGTGATCCGCCGGATCGTCACTTCGGGAGCGGGGGATCGGGTCGGACTCGTACCGGGCGACATCACGACCGAACCGACGCGAAAGTGTCACCGGGCGACTTAAAGGAGTGACCGCTCCGGTCCGGCCGTCGCGTGCACCCCGCTCCGTGCGGTGGACGGAACGGAACCCCCTGACACGGTTCCCGTCCCTCCCCCGTATCGAACCCGCCGAAGAACCGGCGATGGAGTGCAGCGGGCCCCTCTGGGTCCGCGGCGGGATTCGCATCGAGTCCGCGAACGGCACCCCGTACGAAACACGCGACCGGGTGACCCTGCGCCGGTGCGGGGCCTCTACGAACAAGCCGTTCTGCAACGGGAGCCACGCCAGCGTCCGGTTTCAGGACGGTCTGAGGCAACTCGCCTGGTCGGTCGACCGGCCGAGCAGTTCGGGCCGAACTCGGACCGGATTGGGGTCGGACTGGAGTGGGACTACGGCCTATCCATATGGTCGGCGGACGGGGTCGGCGGGTCGCCATGAAGCGACCCAGCCATCTGTGGCTGATCCCGGCGGCAGCCGTGCTGCTGCTGCTGGTCTCGGCCTCTGCGTCTGCCCAAGCGCCGACCTCGCCCCCCCTGGCCTTGGCCTCCGGAGCCGGTGGCGCGGTGTTCACGATGTCGAACGCCGTCACCGGCAACTCCGTTCTGGCGTACGCGATCGGACCCGGCGGAGCGCTCGTTCCGGCGGGTCACTTTGGCACGCACGGAACGGGCACCGGTTCGAGCCTCGCAGACCAGGGCGCTCTGGTGCTGACCTCGGACCACCGGTACCTCCTCGTCGTCAACGCGGGGGACAACACCATCACGGAATTCGCGGTCCACGCCCCGTCCGCCGGCCACCCCATCCTCTCGTTCGTGGACCGGGTTGCCTCCCGCGGCATTGGGCCCGTCAGCCTGACGGTGCACGACGCGTTCGTCTACGTCCTCAACGCGGGGAACGCCACGGTGCCCGGCAACATCGCCGGATTCCTCCTCGCCGACCACGGGCTGCTCCTCCCCCTCCCGGGCTCGCGCCAACCGCTCAGCACGAGCGCGCCGACCGGCCCCGCCGAGGTCGCCTTCAACCCCGCGGGAACGGTCCTGGTGGTCACCGAGAAGACGACGAGCCTCATCGACACCTACCCGGTCAACTTCCGGGGGATCGCCCAGGCTCCGGTCGTTACTCCCTCGAACGGCAGCACGCCCTACGGGTTCGCGTTCGGCCGCGGCGGCTCACTCATCGTGAGCGACGCCGCGATCGGGGCGCTCTCGTCGTACTCGGTCGCGCGGGACGGCCAGCTCACGGTCGTGAGCGGGTCCGTTCCCGATGGCCAGGCCGCCCCCTGCTGGGTCGCGGTCGCCGGCTCGTACGCGTTCACCTCGAACGCCCATGGGGCCACGATCACCTCCTACCACGTCGGGGCGGGCGGGACGCTCTCGGTCGCCGTGGACGTCGCCGCTGCCACGGGGGCCGCCGACACTGACCTCGCTATCGGGGGCTCACACGGACAGTACCTCGAGGTCTACGACGCCGGTGCCGCCGAGCTCCAGGAGTTCCGCATCGGCGCCGGCGGAACCCTCACGCCGCTCTACGCCGTCTTCTCGCTGCCCGCGGCCGCGGAGGGGCTGGCTGCGTTCTGAGCCCCGAAAACCCGCCCGAGGAGGGGGTTCGACAGATAAGGAGCGGTCGTCTCGGCCGGGGCGTCCCATGAGCCCCGGTTTCCGCTCCCTGATGTGGTACCTCCTCTTCGGCACCCGCGGGGGACCGAACCGCCGCCGGCTCTTGGAGGAGCTCGGTCGCTCCCCCGCCAACGCCCACCAGCTCTCGGCCGCCCTCGGGCTCGATTACCGCACCGTGCGCCACCACCTCCGGATCCTGGAGCGAAGCGGGGCGGTGATCCGGCCGGTCGGGGATGCGTACGCCACGCCGTACGAGATCTGCGCCTCCACGTCCGCCTACCTCGAGACCGTGGACGCCTCGCCGCCCCCGACGCGGGACGGACGACGCGTGGTACGTCGCGGCGCCCGACCCGCCGTGCCGTCCGCTCCCGGAGGGCTCCGATGAGCAACCTCCTGATGGAGGCGAGCGTCGTTCTGGGGCTCGTCAGCATCATCCTCGCGGGGGTCCTCTTCGCCCTCTACCGTCGGCTGTACGCCCACACCCGGACCGGGTTTGGGCTCGCGCTGCTCGTCTTCGCAGGGGCGTTCGTCGTCCAGAGCGCTCTCACGGTCTACTCCTACCTCGCGGCGATGCCGCTCATCCCCGACACGTTCGCCCCGTTCCTCTTCGGGATCGGCCTCTGCGAAGCGACCGGGCTCGGCGCCGTCGTCTGGACCGCCTCGCGCTGACGGGAGGAGGGAGCGGCGTGCCGGTGATCTCGCTGCGGTACCACTTCCGCCAGCCATTCCGGGTTCCCGCGCGGGTGGCGTACGCCTGGTGCACGGACTTCGGACCGGACGACGGACCGCTCTTCTCCGAGCGGACCCGGCGGTCAGTCCACCGGGTCAGCGAGGATGCCCTCATGATGACCGACACCACGTACCGGGGGGGGCGGTCGGTGCGGATCCGCCGACTGGTCCGCCTCTTCCCCGAGGAGCGGGCGTGGACGAATACCCACGTGGACGGCCCCTACGAGGGCTCGCAGTACTGGTACCGGATCGTCGCCGACGGGTCCCGGAGGTCCGACCTCGAGTTCCACGGTCTTCGGCTCGAGAAACACGCCCGCGCCCTCTCCGCGTCGGCCACCGCCCGACGTGCCGAGCAGTGCCGACGCAACGACGTGGGGGAGTGGCGTCGCCGTCTCGCTCCGGCCCTCGAGCGGGACTCCGCCTAGCCGTCACCGCGGGAACCCACGACGAGGGTTTCCGTTCCCGGTGGGTGGCCTCGGTATGCACCGCGGGCTCGAGATCGGCCTCCACTTGAAACCCGGATTGACCGACGAGAATTTCGTCGCCGAGGCGATCGGGAACCTGGCCGCCTTCCGTCTTCAAGCGAAGCGGGGCGAGACGCTCTCGTGGCAGGTGATCCGGGTCGAACTCCCGAACAGCCACCACTTTCGCCTCGTGATCCGCCATCCCGACCGGGTCTTGGACGTCGGGATCGAGCACGACCTCAAGGCCATCCTGGACGCCCTCTCCGACGAAACCGTGGAGGAACTTAGGAGCCGGTTCGATGCGGCGCAGCGGGAAGGGTTGACGCCCGTCCGCCTGAGGCACCTCCAGGAGTCCGTGGACTACTGGCGGGACGACTTCTGGAACTGGCTCGGGTGAGCCCGGTCGCGCCCCCGTCGAGGACCGCACCGAACGAGTCATCTGGAAGTCCGGCGTGGCCCGTCCGATGGCGCCGGAAGAAGAGGTTTCGGTCTCAACGGACGGACGGAAGGTCGACTGCTACGTGGCCTTCCCCGAGAATCCGAAGCCGGGGATCCAGTACCCGGCCGTGATCGTGATCCACGAGATCTTCGGACCGGATGCCCACATCCGGGACGTCGCTCGACGATTCGCCCGACTGGGCTATATCGCGGCCGCCCCCGACCTGTTCACCGGGGAGCTCCACGCGCTGCTGACCCCGGTCAACATCGGTCTCGCCATGAAGGCGTTCGCCGAGGCTCCTCCGGATCTCCGACGCGATCCCGCGAAGCTCGCGGCGTTCGCGGCCTCGCAGCCGCCCGAGCGGCGACCGATTCTGCAGGCGTTCGGGACGATCAGCCAGCCACCCGTCCAGGAAGGGTTCGCCCGGGACCTGCATGGGGTCGCTCAGTACCTTCGCTCGCTTCCCGGAGTGGACCCGCACCGGATCGCGTCCGTTGGTTTCTGCTACGGGGGGGCGATGTCCGCCCGTCTCGCGACGGTCGACCCGGACCTTCGCGCGGCCGTGATCTTCTACGGCCAGAACCCGCCCCTCGACGCGGTCCCCCGGATCGGCGCCCGGGTGCTTGGGCTGTACGGCGGCGAGGACCCCGGCATTACGCAGACCGTCCCCGCCTTCGCGGAGGCGATGGCCGCCGCGGGAAAGAGTTTCGAGTTCCACGTCTACCCGGAGGCAAAACACGCCTTCTTCAACGACACCCGGCCGAACTACCACGCGGAGAGCGCGACGGATGCCTGGGGTCGGGTCGTCCGGTTCTACGCGGGGAACCTCTAAGAGGGGGTCCGGAGGAGCGGGAGCGTTCGTTACGAATGCCTCCGCTCCTACCCCGCGCTCCTCGGTCCCCGCCCCCGTAGGCGCGGACCCCGGAGGCAAATCCCCAACTACGCCCCGGTGCTGGGCTCCGCCGTGACGACTCGCACCCCCCGGGCCCGGTCTTCCGCCCCCCGCGGCCGCGCGAGGAAGTCGGTGACCTCCCCCCGCGCCGCGGCCGGGCTCCGGGTGAATGGCGTCGAGCGGCCGATCTCCCTCGACCGGGACCGAAGCTTGCTCTACGTCCTTCGGGAGGAACTCGGTCTCACCGGCACCAAGTACGGGTGCGGGGAGGGCGAGTGCGGGGCCTGCAAGGTCCTCGTAGACGGGGTCGCGGTCCGGGCCTGCATGACCCCCGTCGGCGAGGTGGTCGGCCGGTCCGTGACGACCATTGAAGGCCTCGCGGACGGGGAGCGACTGCATCCCGTACAGCAGGCGTTCCTCGACGCGGCCGCGTTCCAGTGCGGGTTCTGCACCCCGGGAATGATCCTCACCGTCGTCGCGCTGCTGGAGCGGAACCCCCACCCGGACGAGGGGGAGATCCGGGCGGCGATGGATGGGAACCTCTGCCGCTGCGGCGGTTATCTCCGCATCCTCGCGGCGATCCACGACGCGTCACAGCAACTCCCCCCGAACGGGGGTCGAATCCCGTGAAGCCCGCCTCCCCCTTCGACCTCCTCTCCCCGACCGACCGGCCGTATTTCGACCGGCTCGGCCCGGGGCTGGTCGTCGTCCTTCCGGCCGAGCGGCCGGGCGTCGGCGAGTGGGGACGCGGGGGTCCGCCCCACGGCGGCGCGTGGATCCACGTAGGGGAGGACGGGAAGGCGCGCGCGTTCATCGGCAAGGTCGAGGTCGGCCAGGGCACCCGGACCGCCCTCTCGCTGCTCGTCGCGGAGGAGCTCCGCCTGCCGATCACGTCGGTCGAGCTCACGATGGGGGACACGGATGCCTGCCCCTGGGACATGGGCACCTTCGGCAGCCGCTCCATGCCCGACGCGGGCGAGCATCTGCGCCGGACCGGGGCCGCGGCCCGGGCGGCCCTGAGAGAGCTCACCGCGACCCGGCTACGAGTATCGGCCGACGCGGTCGAACTCGAGGACGGTCGGGCCCACCTCCGAAAGGGCGCGGCTCGCTCGATCACCGTCGCCTACGGCGACCTCGTGAAGGGCCTCCACCGAGTGGACGCGGTCGCCCCCTCGACGCGACCCGTCCCTCCCTCCGAGTGGACCCGGGCTGGGCTGCCTTCCCTGAATCTGGGCGGACGTGACGCGGTGACCGGGGCCCTCCAGTACACCTCCGACCTCCACCCGGAGGGCATGCTGTACGGAAAGGTCCTCTTTCCCCCGATGCACGGCGCGAAGCTCCTGAGCGTCGACCTGACCGCGGCCCAGGCCTTCCCCGGAGTGACGGTCCTCCGGGAGGGGGAGTTCGTTGGGGTCGCCGCCCCGGACCTCCTCACGGCCCGCGCGGCGCTGAAGGCGATCCACTCCGAGTGGGCGACCCCCCCGCAACCGTCCGGGAAGGACATCGTCGCCTACCTCCGCCAGCACCCCGCGGAGGGCGAGGATTTCTGGGACGTGATACACCACGAAGCGGGGGACGTCAAGGGGGCGCTCGCAGCGGCCCCGGTCTCGCTCCGGGCGACCTACACAACGGCGTACATCGCCCATGTTCCGATGGAGACCCATGCCGTCCTCGCCGCCTGGGACGGCCCGCGCCTGACCGTGTGGATGGGCGCCCAGACTCCGTTCCGGGCACGCGACGCCCTCTCCGATGCGCTCGGTCTCCCGCCGACCCGGGTGCGGGTCATTGTACCGCCGACGGGGTCCGGGTTCGGCGGCAAACACGCCTCGGAGCTCGCCGCGGGCGCGGCCCGGCTCGCGAAGGCGACCGGGCACCCGGTCCGGATCGTCTACACACGGGAGGAGGAGTTCACGCAGGCCTACCTGCGCCCGATGGCGGTGATCGACATCGAGACGGGCGCCGAGGCCGACGGCACGATCACGGCTTGGAAGTTCCACGACCTGAACGCCGGCTCGGCGGCCGCCCGCATCCCGTACCGGGTGCCGAACCAGAGCATCGGCAACCAGCCCGCGGAATCCCCCCTCCCGCAGGGCTCCTACCGCGCGCTCGCCGCGACGGCGAACAACTTTGCCCGGGAATCGCACGTGGACGAGCTCGCGGCCCGGTTCCACGCCGACCCGGTGGAGTACCGGCTGCGCTTCCTGGCGGACGACCGACTGGCCGCCGTCCTCCGTGCGGTCGCCGAACGGGCCCACTGGGACACGCGGCCCCGACGCGCGGCCCGCCGCTCCGGCCGTGGCCAGGGGATCGCGGTGGGACTCGAGAAGGGGGGCCGCGTTGCCACCTTCGCGGAAGTTCACGTGGGGGACGACCGACGGCTCGAGGTCGTGCGGATCGTCACCGGGTTCGAGTGCGGGGCGATCGTGCACCCGGCGAACCTGAAGAGCCAGGTCGAGGGCGGCACCATCATGGCGCTCGGCGGCGCGCTGTTCGAGGCGATCTCCTTCGAGAACGGCCGTATCCTGAACCCGCGGCTCTCCCAGTACCGGGTCCCACGTTTCCACGACGTTCCACCGATCGAAGTGCTCCTCCTGGACCGGCGGGACCTCCCGTCCCAGGGCGGCGGTGAGACCCCCCTCATCGCGGTGGCGCCGGCGATCGCGAACGCGATCTACGACGCCACGGGCCAGCGATTGCGTTCGCTGCCGCTCGTCCCCGCGGGCGTCGTCCCGCGCGGCCCGGCCGCCGAGTAGTCGGGGACGCGGGAGCGGCCGACGCCTCCGGTCGCGCGGCGTTTCCTAAATACAGGGGTGGGGTCGGCCGGCGCACATGGCGCCCCGACGTACCCCCGCCCGGCGCACTCCCGCCCGTCGTGCCCGACCGCGCCTACGCGCCCGGCCGGTGGAACCGCTCTTCGAGATGCCCGAGTCGTTGCCGCGGGTCATCCGGGTCGGGCTCCTCGAGCCGCCCCACTCCCACATCGTCTGCCGGAGCTGCGGTCGGATCTCCCGCCTCGAGCTCCAGGACGCGGAACGCCAGCTCCTGGTCGCCCTCGCCGCCCAGCACCCGGCGGGCTGGAGCGTGGACGGGATCGCCTTCTCGCTCACCGGAGCCTGCGGACGATGCCGCGAGGGACCCCGGGCGTAGGCCCGCGACCCCGGTTGGGGAGACGCCCGGCGTGAGCGGATTCTTCCTGTCGCCCCGGATCGCGTGGGGCACCGGCGCGCTCGAGCAGCTGAGCGGCCTCGGGGTACGGCGGGCCGTCCTCCTGGTCGACCCGGCCGTCGCCCGACACGACGGGGCCCGTCGCCTCGTCGAGGAGCTCGCGAAGTGCGACGCGAGCGTCGAGGTGGAGACGGCAAGCGAGCGGGCGAACTCGCTGGACGAGGTCGACCGGGTCGCCGAACGGTCTCGGGAACATCCGCCGGACGCCCTGCTCGCGCTCGGCGGGGGCCGTACGATCGACGCCGCGAAGGCCGTCCGGCTCCGATGGGCCCAACCGGACCTCTCGCTCGCCGAACTTCCCCCGACCTGGGATCCTCCAACGACCTCCGGGATCCTCCTCATCGCCGTTCCGACGACGAGCGGGAGCGGAGCCGAGGCCTCGTGGGCAGCCGACCTGCGCACCGCCGACGGAGCCCCGTTCGAGATCGCCCACCGTTCCCTGATCCCGGATTGGGCGCTGGTCGACCCGGCGCTCGCGGCCTCCCTCGCCCCGGCCGAGCTGATGGACGGCGCGTTCGAGGCCCTGGCGCTCGCCACGGAAGCGTTCCTTTCGGCGTGGGCGAACCCCTTCTCGGACGCGCTCGCCCTCGACGCGACCACCGCGATCGTCCGCCGGCTCCCGCACGCGATCCGGTGGAGCGACGACCCGGATGCGCGCGCCGCGCTCCACTACGCGGCGACCGCGGCCGGGCTCGCGGCGTCGAACGCCCAGCGGGGCCTCGCCCACGCCCTCGCCCGGGCGCTCGAGGGACCGACCGGCCTCCCGTACGCCCGGCTCCTCGGCCTCGCGCTCCCGTACGTCCTCGACTTCGACCATCCGTCGGCCCGGGACCGGCTCGAGACCCTGGCCGAGCGGGCCCGCGACCGGGACGAGCGGTCCGACGCCAGCCTCGCGCAGCGCCTGCGCCGACTCTACGGCCAGCTACCGTTCCCACTGACCGTGCGCGCCGCGGGAGGGGATCTCACGCGGGCGGAGAGCGAGCGGGCTTTCGTCCTCGCCCGAGCCCTGCGGTCGCCGGGGGCCCTCGCGAACCCACGGGTCCCGACGGACGCGGACCTCGCGACCCTCGTGACGGCGATCCTCGGGTAACGAGGCGCGGAACTACGCGACGAGGGTCGGGGTCTTGGCGGGCCCGGTGTCGACCGGCGGACGGCCCGCGACCTCGACGGCCCGGTCGATCGCGATCTCGGCGAGGTCGCTCGCGTAGAATGCGATCCGCTCCAAGCTCTCCAGCACGTACGCGAGGCCTACGGCGAGGCGGCCCTGGCGGGTCGCGATCTCGTGGAGCAGCTTCTCCCGGTACCGCGTGATCTCGTGGGCGGCGTCGATCACGGCGTTGGCCTTCGGGATGTCGCGGGAATCCAAGCTGTCGAGCGCGTCGGCGACGGCGGCCGCCGCGCTCGTGCTCATCTTGTCGAGCTCGCCTCCGAGTCGCTCGGGGGTGCGGTCCTTGCCGAGGATCGACACGGTCTCCGCGATGCGGACCGTGTGGTCGGCGATCCGCTCGAGCACGCGCGACGCGAGCAGGTACGTCGAGCACTCTGGCAGCGTGAGGTCGAGCGTCGCGAGGATGCGGGCGTCGCGGAGCGCCGTGGTGACCTGTTTTTCCAAGAACCAGTGGAGACGGTCGACCTCCCAGTCCCGGTCGATCACGTCCTTCGCGATCGACGTGTCCCGGGTGCGGAACGCCGTCATCGCGTCCGACTGCATCGAGCGGACCATCTGATGCATCCGCCGGATGACGGACGGGATCGGGAGCGGGTTCGGGCCGACGACGTCCTGGAGGATCACCGACTCGGCGGTCTCTTCCAGGATCTCCGGCCCGATCATCCGCTGCGCAAAGCTTCGGACGACGTCCCGCGTGCGGGAGCTCATCCGTCCCGCGGTCCGGATCTCCAGCATCGGGTAGCCCGCGATGTACTCGGCGACCAGGCGGCGGAATAGGTGGTCCTCGTCGTCGTCGTTCGTGATGTTGACGACCCGTTTCTCCCCCTCCGCGCCCGTGGCCGCCTCGGGGAAGATCGTCATCGATCCGTCGGCCCGCGGCGTGAAATACAGCACATCGCCCGCCCCGAGCCCGCGGGCGAGCACCCAGTTCTTCGGCAGCGAGACGATGAACGTCGAGCCGCCGGTTTTCTGGATGCGACGTCCGTGGAATCCCCCGCTCGCGCGCATCCGAAGGCCGCTGACGAGCGCCAATCTATATAGCACTCCCCACGACGGACTCGGCTACAGACTCCGGACGGCCCTCTGAGACGCGCCGTGTCGCCCCCCGTCCCCCGCATACTAAATACTCACGGCACGGGTGCTCGAGGGATCCTGAATGGTCGAGCCGCCCGGCCGTCAGTTCTCGTTCGACGGGCACACCGAGTCAGCCCCGCCGGGCGAGACCGTGCTCGACGTGCTCGTCCGTAAGGGGCTCCCGAACCTGCAGCGTTCGCCCCGCTACCACCGGGCCCGCGCCCCCCTGTGCGGGATCGGCCAGTGCACGGGATGTCTCGTCCGGGTCAACGGCCGACCGAACGTCCGGGCGTGCCGGTACGAGCCCGGCCCGGGGGACCAGGTCGAGACCGAGAACGCGTGGCCCTCCCGACGACTGGACCTCCTCGCCGTCTTCGACCTCGTGTTCCGGTCCGGGATCGACACCCTGCACGGGTTCCGGCGCCCCGCCTTCGCGGCCCCCCTCTACCACCGCGTGATCCGGCGACTCGCGGGCTACGGAGCCCCTCCCTCGGCGGGCAGCGCGACAGCGCTTCGAGTGCCTCCCGAGCTCCGGACCACCGACGTGGTCATCCTGGGGGCCGGTCGGGCGGGACGGGCGGCGGCCGCCGAGCTCGTCTCGGCCGGCGCCGCGCCGCTCCTCCTCGACCGTTCCTCCCGAGCCGTCCCGGTCCCCGGTGCCACCCTGCTCACGCGGACGACCGTCTCGTTCCTCCCCCCACCCCGTCCGGCGGGGGACGCGCCGTTCGAGCTCCTCGCGTACACCGAGCCCTCCCGCGGCGTCCTCGTCCGGGCGCGCCGGGTGCTCGTCGCCGTCGGTAGCTACGATGCTTCGCTGCTCTTCGGGTCCAACGACCGGCCCGGCGTCCTGACCGCCGACGGGGCCTTCGCCCTCACACCGTCCGGCGCGAAGCCTCCGTTCCGCGCGGCCGTCGTCTTCGGGGCGGGCGACCGTGCCCGCGCCGTCATCGATCGCTTCGGCGACCACGTCGCGGCGCTCGTCGCGCCCGGGCCGATCCCTCCGGAACTCGTCCGAGCCTGCTCCGAGGCCGGGATCCCGCTCTATCCCCGGTCGCTGCTCCTCGCCGCGAACGGGCGCTCCCGGGTGCGTTCCGTCGAGGTTCGCACGCGGGGTTCGAGCGCGGATTCCCGTCTCGACTGCGACAGCGTCGTCCTGGCGCACCGCCGGGTGCCCAACGTTCCTGTCCTCTTCCAGGTGGGGGCCCGGATGCAATGGCGCGCCGGGACGGGGGCGTACTACCCCGCGGTCGATGCGGACGGAACGACGTCAGTGCCGGGCGTCTGGGCGGCCGGCTCCGTGAGCGGAGCCGTGCCCGCGGCGTCGGCCCCGAGCGGAGCGCGCGCCGCCCGTGCTCTGCTCGGAGGGAGCTCGTCCGATGCGACCCTCGAGCGCGTCCGAGCGGAGGGCAGCCACGAGCTCGAGGGATACTACCGCGAGCTGCTCGCCCTGCCCCGAAGGGGGCGATGGATCGCCTGCCCCTGCGAAGACATCCTGCTCGAGGACCTCGACGCGGCGACCGCCCACGGCTACCGCGGGGTCGAGGTCGCGAAGCGGTACTCCGGTCTCGGCACCGGTCTCTGTCAGGGTCGGTACTGTCTTCCGGATGCGCTCCTCCTTCTTGCCCTCCGGGAAGGTCGGCCGCCCTCCGAGGTCGGCTACTTCACGCAGCGTCCGCCGGTAATCCCGACGCCGCTCGCCGCGCTCGCGTCGCTCGACGCCACGACGTCGGAGGGGGGGGCGACGTGACGGGACCGGCCCGGGGCCAGTACGCCGTCACCATCGTGGGCGCCGGGATCATCGGTCTCTACACGGCGTACCATCTCGCGCGCGCCGGCGCC
Source organism: Thermoplasmata archaeon (assembly GCA_035297105.1). Taxonomy (GTDB): domain Archaea; phylum Thermoplasmatota; class Thermoplasmata; order Lutacidiplasmatales; family UBA184; genus Lutacidiplasma. The sequence continues at coordinate 86,075 of DATGZO010000001.1, forward strand.
GGCCCGATCCTCGTGGTCGACCGGGGGTTCCTCTCGTCGGGGGCGAGCGGACGGAACGGCGGGGGAGTCCGGCAGCAGTGGGAGACCCGGGCGACCGTTCGTCTCGCGCGCGAGTCCGTCGCCGCGTACCGTCGGTTCGGCGGCGAGTTCGGGTACAACATCTGGTTCCGCCAGGGCGGTTACCTCTTCCTCGCGGAGAACGAGACGGAGATGGCCCGGCTCCGCGCCGTCTCCGACGTGGTCCGGTCCGAGGGGTTGCCCTCCCGGGTCCTCGGACCCGACGGGGTGCTTCGCCTCGTCCCTGGGATCGACGCCCGCGCCGTCGTCGGCGGTACCTACCTCTCGAGCGATGGCACGCTCTACCCCTTCCCCGCGATCTGGGGCCTCTACGAGACGGTCCGCTCGCTCGGAGTGGAGGTCCTCCTCGGGGTCGAGGCGATGGGGATCGCGACCGCGGGCGAGCGGGTCTCGGGACTCGTCACCTCTCACGGCACGGTCGCGACCCCGACGGTCGTGGACGCGGCCGGCGGGTGGTCCGGCGAGTTCGCCCGCCGGGCCGGCCTCGAGGTACCCAACGTCGCGACGCGCCACGAGATCCTGGCGACCGAGCCGATGCGGCCGTTCCTCGACCCGATGGTCGTCCGCCCGTCCGACGGGCTCTACTTCAGCCAGACCCTGCGGGGCGAGATCGTGGGCGGCCTCACGATGCGTCACGCCGCCGGGACGACCGGCGGGATGTCGACCTCGCCCGAGTTCCTCCCGCGGATGGCCCGGATCCTCACCGCCCTCATTCCCCGGCTCGGCGCGCTCAACGTGCTTCGCGCCTGGTCCGGTTTCTACGACGACACCCCGGACGGCTTCCCGGTGATCGGGGAAGACCCGCGACGCCCCGGCTTCGTCCACGCCAACGGGTTCGGGGGGCACGGGTTCATGCTCGCGCCCGCGGCCACGAAGCGGGTCGCGGCGGCCGTGCTGGGGACTCCCTCCGACCTCGACCCGCACCAGTTCGGTCCCGGGCGCTTCCTCGGGACCCGCGGCCCCGCACCGGCTGAGCGGCTCCAGCTGGGGTGACCCTCCGGACACCTCCGCTACCGTATTGTCCCCCCCGCCGGGTGGGACGTTCGTGATCGGTCGGTTCCCCTGGGAGCCGTTTCCCCAAGAGGAGCCCGAGCCGAAGGGACCGGACCCGGTCCCACGGGGCGCCTACCAGGCCGCGGTGACCGCCGCGGACGCCTACCGCTCGGTCCGCGCCGCGCTGCGCCGGGAGGAGGGAGTGCTTCGGGTCGGCAACCGGTTCGTGGCGGACCGTCGGTACCGCCAGGTCGCCTTCGTCGCCCTCGGCAACGCGGCGAACTCGATGGCGTTGGGGGCCCTCCACGCGGTCGGGGAACGCCTGACCCAGGGGTTCCTCGCGGGGCCGGAGCCGGTCCTGGACGAACTCCCGTTCCGCGGCGTCGCCGTCCCGCCGGGCCTGCCCGGTTTCGGGGCGGCCGAGGAGACCGTGCGGGCGGTCGGGGAGATCGCGGAGGGCCTCGGCCCGCAAGACCTCCTCCTCGTCCTCCTTTCGCCCGGCGCCCTGCGGGCGCTCGCCCTCCCGCCGGCGGGCGTCTCACGGGACGAGTTCACCCGATTCTTCGCGGACGCCCAGTCCGCCGGGGCGACCGGTCGGGAGGTCGGCCTTCTCGCCCGGGTCCTCGGCGAGGGCGGGGTCGGGGGCCGCGTCGCCCAGGTCGCCACGCGCTGCGACACCGCGACGTTCGTGATCGACCGGGGTGACGGACCCCTCTCCGTCGGCGGTGGACCGATGGATCCCGTCGCCGGCACCGAACGTCAGGAGGCCCGGGCGGTCCTCGCCCGGCTCGGGCTCACCGGTCGATTCCCCGCGTTGACGTTCGACCGCCTCGCGACCGGCGCGGAGGCCGCGCCGCGACCGCCCGGCGTCACCCGGCCGGTCGTCGTGGCCGCGCCGTCGGACGCGTTGCGCGCCGCCGCGGATTCGGTCTTCGACCGGGGGTGGACGAGCCGCCTCGGATACCTCATGATCCGCGAGCCGCCCGTGGCGGCCGCGGAGCGCTTCCTGGCGCGCGTGGAGGAGCTCGTCGCCGCCGAGAACCTGACCGAATCGAGCCGGACGAAAGGGGTGGCGGTCTTCGCGATGACCACGCTCGGTCTCCCCGAGGGGGTCGACGAGGGACCGGCGCTCGCGGCGTTCCTGACGCGGGCCCAGGAGCTGGTCCGGCGGCGCGAGATGAGCGTCACCCTCGCGCGAACGAGCGGTGTCCTCGGCTCTGCCGAGTACCCGCCGGCCGCGATCTTCGGTCCTCCGTCGGACAATCGTACGGCCGTTCCGCCGGACCGGGCGCGCGGGATCCCGATGCGCCGGGGCATCACCGACGTGGGGGCGCTCGCCATCGCGCTGTGCGGACTGCCCGGCGGGGACGCAACCTCCACTGCGGCCTCCGGCGGGTCGATCTAGACCCACCCGATCACGCCGGAGGCGACCCCGGCGGGGCGGAGGCGGGCGGCGTCACCGACTCGAAGTGGCGCTTGAGCGCCATGTACTCGGCGAAGGAGATCTGGCGACGCGCCCGGACCGCGCCCGCCTGCTTCAGGGTCTCGATCTGGTACGTGCGCACGAGCTCCGACACCGAGCGCGCGCCCTCGGGAGAGCGGTCGGCGATGATCGGGGCCGCGGCGAGCGGTTGGTCGACCAGGTTGGGCCGGGCGGGCGGAGCGGGGCGGATCGGTTCGCCGCCGGCGACCAGGTACTCGACGAGACGGGCGTGCTCGACGGCCGTGAGCTCCCCCTCGTCCCGCAGGAGGTCGAGGAGGACCCGCTGCCGGGGATGGTAGGCCTCGATGAGCTCGGGCAGCTCCCGGTCGGGGCGCAGCGCCGGCGCGGCCGCGAGCGGCGCGCCCACGAGGGCATCGAGGTCCGCCCGCAGGCGATCCATCGCCTCGCCGAGCTCCCGCGGGGTCGGTTTCCCGTCCTCCGGTGTCTCGAACCGGGCGGAGAGCCGGACAGTCCCCGCGTCGTGGCCGGACCCGAGCGGTCGCTCGACGGAGAGCTCTACCTCACGGCGGCGCAGGGCCATGCGGACGGACGGACGAGGGCGGAGAAAACGTACGCCCGGAACGCGGGCGGGCCGGAGAACGTGCGAACCGCGAACGAGTTACGATTTTTCACTTACTTTCATACAGTAACTATAAGAGGACGGGCGTCCTCGATGTTCCAAGGGAGCACCCATGGACCCCAATCGTCCCCGGCACCCCAGCCACATTCCCGCTCGCGACTCCGACGAGTGCGACGAGTCCGAAGGTCGCGGGCTCTGCCCGGTCCTCGCGGCTATCGGCGTCATCGGCACCGAGTGGCGGCTCGCGATCGTGCACCGGCTGCTCGACGGACCACAGCGGTTCAGCGAGATCCTGAAGTCGAACTCTCATCTGAACGCGAAGACGCTCAGCGCGACCCTGAAGTTCCTCGAGAGCCAGGGCGTCGTCCAGCGGACGGTCGTGAGCACGCGACCGTTCGCCGTCGTCTACCAACTCACCGAGATGGGACTCGGCCTCGCGCCCGCGGCCCGCGAACTGCGGGCCTGGGGGGAACGGTGGGTCCTCGCGCGGCACCAGGCGACCAGTCGCGCCGCCGCGACGACCCGGCGTCCGTCCACGATCCAGGGCGAATTGCCTCGCATCGCCCACGCCGAGCCGAGCGCACCGCACGCCCGGTAGCCCGGCCTCGGCGGAACGCCCGTCGGGAACCCGTTCCACCCCCTCTCCCTTTCGTCCTAAATACCGTCGACCGCGATAGAAGAAGTGCAACCACCCCAAGGAGGGGTCCCTTCACATCGCCGCAAGGGGACAGCACCGTGTCCCAGGCGTGCGAGGGACCCCTCCGCAACACCCTCCTGTTCTACCGGACCGAATGAGACCCCGATGGTCCCGCCCACTTGGGGCCGGGTGCCGCCCGTCAGCATTCATCGTTCACCGGCTTCGATCCCTCCCATAGGCTCGAGCCCCTCCCGGGGTCGAACCCCCATGAGTCCCGCGTCGTCCCCTGCGTCCACGCTCCCCTCGAGTCCCTCGATTCGACCGCGAGTCTCGACGTTGAACGACGCGTTCGGCTCCGAACCCCGGGTGCGGGCCACCGCGACACTCCTCCGAGAGAGCCTCGGACCGGCGATCGCGGACGCTCGGTCTCACCCTACCGTCTGATCGGGAACGTCGCCCCGAGCGAGTCAGGGCTCCTCGGCGCCGCCCCGCGAGCGAACGCCCGGTCGGACCGACCGGTCGCTCCGCCCGCGTGGGAGGAACTCGTCCCGACGGCCGTTTTCCCGGCGTTGCGCCGGACCTCCGCCTTCTCGAGCCCCGCGGCGGTCCAGCCGCGGTGGCGGGCTCTCGGGGAGCGGTGACGGGACCCCATGTCCCGCGGTCTCCGACTCGAACCTTCCTCCCGACGGCCCGCCGGGTGGAGGGAGGAATTGTGGAATCTTGGACGCTGCGCGTACGCGCTCGGAACCTCTTCTGCCCCAACCCGTTCGACGCCGAACGACCCGACGGACCCAGTTCGTGGGGGAAGTACGTCTCCCGCTGGCTGGACCATACTGCCCGCGCGCCCGGCTCTTCCGGATGCCGGACGGCCGACTCCTGTGGCGGGTACGCCTCTGGGAGTACGACCGCGCCGTGACCCACGCCGTCTCCACCGACGTGCTGCGCACGTTCGCGCGCGTCAACGGGCTGGGTAGCCTGACCGCGGAGGTCGAGGATCTCGTGGAACGAGCGCTCGCGGGGACTCGTGGGCGATCGTGACGCGGCGGCCATCCGCCCCTCGGGCTCGGCCGCCCAGCGGTTGCGTTGGTACCGCACGCTGGCCGTGGCCCTCGAGAACGCGCGACCGTCGGCCGGAGCGGTGTTCGAAGCCAGCACGACCTCGCCGCTTCCCGTGGTCACCGTGCGGCCGGCGGGGTTGCTCGCCTCGTTGCCCGACGCGACGGTCGGAACAGTCGACCCGGTCCTGCCCGTCCCGCCGTCGCCCCACCCTCCCCAACGGGGCGCGGGCCTCTTCGGACTGCTCTGGCCGAATCCACTGGACGCGAATCCGCCTCGGGAGGAGGCGGCGATCCCGCCGGAGCTACCGGTGCTGGACCCGCTCGCCCACGGGGGAAGTTGGGCCGGAGTGCAGACCTTCTGGATCCACCGGGGTGGCCCCCTCCTCAGCGTGGCGACCCGATGCTGGGTCGTCTCCTCCGATCGACGTTCGCGCGACCGGTGGGCGGACGCGGTCGCCGTCCACTTGAGCGTGGACTGGAACCGCGCCACGCACCGGAAGGCGTGCGTGGTGTGGCGTCGCCCGTGGACGCTGGGCCCATGGCGACGCGGGGAAGCGAAATCGATCCCTCCCGCCGCCTGGTCGCAACCCGGTTCGACGTTGCACCGGACCGCGGAGCTGGGCCTCTCCGGGTTCCAACGCTCCACCTCGGCCGGAGGAGCGCACACCGTCGTGTTCGGGGCGTCCGGTGCCGGGAAGACCACGTACCTTGCGGGGCAGGCGGCCCGGGCGGTCGCGGCCGGGCAATCGGTGGTCGTCGTCGACCTGCACGGGGACCTCGCCCCGCAGGTGGTCGCCCGTCTCCCGGAATCCCTACGCGCTCGCCTCCTGACCGTGGATGCGAGCGAGCCGCCGGTGCCGGGGATTGCCGGCCTCGTCGCGGGGTCTGCCGTGCCGGACCGGGCGGCCGCCCACTTCGTCGCCGCCGTGAAACGCTTGAGTCCGGACGGGCTCGAACTGGCCTGGGGATTCCGGCTCGAGCGGATCTTCGACACCTTCGCGCGACTGGTCCTCGAGACCGGAGGCTCGATCCTCGACCTGTACGCGCTCCTCACGGACCCCGATCGGCGGGACTCGGCGCGCCTCGCGACCCGACGGGCGACGACCGCCCGCTTCCTCGACGAGCTCGGGCCGATCCTCCGACGCGACCCGGAGTTCCTCTGGTCGGCGGCGACGCGCCTCTCGAAGGTCGTGCTCGTCCCCGCGCTCGTCGACCTGCTCGCACCCGCGGACGGAGGGCTCGACATCGAGGGGCTGCTCGCGAACCGGCGATCGCTCCTCCTGCGACTCCCGATGGCGGCGCTCGGTCCGGAAAGCGCCGCGTTCGCCGGCACGCTCGTCCTCGGTCGTCTCTACCTGGGACTGGCCGCTCGAGCGGAAGCCCGCCCGGACGGACCTCCCATTCTCTTCGTTCTCGACGAGGTCCAGAGCCTCTCTCCCCGGCTCGTCGCCGAAATGCTGGCGGAGGGTCGGAAGTTCGGGATCGAGGCGATCGTCGCCACCCAGTACCCCGACCGGCTCGCCCCGGAGGTCCGAAGCGCCGCGGCGGGAGCGGCCGCATCGTTCGTCGCGTTCCGGATCCCGCCGGCCTCGACGGCGAGCGTCGCACCGTGGCTCGGACTCGAGCCGCGCCAAGCGACGGACTTCCTTTCCGGCTTCCCCATCGGAACGGCCGTCTCGCTCGGTGCGGACCGGGGGGAGCTCGGCTGGGTTCCCCCGACCGGACCGGTCCCGGGCGTGACCGGCGCGGATTGGCGACTCCAGCTGGAGCGCACGCGGCGCGAGTTCGGTACGGATTCGGAGGAGGCTCTCGTCCTGGACGAGCCGGGAACCGAGCGGGTCCTGCTCGCGATCCTCGCGGCCGACGAGTCGGGTCGTCGCCTCCTCCCGGACGAGGTCGTGGCCGCAGCCAGCCGATTGCCCGGCGATCCGATCGTGTCCGAGCGCATCGAGCTCGCATGGAATGCGCTGATCCGCGGGCCGGAACTGGAAGCGACCCCTTCCGGACTCCGACTGTCGGCCGCGGGAGAGCGGCGGCTCGGACTCGGCCGCAGCACGGGGGCGACGCGGGAGACGGCCGAGCACCGTCGTCTCCTCTTAGGTACCTTTCGCGTCTTCGCGCGACAGGGGTACGTCCTCGAGATCCTGCGGCAAGGGCGGTTCGACACGACCCTCCCCGATGCCCTCTACCGCCAGCTCGGTCGCGGCCGGGGAGCGGAGTCTCCCGCCGAACTCGCGGACCGCCTCGACCGGATCCGGTCGGGATGGGCGTGGCGGTTCTTCGGAGGCCGGGACGTCCATGTCGAGGCCGAGGTCTCGGGGGCGCTCCGACCGGAACGGATCCGACATGGTTGGTCGAAGGCCGCCGGCCGGGGTGCCTTCGTGCTGTTCGTGGTCGGGGACGCCGCCCGGGCGGGCCGGGTTCGACGCACGCTCCGGAACCTCCGGCTGGATCCGCACCGCGCCCAGGTGTGGACGCTGCGGGACGGGACCTGCCCACCGGTTCCGAACCCGTAAGCGGACCCGTGCCTTCGGGGTCTCCTATGCGCGCGTTCGTCGCGGTCCCGCTCGACCCCGCGATCCCAGGAGGGGAGGAGAGACCCGCGCCGGAACATCTCACCCTCCGTTTCTTGGGGGAAATCCCAGAGGCCTCGCTCGCGACCCTCGCAGACTGCCTCCGACCGGTGGCGGCCCAGCACCTCGGTTTTGACCTGGTCGTGGAAGGAGTGGGCGCCTTCCCTACGGCCGACCGGCCCCGGGTAGTGTGGCGCGGCGTCGGGGTGGGCGAGGCACCGCTTCGTGGCCTCGCGACCGCCGTGCGCGAGGCCGTTTGCCGGGCCGGCTTTCCCGACGATCCGATCCCGTTCTCCCCCCACGTGACCCTGTTCCGGGTCCGGTCCACGGCCGACCGGGCTCGGGCCTTCTCACTGCTGAACGGGACCGAGCCGGCTCCCCGGCCCATCGTGGTCTCGGTACGGGAGGTCCACCTCGTGGAGAGCCGCCTCGTCCCGGCGGGCGCGATCCACCAGGTTCGAGCCCGATTCCCGCTGGCTCCGCCGGTCGGTTAGCCCGCGCTCGCGCTCTGGTCCGCCACCAGGCGACGCCAGAGGTACAGGGTCGCGTAGCTGCCCCATCCAGGGTACCAACGATCCGCCCAGACGCGCGCCTCCTCTTCGGCAGCGCCCCGCGGTACGACCCCGTACTCCGCGAGGGCCACCCGGATCCCCAGGTCGCCGGCCACGAACACGTCGGTCCTTCCGGTGCCCCGGAGCAGCGCGTTCTCCGCGGTCCACCGTCCCACACCCCGCAGTTCGACCAGCCGCTCGATCGCCTGTTCGGGAGGGATCCGGGCGAGAGCGGGGTCGTCGAGGAGGGGGCGTGTCGCCGGCGCCGCGAGCCCGAGGATCGCCCGGGACTTGGCGCCACTCAGGCCCGTCGACCTCAGGCCTTCCTCGCCCAACGCCCGGAGGGTGGTGGGAGGTGGGACCGACGGGACCTCGATCCCGTCGGCGACGATCACCGAGCACGTCTTCTCGAACAGGCGACGCTGTATCGAGAGCGCGGCGTGTACGGACAATTGCTGACCGATCACGGCGTGGAGAAGGGATTCGTACACGCTGGCGTCGCGCGGGAGGCGGAGCCCCCGGAACCGTCGCTCGGTGCCCGCCAGCACCGCCTCGCGTCGGGTGAGACGGTAGAACGACGCGAGGGAGTGGCCCAGCGAGAAGAGGGCCCGCACCGCGACCCGGGCCTCGCGCGGCCCGGCGCCCCACGCGTCGATCGACCACCGCCGTCCCCGGGGCTCAACGGCCAACACCCAGGGGCGTTCCGGCGGGCCCCAGGCGCGAAGGAGCCGGGTTCCGTCGTGAGCGAAGACCAGGGAGCGGGAGGAGTACTCGAGTTGCGCCCGCTCGGCCGGAAGGGACGCGAGCGGAGGCGGCTCGATCGAAGTGTGGGTCGGCGCGCTCACCATCGGAGCAACCCTTCCTCCCTAAGAGGGAAGCGGCCGCACCGTTCATCGGGAGTTCCGTTTTCGATACGATTATCTCTCGGGGGGGTTGTTCGGGACCATCTCTCGCCCTCGCGGGCGAGGGGACGGAGTCGGGGTGTCCGTCCTTCCTGGGTCGCGGTCATCGGTCCTGCTGGTGGTGCTCGTGATGGCCCTCCTCGCCGCGCCGGTCGGTTCTTTGGGTCATGCGTCCCCCGACCGCTCGACAACCGGTTTCCCAGCGAACACGACCTGCCCGGGCTCGGTACTTCCCGCCGCCCTTACGGGCACGCTCCGGGTGGAGGGGGGCCCGCTTCCCCTGAGCGCCGTCTCGGATGTCCCTCTCTCCTACGGCTACGATACCCAGATCACCTGGAGGAACGACTCGACCGGCGCGGTCGAGTCCACGGAGTGCGAGACCAGCCTCGCCGCGACGCAGACCACGACGAACGGGTCGTTCTCTTTCGACCTCCTCTTGGCCAATTCTTCCTGCGACCGCTTCGTGGGGCTCTGCTCCTCCGTGAGCGGACCGTTCGGCCCCCTCGTTGTCGATCCGACCTCGGGCGCGCCTCCGGGATATCTGACGTCCGTTACGCGGAACGGCAGCGTGATCGACCTCGCCTACGTCGCCGCGCTCGCCGATGTGGCCCTGACGCCGGCCGGTCCCAACGCCACCTACAGTGTGGTGGCCTCGGAATCGATCGGGTTCCGGGCGTTGACCGGCAACGGCTCGCCCTCTCCGGGTTCCCCCCGGTATACGTGGAACTTCGTGGGAGGCGGTTGGACCATCCGTCCGGGTCCCGGCGACCGCTCGATCACGCTCTCCGCGAGCCCCAACGCCACCCGAGCCCAGCTCTCGGTCAGCGCGACCCTGTCCGTAGGGGGCACCAACCTGACCGCGGGTCCCGAGAATCTCTCCATCGCCGCGATCCCCACCTCCATCTCCACGGCCGGCACCAACCGGACCGCCGTGGATGTCGGTCGGCCGGTGACCTTCCTGCTCTCGGCCTCCGGAGCGACGGGGTACGACTACACCGCGAGCGTGCTGCCCGGGCTCGGACTCGCCTCCCGCCCGCTCGCGTGCGAATCGGGACCGGCCTCTACGGGCACTATCACGCTCGAGTGCACGACGTCCGTCGTCTACCCATCGACCGGACAGGCCACCCCCTCCGAGTCCGTATCGAACGGCTACTCGACCGCCACCGAGTATCTCGCCCCCGTGACCATCGTCTCGCCGCCCTCGGTGGAGGTCACTCCTTCGGCCCTGGTGGGGTACGCCGGGGCTCCCCTCAGTCTCCGGGTCCAGGCCCTTGCCGGCACGGGCACCGGCCCCTACGCACAGGCCTGCTTCGACCTCGGGACGGGAGCGACCCTGTGTTCCTCCACGCCCGGACCAAACTGGACCTTCCGGCCGACGTGGGACACCGTCGGAACGTACATCGGCTCGGCCTGGACCGTGGACGCGGACGGCGCCATAGCTGCCCTCGCCGTGCCGGTGACGATCGTCGAGGCACCCCACCTCGGCCCCGCTTCGGCCGGTGCCCCGACGGTCCCGGTCGGTGCGGCCGTTAGCCTGGCCGCGACACTGACCGGCGGCCTCCTCCCGGGCGCCTACTGGTGGAACGTCTCCGGAGAGAACGGCTCGCTCGCCTACGGATCCGTTCGGGAGGACGGGACGGTGGCCGCGACGTGGATCCCCTCCGCCGTCGGGCCACGGTACGTCTCGCTGACCGTGGTGGATGCCCTCGGCACGCTGGTCGAACAGACCGTGTCCATTTCCGTCACGCCCGACCCCGCGACCTCGCTCCCGGTCGTCCGGCTCCCGCCCGGTGATCCCGTACCTGCGGGCACGTCGATCCCGCTCGCCTGGCAGGCCTACGACGCGGAGGGGGCGTTGGCCGTGACCTACGCTCCCGCCACCGAGGTCCTCCTCACCGACCCGCTCGGCCGACCGGTGAGCGATGCCTGGGTGAATGCCTCGGGGGTCGGGCCCCTCCTCCCGGCAGGACCCGGCGAGTTCGGTGTCCCGAGCGCGGCGTGGGCGCTCGGCCGTCTCAACCTGTCGGTGGCGACGGTCGTCGCGGGAACGTTGGAGGTCGCCCTCCGCGGGGCCGGGATTCCCACCTCCTCTCCGACCCTGACGGTCGACATCGCCCCCGACCTCGAGCGCCTCCAGCTCTACGCCCCGGACGTCGTGGTCGCCGGGGACCGGACGAACCGTACGTTCTGGCTCGTTCGAGATGTCTTCGGCAACCCCGCCGACGGGGCGGCCCTCGAGGTCGATTTCGAGAGCAGCGGGACGTACCGGGCCTCGATCGCACCGGTTCGGGACGGCCCGAACGGAACGGTGGGAGTCTGGGTGAACTACACTATGCCCTCCCGTGCCGGCGGGTCGCTGGAAGTTCGGCCCACGTCGCTCCAGGTGCTCCTCGGACCGGTGGAGATCCCGGCGGCGACGGCGGGCTCGAGCGGGGAATCGGGGGTGGTCGTCCTGGCGGTGGCACTGCCCGTGGGAGCCGTCGGCCTCGGAGGGGCTCTCTGGGCCCGGCGACGCCCACGCCCCCCGGCGGAAGACGCCCTCGTCTCCGATGATGCGTTGATCGAGTTCGTCACGGGACGGGACCGGGTGATCGCGACCGTGAGAGAGGCGGGTGCCGCCGACCTCGATCACATCGAACAGGCGTGGGGGTCCTCGGCGCCGCCCTCCGAGCTCGCCGACTGGGTCGCCTCGCTCGTGGCCGACGGAACGCTGGGCGCCCGCACCGGGCCGGACGGGGTGGCGCGGTTCTGTCTCGCCGGCCCACCCGCGGGCCCGGCGCACGTGATCCTCGACGAGGACGCGCTCGAACGGGCGACGCGCGCGCGAGCGGAGCTCCTGGGGGACGAGGACCCGCGCGACGACGGCCCCGGCTCGAGGTAGATCAGGTCGGGTCGCGGCCGACGAGGTCGTAGTACCGGTAGGCCGCCTCGCCCGCGGCAAAGCAGTACTGGAGCGTCGTGAACCCGCTCTTCAGCTCGGCCGCCGCCTGGGCCACGGCGGTCGGCTCCTTCCCCCGGTGCAGGAGGTCGTCGAAGAGCTCCGCGATCCGGACCATCTCCCGCTCGCCCATCCCGACGCGCGTCACCTCCGGAGTGCCGAGCCGGATCCCGCCGGGGCGCTTCGGGCTGCGGTCGCCGGGCAGGAGGTTCTTGTTCGTGATGATGCCGAGGTCGGCGAGCCGTTTCGCGACCGCCTCGCCGCCGCCCTCCTTCTCCACGCGCACCGCGAGGGTGTGCGAGCGGGTGAACCCGAGGTCGGGCGCGAGCACGTCGAACCCCCGGTCGTGGAGGGCCTGGGCAAGGGCGCGGGCGTTCGCGATCGTCCGGCGCGCATACTCCCGGCCGAACTCCAAGTGCTCGGCGAGGCTCACGGCGAGCGCGGCCATCGCGTGCAGGTGATGGTTGCTCGTGACGCCGGGGAACGCGCCGCTCTCGAGCTTCTTCATGAGCTCGGCGTCGTCGGTGTTCCCGAGCAGGATCCCGTGCTGTGGGCCGGGGAGGGTCTTGTGGGTCGACGCCGAGAGGACCGTGCAGCCCTCGCGCAGCGGGTCCTGGAACTCGCCGCCCGCGATCAGGCCCAAGACGTGGGCCCCGTCGTACCATCCCCGGGCACCGATCTCCTCGAGCGTCGGGCGAAGCTCGTCGATCGGCATCGGGAAGAGGAACAGGGAGAGGCCGAAGAGGCAGGTCTTCGGCCGGACCGCGCGCAGGATCTCCCGGGTCCGGGCGACGTCGATCGTCATCCGTTCGGGGTCCCACGCGTAGTAGACCGGCTTGACGCCCCGGAGCCCGAACGCGCCGAACCCGGCGCTCGAGATGTGGGCCCCGTCCGCGAGGCGGCTCGTCCCGACCAGGTCGCCCGGCTCGGTGAGGGCCTTCAGCACGGCGAGGTTCGCGACGGTCCCCGAGATCGGCCGCACGTCGGCGAACGAGCACCGGAACAGCCGCCGGGCGAGAGCGAGGCAGGTCCGCTCGATCTCGTCGACGTCCTCGTTCCCCTCATAGTAGCGCTCGCCCGGCAGCCCTTCCGCGTAGCGCGAGTGGAGGTCGCTGATCAGGAGCTCCTTCGCGTAAGGGGAGAGCAGGTTCTCGCTCGCGATCAGCGGGATCGCGCGTTCGAACCGGGCCGAATGATGGCGGGTCGTCGCCCGGATCCGGGCGACCGTGGCGGCCATCTCTCCGGCGGCGGGGGGAGGGACCCCCACCCCCTGATTTCCAGTGGAACTCGTCTCGTGGGGTTGCATGTCCACGCCCGCGCGGTCCCGGTCCGAGCCCGCGACCCGGCCACCCCTTCGAACCCATATATGGAACGTGGCGGTAGTGCGCCCGTGACGGATGGAGTTCCGGCGGGACCCTCCTGGCCGGTCCGCCGTCGCTTCTACGTACCCTACCACGATGTCGACGTGCTCAACCACCTCAACCACGCGGCCTACTTTCCCTACATGGAGACCCTTCGCTGCGACTACTACCTACCACTCCTCGGTACCCCGGACCCGGTCGCGATCGACATCATCATCGCCGAAGCGACATGCCGCTACCTCGCCCCGGTGCCGTACGGGGCCGAGCTCGTGGGAGAGATCGCTCCGGCGCGTCCGTTGGGACGAAGCAGCTTCACCCTGCTCTACCGGTTCACCCTCGCGAACACCACCACGGTCACCGCCCGGGGCCGAACCGTCGTCGTGACGTACGATTACGTGAACGGCACGAAGAAGGAGATTCCAGCCGACCGACGCTCCGCGCTCGAGCGGGACGCGGTCGACCCCGCGACCGAGGGGTGGTAGCCGAACGTTCCAGTGGAAAAGGGGGGGTGGGGGGGGCCTAGTAGCCCGGGTGGGTCCGGCTCCGGGTGATCGGGGGCGGCCAGGGGATCGGCTCGATATACGCCGGGTCTTCGGTGACGGTCTCGACCCGGTAGAAGACGCCCGTCCCACGGAGGGCCTCGTGCACCTTGTGGAGCATCGCCTGGAACTCCTCGACCGTCCCCCACTCGAACGCGAGGTCGTGGGGGCCGATGATGAAGGAGAGGCCGGCCGTCTTCCGCAGCCGCTCCGAGATCTCGAGCGGCGAGACCCCTTCCGGGGCGAAATAGAGGTCGACGAAGCTGTGCATTGCCGACAAGAGCAAGCAGAAACTCTCGAACCCCCTATTTAATCCAAGCGGCGAAACCGGAGTGTAACGCACTCGGGGCGCCCTTCGGGCGGATACGTCGCGCGCGTCGGGTTCCGCCGGACCGACCCCGTCAAGAAGCCGGACGCCTCGCCTCCTTCCGGGGACCCGGAACCGTGATTTCCGCGACACCGGCCGACCTCCTCCTCGTGGCCGCAGCGCTCGCGTTCGCCTGGAGCATCGGCGCCCACTACACTGGCGCGTGCATGGGGATGGCCTACGCGTCGGGCGCCATCCGCCGGGACCGGGCGCTCCTCTCCATGGCCGTTCTTACGGCCATCGGGGCCGCGGTGGCGAGCGGCAAAGTCGTCGGGAACATCGGCCTGAACCTGATCGGGACGGCCGACCTCACGGTCCCCGCGGCCGCGGCCGTGATCCTGGTCGCGTTCGCCCTGACGACGGCCTACAACTACCTCAAGGTGCCGACCTCGACCATCCAGATCTTCGTCTTCTCGCTGATCGGCGTCGCGCTCGGCGCGAACCTGCCGGTCCACTGGCCGAACCTGGGCGTGCTCGTCGAGATCTGGGTGGCGGCCCCCCTCGCCGCCCTCGGCCTCGGGTTCCTCCTGACCCGCCTCCTCTCGTCCAGGGCTCCCTCGTCGGGAGCTCGCTCCTCCGAGCCGATGACCGCCCCGCCCCGATGGACCCTGCAGGCCGCCCCACTCCTGGTCGTGATGGGGCTAGCCGCTTCCTTCGCGATGGGAGCCAACGACGTCGCGAACGCGACCGCCGTGTTCGTGTCCACCGGGCTTACCGACGTGCTGATCGCGGGGGTGATCGGCGGGATCGCCCTCGCCGTCGGCGTGGTCACCTGGGGGAGCCGCCTCCTCTCCACGGTGGCCTTCGACATCGTCCACATGGACAGCCGCATGGCGGTCGCCGCGCAGGCGGCCCAGGCGACCGTCATCCTGGCGGCGGTCGTGCTGGCGGGGGCGTTCACCTCGATGAACCAGGCCCTGATTGGCGGGATGGCCGGCGCCGGCCTCGCCCGAGGGGAGCGCACGATCCACTGGCCGACGTTGCGGGGGATCCTGATCGGGTGGGCCGTCGGGCCGGTCTCGGGACTCCTCGCAGGTCTCGGCGTGATATCGGCCCTGAACGCCCTCGGCATCCACGTCTAAAGTGGTGGGTCCGGTAACGGTCCGGGATACGATCCGCAACGACGGAAGATCCGGTCGCCGGCGGCGTGCTAGGCCAGCAGGATTGCCGTCCGGGTGGACCTCACGGAAACCCCACACACCCCTCGGTCCCGTGGACCCGCCAGCGTCTACGAGTCACGGTAAGGCTGCTCCCGTCAGGACCTGACCCGGTGCCCGTGATGGATAACCGCTAGAGCGCTCCTCCGAGCGCCCGTCGCGATGCCCGCGGCCCAGCGGAACAGGACGTCTACGAGGCAATGTGGGACGTGAAACCCGCTCGAACGTCGCTCCTGCTTGTCACCCCCGCTAAGGACGGTTTCGGTGTGTAAGGGGACGCCCAACCCCCCGGTCTAGCCTAGCGAAGCCACGACGCCGGGGCTCGTACTTAGCACTTGGTCCACCCCGCCGGGAGGCCACCGGGGTCGAATCGGTGCCTGTCGAAGGGTTAATCCTTCGGGACGCCCGCTCCCCCGCACCTCGCGACCCGAGGATCGGACGATGCAAGCGAAGCGAACAGCCCGTGCGTGGATGGTTTCCGGTGTGATCGCGCTCGCCCTCCTCGGGCTGGTGGCGGGTCCCCTCGGCAGCGCCCCATCTGCCCACGGGTCCGCGACCCTCGCGGTGGTCGGGTCCTCCCCGGCCGTCGTACCCGCGAACTCAGTGTCTCCCCCCGGCGTGGCCGGGCTGTCGGTGCTCTCGACCGTCGGGATCGCCCTCAACCAGACGGTCCCGGGCAACGTCACCTACCTCACGATCAACGCCCCCAACTCGGTCGTGTTCGACCCCGGCAACGGGTTCCTCTACGCCTCGGGGGCCACACCCTTCATCGGCGTCATGAGCGGCTCCACCTACGCCGCGATCAAGGTCCTGCCCAGTGGGTCGGGAACGCCTACCGGTGGCCTGGTCTACAGCGCCTCCTCGCAGGACGTCTACGCCGCGAACCCGGGGACCTCCACGGTCACCGTGGTCGGTCCGTCCAACTCGATCGTCGCGAATGTGACCGTGGGAGCCGACCCGGTCGCGCTCGTCTACAGCCCGAGCTCGGACGACGTGTACGTCGCCGACGCGGGCGCCAACGAGGTGACCGTGCTCAGCTCGTCCAACTCGGTCGTCGCTACGATCGCGGTGGGAACGGACCCGGTGGCGCTGGGGTACGACCCGGCCGACGGGGATGTTTACGTCGCGAACCACGGCTCCGCGGATGTCAGCATCATCTCGACCGGCAACGTGGTCGCCGCGACGGTCGTGGCCGGTAACGAGCCGACCGCCGTTGGCTACAGCCCGTCCTCGTCGGAGATCTATGTCGCGAACGCCGCGTCCGACGACGTGACCGTGCTCTCCGGGACGAGCAACCTCACGCCCGTCAGCACGCTCGGCGACCCGACCGCGTTGGGGTACAGCCCCGGCACGACCGACATGTACGTGGCCGATTCGGCGGCGGCGAGTGTCACGATCATCTCCTCATCGAACTCGGCGATCGGCCAGCTCACCGTGGGGGCCGACCCGGACGCGTTCGCCTATAACCCGGTCGACCAGTACCTCGTGGTCGCCAACGGCGGCTCGACCAACGCTTCGCTCCTGACCCCGTACAACACCGTCGCCGGGTCAGTGCGGCTCGGATTCGGCCCCGTCGACCTCGCCTACGACCCGACCACCGGGAACGTGACGGGGGTTGGGCCCGGGTTCCCAGGCGTCGTCTCGATCTACGCCCGCCTCGGGAGCCTCTTCAGCGTGGAAACCGGATCCGAGCCCAGCTACTCGAGTCCGGCGGGCGGCGCCTTCAGCCCGATCACGCAGGAGACCTACTTCACGAGCTACGGGGACGGGAGCGTCTGGGCATACGAACCGAACGAGAACTACGGCCCCACGATCACCGTCCAGGCGGGGCCGACCGCGATCGTCTACAGCCCCTGGACCGAGGACCTCTACGTCACCGATACGGACACGGACAACGTGTCCGTCATCGGGCCCCACGACACGGTGATCAAGACGATCCCCGTAGGCGCGGACCCCGACATGCTGGCCTACAGCCCGGACACGCACGACATGTACGTGACGAACGGGGGCACCGACAACATCACCGTGATCGGGCCTTCCAACACCATCATCACGCAGGTCCCGGTCGGTAGCGCACCCTCCAACGTGGCGTACAGCCCGATCTCGAAGGACATGTACGTCGTGGACGAAGGATCGGACAACGTTACGGTCGTCGGGCCGGCCAACTCGGTCGTCGCGAACGTCGCCGTGGGGAGCATCCCGTACGGGCTCGTCTACAGTCCCTCGACCGAAGAGGTCTACGTCGCGAACTTCGGGTCGAACAACGTGTCCGTCATCCTCCCGGACAACACGATCAACGGAGGAGGGATCGGGGTGGGGGTCGAGCCGGTCATGATGACCTACAGCTCGGCGACGTTCGACGTCTACGTCTCCAACGAGGGGAGCGGGAACGTGACACCGATCAGCGACGGGGACAGCGCGCTCGCGGGCCTGCCCGCCGGGGACGTTCCGCTCGCCATCACGTACGACCCGGGGCTCGAGGACGTGATCGTCACGAACTACCTCGGGGATAACGCCACCGTCTACGGTCCTGCGAACACGGTCGTGGCGAACCTCCCGACCCTCTCGGAGCCGGATTTCGTCCTCGTCAGCCCGGCGAACGGGGTGATCTCCATCGCCAACTACGGCTCGCTGGAGATCTCGAACTTCGGTTTCCAGACGGCGGGCGGGTACTTCTACACCGGGCCGGACGAGGCCGTTTACAGCCCCGCGACGAAGGACGTCTACGTCGTGGACGACTACAACAACAACCTCACGGTCATCGGTCCGAACGACCAGATCGTCGCGTCCTTTGCCCTGAACTCCTACCTCGCGGGGATCGCCTACAGCCCGGTGACCGAGGACGTCTACCTCCTCGAGGCGACGTCGGCGCAAGTGCTGGTCATCGGCCCCCACAACACGGTCGTCGCGACCGTGCCGGTGACCACCAACCCCACCTCGCTCGTGTTCGGTGCCGCGGCCGGCGACATCTACGTCGGCGGCTATTCCGGGAACGTGACCGTCATCGGGAGCGCCAACACCGTCGTGAAGACCGTCGTGATCACCGGTCGCCCCTACCAGATGATCTATGACCCCGCCTCGGACGAGGTGCTCGTGGCGAACGACCTCGGAGGGAACGTGACGGCGATCGGGGCCACCAACACGATCGCCGCGAACATCCCCGTCCCGCTGTTCGACTCCTACTCGAACGCGAACCCGTTCACCTACGACTCGGCGACGGGGGACGTGTGGATCGCCGACGGGTATGGGGAGGCCGTGAGCATCATCGGCGCGGCCAACACGGTCCTCGCGAGCCCCTCGACGGGCGTCACGCTGTCGCTGCAGGTCGCGTACAACCCGATCACCCAGGACGTCTACTCGCTCAACAACCTGGCCTCGAACCGCAGCCTCGAGAACGTGACGATCATCAACTCCGCGGGCCACCAGGTCGCCAACCTGGCCCCGGCCTCCATCGGCTGGGTGGCCTACTGGCCGGTCGCGCAGGCGATCGCGCTGGAAGAGTCCCCCTACTCCAGCGTGACCCTCGTCGGGTCGGCGAACACCATCCTCGGGAGTCTGGCCATGGGCTTGGATCCGGAGGTGGGCGTCTACTCGAACGCGACCGGTGACCAGTTCGTTCCGAACCGGGCCTCCGGGACAGTCTCGGTCGTGGGACCGGCCTACTCGGTCACCGTCGAGGAACAGGGACTGCCTTCGGGCACGGCCTGGTCGGCGACGGTCGACGGGGTCACGACCCCCGCGACCACCGCGTCGATCCAGACGTGGTTCGGCAACGGCTCCTACGCATACTCCGCGGGGCCTGTCCCCGGGTACCTCCCGACGCCCCCGTCGGGCGTGGTCACCGTGAACGGAACGGCCGCCACGGAGAAGATCACCTACACCAAGGCCGCGCCGGCGACCTACCCCGTGACGTTCACCGAGACCGGTCTGCCGGGCGGGTCCACCTGGGGAGGCTCCCTCAACAACTCGCCGTTCGGCGGCACCCTCTCCTCGATCGCGTTCGGGGCGGTGCCGAACGGGACGTACTCCTTCACGATCACGGGCCCGTCCGGGTACACGGCGAACCGCACGAGCGGGAGCGTCCACGTGGACGGCGCCGGCGTGACCGTCCTGATCGCGTTCTCGCCGTCCAGCTCGAGCTCGGGTTCGACCGGCGGGCTCCCCATCTGGCTCTGGGCCGTGATCGCGATCGTCATCGTGGCGGTCGCGGTCGTCGCTCTCCTCGCGATGCGACGGCGAAAGCCGCCGGCCGCGGCCCCGCCGGGGACCCCGGCGGCCTCCTCTGCGGGGGCGGCGTCGCCGCCCCCCGACGGCCCCCCACCCGGGGCGTCGGGCCCTCCGCCCGGCGCGACCTAGGTGCCCCTTCGAACGGATCCCGTGGCCCTCGCGCTCGGACGCCCCGCGTCGCCTAGCGGATGTGGTCGAGGCTGAACGAGCCCAGGTTGAGCGAGCGCTTGGTGAACGTGTAGCCGATCCAGGCCCGCGACTGCGCCTCGCCGATCCCTCGGACGGACAAGAACGTCTTCAGCTGCTCGACCTTCAAATTGACCGAGCCGTCGACCATGTGCTCGAGCGTCTCCAAGTCGGCGTCCGAGTGCATGCCGGTCTCGAGGGTGTAGTAGGCGGCGGCCCCGTCGATCTTCCGGCGGCCGATGAACGGCTGCAGGAAGCGGAACGTCGATGAGGCGTCGAGGTAGGCGGTCACGGTCGAGACCGATTCGAAGACGAGGCGGTAGGCCGGGAATCGGCCCTTCAGCTCATCGCAGAATCCATTGACCGTCGAGGCGACTTGGTCGAGCACGCCTTTGTCGGTGGAGGAGAGGAGGCGGACGCCCGGGCCCGACTGGGTCGAACCGACGCTCCGCGAGTACAGGTCGACGAACCGTACGAGGCCGCCCTTCTCCAAGTCCGCGTAGTTGGGGACGAGGGCCGTGAGGTCCTCGCGGACCTGGCCCCAGGTCTTGTCGGTGACGACCCAGATGGACGGGATGCCGGATTTCAGCCCCTCGGCCGAAAAGAGGCGGGAGAGGACCTCCTTGCCCGTGTGCGCCGGGCCGTTGACGAGGATCTGGGCTCCGGCGGGGAACCCGCCGAAGACGAGGTCGTCCAGCCGACGGACCCCGCTGTGGACCTTGACCTCCTGGACGTCCGCGACCGCGTCGCGGTGCATCTGGTCGGCCTCGACCTCGGCCGCCTTCCCGGTGAGCTTCTCGAGCTCGACCATCCGCTCGCGGAGCGCGGTCTCGCGGTTGCGGAGGTCGTCCTCCTTCTGCGCGAGCTGGTGCCTCAGGTCCTCGACCCGCCGGGACTCGTCGGACGCGGTCGCGGAGCCGCCCGCCGCGACCTCGCGGCGGATCTCCTCCAAGCGCCGGGCCTCGAGCTCGATCGCCTGCTTGCGGGTCGCGAGCTGCTGTTCGTAGACCCCGAGCTCCCGCTCCTTGAACTCGAGCGGGGAGCGGCGGCGGTCGATCTCGTCGGTTTGGATCCGGATCTCCTCGAACCGGGTACGGAGCGCGTTCTCGCGCGCGACCAGGTCCTTCTCGCGCGAATCGACCTCCGCGAGCCGCTGCTGCACCTCGGCCGAGAGGGCGGCCGGGCCGCTCGCGAGCATCTCCTCGCGCTCGCGGACGCGGTCGGACTCCGCGCGCAGGTTGCGCACGTCGCCTTCGAGCTGGACGATGCGGCGACGGAGTTCCGTCTCCCGTTCGATGTACTCGTGCTCCCGCTGGGAGAACTCCTCCCTCAGGCGGGCGTCGACCTCGCGGGCGACCTTCTCCGCCGCGTCGGCGGTCGCGCGCGGCGAGGAGGAGAGCCCCGACGGGACGCCGCTCTCGGCCTCGGCGGCGCGGATCCCCTCGACCCCCTCGAGGGCGAGCAGGCGAAGCTTGAGCTCGGCGAGCTCGTCCTCCTTGGCGCGGAGGGCGACCTCCCGCTCCTTGGCCTCGCGGCCTCGGACGTACTTGATGACGGCGATCGAGCCGCGCTTCACGTGCTCGATCTCGTCCTCGAGCTGTTTGCGCCGGGCCCGTTCGTCGAAGAGCTGCCGGTGGAGCTCCTGGGTCTCCTGCAGCATGGTCGACGGGTCGAACTGGTCCGACTTCACCCGGTCGAGAAGGCCCGTCAGCCAGCGGACGACCGTCTCCTCCCGCTCGAGGACGGTGGTCGAGGAGGCGTCGACGGGACGGTTCGCCGCCGGGGCCGGCTCGGCCGGCAGCGTGGGGGCGGGCGAGGCCATCGGGCTCGGGGTCGACACCGCGTGCGGCTCGTCGGAGGATCGGATCCAGTCCTCCATGGCGCGGTCGTCGCCCCCGACCCACTTGCGCAGCACGTCGGACGATTCCTTGGGGGTGACCGTGGTTCGCTTCTTGCGGCCCCGTTCGGGACGATGGACGGTCCCGACCCATTTCTCGACGATCTGGTCCTGGTCGAGCGGGGCCGCTGCCCCCGTCCGCAGGCGGGCGATCTCGCGGGCGGGGATGCCGGCCTCGGTGAGCTCGGCGTCGGCCAGCTTGCGGACGGCGTCGGGGGTGGTGTGGCCCGCGCGGACGAGGGCCTCCGCGGCCTCGGGCGTGATGCCGAGCGCCTCGATGAGCGCGATCGCGGTCGGCGACCGGGCCGGGAGGCTCACCGTGCTGGGGGTCTCCGTCGTGCCGTCCATCGCCGCCGGAGTGCTAACTAGCGCGCGGGGGGGTTTAATCTATGCCCCGGTCGGCGGCAGGGCACCCGCCCGCTCCCGACCACCCCATAAATACCGAGCCGGCTCCTCTCCGCCCGTGGACCTCGAGAGCCGCGTTGACCGGGTGATCCGCCACACGTCCGAGGTGTTGACCTCCGACGAGGTCCGCGCCCTCTTGGCCTCGAACGACCATCCACGCGCGTACATCGGGTTCGAGCCGTCCGGGGCGCTCACGGTGGCGCACCTGATCACCGCGCGCAAGATCATCGACCTCGCGGACGCCGGCCTCGACGTCACGGTCTTCCTCGCCGACTGGCACGCGTGGATCAACGACAAGTTGGGCGGCGAACTCGGGCGCATCGAGCGGAGTGGCCGGTACATGCAGGCCTCCTTCACCGCCCTTGGCGCGGACCCCGCCCGGGTCCGCTACCGGTGGGCGCACGAGCTCGTCGGATCCTCCGACTACTGGGCGCGGGTCGTGCGGGTCGCGAAGGCGACCAGCCTCGCTCGCACGAAGCGAGCGATGTCGATCCTCGGGCGGTCGGAGGAGGAGAGCTCCCTCGATACCTCGAAGCTCTTCTACCCCGCCATGCAGGTCGCGGACATCTTCGAGCTGCCGGTCGACCTCGCGTACGGCGGGATGGACCAGCGCCGGGCGCACGTCCTGGCCCGGGAGGTCGCCCACCAGCACCACTGGAAGGTCCCGGTCGCCGTCCACACCCCCCTCCTCTCCTCGCTGAAGGGAGGCGGCCGGATGGACCCGACAGACGGGGGGATCGAGCGGAAGATGTCGAAGTCCGACCCGTCCTCGGGGATCCGGATCCCCTCCGACCGGGCGACCATCGCGGAGCGGGTCGCGGGCGCCTTCTGCCCGGCCAAGGAGGTCGACGGGAACCCCATCGTCGAGGTCGTTCGCTACATCGTCTTCCCGTGGGAGGGACGGCTCGACGTGACCCGCCCCGCGAAGTTCGGCGGCCCCCTCGCGTTCGAGACCCCCGAGACGTTCCTCGACGCGTGGCGGGAAGGGAAGCTCCACCCCCAGGACCTCAAGACGGCGGTCGTGGAGGTCCTGGACCGACGGATCGAGCCGGCCCGCCAGTACTTCGCGGCCCACCCGGACGAGTCGCCCCAGTCGTTCGGGGCGTAGTCCGCCCTCCTACCGGAGCGGATCTCGCTTCCCGGATTCGCCCGGCCTAGACCACGCCCACGACATGTCCGTCGGGGGTCAGGTCGATGGAGGAGGCGGACGGGTGCTCCGGCAGGCCCGGCATCGTGATGATCCCGTGGAGCAGGGCGACCGTAAACCCGGCGCCGGACCACCGTTCGAACCGGCGCACCTGGATCCGGAACCCCGTGGGCCGTCCCCTAAGGGTCGGGTCGTCGGAGAGCGAGCGGGGCGTCTTGGCGATGCAGACCCCACCCACGGCCTC
This sequence comes from Thermoplasmata archaeon, assembly GCA_035297105.1. GTDB lineage: Archaea > Thermoplasmatota > Thermoplasmata > Lutacidiplasmatales > UBA184 > Lutacidiplasma. The sequence goes on from DATGZO010000001.1 coordinate 109,398, forward strand.
GCCCAGGCTGCGGATACGGTCGAGGTCGGCGGCCGCCTCAGGGGTCAGGTCGACGCCCGCTGCGCCGTACATCTGGGTCGCCACGATCTCGAGGACGGCCTCCACGGTCGCGGTCGGCCCGTAGAGGGGCCGGGCCCGCTGGCCTTTCGCGCCGGCGACGACCACCAGCTGCGCCAGCTCCACCGCGCCCTTCCCTCCGTCCGCGAAGGTGGTGTCGTTGGCGTAGGCCACGCCGCGCTCGGCGCAGTACCGCGTGACGCACTGGATCTCTTCGGCCGAGTCGGTCGGGAACCGGTTCATGGCCACGATCGGGTCGAGTCCCAATCGGCGGAGGTTCTGGAGGTGCTGTTCGAGGTTCGCGAGCCCCCGGGTGACCACCTCGACGGAAGGAGGTCCGCCGGGGTCGGCCCCTCCGTGGTACCGAAGCGCGCGGACCGTGGCGACGACGACGCCGACGTTGGCGTCCAGTCCGGTGCCGGGCGACACGAGGTCGACGAACTTCTCCGCGCCGAGCTCGGAGGAGAATCCGGCCTCGACCACGCAGTAGTCGGTGAGCGCGAGCCCCGCCTCGATGGCGAGACGGCTGCACGTGCCGTGCGCAACGTTCGCGTACGGAATCCCGTGGACGAACGCGGCCGTCCCCTCGGCCGTCTGCACGAGGTTGGGTTCGAGGGCGCGCGCGAACAGCGCGGCGGAACAGCCGGCGGCCCCGACGTCGGCCGCCCGGACGGCACTTCCCGAGGCGGTCCGGCCCACCAAGATCCTTCCGAGCCGTTCCTTCAAGTCGACATAGTCCCGGGCGAGGGCGTGGATCGCAGCGACCTCCGAGGCCGCGGAGACGACGAATTGTCCGGGCCGGGGGAACCCGTGGCCCTTCTGGGACGTCCCGGCGGTGATCGCGCGGAGCGAGCGGTCCTCGATCGCCGAGACCCTTGGCAGCTCGACCGGGCCGGGCGCGATCTCCGGCGTGAGGCCCCGGTAGATGTGGTGGTCGACGAGCGAGGCGATCAGGTTCTGGGCGTTGGTGATCGCATCGAGGTCACCGGTCAGGCCGAGGTCGATGGCCGGCCGGGGGTTGACGGTCGCCCGGCCTCCCCCGGAGGCCCCGCCCTTGACCCCGAACACGGGGCCGAGCGACGGCTGGCGGAGACAGACCACGGACCGGTGACCGAGCCGCTCCAGGGCCATGGCGAGACCGATCGCGACCACGGTCTTGCCCTCCCCGTGCTCGGTCGGCGTCATCGCGCTGACCAGGACGAGTCGGGCGCGCCGGGAGCGGCCCGCGAGCGAGCGGACGAGGCTCACCGGGACCTTCAGGATCCCGGCGCCGGCCGGCACCAAGTCGGAGGCCGTGAGGCCCAGGTCGCTGGCGACCGCGGTGATCGGTCGCAACGTCGACGGGAGGCTCATGCACCCGGGACCTTTCCACCCCGGGGCGGTGCAGCGGCGCGGAGGTCGGCGGCCGTGGCGGACGTGTCGAGGACGCCGAGCACGTTCTGGCGGGTCACGATCCCCGCGAGGACGCCGTTTCGGACGACCGGGATCCGGTTGATCGTGTGCTTCCGGAGGAGATGCCAGGCCTCGGCGAGCGGCGCGTCGGCCGCGATGGTGATCGCGGGCTTCGACATCGCCTCCTTGACCAGCCCGTTGAGGAGCGCGGCGACCGACCGCTGGAGGGCGTCCTTCTGCTTGGGCTCGTACCAGGCGAGGAGCAGGTCGAGGATGCCGCGGGCGTGGCCCACCCCGACCTGGTGGTCGAGCTTGGAGACGATGTCCTTCTCGCTCAGGACGCCGAGGACGTGGCCGATGGGATCGATGACCGGGAGACCGGAGACGTGGTGAGTGCGCATCGTCTTGGCCGCGGAGAGGAGGCTCTCGTCGGCCCGGGCGGTGTGGACCGGCGTCACCATGACCTCCTCGACCCGGTAGGAACGCAAGAGGTCGCTGACCAAACTTTCCGCCATGGATAGGATTCCTCGAGGAAACTATTAGAGAGGGAGGTCAACCCCGTTTGAGGCTCCCCACGGGATCGCTCGGCATCCCGCCTTAGCCCCGGTCCACGAGGGACATGCTGGCGGGTCCGTAGCGGTCCCCCGCGACGGCCTCCCGGGGGATGGCCCGGTCGATCTGCTCGAGGTCCGACCGGGAGAGCACCAGGTCCGCCGCCGCGACGTTCTCCTCGAGGTACTTGGGATGCTTCGTGCCCGGGATGGGTACCACGTCGGGTCCCTGGTGGAGGACCCACGCGAGCGCAAGCTGCGCGGCAGTGCATCCCTTCTCGCGAGCCTGCGCCGAGAGCCGGTCCGCGAGGACGAGGTTCCGGTCGAAGTTCTCTCCCTGGAAGCGGGGCGACGCCCGACGGAAGTCCTCGGGCGGGAGGCCCTCCAGGGTGCGGATCGACCCCGAGAGGAACCCGCGCCCCAGCGGGCTGAAGGGCACGAAGCCGACGCCGAGCTCCCGGCAGGCGGGAAGGACCCCGGTCTCGGGGTCGCGTGTCCAGAGCGAGTACTCGCTCTGCACCGCCGTGATCGGATGGACCTCGTGGGCGCGACGGAGGGTGGTCGCGTGGACCTCGGAGAGTCCCAGGTACCGGACCTTCCCCTCGTCGACCAGCCCGGCCATGGCGCGGACACTCTCCTCGATCGGGACCTTCGGGTCCTTGCGGTGGAGGTAGTACAGGTCGATGGTCGTGACGTTCAGCCGGCGCAAGCTCGCCTCGCAGGCCGCGCGGATGTAGGCGGGGCTCCCGTCGACCGAACTCGGCCCACCGCCCGGGTTCGGGACGAACCCACACTTCGTGGCGAGGATCACGTCGTTCCTCCGACCCTGGATCGCCCGGCCCACGAGCTCCTCGTTGGTGAACGGGCCGTAGATGTCCGCGGTGTCGAGGAAGTTCACTCCCAGCTCGAGGGCGCGGTGGATTGTGGAGGTCCCCCCGGTCGGGTCGGCGGAGCCGTAGGACTGCGACATGCCCATGCACCCGAGACCGACGGCGGAGACGCGGGGGCCGTTTCGGCCGAGGCGACGCATCTGCATGGAGGGCAGAGGCATCGGCTCGGCTTACCGTTGTCTCGAACGGTGGCCACCGGCTCCGGGAACCGAACCCGAGCTCACTCGTTTACCCGGGCCCAGAAGCCATCGCCAGGAGCGCCACGAAGGCGGTAGCGACGCCCGTGACCACGCGGGAGGGGATGGTGGAGTCGTCGCAGCTCATCGAGGGAGCGTCCGGTCCAAGCACCGCCACCCGGGCTACACGGGGTGTGTCGTTGCGGACTAACTGGGTCAACTCTCGTTGACGTAGAGCTTCATAGCGGCCGGTGGAATTGCATCACCATGTCCAACCTCCGGCAGAAGAATCCCAAGGCGTCGCAGCCGGACGTGGACGGGCCTGGGGCCGCTTCTGCACCCACCGCCGATACGAGCGTGAGTGAGTCGTTCCGGCAGAACCTCGAGGCCGCCCGGAAAGCGCTGGAACGCGGGTTTGGGAGGTTCCGTCCGGCTCACCTCAAGGAGAAGAAGGCCGAGGCCGCGGTCCCGAAGTCGCCGGCCGGGGACCTGGTGGCCCGGCTCCAGGAAGGCCTCCGTAAGGAACGCGAGTTCATCCTCATCCCCCTTCTCGACCGGCTGGACGCGTTCGCGGGCCGTCTCCTCGCCGGGAAGCCCTTACCCGCCCAACCGCTCGAGGAAGGGCTCGCTCTGGTCGAGCGGTACCGTCTGCAGCTCCACGATGCCCACCTGCATCTCCTGGAGCAGACCTACGCCGAGTTGCCCAACGACGCCTCTTCCCGTCTCGCGTACCAGCAACTCACCTCGGACTACGACCACGCCCGGGTCCGGTGGGTGACCGTTCGCGTCATGGTCTCCGGGTACGAGTCGAAGTACGCCGGGTACCGGGGGCTGCTCGGGCTCACGCTGTCGCAGCAGTGCCGGGCCGAGAAGGCCTGGCATGAGTTCGAGGAGGAGTACGTCCGGACGAACCTCCCCTCGGCCTTCACGTCCGAGCTCGCGGGGATCTGGACGACGGAGCTCGACAAGGCGCGGGACGAGGGTCGCGCTGACCACTCAAAGGTCGACGACTTCCTGGCGCGGACAGCCCAATACCTGAGCGATCCGGCTTGAACCGGGAGCGCGGAACGGGCAACTATGATGAGGTACGTCTCGCAGGGCGCGGACAGAGGTGGGGGTCAGCCTAAACAGGTCCCAGACCTACGGGGAACGTCCCCTGCGGGAGGAGCGGCGCCATGACGGACACGGTGGCGGTCGGGTCGCGCTACGTTCTCGACCGGACGGCGTTTCCGGCCTTGATCGGGGCGCTCCGTTCGTCCGGCTACCGCGTGGTGGGTCCGACCGTCCGGGACGGAGCGATCGTGTACGGAGAGATCCACGAGGAGTCGGACCTGCCGATCGGATGGACCGACCGCCAGGAGGCCGGAAAGTACCGGCTCGAGCGACGTGACGATGCCGCGCTGTTCGGATACAACGTCGGACCCCACAGTTGGAAGAAGTACTTGTTTCCCGCGCACGAGCGATTGTGGACCGCGGTCCGAAAGGACGATTCCTTCGAGGTGCATCCCGATCCGATCGACCCGACTCCATGGGCCTTCCTCAGCGTCCGCGCCTGCGAGCTCGCGGCGATGGACATCCAGGACCGGGTGTTCGGAAAGGCCGGCGACACGGCCTACCAAGAGCGGCGGAGCCACGTCCTTAGGATCGCCGTGCAGTGCAGCCAGGCGGGCGCCACCTGCTTCTGCGTCTCCATGGGAACGGGTCCTGCGGTGCGGGGCGGTCACGATCTCTCGCTGACCGAGATCCTCCGCCCCGACCGCCACTGCTTCGTGGTGGAGGTCGGCTCCGAGGCCGGCGCCGCCATCCTGCGCGGCCTTCCACTCCGGCCGGCGACCGACGGGGACGTCGGGGTCGCGACCGAGATCGTCGCGAAGACGGCGGCCTCGATGGGGCGCACGATGGACCCGAAGGGGCTCCGGGACCTGCTGGTCGGGAACCCCGAGCATCCCCGGTGGGATATCGTCGCCCGACGCTGCCTCGCCTGCACCAACTGCACGATGGCGTGCCCGACGTGCTTCTGCCAGACCACCGAAGAGGTCCCGGAGCTGACGGGGGAAAGAGTCGAGCGGTGGCGTCGCTGGGACTCGTGCTTCAACTCCGCGTTCAGTGCCGTGCACGGCACCAGCGTCCGGCCGTCCACCCAGTCCCGCTATCGGCAGTGGCTCACGCACAAACTGGGGACCTGGCACGACCAGTTCGGGGAGTCCGGCTGCGTCGGGTGCGGGCGCTGCATCACGTGGTGTCCGGTCGGGATCGACATCACGGAAGAGGTCGCGGCGATCCGTCTTCCCTCTACGTTGACGGTCCCGGCGAAGGGGGTCGCATGACCGACGTCCCGCTGCGCCTCGAGGACCACCGGTTCTTCCACGAGATCGGTGGTGACCTGCTCGCCCTCCTGGGACCGATGGCGGTCGAGCGGACGTACGAGGCCGGCGATATGCTGGTCCGGGACGGAGACCCCGCGGACCGGTTCGTGCTCGTCTTCGAGGGGAAGGTCGCGCTCGAGATCGTGCTCCCCGATCGCCCTCGGGTCACGATCCAGACGATCGGAGGCGGCGAGGTCCTCGGTTGGTCGTGGTTGCTCCCTCCCCATCAATGGAGGCTGGACGCCCGGGCGGTCAAGCGGACGCGGACTCTCGAGCTCCCCGCGCCGGACCTGAAGGCGATCCTGGAAACCCGACCGACGGACGGGTACCGGTTCCTCCTCCGCCTGCTGCCGGTGGTCGCCGAACGCCTGGAGAACACGCGCGTCCAGCTGATGGACATCCATGGCTACTGATGTCGCGTCGGCGCACGCCACCGCCGTCCCGGGCGGCAGCCCGTGGGTCCCCCACCCGTTCCGAGTGGAGCGCCGGACCACGGAGACGGTCGACACGATGACGCTCGTGCTGGCCCCCCGCAAAGGGGTCCGGCCGATCTCGTTCCGTCCGGGCCAGTTCAACATGGTCTACGTCTTCGGGGTGGGGGAAGCCGCGATCTCGATCGCGGGGGACCCCGCGCATCCCGAGACCCTGACGCACACCGTGCGGTCCGCCGGCAAGGTCTCGGCGGCGCTCGCCCAGGCCGCCCCGGGGTCCACGATCGGGGTCCGGGGGCCCTACGGCACCGGCTGGCCGCTCGACCAGGCGGTCGGGAAGGACGTCGTCCTCGTCGCGGGCGGGCTGGGCCTGCCGCCGCTCCGCCCGGCCCTCTTCGAGCTGCTCCGCCACCGGGAGAAGTACGGGCGCATCGAGGTCATCTACGGAGCGCGCACCCCGAAGGACCTCGTCTACTACGACCAGCTCCAGGACTGGCGTTCCCGAAAGGACCTCCGGTTCCAGACGACGGTCGACTCCGCCGGACGCGAATGGTACGGGGACGTCGGGCTGGTGACGGCCCGCGTCCCGGACATCCGGATCGACCCGGCGCAGACGGTCGCGTTCCTCTGCGGGCCTGAGATCATGATGAAGTTCACCGCGCAGGCCCTCGAGGCCCGGGGCGTGTCGGACTCCTCGATCTATGTCTCGCTCGAGCGGAACATGAAGTGCGCGATCGGGATCTGCGGCCACTGCCAGCTCGGCCCCGAGTTCGTCTGCCGGAACGGTCCGGTCTTCCTCTACCACGACGTGCGACGGTACCTGGCCGTCCGGGAGCTCTGAGGGGAGGAAGATGGCGAAACCGCGTCTCGGGGTGTTCAAGTTCGCGTCGTGCGACGGCTGCCAGCTGACGCTCCTGGACTGCGAGGACGACCTTCTGGCCGTCGCGGGCGCCGTGGAGATCGCCGATTTCCGGGAAGCGTCGAGCGCGGTCTTGGACGGACCGTACGACCTCGCCCTCGTGGAGGGGTCGATCACGACCCCGTCGGACCACGACCGGATCGCCCAGATCCGGGCCCAGTCGAAGTTCCTCGTGACAATCGGCGCCTGCGCGACCGCCGGCGGGATCCAGGCGCTGAGGAACTTCGCCGACGTGGACGAGTTCCGGCGGCTCGTCTACGCCCGACCCGAGTTCATCAGGACCCTCTCGACCTCGACCCCGATCCGCGACCACGTGCCGGTCGACTTCGAGCTCCGGGGGTGCCCGATCGACAAGACCCAGTTGGTCGAGCTGATCTCCGCGTATCTCGGGGGACGGGCCCCCAACGTGCCGACCGAGAGCGTCTGCGTCGAATGCAAGCGGCGCGGCCAGGTCTGCGTCGTCGTCGCCCACGGCACCCCGTGCCTGGGACCCGTGACCCAGACCGGCTGCGGCGCGATCTGTCCCGGTTTCCACCGCGGCTGCTACGGGTGCTTCGGCCCCCAGGACACGCCCAACACGACCTCCCTCGTGCACAACCTGGAGGAGCTCGGGATGGACCGCCCCGCGGTCACCCGGGTGTTCCGGACGTTCAACGCGATGGCCCCGGCGTTCCGCGCGGCGGGCGACGCGGCCGAGAAGGAGGTGGCCCCGTGACCGAGCGCACGATCAAGGTCGATTACCTCGCCCGGGTCGAAGGGGAGGGCGCCCTGCATGTCCGCATCCACGACCGGACCGTGGAGGAGTGCGAGCTTAGGATCTTCGAGCCGCCCCGCTTCTTCGAGGCCTTCCTCCGGGGACGCGACTTCACGGAGGCACCCGACATCACGGCCCGCATCTGCGGGATCTGTCCGGTCGCCTACCAGATGAGCTCGTGCCACGCCCTCGAGCGGGCCCTCGGTATCCGGGTCGGAGGCCAGCTGAGGGAGCTCCGCCGGCTGCTGTACTGCGGGGAGTGGATCGAGAGCCACGCCCTCCACATCTACCTCCTGCACGCCCCGGATTTCCTCGGGTACCCCGACGCGATCCAAATGGCGCGCGACCATGCGTACGTCGTCAAGCGGGGCCTCGCCCTCAAGAAGACGGGCAACGCGATCATGCGGGTGCTCGGCGGCCGGGAGATTCATCCGATCAACGTCCGCGTCGGCGGGTTCTACCGTTGCCCGAGCCCGGAGGAGGTCGCGGCGCTGCGCGGGGACGTCGAGCAGGCGCTCGCCCTCGCCGAGGAGACGGTGCGCTTCGTCGCGGGGTTCCCGTTCCCGGACGTCGAGGAGGATTACGAGTTCGTCTCCCTGCGCCATCCCGACGAGTACCCCTTGAACGAGGGACTGATCGAATCGAGCGCCGGCGTCCGCGTCGACGCCGAGGAGTACGAGGGGACGTTCGAGGAGATCCACGTCCCGTACTCGAACGCGCTCCACTCGGTCCACAAGGGCGCGGGATCGTACCTCGTGGGCCCGCTCGCGCGCTACGCCCTCAACCACGACCGGCTCTCGCCCCGCGCCCAGGCCGCCGCTCGGGATGTCGGACTGGAGCCGATTGTCCGCAACCCGTTCAAGAGCGTGATCGTGCGGGCGGTGGAGACCGTGTACGCCTGCGAAGAGGCGCTCCGGATCATGGACCACTACCGTATGCCGGACCGCGCCTGGGTCGAACCGCACCCCGTCGGTCACCCTACGCACGGGGCCGCGGCGACAGAGGCCCCCCGCGGTCTGCTCTTCCACCGGTACGAACTGGACCCGAAGGGCCACATCACGTCCGCCCGCATCGTCGCACCCACGTCGCAGAACCAGAAGCGGATCGAGGACGACGTACGCCATCTCGTCACTCGCTCGCTCGACCTGGACGAGCCGGCGCTCACCTTCCAGTGCGAGCGCGCGATCCGCAACCACGACCCGTGCATCTCCTGCGCGACGCACTTCCTCGACCTCGACCTGGTGCGGGACTAGGGGTCGGACGATGACCGATCGGCCGCTCGTCATCGGGGTGGGGAACCGTCACCGCCGCGACGACGCCCTCGGGCTCGAGGCCGCCGGCCGGTTGCAACCCCGTCTCGCGGAACGCGCGCGGGTCGTTCCCTACGAGGGCGAGAGCACGGGTCTCTTGGAGCTGTGGAACCGGGTCCCCTTGGTCGTCCTGGTCGATGCCGTGCCCGCCCAGGGGCATCCTGGCCGCATCCACCGGGTCGAGGGCGACCTCGTGGAGCGGCTCACGAGACCGACCACCACCTCCACCCACGGTCTCAGCGTCGGCGAGGCGGTCCGGCTCGGCGCCTCGCTCGACCAGCTCCCCGGCCGCCTCGTCGTGTTCGCCGTCGAAGGCGAGGACTTCTCGCCGGGCGTCGGACTCTCGCCCTCCGTGGCCCGGGCGGTCGACCCCGTTGCCGACGCCGTCCTCGCCGAGGTCGGCGGCGATCGCGCACCGGCGTCCCGGGAGGTTCCCACCGATGCATGAGGAGACCCTCCTCCGCGACCTGCGACGCAAGGTCCAGGAGGTCGCCCGGCGCGAGGGTGAGGTTCCGATCCGCCGGGTGCGGGTGTGGATCGGCGCCCTCTCCCACGTCCGGGCGAGCACGCTCGAGGAGCGGTGGCCGGAGGTGGTGGACGGTACGCCCGCTCAGGGAAGCCAGCTCGAGGTCGAGGTCTCCGACGACCCGACCGACCCGGTCGCCCAGGGGATCCGTCTCGTGGAGCTGACCGTGGACGACGGCGCCCCACCCGTCCTGGGATCCGCCCACGGAGGGGCGTAGCATCATGACGGTCGACGACTTCCGCATCGAGGGGGGCACGTAGGACGATGTGTCTCGCGATACCCGGGAAGATCCTTCGCGTGGTCGAGGAGACGCCCGAGGGCCGTCTCGTGGAGGCCGACTTCGCCGGCACGCGAAAGGTCGTCAATCTCATCTTCCTGCCCGAGGCCGCGGTCGGCAGTTACATCGTGACCCACGCCGGGTTCGCGACCACGCTCCTCTCCGAGGCCGAAGCGCTCGAAGCGCAGGAACATTTCCGGACGATTCAGCGGATCACCGCGCCGAACGCCGAACCAACCCGTTCCACGGAACCAATCCGGAGTTGAAATGTCGCTCAGCAGTGCGTCGACGGGACGACTGGTAGGCTTGGGAGTGCTCCTGGTGCTCGGCACCGCGCTCATCAGCGGGGTCTCGACCTTCGTGAACTCCTACGCCGTCGCGGGGACGAACTCGGCGGCGTTCGTGACGGTGCGGAACCTCGCCGTCGCGGCGTTCATCGCGCCGATCGCGCTCGTGGTCGGCACGCGCTCCCTCGTGCGCCTCCGCGGCGTCGACTTCGGCTGGCTCGCGCTGATCGGCCTCATCGGCGGCGCCATCCCCTTCCTCCTGTTCTTCCAGGGGCTCGAGCTCGCCACCAAGGCCGGCGGGGCGGCCACCGCCTCGTTCGTCTACCGAACGCTCTTCCTGATGGCCGCGGTCTTCGGGGTCCTCTTCCTCAAGGAGCGGTTCTCGACCCGGGTCGTGGTCGCGGCCGTCCTCTTGCTCGCAGGGAACCTCCTGCTCCTCTCGATCATCTCCCCGCTCTGGACCCCCGGGACGACGTACGTCTTCGCCGCCACCGCGCTCTGGGCGGCGGAGTACACCGTCTCGAAGAAGCTCCTCGCCCGCCTCCCCAGCACCACGGTCGGCTTCGGCCGGATGGGGTTCGGGGCGGTCTTCTTGGTCGGTTACCTCGGCCTGACCAGCCAGTACGGCTCGGTGACCGCCCTCACGGGCGGGCAGTGGGTCTGGGTCGGCATCAGCGCGGCCCTCCTGACGGCGTTCGTACTCACCTGGTACGCCGGTTTGAAACAGGTCGACCTCGTCGTGGCGACGTCGGTCCTCGTGCTCGGATTCCCCATGACCTGGCTCCTCGGGATCCTGGTCAGGGGGACGCCGTTCACCGCCGATGAGACGGCGGGGGCGACGGCGATCCTCGCGGGCACCCTCCTCGTCGTGGGCTGGCAGAAGTGGAACGACTTGGCCGAGTCGTTGCGGAACCTCCTGCCGCGCCGGGTCGCCGGCTGAGATGAACGGGGTCCAGCTCGGGGCACGCTTCAGCATCGCCACGAACCGACTGCAGTACTGCGGCCCCGCGGAGGCCGCCCCGCTCCTCTACGCGGCGATCACCTCCGAGGAGGGCCACGACGAGGCGGCCCGGATGCTCTCCGGGTTCGAGGCCCTGATGCCGTACCTCGAGGCGATCGCGGCCAAGCACGGACGAAAGCCCTTCGACCGGGAGGTCGTCGAAGCGTACTGGATCGGCAATCCTCTGCTCGAGGCGTTCGACCGGACGGACTTCCTCCGGCTGCTGGACGCCCTCGTCCTCCGGGGGTTGCCCCGGTCGATCGCCCGCCGGCTGGGCGAGCACCTCCCCGCCCATCCGTGGCCCCACCACCTGTTCCACGTCGCGTTCGTCGGGGTGGGGACGGTCACCGGACACGTCCCCACGAACCTCGCGAACATGGAGGCGTGCCGGCCCGCGTGGGCCGAGGTCGTTCGAGCGAACGGCACCACGCTTCGGGTCCGGGGACCCTCGCTGGCGCTCGAGGGGGAGCGGATCGGGTGGGGGCCGGACGTCGAGCGGGACCTCGTCTACGACCCCCGAGTGATTCCCGACCCGGTGCCGGGCGACCCGGTCGCCGTCCATTGGGGGTGGCCCGCGCTCCGGCTCTCGCGGGACCAACGGGACTCGCTCGAGCGGTACAGCCGACGGGCGCTCGACGCGGCGAACGAGGTCCTGCCGGGGCTCCGGGGATCGACGGCCCCGTCTACTTCTTAGACTTCGGGACGGGCGTCAACCAGGACGCGTACTGGGCGTTCCGGCCGTGGATCGCGGCCTCGTAGCGGGCCTGCAGGCGCTTCGTGATGGGATAGGAACCCGTGCCGATCGGTCGTCCGTCGACCTCACGAATGGGCGTGATCCCCGCCGCGGTGCCCGAGTAGAAGAGCTCGTCCGACGTGAACAGTTCCTCCCGCGTGAAGTCGTTCCGCCAGAACTCGAGCGCCTCGTCGGCGACGAACCGGATCACGGTGTCGCGCGTGATGCCCCGCAGGATGCCGGAACTCGCCGGAGGGGTGCTCACGATCCCGTGCTTCACGCGGAAGATGTTCTCCCCGGGTCCCTCCGCCACGACGCCGGCGGAGTTGAGGAGGATCGCCTCGTCGTACCCTGCGCTTACCGCCTCCATCTTCGCGAGCGCGGAGTTCGCGTAGTTCGCCGCGGACTTCGCCTGGGGGGGGAGCGACCGGGAGTCCATGCGGACCCAGCTCGATACGGTGGCGCGGACGCCGTCTTGGACCCCCTTCGACCCGAGGTAGGCACCCCACTCCCACATCCCGATGGCGACCTGGACCTTGCTCTGGGTCGGGTCGAGCCCCATCTGCCCGTACCCCGAGTACGCAATGGGTCGGATGTACGCCTGGGGAATCCCGTTGGCGGCGATCAGGTCCACCGTCGCCGTGCGGAGCGCCGGGAGGTCGAACGGCATGGCCATCCGGTAGATGCGCGCGCTGTCGAGGAAGCGTGTCAGATGCTCGTCGAGCCGGAACACCGCCGAACCCTGGTCGGTCGTGTGGCACCGGATCCCTTCGAACACCGCGTATGCGTAATGGAGCGCATGGGTCAGAATGTGGACCTTCGCGTCGTCCCAGGGAACGAGCTTGCCGTCCATCCAGATCCAGCGGAGCGGGCGTAGGTCGACCATCGCTCCTCGTAACACATCGGCGGGAAATGAGCTGCTCGTCAAGGGGAGCTAACGCGGCCCCCGGCCCCCGAGAGGCGTGCGTCGATGACGCACGCCCGTCTCACCCACCGCCCTATGGATCAGCGCCTCCGGGGACCCCGGGCGCCCAGGGACGGAGCCATCATGGACGTCAACCGCTCGAGACCGGCGCGCATCTCGTCCTCGTCGAGTCCGATGTAGTGGACGGTCTGGTCGAGCGAGGTGTGTCCGTAGAGATTCTTGAGTTGGACCAGGTCCATGCCGGCCTTGTGCGCGAGGCGACCAAACGTGCGACGCAGGTCGTGGTGGGAGACGCGGAGTCCGTCCTCGGGGAATCCCGCCCGCCGTGCGGCCCGTCGGAGGAGGAGGTCAGCCCCCGAGCGGGAGAGAGGGAGCAGCAACTGAGAGGGTGTCGCAGGCTTCGGGAGCACCAGGAGGGCCCGTGCCGTCTCGGCCGAGAGAGGAACCGTGCGCCACTTCCCTCCATGGCGCCCTTTCCCGAGAACCCGAAGGCGTCCGGCAGCGACGTCCACATCCTGGTGGCGCAGGCGCAGCACCTCCACGCGGCGAAGCCCGTTGAACCCCTCGAGGGCCACGATGGCCCGCTCCCGGTCCCGAGCGAACCGGTACAGCCGGACTAGCTGTTCCTGGGACAACCAACGCCGACGGCTCGGCGTGCCGGAGGGGATTGCCCAGACGGCGCGGTCCCGGGCGAGAGGATTCCCGGCCCAGCGGAGGAAACGACGGAGGGCGACGAGATGGGTGGCAAGGGTCGCCGGGCCAAAGGAGAGGCCGGTCTTCAGGAGCCGTATGTGGGCCGAGCTCACGCCCCCCGGACCCCGGACGGGTCGGGCGAGGCCGGCGCGTTGGAGAAGGGCGGGCGTTCGTCCCACCTCGTAGACGATCCGGTGTCGCCAGGTGTCGCCGATCAAATCCCCCTCAAAGTTCGCCCGGTCGAACCGTTCGACCGCGTGCGTCCAGGGAGATCCTCGGCCGACCGACAAGCCCCGGCGGAGCGGGGCGGCCGCACGACTCGGGGTCACAGCGGTCGAGTCGCCCGGTACCTCAGGAAGTCATCGAGGGAGGTGGTGGGTGAAATGAGGGATGCACCCACTTTCAAAGCTCAGGCCCGACCACCAACTGGGGGGAGGATATGTGACCGTCACCCCCGCAATAGAGGATTTATGTGCAGAAACACATTAAGTGAAACATGGCTCGACGTCATGGAGCACCTCGCCTGATTGAGAGAGATGATTCCTTGAGTTTTGTCCTTCGCAATCGGCATGCGAGGGACGTGCTCGAGCACCTTCAGGGACAGCCGCTGACGGTTCCCGTGACCCTACGAAAGTCAATGGGCCTCCACCCCGAAACGTTTCGCCGGTTGATCCTCGACATGAACGAGTTCGCCCTCATCTCGATTCGAGCCATGCCCGGTGCGAGGTGGAAACGTGAACGTACCGGGAGGCGGCTGAGCATACCGATCGGAATTGAGCTATCTCCGATGGGGGAAGACTTGCTGGAGATTACTCGGGATGTACGCGAGACCATTCGTCGTCACGCTCCGCGACTCCCCGAGTCCAGCGTCAAGAATTGGCTCCTTGGATGAGTGTGCCGTCGACCACGGCATAGGTGAGTGTTCGGAACTCTCTGCCCGCGCTACTATGGAAACGCATAATAGCTATGTGCCGCTATGACTACTGACCGAGGACCGATGGCGACTACCATCCAGTTGGATGTGGCGACTCGGGACCAGTTGAGGTCCCTCGGACACAAGGGGGAGACCTACGACTCGGTGATCCGTAGGCTTCTGAAGGCGGCCCGCTACTCCGAGTTCATGGAGGAGCAATACTCGATTCTCAAGGAAGCCAAGGGCTGGAGGAAGCTCGAGGACATTCCGTGAAACGGGCAGTCCTCCTATCTTCTCGGGCCCAAGCCGAGTTCGGCTCCCTGGACCGAAAGACTCAGGGGAGAATCCGCATTGCCCTGACTCGATTTGCAACCGAAGGGCGGGGGGACCTGAAGAAACTCCGAGGCGTCAGCGGGGAGACCGATCTCTTCCGCCTTCGCGTCGGAGAGTACCGAGTGGTGTTTGCACTCTTCCCTGAAGAGATTCGGGTGACTCGGATTGTCGCTCGGAGCGCAGGATACGACTGGCTCTGAACGGCGAGCCTGAGTTCACCGCGTTGAGTGGGTGCAAGGGGTGGGGCACCCACCCCGCTCGGGCCTACTTCCTTCGGGGTCGCATGTAGACCTCGACGAGGTACCCGTCGGGGTCTTGGAAGTGAATCGTTCGGAGCCCCCACATCGGTCGGTCGGTCGGCCCCTGCAGCAGGCGGACCCCCTTCGATCGTAGCCGCTTCGCGACCCCATCGACGTCCTTTACCTCGAAGATGACCGCGGAGCGACCGGTGTTGGAGTTCGAGTACCTTCCCGATTTGAGTCCGACGGCTTTCGCCATCAGCTTACGGTCGTAGATCGAAACAATCGGTTTCCCGTTCGTCAGGAACTCTCCGTACGGGGGCGCGCCGTGCCCCTTGGCCGGGGTGAGGCCGAGCTTGTCCTGGTAAAAGTGCCAGGATTTCGCGAAGTCCTTCACGAGGAGTCGGGTGCGGGCGAACTCGATTGGGTCACCTTTCCGGGGCGCCATGGCGAGTCAGGTCCAAGCGGGCTATAACGCAGTTTCGGGGACGATAGGTGCAAGGTATGGTGCACCCACTAGGGGACGCGTTTCGAGGCGGCCGGCCGGAGGTAGGTGACGAGGGTCAACCCGATGACGATCAGACCGAATCCGGCGAGCTCCCACCATTGGAACGGCTCCATGAACACGAGGGTGCCGATCGAGAGCGCGGCGACCGGGTTGACATAGGCGACCACGTTGGCCCGGCCCGGTCCCACGTGATGGTGGAGGTAGAAGTAAAGCGTGTACCCCGCGAGCGACGGTCCGACGACGAGGTAGGCCACGGCGAGGAGGACGCCCGTGGTGAGGGGAAGTGCGGGATGCGGCTCTAAGACGGGAAGCAGGGCGCCGAGGAGGACGGTGGCCATCGCGAACTGGACCGAGACGCCCCAGAGCGTCTCTCCCTGCGGGCGCTGCCGTCGGAGGATCACGGACCCGATGGCGAAACTGGCCGCGGCCCCCACTACCTCCAGGGGTCCCCAGAAGCTGCTGGCGAGGACAACCCCCGGCGGAGGAGCGACCAGCACGGCCACCCCGACGAACCCCACGATCAATCCGACGTACCCGAGTCGGTGCAACCTCTCCCCGGGAAGGATTCCGAGTGCGAACAGCGCGGTGAGGAGGGGCGCGACCGCGATCAGGATGGCGGAGAGATTTCCGGAGGTCGTCGCCTCTCCGACGTACAGCAGGAGCCCATACACTCCCACGATCGGAAGGCCGAGAAGGGCCGATAGGCCGAGTGACCGTGCGGTGGGCCGAGGGATGCCGGAGCCCGCTGCGACGGCCGCGATTGCTACCGCCGAGAACGCATAGCGTACGGCCGCGTACGTGAGCGGGGTCGCACCGTCTACAATCCCGTACCGGATCACCGGGTACGCGGACCCCCAAATGAGTCCCAGGAGCACGAGGAGGAGGAGAGTCCGGTTCGAGCTGGGCACGTTCGCCCCGATCGCGACGGACCGCGTCATGGAGTCGGCCAGGTTCGTGCTCGAGATAAGCCACCGCGGCGAGGGCCGCCGGCCGAACGTACCGGCTCCGTTTGGGTGGAATTAAATGGTCGGCCCGAAGGGTGGCTTCAGGAACGGGAGGACAGCACCGGTGTAGCCTATCACAGGGCACGGAAGATATGCGCAGTTACGGAAACTATGGGCTGTAACGGAAATTATGGGGGTGAATGGATAGCCCAATCTCAGCGGTTTATGTAGTATAACTTGATACGACACGCGGGGGAAATCGCCTTGAGTGAGCAACCCGAGAATAGAATGAGTTGGAGAAAGAGTGAACGAACGTCGCCCTTCCTGGCGTTGGCCGTAGCCTCCATGGCAATCATGGGGTTTGGCCTTGCCGGGGCGTTCATCGTGGGGGCCACGGTGGCAAGCCACGTAGGACCTGCGTTGCAGCCGGCGAAGACGGCGCCGCAGGGCGCCGTGAAGGTCCCGGCGTCGTTGGCCGCGCAACTGCAGGGCTATGGCACGAAGAAGTGGACCAGCACCAACTGGGGCGGTTATGCGGATAACGCGACCGGGGGCACGATCTTGGAGGCCTACGCCGAGTGGATCGTCCCGACGATCTCCTGCGCTAACCACGATCCGTCCCTGAGCGACCAGTGGGTCGGAATCGATGGGTTCAATGACGGAACGGTCGAGCAGGGCGGTACCTACGAGTACTGCGTCTCCACGACCTCCGGACCGTACTACTGGACCTGGTACGAGTTCTACCCGTACGAGTCCATCATCAGCGTCAGCTCCTCCGTGGCCGCGGGCGACATCATGAACGCCTACGTCCTCTACAACCCGCACGTCAGTGTCAACGGTCTGCCCGGTATCTACACGATCGTGGTGGAGGACCTGAATAACAATGCCTCGAGCTTCATGTACCAGGGCGACCCGGCCACCTGCACCACCGGGGGAGCCTGTCAGAGCGGCGCGGACACGTCGGCCGAGTGCATCTCCGAATCGTTGGTTGGCCAGGGCTACTACCTGGCGAAGACCGGTGTGACCACGTTCTACAACTGCGACGCGGAGATTAACGGGTACTACTCGGGGCTTGGCGGCCTGCCGCACGGGGCGCACGCGACGATCAACGAGATCACGACCCTCGGTTACGTCTCGGGCCTGACGCAGCAGAGCATCAGCAAGCTCACGACGTACGACCTGAAGAACGACCACTTTACCATCACCTGGAAGAGGTACAGCTAGGAGTGGAAAGTAGCGGCCAACCAACTCCTTCGGGTCATCGGGCCGGACCTCCGGCTCGGTGACTCTTCCCTTTCTTGATAGGGCAGCGGATCGGTGTGGCCGACCGGCCCTCTACCTCGGCCGGAGACCGCCCGATCGCAGGTTCCGGAGGAAGGTCCCATAGCTCTGACACCAGCCGTGACTTATGGTGAGATGACCATGGCCCTGGCCGGGCCGTGGGCTCGGAGGGTGCTGGGTGCGCGCGATGGTCCTCGACCAGGTCGGCGCGCCCCTCCGACCGGAGGAACGACGGGAGACGCCGCGACCCGGCCCGGGTGAGGTTCTGATCCGAGTTGGCGCTTGCGGGGTCTGCCGTACCGACCTGCACATCGTTGACGGGGAACTTTCGCGCCCGAAACTCCCCCTCATCCTCGGTCACGAGATCGTGGGAACGATCGAGGACGCGAGCTCCGACGTCCACGACCATCGGATCGGCGATCGCGTGGGAGTCCCCTGGCTGGGCTGGACCTGCGGTGAATGCAGTTACTGTCGATCGGAACGCGAGAACTTGTGCGACCGGGCGAAGTTCACCGGCTACGACCTCAATGGGGGGTACGCCGAGTACGTGGTGGCGGACGCCCGCTTTACCTTCCCGATCCCCCCCGGGTTCGCGGATGTGCCGGCCGCACCCCTCCTGTGCGCGGGTCTGATCGGATTCCGGGCCCTGCGCCTCGCGGGCCCCGGCGAGCGCATCGGGCTCTACGGATTCGGAGCCTCGGCCCATATTGCCGTCCAGATCGCCCGGTATCGCGGCCAGAAGGTCTACGCCTTCACACGGCCCGGTGACAACCCGACCCAGGAATTCGCACGAACCCTCGGAGCGGTCTGGGCGGGCGGGTCGAACGAGCGGCCTCCGGAGCCCTTGGACGCGGCCCTGATCTTCGCGCCGGTGGGCCCCCTCGTGCCGGCCGCTCTCGCCGCGACCTCGAAGGGCGGCATCGTCGTCTGTGCCGGCATCCACATGAGCGACCTCCCGAGCTTCCCCTACGAGCTCCTCTGGGGCGAACGCACCATCCGTTCGGTGGCCAATCTCACTCGAGCCGACGGAGAGGAGTTCTTCGCGATGGTCGAGAAAGCCGGGGTACGCACCACCACCCGGCCGTTTCCCCTCGCCGAAGCCAATGAGGCGCTGGCGGAGCTCCGTAGCGGACGACTCGACGGCGCGGCGGTACTCATCCCTTGAACCGGGGGAGTCGGCCTTCTCACCCGACCCCGCCGCCACCTCGGTGGCCGTCGGGCCCCGAGCTCGGTCCGACCGCGTCAATTGGATTCGACGGGCGGCTTTTCGAGCTTGGGGCCAAGGACCCCGTGGGAGTCTCGTGTCCATGACCACTCCGGGAGCGCCCTACCGAGACCGGATCGAAGCAGGCCGGCGGCTCGCGGAGGCCATCGAAGCGTACCGGTGGC
The DNA here is from genome assembly GCA_035297105.1 of Thermoplasmata archaeon. Classification (GTDB taxonomy): domain Archaea; phylum Thermoplasmatota; class Thermoplasmata; order Lutacidiplasmatales; family UBA184; genus Lutacidiplasma. Next base: position 128,292 of record DATGZO010000001.1, read on the forward strand.
GGCCGGTGACGGTCCTCGCCCTTCCGAGAGGAGGGGTTCCGGTCGCCTCCGTCGTCGCCGACCGCCTCGGGGTTCCGCTCGACATCCTGGTCGTACGGAAGGTGGGTGCTCCCGGCAACCGCGAGTTCGGACTGGGGGCGGTAGCCGAAGGGGGAGTGCGCTTCCTCGACCAGACCCTGCTGGAAGGTCTCGGCCTTCGCCCGGAGGACATCGAACACGAGGTCCGTGTCCAGATGGAGGAGGTCACCCGACTGGCCCGTACGTTCCGAGGGCGGCGGGCTCCTCCGGTCCTCGAGGGTCGTACCGTCATCCTCGTCGACGATGGGATGGCTACCGGTGGGACCGTTCGCTGCGCGATCCAGGCGGTTCGACTGCAACGCCCCAGCCGGGTGGTCGTCGCGGTGGGGGTCTCCTCGCAGGAGGCGGTCGACGCCCTTCGACCTCTGGTCGATGAGGTCGTGTGCCCGCTCATCCCCCGCCGGTTGTTCGCCGTCGGGGAATGGTACCGCGAGTTTCCCCAGGTCTCGGATGAAGAGGTCTCGCGATTGCTCGCGCGTCACTGGGGACCGGATTCCGCACGGATTCCCACGACCTGACGCGGTTTCGGTCAGTTTATCCCACTGAAACCGATGGGGGCTCTACCTGCGCGGGAGAGGAGAACCCGGATGACGCATCACGAACCCGTCACGACCGACCATGTCGAGTACGCGTCGAAGGACCCCTCGGCCACCCGCCGGTTTCTCGAGAAGGTGTTCGGCTACCACTTCGACATCCTAGCGGACATGGGAGGGTACGCCATGCGCTCGGACGAGATCAGCAAGGGGTCGAGTACGGGGGTCCGGGTCCTCGAGAAGGGCGAGTCCTCCGCGACCATCGCCTTTCTGACCGTCCCGAACCTCGACGAGGCATTGAAGACCGCCCAACGGGAGGGAGCACGGATCGTCCTCCCCAAGACCGAGATTCCCCCGGGTTGGCACGCGGTGGTGCACGCTCCGGGCGATCTCCCCATCGGCCTCTTCCAGAGCAAGTAACCAGGCGCCGGCCGGCTCCCGAACCAGGCTTCCCGACAGGCTAGCAGGGCTCAACTACCCACTTGCCATTCGTCCGCCGCCGGCCCTAGGAAGCGGTCTCTTCCACGGGCCCGAGCGCCGGGGGCAAGGGCAGTGGATCCGACTACGGAACTCGTCCTGGTGATCCTCCTCCTGGTCGCGCTGGTCGTCGTCGTCTTCCTCCTGCGCGGGCTTTACCTGATCAGCGAGAGCCAGGTGGGCATCGCCACCCGGAAGATCTTCGGAAGGAAGATGCCCCCCGGGCAGGTCATCGCCCGGCACGGCCAGATCGGGGTCCAGGCCGCGACCCTGATGCCAGGACTCTACTTCCGGATGCCGGTCATCTGGTCCGTCGCGAAGGTCCCGGTGATCGAGGTGGGTGCCAACAACATCGCGACCATCGAATCGATCGACGGCCGCCCCCTTCCACCCGGTCGTCGACTCGGGGACGAGGTGGACTCGAACCAGTTCCAGGATGGGGAGAAGTTCCTCGACACCGGCGGATTCAAGGGCCCCCAGGTCGGCTTCCTCCGTCCCGGTCGATACCGGATCAACACCCGCCTCTTCGCGACCACGGTCCAGACCGCTATCCAGATTCAGGCGGGGAAGGTCGGTCTCGTGACCGCCCAGGACGGACAACCGCTCCCCTCCAAGCTCCTGGTGGCGCCCCAGCCCGAGCGAACCCCCACGCCCCGTTTCCCCCACGCTCGGGACCACACCTACTTCCAGAACGGCCAGGCGTTCCTCGATAGCGGTGGGTTCCGGGGCCCTCAGGCCGACACCATCCAGCCGGGAACCTACTACGTGAACCCGCTCCTCTTCGAGGTCGGGGTCATCGACACCTACGAAGTCCCCCCCGGGTTCGTCGCGGTCCTCCGGTCGAATCTCGGCGAGGAGCTCGATCGGCCCCTCGAGAAACCGGTCCCGGTCTCGACCGAGCCGGATTTCGACCAGCGATTGACCGCCGAGGTCGAGAGCCTGCTCACCACCGACCGGAACAAGCGGGGGATCTGGCGAAACCCCCTCGCCCCGGGCCGCTACAATCTCAACGCGAAGGCGTTCACGGCCTACCTAGTCCCGACAAGCGCGATCATGGTCGATTGGGCGAGCTCCGACCGGCCGAGTGCCCCCAGGATGTCCCGCCCGTCGGCGACCCCGACGCAGGACCGCTCGGACTACCCCTACCTCACGGAGGACTCGGCAGGCGGCGCGGAGTTCTTCAAGTTCAACCAGCTCAAGGTGACCTCCAAGGACGGTTTCCAGCTGGAAGTCGACGTCCGGATGGTCATCCGCATCCTCCCCGAGAACGCCGCGTTCGTCATCGCCCGGTTCGGTTCGGTGTTCAACCTGATCCAGCAGATCGTCCACCCCCTCATCGATGCCGAGTTCCGGAACAACGCCGGGCAGAAACAAGCCCTCGAGTTCGTGCGGAGCCGTTCCCAGCTCCAAGAGGAGGCCGTCGAGAAGGCCCGACAGGTCTTCCGGAAGTACATGGTCGAGGCGCAGAACCTGTTGATCTCGTACATCCAGGTGGACGAGGCGCTCCTCGCGACACAGACCAAGCGGGAGATTGCCGTCCAGGAGCAGGCGCAGTACGTGGAGCAGGCGGTCGCGGAGGAGAAGCGGATCGCTCTCCAGGCGATGACGGCCCGCGCGAACATGCAGCCGGAGGTCGTCCAGGCGGATCTCCAGATCGTCATCAACGAGAACAACGCGAAGGCGGCGGTCAAGAAGGCCGAGGGGATTCGCGACTCGACCCGGATTGAGGCCGACGGGAACGCCGCGGCGATCCGCCGGATCGGCGAGGCCCAAGGAGATGCTTACCATGCCCAGGCCGACGTCATCGGTCCGGACAAGGTCGCGTTGATCAAGACGGTCGATTTGCTACAGGCGGGTCACGTGCGGATCACGCCCGACACCCTCGTTTCCGGTGAGGGCGGCGGGGGAGCGAACACGATGTTCTCGGCCTATCTCGCGACCCTGTTGGAGGAGAAGAACTCCCACGGAACATCGAAACCGTACACACCGTCGACCGAGCCGGATTACGTGTCGCCCCTCACCTCAGGATCCTCCGGCCAGGACCCGAGCATCCCGCTGCCCCCCGGACCCGCCAACTCCCCTGCCACGCCCCCCGACCCGCCCTCGAAGCCCAAGGACCGGCGGCTCCCCCGTTCGAGCGATCTGGCGGACGGATAGGGACCCCTCCCACGAAGTCAAATCGAATTGACGAGCAGCTTTTCCGTTCCTTCATCGACAAGGTCTGCCGGGGGGGGTCGGGACCCCATGAGAGCCCCGGGTTCATCGTATCTGAATCGGGCCGACGCGGGCCAGCGACTAGCCTATGCGCTCGAACCCTACCGTGGGCAACGACCGACGGTCCTGGCCCTCCCACGAGGAGGCGTCCCGGTCGCCTCCGTCGTCGCCGATCGTTTCGGGGCACGACTCGACTTCCTCGTGGTACGGAAAGTTGGTGCGCCAGGGACACCCGAACATGGGCTGGGAGCGGTCGCGGAAGGAGGAACGCGGTTCGTGGACCCGAAGCGGGTCCGGGAGCTGGGCCTGGAACCGGAGGACTTGGAGCCTGAGTTCCGGGCCCAGCTGAAGGAGGCCGAAGGACTCGCAGGCCGGCTGCGGCACGGACGACCGGGACCGAACCTCACGGGACGAACCGTCATCCTGGTCGACGACGGGATGGCCACGGGCTCGACGGTCCGTTGCGCGCTCGAGGCGATGCGGTCCCAGCACCCGAGCCACGTGGTGGTCGCCGTCGGGGTCTCCCCACGGGAGGTGGTCCAGGAGGTCCAGTACCTGGTCGACAACGTGGTCTGCCCACTCGCTCCCATCCAGTTGTTCGCGGTGTGGGAGTGGTACCGGGAATTCTCGGAGGTCTCCGAGGAGGAGGTCGAGCGACTGGTCGACCGGAACTGGGCCAATCTCTCGGGTCGGGTCATCGCCTGTTGAGCGGCCAATCCACGCGAGTGCGAACCGTTCCCACCCTCGCTGGGGGAATTGACGATATGAGGGAGCGGTCGCGTGCTCGACCGCCGTGACGGATTCGTCTCCTCTAGTGCGTCCACCACCCGTGATCGCCGGAATTGCGCCCGGCGTGATCGACCCGGTGATCGCCATCCTCGGATCCAGTTCCACCCCCATTCGCCGTCGCCAGCTTCTCGAAGAGCTCGATCGGCGAGGACATCGGGTCTCGCTGGCCGGACTCAACCGGGTCCTCCAACATTGCGCCCAAGCCGGGCTGACGGTAGAGGGCCCGGACGGGGTGCGATTGAAACAGCGGTCCGCCTGACGTCCATCCGTGACAGGGGGATCCACCGTTCTCTCCCGCGTGGCCGGAAAGGGGTCTCTTGCCCCCAGTCGGAACGAGAGGTTCCCGGTTCGATCTCGGGGGAGCTCCCCTATGGCTTGGTCGAGGGCAAGGGCTTCTCCGCCTGGAGCCAGGTGATCTCCGGACGGAAGCCGAGTTTTTCGTTGATGGCCCAGATGCGGGTGTTGAGCGAGTCGTTTCCGGTGATGAGGGACCGGTAGCCATGCGCTCTCGCGTACTCCACCGCCCGGCGCTTGAGTTCCGAAGCGATCCCGCGATTTCGATAGTCGGGGAGAGTTCCGGTGAACCCGATTCCGATCGTCTCCGGCGTGCCGAGTTCCCGTTCGAGGGAGCTCCACGCGACATACTCCTCGCCCACGCAGGCCAGGAAGGTGGCGTCCGGCATCGCTTGGGGGCCGGCGACATCGATCGAGACGAATTCCTCGAAGGTGGCCGGTGTGTACTCCCCCATCCGAGGCGTATCCTTGGAAGAGATCCGACTCAGTTGGTAGAGGCGGCGTCGAACCTCGGGCCGGTCGGAGCCCTCGGCGGCCAAAGTGGTGATCCGGATCCCTTGGTCGCTCAAGGCTTTCGAGCGGTCCGGGAATCCCGAGAGGTCGAGCTTCGTCAGATCCAGTCTAGACAGCCAGGTCTTCCGGAGGGTGACGAAGCCCTGCCGTTCGAGGAACCGGACGTCCCGGGGGACGTCGTCCCGTACGCTGCCCCAGAGGCACACCGCATCTCGGTCCACGGCCGCCCTCTCGAGAAGGGTGTACAGCTCTTGGCCGATCCCTCGGTTCTGATGGACCGGGTCCACGGCCACTCGAACCCAGTACTTGTGAGGGTGGTAGTTGAACACCGTGTGGCTCAGTCCCCCGTACCCGACGAGGGTTCCCGACCGGCGCTCCTCGACGGCCAATTTCAGGCTGATACGGCCGGGCTCCTGGGCCAGCACGTTGTCCCAATGACGGAGGTCCGCCACCGTCTGGGGAAGCGTCGGTTCGATGGCCGTGCTGATTCGAGCCATCGACTCGTAATCCGCCTCGACACAAGGCCGGACGGCGTAGCTCCCGGGATCCATCGTAGGTCCGGTTGAAACCCACCCCCGTACTCCTCATAGCCCTCCGGACCGAGTGGGTGCAACCAGTGTTGCACCCATCCGACACCCTGCGGCTAGGCCCTAGGCGCTGGGAAAGGCAGGTTCGGGCCATGGGGGATTATATCGTCGAAGTCGATGGGGTGCCGAGCGGTACGGGACTCGTCCGACCGTTCGCGAACGAGTAGGAGTTGGAAGAAACCATGGAACCGCAGCACGTGACAGTACGGGACCGGCCGGTCCACGGCGCAGTCCCCCGACGCCGGTGGAGCGCTCTCACCATCGCGTTGTTAGGCATCGCGGGCCTCCTTATCCTCTCCCCGCTCGCGGGAGCTTCTTCGGCCGGCCACCCGACGATCACGCTCAAAGCGCCGTACACCGGAGTCACTACCTACGCGTCGACCTCCACCTCCAGTTCCGGCTGCGCCATGGGGAAGGTCACGCGGGCTCCCTCCTTCGACGCCACTACCGGCGTGGGAGGGTTCTCCATGAAGACTGACGCGACGTCCTGTGGACCGTTCTACGGGGACTCGGGCGGCGCGTCGGCGGGGTTGACGGTCTTCGTTCCCATTCCGGCCTACTCGGGTAACAATGTGATCCACGCGAAGTGGACGGTCAAAGCCACGGTGACGTCCCGGATCGGAGGCGCGAACTGCCTGCTGACGAGCGCGACGTACTCGTACTGTATTTCCGAGGCGTATTCCTCCCTCGGCGCGTACGCCTACCTGTACGACCAGACGAACGGCTCGTACTGGTTCGCCGACTCGAACTGGGCGGGGGACTACACGTTCACCGAACTCTACGACATCTGCTACTACGGAAACTGCTCGCTAACGCTCACTCCGAATGTCCACCTCAACCTCGACGTACCCGTTACGTTCACGGTCCACGCCGGCGGCCTGAACGCGTCGCATGTCTACCTGCTGGAGGTTTCGTTCTCCGGATACGCTTCCGTCTACGACTCCGCCTATCAGGGGACGTTGAGCGGCGCGAGCGAATTCGCATCCGTGTCGATGGCCGGACCGGGCTTGGGAGCCACTCTCAACTCCGTCACCATCCGCTGAACCGGTGGGTTCGCCCCGCCCTTCCGCGTGGGGTCGAGGCGGGCCGGGGGAAGGGGTTGGGGTCGAGGCCGCGGGGGCTGCTACGGATGGGCGCCCGCTCGGCCCACCCGAAGCCACCCCAACGGGTCGGCCCGCAGGGGGAGACGCAGGAGCTTGGCTTCCCGAACGTGAACGCGAGCCTCCGCCCGCACCAGCGCCAATCGGGCCTGCCGCACCTGGGAGGCCAGATCCTCCCCGTCGAGGCACATCTGGGTTCCGGCCCAGAGACACTCCGGACACCCGCTAACGTGCCGGTCCCAGCGCAGGAGCGGCCGATCCACCCGGAGGCGGTATTCGTCGAGATCCTTGGTTGCTCCCGCGAACTGCATTTTCTCTCCCTCTCGGTGTTCCCACCAACTGAGAGAGAGGGGCGCCGGTAGTCAATCCGTCCCGACGCGCTCGGGTGTTGAAGGTCGCTTCGGGGCTGAGTACGACCCGTTTCCCCCCCAGGTCCACGAAAAGTGGAACCCGGACGGAGGGGTGGATCTGCGGCGAATCATCCGTGACCCAGTTCCCTTGAATCGACTCATTATAGGTCCGCGACCGTCGTAGGGACTGTGCACATCCAAGGTGCTCCCCCCGCTCCTCTGCCCCCGCCTCGCCGCGTGGTCCTTCCTCTCCTAGAGAGTCGACGCGAATCCCCCACCGCGATGACCTTCCTCTTCTCGACCAAGGCCGTGGAGTTCCGCTACCTGTCGAACCAAGCCGTGCGCCTCGCGCTTCCCGGCGTCGATGATCCCTGGGGAGCCGTGCGAGCCTTCTCGCTCTCCTCGAGCCCGTCCGAGAAGGACCACATCGCCATCACGTGCAAGATCTCGGACACACCGTTCAAGCAGGCACTCTCGCAGCTCCAGCCGGGCGACACCGCCGAGATCTACGGTCCCCTCGGCTCCTTCCTGTTCGACGGAACGCGCCCGAGCGTGTTCATCGCGGGCGGGATCGGGATCACTCCGTTCCGGGGCATGCTCCGATATGCCGCGGACACGAACGACTCCTCCGAGAAGCGGTTGCTGTACTCCGCGCGGGTCCCGGAGGAGTTCGTGTTCCGAGCCGAGCTCGATGCCCTCGCCCGTGCCTCGCCTCACGTGAAGGTCCACTACACCGTGACCCGCCGGACCGAGTCGAAGGCCGATTGGACGGGCCGGGTCGGACGGATCACACCGGCGTGGGTGCGGGAGATTGCAGCGCCCCTGAACCACCCCAAGTTCTACGTCTGCGGGCTTCCTCAGATGGTCGAGGAAACGGTGTCGAGTCTCCAGGGACAACTCGGGATCATTGAGGACGACATCGACTGGGAGATGTTCCGGGGGTACTGACACCCGTCCGCGGAGCCGGGCCCTCTTCAACTCTTTCGGGTCGCGTTCGGCCCGGAGCCCTTTCCGCTCAGACCAAGCGGCTCGTAGGGATGCTCTCGAGTATCGTGGCCGAGTCGTTCTTCAGGTCGAACCCGCTCGCGATGAGATGTCCCGAAGAGACGACGCACTGGACGGCGTACACCCCGAGATGGATCCCGACGACGCCGGTCTTGTTCGTCAGGCTCGTTCCTCCGTGAAGGACGAAGAAGTGGGGGATCACGTCCTCCCCGAGGGTCAGGTTGTAGTCCGGGGCGGCGATCCCGACGTCGTTGCCCATCGGAAGCAGCTGGTCGACGCTCGTGTTCGACGGGAGGAGTCCACTCAGGTTCGTCATCGCGTGGGTGCTCGGGTGGTAGATGAGGAGGATGGCGCCCGTCGTGTAGTACACGAAGGTGGGAGAGGTGCTGAAGACCACGGTCTCCCCGCCAAAGTAGACCTGGTTGTGCAGGGTCACCACCGAGATGACCGCGGTCGTGATGTCGGAGGGGTACGATGCCCTCGGGCTCAACTGCGTGAGGAGGGCGCTGTGGAGCGTGATGTAGCCGTAAAATGCGTACGTCCCGGCCCCGGCGGGGGTGATGGATCCACCAAAGTAGACCCGGCCGTCTTCCGCCGCGACCGATTCGATGATCGTGCCCGTCGGAAGAATGGACGAGTACGTCTTCACATGGGCGAGCGTTCCGGCGTTGAGCGCGACCAACATCCCCCCGCCGAAGAGGTAGAGCCGTCCCCCCGTCACTCCGGGGAGGGTCCAGGCGATCGACGCACTCACTGGGAGAGTGACCGTATGAAGGCCGGCCAGATCCGTGTAGGTCTCGAAGGTCGTCATTCCCAAAGTCGTGTTGTAATCGGAAATCAGGTATTCCGACCCGGTCCAGACGACGCCGTTCTGGTAGCTCGTGTAACCTCCGCCGAGGTCCTGAAGGTCCGTGATGGCGCCGGTCGTTCCGTTGAACTCGGCGAGCTCGCTGGAACCGTTGGCGAGGAAGTATCCGAACACCGCCTCGGTTCCGTTCCCCGCGAGATAGCTGATCCCTCCCGAGTTCGGGATCAGGGCTCGCACGATCGAACTCGCGGACACTCCGAGGGCCGATTCGGAAATCCGTGGGGCGAAGGATGCAAGAGCGGAGTGGGAAGATTCCGCCGAGACCGCTCCCAAGGGCGTGACCGCGCCGGTGGGCAGAACCATTACCAGGGCAAACGCAAGAACGGCCCCGATCACGAGGGTTCGCAGGACTGGGCTTCTAGTGCTCATCATTCCACGTCCCCGAGGGGCCGCGACATCGAACTATTCCTATAAGGACCTTCAGGAAGGCGCACTCCCGCCCTCCCGATTCTGCGAACCCCTGCCTCCGGGGAAACAGCTCGCCCGGAGAAATCCCAGGACTAAGGGGGCGGCAATTCCGTGGCAGCTTCGATGGGTCGTCCGTCGCCTCGACGGAGTCGCAACCCCTCTCCCTAAACCTCACCCCGACCCGCCGCGCTCGGGGTTTTCCGTCCGCGTGTAACCCGCTTTCGGGGTGGGTGCAACCCCTGTTGCACCCATCTCGATGGGAGACCCGGTGGCGACTTCGTCCGTTCTAGTACGAAATATCGCGCAGGTCGCCCATGACCACGAAGCCCAGTCCGAGGACCCCGAGGATGACCCCTCCCGAAACGAGGTAGACCGTGCTCACCGAGGTAGCCGCCGCGAAGGCGCCCGCGAAGAAGGCCCCCGCGGGACCGGCGATCGTGATCAGGCTGCCGAAGGCCGCGAGGACCCGGCCCAAGAGCCGCCCTGGAACCTTGGCCTGGATCAGGACCGAGATGGGGATGTTCGTGACAGAGAGCGCGACGCCCAGCAGGAGCACCACCGCGAAGGCGACGGGGATCGTCGAGGTAAGTCCCAGAGCCGCGATCATCGCGCCGGTCGCCACGCCTCCTCCGAACAGGTACTTCCCGGAGGTCTTCCGCGTCTCGATCTTCCCGATGACCAACGCGCCCACGATGGCCCCGAAGGCGATCGCGGCTCCCAGGAAGCCGTATATCGCCGGCCCCCCGTGCAGCACGAGCTTGGTATAGGGAGCGAACAACGCCCCGATGGCGTTCCCGAAGAAGTTCACGGCCGCGCCCAGGAGGATGAGTTCCATGAGGAACCGGTTCTCCCGGATGAACCGTATCCCCTCGGCGAACTCCTCGGAGAAGCGGGTCGGCGCGCCCGAGCCCGCGTCCTTCGGGCGGCCGTAAACGGCGGCGATCGCGCCGACGATCACTGCCGCGAGGAAGAAGCTCAGCGCGTCGTACTCGATCGGTATCGTGACCCCGAGCAGCGCGACCACGACCCCGCCGACCGAGAGTCCGACGATCTGGTTGAACGAATTGGAGAACGACATCAGGCTGTTGGCCGGAGGCAGGTCCTCTCGCTCGACGAGTTGCGGGATCACGGCGGTCGACGCGGTCCGGACCACCTGGCTACCGGTACCGAGGAAGAAGGCGACCACGAGGATCAGAGTCAGGTTGATCGTGTGGGCGAGGAGGAGGCCCGAAAGGGCCGCGAGGGCGACGCCTTCGGCCACATTGGTCACGATCAACATCCGCCGCCGGTCCCACCGGTCGACGAATACGCCCAGGAACGGTCCTAGGAGAACCGACGGGAGCAGAGTGACCGCTACGACCAGCCCGACCGCGAAGACGGAACCCGTGACCTCGAGGACCAGCCAGAGGAGGGCCACCTCGAAGACGAAGTCGCCGGACTGAGAGATCAGTTGAGAGAGCCACAGCAGGAAGAACGGGCGGCTCCGCAACGCGCGTCCGAAGCTGGGTCGAGACGCCCCTTCAGGAGAACCCATCCGGCAGACCGGAGCAAGGGGATTCACACGGGGATTTGAAGAGCATCGGAGCGCCCGTCTACCGCTCGCCAGGGAGGAATCTCTCGAGCGAACGGTTCGGGGAGTTGGAAATAGTAAGGTGAACTTCCAGAACTGGCATGGGCACGGTCGAAGTCGGGGGAGTCAGCCTATTCTGGGCCGAGCGAGGAACCGGGCCGCCCGTCGTGTTCGTTCACGGTATCCCCACCGACTATCGCGCCTGGGACGCCCAGACGAGCGCATTTTCCGGCGACTTCCGTACGGTCACGTACAGTCGACGCTACGCCTACCCCAATGTCCGTAGCGGCGACCTGAGCGACAGCACCATCCAGAACAACGCTGCTGACCTCGCCGGCCTCATCCAGCTTCTGAACCTGGACCCGGTCCATCTCGTCGGCCATTCCTACGGTGGATTCATCGCCGCCTACCTCGCCACCCGTCAGCCGGAGCTGCTCCGATCCCTGACCCTCGTGGAACCGGCGATCGCCTCGCTCCTCCTGCGCGACCCGAAGAGCCGAGAGCAGGCGATCGGCCTTCTCCTCCGCCACCCCAAGGTGGCCTACTCGGCGTCCCGGTTCCTGAGAAACTCCAACGACCCCGCGCTCGCCGCCTTCCGGGCGAACGACACCATCGCGGCGGTCCGGTACAACCTGAACGGGGTGGAAGACCGGCCGAAGGTACTCGAACAGCTCCCGGAGGCGATTCAGAAGATGATGGTCGACAACGGGAAGACGGTGAAAGAGACCGATACGCCCTACCCTAATCTGTCTCGGGCCACGTTGGCCGAGATCCGACTCCCGACCCTGATGATTCACGGTCAAACCAGCGCGCTCTGGTTGCGTGCCATCGCGGAAATGGCCGGGGCATCCATCCCGCGGTGCCGTGTCGTGACGATCCCGAATTCCGGACATTACCCGCACTTCCAGAATCCCGAGGCGTTCAACGCCGCCCTCCGCAAGTTCCTTCCCCGCGGGGACGAGAAGGTCGGCCTGTCCTCGTCAACTTAACCGCAGGCGCCTTGGTCCCCGGTCGAGGCGGTCGAATGAACGCACTCATCAGCGCGATGTTCATCGTGAAGTTCTCTCGGTCGAAGGGCGAGTTCGCCTAGCGGGAGATACCCGGTCCATCTCCCCGCAGGTGGGTGGAAAGTCCGTCGCACCCACTCGATAGCATTGGCTTGTGCGACCGAGCGTAAGTACCCACCGGGGCTGGGGCCCATGGGATGGAGCCAGCGACCACTCGGTGGGCCCGGATCGGGAAGACGAACCGCAAGTGGCTAATCCACCTCCCTCCCGGTGGTCTCTGTCTCTCCGCTTTCGTTCTGGTTCGGAACCGCCGGGGAGCGGTTTTGTTCGGTCGACCGCGACCCCACCGCAACTGGCCCGAGAGGGGGGGCGTTGGAGTGTGGCGAATTCGGGAGCTCGCACGCGAAGGAGAATGGGCTCTGCCGGCCACTCACCTAATGATCCACGAAGATCCGGCCCAGGCGGCGGTGCGAATCGCCAAGAGATGGGGAGGGGTCACCGACCCGCACCCCCGCCTCGTAGGCATCGACTCCTGCCGACTTCCGACGGGGCTGTGGAAGGGCTCCGGCAGGACCCGTCGGCGGGTGTACCACTGGGCGATCGGATTCGTGTACGAACTGACCACGTTGCGACCTCGCAAGAAGGATCCCGGGTGGGCCGAACTCCGGTTCGTCCCCACCGACCAGCTGCGCTCCCTGCGGATCGGTCGCGGCCATCGGGATTTCTTGAAGTACCTCACGCCCAGCCCTTAGGACGAACTCCGGATTGCTCGAGTTGGAAAGGGCGCGAACTCCGTCGCACTCGACTCAGAGTCGTGGTGTCGCAGCCGGCTCGGAGGACCAGGGGCGTTCATAGGGGACGTTGGCCTGGCGGGGTGAGGCATGCACGACCCACGGGACCGGGGCACCTTCTCGATCGTCGCGTGCGATGACGAACGAAAGTACTGGGGAGTCGCCGTCGCGACCAAGCCGGCCTCGGTAGGCGCCCTTGTCCCGTGGGGGGAATGGCGGGTCGGGGCGATCGCCACTCAGGCGTGGTACAACTACTTCTACGGCCCCCGCGGACTGGACCTCCTGCGCCGAGGACTCACGGCAGAGGAGGTGGTTCGCCGGCTTACCCGCTCGGATCCGGGACGGGAACTTCGCCAGCTGGGCGTCGTCGATCGACGGGGCCGGGCCGCGGCGTGGACCGGATCGAAGTGCATGGAGTTCGCCCTCCACCAGACCGGAGATGGCTACACCTGCCAGGGAAACCTCCTCGCTTCGGCCTCGGTGGTGCCGGCGATGGCCAAGGCGTTCGAATCCGCCGGTGGAACGCTAGGGTCGAGAATGCTTCGCGCCCTCAAGGCGGGGGCGCGTGAGGGGGGAGATCGAAGGGGCATGGAGTCGGCGGCGCTGATGGTCTATCACAGGGAACGCTGGACCCCCTGGCACACCCCAGACTTCTGGGCGAACCTTCGAGTAGACCGGCACCGGCGACCCATCGCGGAACTCGAGCGGCTCGTACGACTCGATGAGGCGGAGACCCGTGGCTACCTCGCTCAGCGCGCGGCCGCGGCGCGGAAGCGTAAGAAAGGTCGCTCGTAGCCGGCCCGATTTCTGAGGTGCCCCTATCGTGGCACTCCCTCGTATCGGGTTGCCCGACCGTTAGTCGCCCGCGCCTCGGGAGCCAGGAATGAATCGACAGGTTCATGAACTGAGGTTTCCCCTCAAGTTCTGGGTCAACCCGGAGTCACCATGGAGAACGAATCCAGTACTCAGGCAGTTCCACCGCCGCCCCCTCCCCCCGCGCCGACGAACTACTTGCGCCCCGTCCGCCCGAAGCTCTCGGTGAAGGCGACGCGACTGACAGCGTCCACGTTCCTCCTGATCGCTTCCCTCCTCCTATTCGTGTCGATGGCCGTATCCTGGTGGGGAGCCTCCACCATCGGCGGTGGGAACTCCACGGTGGAGAACCTCCTGCCAGGGTGGTCCTTCACGATCACTAGCAAGACGGGTCTCGTGACCGAGCAGTACGCCGGTAACAATCTCGTCCACGTGGGACAGCTCTACGAGGCCGTCTTGGGGATCGGCCTGTTCGCGGCCCTCACCGGTTTCTTGGGCATGCTGCTGAGTTACCTTGGGGCTTTTGGCCGTCTCCAGTCGCGGGCATTCCAGAAGATCACGCTTCTCCTCACTTTCATCACGTTCGGGGGCGCCGTGCTCCTTCCAGTGCTCGTTGCCGTAGGGCAGCCGGGGGCGTTCAACGCGGACCTCGCCGCAGGTGGTGGAAGTTGCGGGCCGAGCCCGAACCCGTGTTCGTCCTTCTGGGCCTCGAGTAGTGCGGGGGGTGTCGCGGTCAGTTGGGGGGCGGACGTCGGTTGGTACCTTTCCGTGGTCGCTGCCGTCTTCCTCGCGGTGGCGCTCCTTCAGTTGTTCACGACACGACGCATGCCGTTCACTCGTGCCGAGATCTCGGTGGCCTCGTCTCCGGTCGCCCCCACCGCAGCTTCTGGCGCGGGACCTTCTTCTCCACCACTGCCCCCCACGGTGCCGGTTGCGCCGTCTCCACCCGAAACTCCTCAGCAGACCGCCTCGTACTGCCCGAAATGCGGCAACCCGATGACCTACGTCGCCCAATACTCTCGCTGGTACTGCCTGACGGAGCGGGTCTATCTCTGAGCCAAACCAAAGGCTCCGTTACTCCCAAAACCCGTTGAGATTCCGTTCCGGAACCGGGAGCTCCCTCCGGAGGAGTCGCCCCGTCGATGCAGACAACCCGAGAACCGATCGTTGACGAGCGCGGGTCCGCACTCCAACGACTCTCCGTCCACGCCCTCCGGCCAAACTGGGTGCAACCAGCTAGGCACCCACGCAATCGACCCGGTCTCGGCACGGATTGCTAGTAAGATATTCAACCAGTGCGACGATCGGACCGTATCACCGACTACACCCTGGGCGGCATTGCGTTCGGCGCTGCGGTGTTGGTCCTCGCCCTCCTCTTGTCCAGAAGGGTTCACCAGATTCCCGAGGGGAGCGTCGGAGTAGTGACCCTGCTCGGAATGAATCGGGGGATTCTGCTCCCCGGGCTTCACATCACCCCCGCGCTGGCCCGCGTTGTGGTCGTAAAGACCGGTTCGCAGCGCGCCCCACCGGGGGGGATGCGCTCGAATTGACGTGCGATGCTCCCCTCAGCCTGATTTAGCCGTGGAGCTTGGACCGTTTGCATTGTCTCAAGAAAAGACCCCAACCATCACCGGGAAATGGCGTGGGTATTATCGATGGACCTCCGGCCGGCCTCCGCGAGAGTTACTCCTTCGCACGCTGGACCACATCGAGTGGGAGGGGAAGACGCGCCGCAAGAGGAGGGCCATCGAAGTGGGCTTTGGAGCGGGCAATGACACGCTGGAACTCCTTCGCCGGGGATGGAAGGTGTTGGCCATCGACCAACAACCCGCCGCCCTGGAATTCTTGTCCCGACGAGTTCCTTCTCGCCTTCGAGGCTCCCTCACGCTCCAGGCCTCCCCGATGGAGGGACTCACGCTGCCCAAGGCGGACCTGATCTACGGGAGCTTTTCCCTCCCATTCTGCGCCCCCAAGGAGTTCCCCGCTCTCTGGGCGACCTTCCGTCGCTCCCTGGTCCCGGGCGGACATTTCGCGGGACAGCTCTTCGGTGATCACGACGAGTGGGCAGGGATTCGGCCCATGAGCTTTCACTCGCTCCGGCAGGTCCGTGCCTTGTCCCGAGGCTACCGGGTCGAGCTTCTCCGGGAAACGGAGGAGGAAGGGCAATCGTACGAAGGCCCCAAACATTGGCACTTCTTCGACCTCATCCTAGAGAAACCCCGTTCGCACTGACTCGATCCGGAGCGGCGCGGCCGTGCGTCGGGTACATGTAGGGGTGCCCGGTTCGCCCCTCGATGTCCGACTCGTCCCCGGAACTGGCCACCCAGCTGGCGCGGAACGTCCTCACGAATACCCTCCGGGTCCGTCGTGGGGAGAATGTCATCATCGAAACCTGGTCCGAAACCCTCCCATGGGCGAAGCCGTTCGTGACGGAAGCCCGCCGGATAGGAGCCAACCCGCTGATGCTCTACGAGGACGAGGCATCCTTCTGGGAGGCCTTGGAGACGGGAAGCTCGCGCCAGACCGGCCGGGTAGGAGACCACGAGTGGGCGGCGCTGGGCAAGACCTCGGCGTACGTGTTCTTCTTCGGACCCTCGGAATGGCCCCGTCTGGACACCCTCCCTACCAAGCAGACCGCGGGGGTCGCCGCCTACAATCCCGATTGGTACCGACGGGCGGCCAAAGCCAAGATCCGGGGAGCCCGGCTGTACCTCGGTCGAACCAGTCAGCTCGCGGCGGATCGGTGGAAGCTGAACTTACAGGACTGGCGAGACGAGCTCGTTCGGGCGAGCCTCGTGCCGCCCGCCGAAATGCATCGAATGGGAACGCGGATCGGCGAGCGAATGCGGAAGGGTCACCTGGTCAAGGTGAGCCATTCTAATGGGACTGACCTCTCCTTCCGGCTCGGAAAGTTCCCTTCCCAACTGGACGATGGGCTCGTGGACGCTTCAGATCTGAAAGCCGGGAACAACATGGCCACCATCCCGGGAGGGGTCGTAGGGGTAGCTATCGATCATACCTCGGCCGAGGGCACCGTCTCCGGCAATCACACAACCTACCCCAACTCCGGACCCGTCACGGGGACCCGGTGGAAGTTTGCGGACGGCCATTTGGTCGCTCAGTCGTACGATTCAGGCGGGCAACCGATCGAGGCGGCGTATGCGAAGGCGCCCCGTGCGGGAAAGGACCGGCTCAGCAGCTTCTCGGTGGGATTGAATCCCGAGATCACCAATCTGCCCCAGATGGAAGACCAGGAACTGGGGGCGGTGGCGCTCCAGATCGGAGGGAACCTCTTCCGCGGGGGGAAGAACGCGTCTCCCTTTGGAGCATGGATGGTGCTGAAGGGCGCCGACCTCACCGTCGATGGCAAGCCGCTGCTCCAAGGCGGCCGCATCGTCTTGTGACCCGTTCCTCGGTGGGACGGCGGTCCAACCCATTCCGAGTGGGACTACCGTAGGGTGCTTCCCGGGGCCCAGCTCGCTTCGAGGAAGGGCCAGATGCATGTGGCCTGGTACCTGCCTCCCGGCCGTCCCGCCCTCGAGCGCGAGCCGAACTGAAGGTGCGCTGGAGCCGTAGTATATACAGCTTCTGTGAACGGGATTATTCCCACCGGTTTCCACGGGTTCTTTAGCCCGAGCTCGACGTTCCTACCTCGGTGAGTTCCCCTTCAGGGAGAGGACATGACCACGGTCGAGAAGTTGAAACTGGGGCTCGAGGCGGCGGTAAGTGACTGGGATTTCCACGTGGACCGGTGCCAGGAATGCATGGCGGAGGGCGAGCACCTGTGCAGCGACGGCGCGGACATCATGGAACGAGTCGATGTCGCCCGATCCCAACTGGCCGCGGCGAAACTGGAACAAGTCGAAGGTCACTCCGCCGGTTGGGCCCCCTGGCACTTTCGATCGCACTCGCCCGGTGTGACCCAGAACGCGCACTAGTGTAGAGTTCGGCCGATCCGGGGGCCCCTCGGGCGGGGGCCCCCCTTTGACGACACGAGCCGCATGAGAATCCTCTCGATCAGAGGATGAACTTCTCTTGCTGAACGACCCGACGATGGAGCGATAGCCGGTCCAATCGATAGGAATCGCCCGTAAAGAGTCGGGCTTCGGACTCTCCCTCGAACTTGGCGGCGACCAGCCTTCCCAAGGAATCCGCCTTCATGACCCCGCTCCCGGAATCCCCGCCGATGAAGATCACTCCATACGGCTCCTCGGTGAGCACGGGGAGCCCGTCGGGACTGAAGTTGTAGTAGCCCCCCCACGAGTTCTCCATGCGAACTCCGGTGGTCTCGAACTTGGGTAAGTAGGGGGTCACGGCGGGGAGAACATCGGTTCCCAAGGCTTCGCGGTCGCCCATCTTGGACATGTCGTAATCGAGCCGGCCATCCCTTCCGGGATCTTCACGGGTGCCGATGGGATGCGCGACGGTATCGACGCACCCGAGCCACATCTGGCGCTGCGGAAAGATTGGCTTGATGGTCGCACCGGTAGGCAGGATGACGAACGGAAACCGCGTCCGGCCCTTGTCGGTGTCGATCGCGTCCACCGGAGGCTGCCACGCCAACAGCTCCTCTACGCTGGGACCCGAGACCGAGAATTGGAACTGGGGTCGAGGACTGCACGCGGTGGCGAACCCCAGGGGATGAAGGAGTTTCTCCGACCAGGCGCCGCCGGCGACGATGACGCGGTCCGTACGGACGGAACTACCGCCCCCGAGACTCACCCGGGAGATGTGCAGGCGTCCTTTCATTTGATCCTGGAAGGAGAACGGCATCTTCGAGCGCTCGTGGAGAAGGATCTCCTCCCTCCCTTCAAAGGAAAGTCGCTGAACGCACGAATCGAATAGGAACTCGACTCCTCGATTCTGGGCCTGCTCGAAGTAGAAGTTGGCCAGCATCTCCGGGGCCACCGCGCCGCAATTTCGACCGAACAGCCCCCCGGCGATGGAAAGCGGAGGATCGGCCTCGTCCCCTTCGTACCACCTCGAGGGTGCGAGGTCGAGGCCGGGGCAGGATCGAAGCTGGTCCGGGCCAAGTATCGTGGCGTCGATCGACCCTCCGCTATGGGACACGATGGAGGAGTACTCTTCCAAGTGCCTCTCCGATAGCAGCCAAAGATAGCCGTACAGGTCGAGCAGGGGGGAAGGAGTCCGAAGTTCCTCGTGCTCCTCCATGATGCGTCGGTAGAAGGCGATCGAGCTCCGGGCCAGGAGGTGGTTTTCCTCGGAGCTGAACACATCCCGCACCATCGCAGCACTCGCGCCCATCGACCCCTCGCCCGGTCGCGACCGTGCCTCCACCACAAGGACCGACAGGTCGGGGCGGCGCTGGATCAGATGGTAAGCCGACGCAAGGCCGAACGCCCCGGCGCCCACGATCACCACATCGTACTGGTCTTTCTTCGCCATACCTCTCGAACCACACACCGTCGGCTGAATGATGCGGGAGGTTTCGGCACTTTATGAAGCGGAGTTACGGAGACGCGGTCGTGGCTCCTCGACGGTCCTCTGAAAGGCTTATCGCTCGCGAGAATTCCTGCGGGTCCACTCCATGAAGAACGCTCTCAAGAGCCGTCTCCTATCCTCCCGGGAACCCTCCTTCGGCACCTGGATCTCTTCCTCGTCCCTCGTCGCCGTCGATGCCCTGAAAGGACTAGGGTTCGAGTGGTTCATGATCGACACCGAGCACGCCCCCGTGAACCCCGAAACACTGGCCGCTATGGTGGCGGTCTTGGGAGAGGGAGGACCCACGCCCTTGGTCCGGGTAGGGAACGTGGACCAGTACCTCATCAAACAGGCGCTGGACGCCGGGTCGCAAGGTGTGCTGGTGCCGCTCGTGAGCACGGAGGCGCAGGCGAAAGCGTCCGTCGCGTTCGCCAAGTACCCTCCCGACGGCGTCCGAGGGGGCGCGGCCGCGGCGGCGTCACGGTACGGTGTGGAACTGGCATCCTACCTGAGGAGCGCCAACGCGGAGACCTTGGTGGGCGTCCAAATCGAGACGAAGGAAGCGCTCGACAACCTCGAGGCGATTGCGAGCCTGAAGGGGGTGGATCTACTGTTCGTGGGCCCCACGGACCTGACCCTGAGCCTCGGTCTTCTGGACGACCGGAAGAATCCGAAGGTTCGAGAAGCCATGCGCCGAGTGGTAGAGGCGTGCGAACGGCACGGAAAGATTCCCGGTACCTTGGTCATCGACGCTGAAGAGAAACGCGTAGCGGTGGAACTGGGCTTTCGTTTCATCTCCCTGGCCTCGGACGTTCGATTCCTCATCGCCGGGGCGAAATCGTATCGGAACTTCTGAGCCTCGATCCAGTTTCTAAGGTGTCCTCGACCTTCCCACGGCGTCCCGGTGGGTCAGTTCCTAGGGTCGCCCCAAATTCCGGATTATGGTGCGACGGAAGCAGCCGGAAGCGTGATCATTGACCATGCCGGTCGCCTGCATCCAGGCATAGACGATGACCGGGCCGACGAACTTGAACCCCCGTTCCTTCAGGGCCCGAGAGACCTGCTCAGAAAGAGGAGTCTTCGCGAGTACGGGACCGATGTTCTGAAAGGGCTGGCCGCCCACGAAGTCCCAGACAAAGGTTGAGAAATCGTCCCCGGATTGTTTCATCGAGAGAAAGGCGCGAGCGCCACTGATGGTTGCCTCGATCTTGGCCCGAGATCGGACGATACCGGGATCCTCGAGGAGCCGCGCCACATCCGCCTCCCCAAAACGTGCGACCTTTTCCGGGTCGAAATTCGTGAACGCGCGGCGAAAAGCCTCGCGCTTGCGGAGGATGGTAATCCAGGAGAGGCCCGCCTGGAATCCGTCGAGCATCAGCTTCTCCCAGAGCCTGCTGCCATCATGCTCCGGCACGCCCCATTCCTCGTCGTGGTAGCCCCGGAGGAGCGGGTCACTCTCCGCCCAGGAACAGCGCCGCAACGACCTCGCGGGAACGGGATTCATTCGTCTTCCGGGGCGGGGGCCATCGCTTCCCTAACTGTGGATGCTCCAAATGGGTTGCCATGGCGAGGACGCAACAGACTTCGAAACGTCCAGACAGCCTTGCGCCCATGCCTCGGACTCGCGGATTTGCGAGGGATTGACTCGTTTCTTTCCCACCCAAACCGGGCAACAAATCCAAATGCCCAGGTGATCTGATCTGAGGGCCCCCTCGGATCATTGGGTGGGTGCAATGTCCGTTCTACTCAGGTCTCGACCGGGAATGGGGTCGTAGTATAGCAAGGGGTGGAGGGGAATCCTTCCGGTTCACACTTGAATCCTCAATTCGATTCAAGGAGGCCGTTAACCCTCAGCCCGTGCTCGGTTCCCTTTGATAACAGGGGATCCGAGGTAAAATCATGACAGCAGTAAACGCGGCACGGTCATTCGTCAGCATCATCTGTCTACTCATCGGGGTCCTCTTCCTCATTGTCGCAGCGGTTGACTTCTTGGAGAATTTCGGGTTGATCTACTGCGCGATTCTTGGCGTGGTCGGGATCATCTTCCTGGCCATCTCGGGGCAGTTCTAGCGACCCAATGTCCGGAACTGGCCCTCCAACGGCGGTGCCTCGTGGGCCCCTGCTCGATGGCGAAACGATCGTCCACTTCGTGAGCTCGCCGGGGATCGTGAAGGTAGAGTTACGCGATCTCGACTCGCTCCTCGATCGAAACGCCACGCCAACCTATCCGCACCGCGGGCCGATGTTGGACAACACGGTAGCGAGGTTCATGGTCGACACGGTTCGCGAGGCCCGTCGGAGCCCGGATGTCGAGGTCACCATCACTCTTCGGTCCTCTCCCCTTCTGCCTGAGGAGGAAGCAGGTGCCCGTGCCCACATGAGCCACTTTTTCGCCAATGAGTCCGAAGTGTCCGCGCTGGGACAGCGGGTGAACCGCACCGAGGCGTGGGGTTCTCTCCGGTACGCCCTCCCGGGAGTCATCGTCGCCGGACTTATCGCCCTGCTGCTCACCAACCCGTCGGCGTTCAGCATCCCTGTCTACCTGGCCGAGCTCGGGTATCTGGTCGTCGTCGTCGTCATTTGGGTGCTGGTGTGGGATCCGGTGGAGAAGGTTCTGTTCGATTCGTATTTCATCCGACTTCGAATCCGCGCACTCCACAAGCTCGCCGCGGCCAAGGTCGTGTTCGCGTATCGCCCGGGCGCCTCAGCACCGATGGCGTCCGCTCCGATTGACGCCTCTCGCCTGGATTCGGTCAAGAGGCTCCTTGAGGGCTAGTGGGTGCGAGCAGCTTTGCAACTTCACCCCGAACCCATTCGCCGGCAATCCGCCCCACCCGACCACATAGTTCATCTTTCCTCGATTGGCGAAGGGTTATGTTGCATGCATGCATGCAATGAATGATGAGCGGCGCCGACACGTCGGTGAGAGTCTCCCGAGAGACCTTGGAGCAGCTCGAGCATCTCCGGCAGGCGTTCAACGTCCGAACGGCAGATGAGACAATCCGCAAGTTGATTCGGGAACGTCGTTCCCGATCCTTGGCCCGTATCTTCGGAAGTGGAAAGGGGATCGTAACTCCCTTCACGGAGGCTGACCGACTTGATTCTCACGATTGATACGTTCGCCTGGATCGAGATGATTCGTGGGAGCCTTCTCGGGCGCCGTGCTCAGGTTGCAATGGAAGGTGCCGAGCTATGCCTGACCCCTTCCATCGTCCTTGCCGAAATCGCGTCCAAGTGCGTGAAGGACGGCATTCCCGACCCCGTCGTCCTCCAAGAGTTGAGGGCGATTCGCGAAGCCTCGGAGGTGGTTCCCCTTGATGATTCGATTGCGATTGCCGGGGCCCACACTGTCGTTGAGCTCAGGCGGGCGGCGCGAGAGCAACGGCTTCCCCTCCCGGGATTGGCGGATGGATTGGTGCTGGCGACGGCACGACTATCGCGGGCCAGATTGCTGACCGGGGATCCGCACTTTCGGTCGTGCCCCGAGACCGTTTGGATGGCCTAATCGGCTCGGTCGGAATTTACGAGTCAACTCAGTCCTCGTTCGCGAAATGTGTGCCAGCAGCCTGGCAACCACCGGGAAGTCTCCGGTTTGGGTCGTTGCATGCAGATGCGCGCGCTCGGCTGCTTCCCGGGACCCTCAAACCGCCGAGCGGGGTGGCACAAAGGCTCACCAAGAACAAATTCGGCGCGACTACAAACTGCTGGTGCTCGACCTCGAAGCTGATTTCAGGGGACATCCATCGGGGCATTTCGAGCGTCGGCATACATTGAAGTATGGTTCCCACGCGTATTCACACGATGCAAGGTCACGGTAAGATCCGCTCTTCACGGCCGGTGGGAGTTCTCGCAGTCGTCGCCGCGGTCCTGATGTTGCTTGCCACTCTGGCAGCGATTTCGGGGGACGCCTCACGCGTCTCATTACCTTCGTCCGGGCTGAGCCCCGCGAGCACTCCCGTCACGATCACTCAGTTTTCCCTCCAGCCCTCGAACGTCAACATGGGGGCGCAAGTCAACGGCACGGTCGGCCTGTCCGGTGGGACGGCGCCTTACGCTCTCTGGTTCAACAACACCCCTCCCGGTTGTGCTCCCCCCAATAACCCGGAAACTACGTCCTCGACCACGTTCACCTTCCAGTGCAACCCATCTTCCACGGGGTCGTTCCTCGTGCATTTGGATGTAGTCGATAGCTCGGTCCCCGTCTCGAAGGCCTCTCAAACGGCGAGCATGAACGTCCGGTCAAGTGGCAACGGAAACGGGAATAACTCGAACAACGGAGGGAATGGGAACACGAGTCTCAGTTCGCTTCTACCCGGCGGCTTTCTGGAGATCGGGATCATCCTCGTCCTCGTGTTCATGGGTGCGGTAGTCGCCATCGCCGCCGGCGTCGTGGCCATGGCCGTCCTGGTTCCGCGACGGCTACGCCAACTGAACGAGACCCTCGCTAAATCCGGTCTCCCCCCGAAGGAGCCCAAGCCTCCCGCGTAAACAAACCGTCCACCGTGGGCGCCGACGATTGCAGGTAGAGCAAGGGGCGATCCTCGTGGGTGCAATCAGGCTTGAGACCACCCGCGGAGGGGGGACAGCTACGGGCGCGCTGTAAATCCGGCCTGCGCAAAATCGCGGTCGAACGTGAAGGCATCCTGGATGCCGAGCGCGCGCATGATCACAAAGCTCGAGCAATCGGCGACACTCCATTCCTTGTCCTCGTGGGCGGACATCAGCTCGATCGCCTGGTGGTGGTGGACGGGCTCAACCCAGAACAAACCCACCTCTTTGCCACGCTGAACTGCCTTGGCCAATTCCATCGCTTGGGTCAGGCCAAGACGGCGCCGGACGATTGTCAGAGTTTCGGCCAGCACATAATTGGTCGTCACTTGCCTACCAAATTCTCCTCGCACAACCCGATGATAAAACTCGGCAGCGCGTGGATGATCTCGATCGCGCGAGTCGGCGAGCGCCAGCCAGGCGCTCGCGTCCACGAATATCATCGCTTTGCACCATAGAGCTCGTTATCGTGATTCCGAGCTGTTTGGTGTCCCTTCTTCCCGCTCGCACCGAGAGGGAAGATTTGGAAGATAGGATCCTTGGGATCAACCGTCTCATCTTGCAAGTAGGCATGCAAGGCCAGGCGGACGACCTCTTTCATGGGCATCCCCGATGCTTCAGCCCTCTGCCGAAGGAGCCGGTACTCCGACTCAGGGATCTGAGCCTGAACTAGTGTCATATGACATACGACATTCTACATCTGATATAATATCTCCGGTCGCTCACGCCCCAATTCGGTGGGTGCTCGGCGATGTGTGCAACCGGTCTTGCAACCACCTCGGGCACTTCCGAGTGAGCTCAATGTGCGTCAGTCTAGGTCGTCGGGAGACTTGACCGGCAGGACCGACTGCCTGAGAGCGAGTTCTTTGTCGCGGGTCAACAGGAGTGAGGCGCCTCGCAGTTGACCCGTGGCAACTACGGTGGCATCGGGGGGCGTCAAGCGCGAGGTGGCCCGAAGTTCCTCTGCGGCCTCGGCAATGTCGGCGTCCACGGATTCAACTTGGTAACTTGAGGAAGTGAGAAGGTGGGAGAGCATCACCTTCCAGACAGTGCGCACTTCCTCCGGTGAGATACCGGCACGAAGCTCGGCAATCGTAATGGTCGCGACCATCGCCCGGAACTCCCCCTGGTCGATTCGATCCAGGAGTTTTCGACACGCCGGGTTTCCCCGCTCGTGACGGTTCCTCGCTGAAACGAAGA
Organism: Thermoplasmata archaeon; assembly: GCA_035297105.1. Lineage (GTDB taxonomy): Archaea > Thermoplasmatota > Thermoplasmata > Lutacidiplasmatales > UBA184 > Lutacidiplasma. The sequence goes on from DATGZO010000001.1 coordinate 152,879, forward strand.
CGTTAGTGTCAACGATTACGTCGAGTCCACTCACGTCGCAGCCACCGTTGGGTTTCGACTCCTGTCTCCTTGCTCGGGCCTAACCGATCCGACATGTAGTTCAATCGTTGTGGCTCGGCCTTGCGCACGAGGACCCGGTTTCTACCCTCTAGGTCAAAGAGGATCTTGTCCCGCGGTCGAATGTGCAGGGCCTTGCGGATTTCCCTTGGAATGGCAACCTGCCCCTTCGTGCTGACGGTCCCAATCTCTGTCGCCATGACCGGAAGATTGCTACCTGTTAGTAGGTGACACCCTACTATCTCACCCTGTCTCGTCAGGCGGACAGTGGACCCTGGCAAGTCAGGCCATGTGCGAGCCTCGGTGGGGGGTTGCTCGGTCCGTGGCAACTATCGAGGTCCGCGACCAGGACGGCTTCGATCGAGCCCCAGGGTGCTCAAGTCGGCTTCCTCAATTCTAACCAAGGACGGCCTTAACCCCTAACCGTCGCTGCCCGCCTTAGCTAGCAGACTGATCGATATGGGAACATTCACGCAGAGGTCGAAGATTCGGTACATCAAGGAAGAACTCGACCCATGGAATGACCGCCAATCGGTGGAGAGAAGGAAGTTGCAACAGCCCGCGGCCGGGGTTGAGAAAACGGCCGATGTGTCGTTTGCATTCCAAGTCGCCCAGAACGTCGCTCTTCCCGGCTCCTCCTTGGCGGATGAAACCGAAGTGCACTCGATCCTGCTCTACTCGAACCTACGCCCTAGCCCTGACTACCATCAAGAAATGCCTATCTCCTCGGCTTGAGGAATCTCCCTCTACAGCAGTTGCAAAACCCGGTGGAGCCTCACCCATATTTCATCGGCAGGGTGATGATCATGTCCAATTGCTCCAATTGAATCGCCCGAGGATGGAATCACATCGTCGATCGTTCTGGGATCCAATGCCATTGCACCGTGAAGGTGGCGAGCGAATCGAAGAGCTGCACCAACCCTCGCCCCTTAGAGGTGAGTGAGTAGCGTGGACGCCCAGTTGTACCGTGAACTTGCTCGATAATCCCAGTTGCCTGAAGCTGGACGATCTTCGCCGAGAGCGTCCTCTGGCTGATTCCGGGGAGTGCCCGAAACAGCTCACTGTAACGAGTCGACCCCCGGTTAAGTTCGAGGAGAAGCTGGGGACCCCACCGACGAGTGAGGAGCGTGATCGCCGGGTCTATCGGGTGGTTGAGGGTCTCGTATGGCTCGCACATGGCCGTCTTACTTTACTCGGCTGCCGTATGTAATTCTTATACCTAGAGTCGCTCGGAACGCCGATGAAAGAACTCGAAGCGTTGGGTTTCCTGATTGGACGATGGAGGGGAACTTCCGAGGACCAGTTCGGAGTGAAGGGTACTCTCGTATCGACCATGGAAGGCACCTTTGAACCTAGCGAGAAGTTCATCCAGCTTCGCGGAGAGAATCACAATAACGGCAAGTTGGTCAATCGCGCGGTCCAGTTCATCACCTACGACGCAAAGATCCGAAAGTACGTGGCAAAGAGAATCTGGTCGATGGGGTTCATCGAGAACGGAGCGGGGACGTGGGATGGCAAGGAACTCGTCCTCCGCATTACCTTCGACTGCGAACCGCCATTCTTCAGAGCCATGCGCTGGAAGAGTTTCATTCGACGATACACTGAGAACGAGATCGGTACCGGCCTGTTCGCGGCCAAGACTGGGGGAAAGTATCGCCTGTACGGCGAGGCCCGTCATGTTCGCATCACGTAGTGATCGGCAGATCGGGAAGATCGGCCAACTGTACCGAAGGCTCAAATTGGGCCCGTTCGGCGGGGAGTAAACGGGGACGCTGGAGGATAGTGGCCGAGGTCTTGGATGAGTGCTTGCAGTCTTACCCCAACCAACTCAAGGCCACTCACGACCCAAGAGTTCATCGAATCGATGGAGGTAGGAGACTTACAGTAATCCAAAGTGGTGGTGGGCGATGGGGTTTCCAGAACCGATGGATATGCTGAGCCATCCCGACACTAAGCTTCGCAGGGTGAACTGGTCGGAAGACCTAGACACGGTCCGCCGACTCCTCCAGGACTATCGGAAGTGGCTGTCCGACCACGTAGAAACCGGCGGGCCCACGGATTCGGTATTGCCGGCCGGACTACGCCAAGTCGACGAGGAAATCGCAGGGCTGCCCGGAGTCTATGGCCCGCCCCACGGGGAGATCATTCTCGCCTTCGACCCGGAGGGACTGGCGGCATGTGGTGCATTTCGGGAGCTTGAACCGCGGGTCGGGGAGATTAAGCGAGTTTACGTACGGGCCGACCATCGAGGGCCAGGGTTCGGGCCTCGTCTCACCCGCGCGCTTCTCGACCGGGCGAGCGAACTCGGATTCCGGCGAGTGCGGGTAGATACTCTTCCAACCATGGTCGCCGCAATCCAGTTCTATCAAGAGATGGGGTTCAAGCCCATACCCGCGTACTGGTCCCACCCAGTTCCGGGAGCTCTCTTCTTTGAGTACCACCTGGCAAAATCGAGGCCGGCCCACCTACGTCCGCGAGCGGCAAAGTCGAAGCGATCCGGAAAGTAGTCGGGCCGTGCGTCTGCAGGGTCTTTGGCCCTCGCCACGATCGTGGCTCGAGGTTTAGGTGGAACGAAATTGCACCTGCCCTCAAGGGGTTTAGATCACCCCGCCGCGACGGGAATTGGTTCCTTCTCCCTCGCAGAGCGAGGGAGAAGGCAGGCCCCGTTGGAGTCCCGAGCCGGTGGGATTCCCTCTCACTCAGGGCGGGCTGGTGAGGTGGCCGGGGAGAATGTCCCCGATGTAGAACCACGCCGCGAGCGCCGCCAGGAACATGAAGATGGGGAACCAGACGGTCACCAGGTACATCCAAGCCGGCACGTGGTACCGAAGCTTCGCGGATCCCTCTCCCGCCGCCGGGTTCTCGGCCGCCGGGTCCGAACTGGGTTTCATGCTCAAGGAGAGCTTCGGGAAGGTGGGTCCCGGGTGTTCGAGATAATAATCCACGGCCAACGCGGCAGGGAGCGAGAACACTCCCGCAGCTGCGTACGCGAGGTACAGGAGGAGGGTCTCGAGCGGGTCCTTCGTGAGGCCGAAGGTTCCGGCATCTGTCAGGGTGGTGTACCCCCAGTATCCGTACCAGGCGGTGATCACCCCGGAGACGAACGCGAAAATTCCCGCGTACTCGAGCTTCAATCCATAGTACGCGACAAGGCCGTAGACGATCAGGACCATCCCGAAGAGGCAAGTTACGTCTCCGAAGAAGATGTTGTAGGACCCGAGCCCGTCCGACAAGTAGTAGGGCCAGGTGAACTCGGTGAAGAGGCCCACCGAGAGAGCCACCAATCCGATGATGCCGGCCGGAACCCCGGACGCCTTGATCGTGGCCCGGACGCGGGCCGGGTCGTTCCGGAGTATGTGCCAGAAGGCCCGAATCGAGGCCATCGTCAGGACCGCGGCGCCGGCGAGGATCAGGGCGACAACAAATCCCAGGTCGTCAATAAACGGTGCGAACGCCATATCTTCTCATCCTTTCGGGCCCGGAGGCCTTGGGTTTGCATTGAGGCCCACCATATAAACGAGGGGTCAATTCAAGCAAACGAAAATCGGGCAGGGTTGGCCGGTCGCTCGGGGGTCCCAGCAATTGAGATTGCCCCCAACGGTAGGAGGACCGAGGTTAGGTTGGAACTTGCCTGATTCCTCTATCGTCGGTAGGCAAAACCCCGCCAAGTAGCTCACTTGGTGCCGAGTTCGGAGACTGCGGAGATGACCCGGGAATTGACGCGGGCTTCTCCGGAGGGCTAGGTCTGGTTCGATAACTACGGAAGCGTGCGAAGAGTAGTCGCAGGGGATCCTGCGTCGAAATTGCTGCAACGAGTGCGAGCTGGCTTGCGATTCGAGAGACGGCGTTCATCCAGTAGTCGAGGGCGTCACCATTCTGCGGGTCAGGGTAACCGTGGAAAAACCAGATTCCCATCGAAATGGCGTATATCCCGAGGAAGAGTGAGATTCCCGGCCAGTTCCGCCATCGTGCCCAAGGAAGAATTGCCAATGCCGGTATCATACCCGCGAGCGTCATTCCTGCTTCTTGGTAATTCCCCCAGTAGAGCCCCATCCAGTACACGCTGTCGCCGTGGCCAAACCCCGTGAACCAGCGCAGGCCCACAAACACCTGTTCGTAGCAGTTGATCATCCCAATTGAAGCGAGGTTGCCAACCACTAGGCCGAGCAGGACTGCCAGGAGGATCCCGAGCTGCGGCCGCTCCTTTAGGTAGATGAAGAAGGCCACGCCCAAGACCGAAGCGGCCACCCCCACGTAGGTGAATGGGTAAACCGTGTTCTGGAAACCGGGAACCTGATATCGTAGGTTCCCGACAAGATCGGGTTGAGGATGAAATATCGCGGTCGCTGCTGCGTAATCGAACCAGATCAGGAACGCGGTGGCCATCGCCAGCCACACCGCGAGCGAAACCCAGAGTCCCCGTTTGTCCACAGCGTGCCGGGGCGACATCGGGAGGCTCCCCGATATCTCTTGCGAGGCTGTCGATTTGCAAACGAGGGTGGGTGCAACCGATAGTGCACCCACACTTTCGCAAAGTCTATCCCAGCCGTGAGCCGAGAGCGGACGGTCCCGGGGTCACAACTATAACCCAACTACCCCTCCTCGGATCGTCGTAGTTCCATGAAGGTACCCGAAGTGAAGTATGCGAAGAGCGGGGAAATCCACGTCGCGTACCAGACCGTTGGAAACGGACCGGTCGACATCGTGTTAGGACTACCGTACGTGAGCCACCTCGGCGTATGGTGGGAATTACCGTCCGCGGCCGACTTCTTCACGCGTTTAGCGGGGATCGGTCGAGTGATCATGTTCGACAAGCGCGGGCTCGGCCTATCCGATCGGGCGGTGGGAATCCCGACGCTCGAGGAGCGCATGGATGATTTTCGGGCCGTAATGGATGCCGCGAACTCCCGGAAGGCGGTGATCCTAGGAGTATCCGAGTCCGGCGCGATGAGCATCCTGTTTGCCGCTGCGTATCCGGAACGTGTGGCGGGCCTGGTCTTGGCAGGGACCTATGCACGGCAGGCGTGGGCACCGGATTACCCGTGGGGAAACACACCGGAGGAGTCAGAGTCTTGGATTCGCTCGGTTGAATCCGAGTGGGGTAAGGCCGAGTTTGTCGATCGCTACGCCCGCGACCTAGCACCTGCCCGGGCCCCGGACCCGGAATTCGCTCCATGGCTTGGTCGATTGTTGACCTATGGCGCCTCACCGGCTTCGGCGGTCGCCGTAACGAAAATGGACGATGGAATTGATGTGCGAGAAGTTCTCGCGGCCGTTCACGTCCCGACTCTCATACTCGCGGACAAGACGGAGTGGGGTGCCCACTCTAGCGAATACCTCGCGGAGCACATTCCGGGCGCCCAGTTACTCGTGATCCCTGGTGCGAACCACATGTTCTTTGTCGTGCCGGAGGCGACGCGTATGGTACTCGACTCCATTCGATCCTTCGTCGATGAGATCCCCGGTGGCCCCGAACCTGAGCGTGTCCTGACCACAGTGTTATTCACGGACATTGTCGGGTCCACTCGTCGTGCCGCCGAGATGGGAGACCGGTCGTGGGGCAAACTCTTGGACCGTTACTTCGACGGGGCTCGGAACGAACTCGCCCGCTACCAAGGTCGACTCGTGAAGACCACCGGTGACGGAATGTTGGCAACCTTCGATGGACCTACCCGTGCCATCCGTTGCGCCTGCGCCCTCCGCGACCTAGCCAAGGGAGCCGGACTCGAGATCCGGGCCGGGCTCCATTCGGGCGAGTGCATTCTCAAGGACAAAGACGTCCAAGGGATCGCGGTTCATATCGCGTCCCGGGTCAGCGAGCGCGCTGGGGATAGCGAAGTTCTAGTATCCGGCACCGTACGAGATCTCTCAATAGGGTCCGACATTCGCTTTGCCGACCGAGGCTCACATTCCCTCAAGGGCTTGGAAGGGGAGTGGCGCATGTACTCCGTGGCCAGCACCTGAGGTACGAGTCTATTCAGAGTGGGAATCGGTAGGTGCAATCGAGAGTGCACTCAGTCGAGATCCTGTGTCCGGGCGGGCACCGGGGTCTACAGACCGACTAGACCGCGGGTTGGGGAGGCTCGAGGCGAGGTGTCGCGGAGAGTATCACTTCTTCTTTCGGTGGACTTCCTTGTGAAGAGCGACGACGACGTGGTGGAGCTTGTCCACCTCGGCGTGAATCTTCTGGTGGATCGTATCGACTTCCTTGTGGAGCGCGTCCAGCTCCCGGTGCAACGCGACCAGTTCCTTGTGCTCCCCGACCATAGTGGTCCCTCTGTCGGAGATGCTCTGGTCGTTAATCAATTCTTGGACTCACCGTTAGATCCCGGGCCCACCACCGCGAGACCAGCAATGACCCGAAACCTGAGCGTATCATGACGACGTCCAGTGGAGTTGACCTCTCTGACGTGGGCAATGGAGATCGCACCTCTCGTTGACGTCGAACCTCCTCGAGCTCGAGGTCTGGAAGATGCGCTCTCTCGGAGTTAGGCCAAGGGCCACCGCGAGAACGGGCTCAGCCCTGGTGGACCTCGTGGATCTCGTCCGCGACGAGGCCATGGGCTTCCTTGTGGACACGAGCCGCGGCCTCCGGGGACGGCGCCTCGACTAGACAGTATACCGTCTCGGTCTTCTCGTCGACCCAATAGTTCCGATAGTTCACGCCGTGCTTCCCTTGCACTTTGAGATCCTTCGCGTGGGCTTCTGCGACGGCCGCGGCCGTGACACCCTTCACCTTTCGGTGAGTGTCCATATAGAGGGGCATGAGCGGGTCAAGGACCATGGCATCAAAAAAGCTTGTATCAGGTGGGCTTTCAGAGTCGAAGGGGGTCGAATCCCCACGAGATACTGAGGGCGCCGGAAGACGAATCCCGAAGTTGCGACGCGGAGGGTTCCTCGCCGGTGCAACTGAAACTGCACCTGCCGCCCGTCGGTGGAATGGCGCGAGGAGGGCGTGCCTGAGTAGCGAGCCTACTTCTTTCGGCTGAACCCCTTCAGTCCGGCGGAATCTTCATCATAGAGCTTCTGCAGGTTCGCCATCACGGCCGCCTCCAGTTGGGCGGGCGGAATCATCTTGGAGTTCCAGTGGCCCACTACGACCACCTCGGTCTTCTCGCCTTTCGGGACGTAGTAGTTGAAGAATTTGGATCCGGCCATCGGGCCTTCCAGGGTTTCGACGAAGAATCCAACGGGCGGGTGGAACGTAATGTTGCTCGCGATCCGAACCCAATGACCGTCGATGTCCTGCTCCCACGCGAGCATCGCAGTCATGTCGTTAACCTGCTTCCGCTCGAAGTTCCGGCGGCCCTTGTGGCTGGGGCCGTGTTCGGTTTCGGCCTGAAGATAGGCCCAGACCACATCGATTGGCGCGTCGAACGTGCTCCCCCAATCCGCCACGAACACCATGTCCACAGCACTGACTTAGGGTAGAAAGCATCTCCGAAGTGGGTTTGTGGCGTGATGGGTGCAAACGAGGACGCACCCCTCTCGTGAGTTCAGAGAAGCAAAGCGACGTGCACCTCCCGTCAAGCCGGGGCGTTCACGGCGAGGACCGCGCGTCGTGCCCAGGACCGGATGGTTCATGAGGGAGAACTCTCTGTCTCACGAGTGCGGTCCACGCAGAGTACCCGTTCCGCCCTCGTCGCCAAGGTGGCCGTTGCGGTCGCGGTCACCGCCTTGCTCGGAATACCAAGTCTCCTTTCCCCCGTGGATCAGATCGCCGTTGCACACCCTACTGTAGGAGTAGGTCCTCCCGGTGTTTTCTCCCCCGTCGGGGGGAAAGGTACCCTCCCCACCACCGGGCCAAGTCGTTCCGAAAGTTCCGCTTGCTCGAGCCGAGCGGCGTGCCCTCCGCCCGCCAAGGCCCATCCACTGACCTACAACCAATGGACCGACGTCTCCGTGCTGAGCCCGACCGCCCCGCCCCCACTGACCTATTCCTCGATGGAGTTCGATCCGGTCTCCCAGGGCCTGATCTTGTTCGGGGGTCTATCGGACAGCGGTGCGGTCAACTACACCTGGGAGTACAAGAACTACGTCTGGCTCAATCTCACGCCGAACCTGACCGTCTCCCCACCGCCTCGGTACCATGCCTCCTTGGCGGCCTCCTACCTTCCGGCGGGGCTAGTCCTGTTCGGCGGAGAGACCAACGGGACAACCGTCCTCGGCGACACGTGGTACTGGAACGGAACAGGCTGGGCCCAGGAGGACCTTGCCGGGTCACAGACCCCCCCACCTCGTGCCGGAGCGTCCTTCACGTACGACGCCGAGGACCTGTACGCCGTTCTGTTCGGGGGAACGAACACCGTGATCAACTTCAACGACACCTGGGCGTATACGGGCCTGGTCTGGGGCCAGATACACCCCCACACCTCCCCTCCCGGTCGGTATTTCGCCTCGATGAGCTGGGATGCCTCGGACATCTATGTTGTCCTCTTCGGAGGGCAGACCACGGTCGGGACGGGGTTGGACGATACGTGGTCCTACTCCGCAGGGAACTGGACGAACCTGCATCCCGGCACGCCGCCCTCCGACCGGATCCTGGCCGGTGCGGCGTACGACTACCAGAGCAGCCAACTGCTGCTGTTCGGCGGTTTCAACCCCGAAAATTGCACCGCCCTGGATGACACCGATTGGTACTCTGGGGGGCTGTGGCGCCTGCTGACCAGCCCGCAGCAGGGGTATCCTGCCCCAAGCCCGCGGGACGGGATGGCCATGGCGTCCGATTTGCATACCCGTTATGTCGTCCTGTTCGGCGGCGAGACCGGAACGTGCTCCCCACTCCAGAATGCAAACGACACCTGGATCTACGGCCCCTGGACCGGGCCTCCGCCCTCCGCTCTCTCCATCACCCTAACGGCGTCACCCTCTTCCGGCCCCTCGGTTCTGGTGACGACTCTCTCCGTACGGATTCAGGGTGGCGTTGCCCCGTATACCCTGTACTTCACTTTGGGGGACGGCTCTCCGGTACAGACGGAGATTACCCCTAATGGATTCGTGAACTTCACGGACGGCTACGACCCGTCCGGGAACTACGAAGCCGTAGCTACGGCGGTCGATACTACAGCGCACCAGGTCTCCGCGGACACCATCATCAACGTCGGGTCGGTGATGGTGCCGGACTGGTTGCCACCTCGGGACACGTACCCGTTCAAGAACTACGGTAGCTACTGGTCGGGGGGAGGGAATTGTTACGGCATCTCGTCCAGCGAGATCCTGTACTGGGAGCACGACATCTTAGGGTGGGGCAACACCCCGTACCTCCCTTCGGCGGCCGCCTCGACCAGTTCCCTGGCCGCTCCCGCCAACTCCTCCTTCCTCAATTCGACCACGCTCGCCATCATGGAGCACCAGACCCTCAACGCGCCGAATCAATGGCCCTGGTACTACTGGTCCAGCAGCCTCTCGGGGAACTGGGCCTTCATCATCTCCTACCTCAAAGTAGGACTCCCCGTCATGATGGGGCTGGGTTGGAACGACCTTCACGCGGTGGTTGCTTACGGCGAGCAGCTGCTTCCCAACGGGACATTCCTCATTGACATCTCCGACCCGAACGCGCCGCTCATCACGACGCATGCCTGGTACGACCCGAATGCGGGCACCTTCTTCTACGACTACGGGTACGTCTGGCACGGGTTCGACTACCTGGCCGGCGGGATTCCGCAGCAGTTGCAGCCGTCGTGGTTCGGGGCCTTCCTCTATCCGGCGTGGAACTACACGGACTTTCCGATTCTCAGCAACGGCTACTACTTCGTCTCGGCCGGCCAGCCGGTGACCGTCAAGTACGGTATCATCAGCGGAACCGACTCCTTTACCGCTCCAGGCGACTCCCAGACCTTCGTCAAGGGCATTACGAACTCCGCCGGGATCGAAGAAGGGAGCGTCCAGGTGTATGCCATCCCGATCTTCGCGTTCGGTGGACCTCCTCCGGTGGTGAGCGACCCCGGTGTGGGCCCCTCGGACCTGCAGGTTCTGACCACGGGCAACGCCTCCGGAGCTCTCACGGAGAACGGATTCAGCGTCGCCGTCGATTCCCTCGGGGCCCACGACTTCACGGTTCAAGGCACCGCGAACGGGTTGCTCCTCCGAATGGGCAACACCACCAATGAATCGGGTTGGACCAACCTCTCCCTCTATGACCTCCAGGGCTCGCACATCGTACAATTGAACGCCTCTTTGCTTCCCATCCCGGACGGCGCGGTCGCCAACTTCACGGTGCATAATTGGGCGGGTCTCGCATCGAGCACCGTCCCGTCGGTCCTCGTCACCCTCGAAACTCGGAATGGAGCAACCTCCCACTACGAGCTGGCGAATGGGCAGGTCGGCTGGACTCCGACTCCCGCCAGCACCCATGGGGGGAACGGGACGGCCACCTCCCCACCGTTCTATTCGACCCCCAATTTCCTCATCGGATTGGGGATCGGCGCTCTCGCGATGGCGGCGATCGCGGTGGTCGCCGTCATCTTTATTCGGAAGGGGAAGCAGGGCGATGGAACGCACCCACCCTCTCCCTAACTCCTGACCTCGGCTACCTGTCCCGGCATGACCTGCCCGTCTGAATACAGCCAAAGACTCCGGGAATCACCCGCCGACGGTTGCAATTGTGATTGCACCGAGCCAGGACGTGGACCAGCGATTCAAACTCAATTCGAACTCGTTAGTTCACTTCCAAGACTTTCGATGGTTATCGATCCAAATGGACGTGGAGTAAGTTCCCGGCACCGCATGGCTCCTGACGCGGTCCCAGATCTGCGTGCAGGCGGGGGTGAACTCCTTCTTGTCGGCGGCCTCCATCGAGGCGAGGCTTTCGAATTCCTCCATCCAGATGCGGCCGGGCGTTGGCGGGTGGGACCCGTACCTCACGGCCCAGGTCCGAGCCGAGAGAATGCTCGGGTGCGCCTCGCGAACGTGTTGGAGGAGCTTAGCGAGAACGTCCTCGTCATGCTCCCGAACGCTTTCGAATTTCAGACTCCATTGGGCCACCGGAACACGCTCATCGTAGCACGCTCGGACTCGAACTTTGGATGCCGACGAGGAGATGTATACCTTTCGAGGAACGTGGGTCGGATTCCGTCTCGGACTTCGGATTCGATGGGTGAGGAGTATCGGCCGTTTGAGCGGAGCTTGGTGCACCCCAAATCGTCCTGGCCGTGTCAGAGCCCGTGGGTGAATGGGTCACCGTCACCAACGCGTTGGGACTTCCGCTCACCGTTTTGACAACGCTGATGGTTCGACCGTCCGCTCCTTGACCGAGCCAGCCTAATGTAGGCCAAGCACTACCGCCGACTGTCTCCCACGCTGTCGGCGAGGGAACAGAAGAAGTGGAAACCATGGTGACTCAGGCGCGCCTTGCGAGTTTGATCCCGATTCGAGACATGAACCGTGCCGTCAAGTTCTACACCAAGAAGGTCGGTGGAAAACTGCAGTTCCGAGGAACGGGTCAGATGAGGAACTTCTGGGCAGCCCTCCAGATCGGGGACAGCGATGTCTGGCTGATCGCTCCTCAGAAGCGCGAAAAGCGGACCTTGGCGTACAACACGTTCCTCGTCAAGAACATCAAGGCGTTCGTCGGCGGTCTCCAAAAGAAGGGGGTGAAGTTTCAACGGGCCCAGCGGATGGGTCCGAAGACGAGGGTGGTCGGACCGATCGCCTGGGAGCCCTTCGGGGCCTCCGCGTTCTTCAAGGACTCCGAGGGGAACTTGATGATGGTTTTCCAGAACATTCCGCCCATGTGAGGCGGGTCAGCCCGTCCTCAAGTTCGGGTTAGCCTCCTCGTCTGGGTGCAACGCTTTTGCACCCATCGACGGGAAAGCAACAGCGTGAGCGCTCAGGCGTACCGTGCGCAAGGGTAGCAGTAGAATCGGCCGTACTGCGCGATAAAGGTCGTGGGTGTGCCGCACCTCGTGCAGAAGGGCGCCACCGAAGCGACCACCTGGGCTACGGGGGGAGGAGGGGGCGGCGCCGGGACCACCGAGGTCGCAACGGTCGGTTGAGCGGCGTCACCCGCTCCAGGGGGATACGGGTAGGGGCCGCCTGGTGGGTTCCATGGGATCTGCTGCTGCGGAAGCGCAGCCGATTGCGCAGCCATCAATCGGTCCGCTTGCATCTTGCGGCCACCCGAAGTAACCAAGACGATCCCCACAACGGCAAGGACGGCCAGAACGATGGTATCGCCCACGTCTCCGGTGAAGCTCACGGCGGCCGATCCGACCATCCCGACAAAGAAGAGGACCAGCCCGATCCAGACAGTAGCCCTCATCCGCACCCGGGGAACCGGGGCGGGAGCAGTTGGGTAGGCAAACCCCGCCATCATGACCTCCGATAACCCGGAGGTCACGTTGAAAACTTAGAAGCCACGTCAACTTTCGTTGACTGAGGGCTTATCTCCGACACCCGGGCCCACTCCGAAAGTTCCGTCGAACGGTCCCGGCGCGGGGGCGCGCGACCGAGCGGGTCGGGTCGTCGTGGGGGGTGCCCCGCCGGGAACCAAGTCGATCCAGTCGAGCGGAACTGACGAACAGGATATCTTCGGCCCAGCGAATCCAGCGCCGGTGAGCAGGATGACGGGCACGGCGACCGAGTCTCCGACGTTGACGGTCCAATCGAGAAAGAGCGATCTGCCCCTCCGGGCGCGCATCGTGGCGTCCATCCTGGGACCGGTGGCGTGGCTCAGTTTCACCTTGCTCTACGTAGGCTTCTGGGCGCAGGGATTCAGCCTCTTCCAGAGCCTGGTCGTAATCCTCGTATCGATCATCATTCTGGCAGGGCTGATGGGAGCCCTTTGGGCGTCGTATGGGTTGCGTCGCCGCTCTCAGTGGTGGGACGAATAGGGCGGAGGACACGGGACTTCCCCTCTCCAACCTATTCGGTCTCGCCGGGCGGGGATGGACGTAACGACGGTTGCAGCCGTTGATGCCCGCGGGTCCAAGGCAGCCTGCCCACCCCCAATGCAGCGGGAGCCAGTGTCGATAGGGGTCTGAAATCACGCTCCGCTCCTTGAATCGAGTTAAGGTCGGAAGGAAGTACTCCCCATTCGCATCGAGGAGCATGGCGAAAAGGACGCGAGGCGCAAGAATGGTAGCGGCACGAAGGCGATCGGCGAAGCGTGAGGGCGGCAAGGGACCGATCGCGAAGCGACCGGCCGGCCGCCACATCATGAAGACCTGAGCCATCGGCTCAGGATTTCTAACGCCGGTGACATTCACCGGTACTGCGCGAAAACGCGAGCGCCCGGGTGGCGGACGATGACCCCGACTATCGTCGAAGGTCAAGGACGCCGGTCGGGTGCGATGAACGGAAAGTCCTCCCCAACCATGCATAGATTAGGATGATCCTGTCGTGTTGCACTGGTGGCGACCCGCCTCTGTCCGACCTGCGGCTCTCCCAACCCAGAGAAGAGCGCCTACTGCGGACGGTGCGGGGTCCGCATCCCCGATGCTCGGCGATCGGCTCGTAGCGTCGGCCGGTTCACCGCCCTGCGGTTCCAGGTCGACCCCACCGATCCACCTCCAGAGCGGGATGTCCGATGGCTAATCCTGATCCTGGGAATCTGCTCCGTGATCGTCTCGGTGTTCCTTCTGGCGGTCTACTCGATCGTCAGCGCCGCGACGTCCGGTTCGGGATTCCCGTGTGGGGGCGGACCCGAGTCTTCCCCGTGTACCGGTAGCCTCGTGGACTACCTGTTCCTAGTACCCGGACTGGCTCTCCTCGCGATTGGAGCCGTGGCCGTCGTCTACGTGCTCTATGAAATGAGCCGACCCTGATCGATCTCGTGGTTCCTCGGACCCAAAGCTTCTTGTCAGGGCCTCCTCATCCGCCCAGAATGACGTCGGGGCGACCTGGAAGTCGGTGGCCGAGTATCGTCCTGATCCTGATGCTTTGCCTCGTGCTCGTGATCGAGCTCGGAGTGGTAGGAGCATCGCCGAGCCGGGCCGCCCCCGCGTATTCTGGATCCTCCCTTCCGGGAGGGTCATCCGGGGGCTCTTCCCTCGCGCTAGAACCCGCAGCGCCTCAGACCGACACCGTCATCGCGACGATCCCCGACGTGAGCTCGCCCATGACCGGGACATTCGATCCCGCAAATGGCGCGGTCTACATCCCAAACTCGGAGAATGGGCTGAATCCCCTGTCCGTTTCAGACAGCCTGACGGTCGTCTCGGGCGCGACCAACTCGGTCCTTGCCGTTGCCAACCTCGGGCCCAATGCGCTCTCCGAAACCCCGACGTACGTGCCCTCGAACAACGAGCTCTACGTCTCGGACCAGAACGGATCGAGCGCTGAGGACAACGTCACCGCCTTCTCCGGCACAGACCATATCGTGGCGAACATCGACACCGGACCCCAATCGTTGCCGTCGACTCCGGTCTACGATCCGGTGAACAAGTACCTCTACGTTTCCGATCAGTACACCCGGTCGTTTACCGCCCTATACTACAACGTCTCCGTCATCAACACGGCGACCAACACGCTCGTGACCCAGATCCCGGTCGGGTTTGATCCCTACCCGGGCGTGTACGATCCGGCCGATGGGGACGTCTACATTCCGAACTTCAACTCCGGCAGCGGCACGAATCTCAGTATCATCAGTACGTCGTCGAATACTGTCATCGCCACGATTTCGGGACTTAACTCCCCGATCACGCCAGCCTATGATCCCGTCAACCAGGAGGTCTACGTACCCGACGGGGGCGCGTCGGGCAACAACTTGACCGTCCTCAAGGGAACGGCGGTTATCGGGTCCATTCCCATCCCCTCCGCCGACGTGGGAGATCTCCTTGCGGCTCCCACGGTCGATCCGGTCAATGGGAACGTGTTCGAGGTCCTTGGGGTTACCTCGGGCATGATGGTCATCTCCCCCACTAACACAGTCGTGGCCACGATCGCTGCGGGGGGGGAAAACTTGTATTCGAACTTCCCGCCGACCTATGACCCCGTCAACGAGGAGATGTACGCGCCCGGGTACGACTTCTCCGCCGAGACCGGAGGAGTATTCGCCCTCAATGCGACGACCAACACGATCACCACCCTGATCGGTGTCGGTGGTTCTCCCCAGACCCCCGTCTTCGACCCCACCAACGAGGAGATGTTCGTTCCCAATGAGGACACGAACAATATCAGCGTGATTGCGGCCGGTCCGCTCTCCTCCGGTGGCGGCGGCGGAGGGGGCGGATCCTCGAGCTCCAGTTCGAGCTTGAGCCCCCTGCTGCTCTACGGTGTGCTGGCCGGCGTCGCGGTAGTGGTCGTGATCGTGGTGGTCGTCGTGGTGGTCAAGGTCCGACCTCACGGGCCCAAGAGCGGGTCCTCGGCGGTTCCGCCACCCCCGCCGGGCGCCGGGGGCCCGGAGGCTCCTCCAAGTTCCTGGTCTCCTGCCCCACCGCCCCCAGGGGCACGGACCCCGTCTCCCCCACCCCCGCCACCTCCGCAAGGAGGTTGGCCCCCTCCCCCGCCTCCTCCGTGAAAAGATACGGGGACCACCATGGGCCAAGAGACGTACTCCGAGCGGGAGGTGGCCCCCGGGGTCTGGCTGGTCGGCGGGTATCACGGA
>DATGZO010000002.1:0-53164 GCA_035297105.1 Thermoplasmata archaeon
GTCTGCCGCTTGGGGAGTACGGTCGCAAGACTGAAACTTAAAGGAATTGGCGGGAGAGCACCGCAACGGGAGGAGCGTGCGGTTCAATTGGATTCAACGCCGGAAAACTCACCGGGGGCGACGGAGGGATGAAAGCCAGGCCGAAGACCTTGCCCGATCCTCCGAGAGGTGGTGCATGGCCATCGTCAGTTCGTACCGTAAGGCGTTCTGTTAAGTCAGATAACGAACGAGACCCTCGCCTTCAGTCGCTATTTCAGGAGCGGTCCTGAGAGCACACTGAGGGGATCGCTGCCGCTAAGGCAGAGGAAGGAGAGGTCTACGGTAGGTCCGTATGCCCCGAATCTCCCGGGCAACACGCGCGCTACAAAGGTGGGGACAATGGGATCCGACCCCGAAAGGGGAAGGCAATCCTGAAACCCCATCGTAGTCTGGATCGAGGGCTGTAACTCGCCCTCGTGAAAATGGATTCCGTAGTAATCGCGGGTCAACATCCCGCGGTGAATGTGCCCCTGCTCTTTGCACACACCGCCCGTCAAGTCATCCGAGTTGGGTCGGAGTGAGGGTGCCTCATCTTGGGGCGCTCGAACTTCGGTTCAGCAAGGGGGACTAAGTCGTAACAAGGTATCTGTAGGGGAACCTGCAGATGGATCACCTCCTAAGAACGCCCTTTTCCAAAGGGTGTTCGAAACGTGATCCGATCCGCTGACGCCGTACACCCGATCTCGTCCTCCCGTGGGCCATCAACCCTTTGTTGAGTAGTTACAACCTGCTTATTAGTGCCGAACCGGTCGTACCCCCATGTTGCGGGTGGAGAGCCTGCGGCCGTTGCCGGCCTCCCTCGCGGCCGCCGCCCGGTCCTTGGGGAACGGCGAGCCCGTCCTGATCTTCGACGCCGCCGACCGGGAGGGCGAGACCGATCTCGTCTTCCTCTCCGCTCGGGCGACCCCCGAGCTCGTCCGGCTCGCCCGCCGGGACGCCGGGGGCCTCATCTGCACCGCGATATCGGACGAGCTCCGTGGACGGCTCGACCTGCCGTTCTTCTCGGAGCTCTTGGTGCTCGCCGCCCGGAAGTTCCCCGGGGTCGCGGGCCTCTCCGAGTCGCCCCGCTACGACCGGCGGAGCGCGTTCGGGATCACCGTCAACCACCGCTCGAACTTCACCGGCGTGCCGGACAACGACCGCGCGAAGACGATCCGCTCCCTGGGGGAGCTCGCGGACGAGGCGGGCCGCCTCTCCGACGCGGCGCTTCGGGAGCGGTTCCGGGCCGAGTTCATCTCGCCCGGCCACATCCCCCTCCTCTACGCCGCCCCCGGCCTCACCGGTGAGCGAAAGGGCCATACGGAGCTCGCCATCTCGCTCGCCCGGATGGCGGGACTCTCGGAGTCGGTAACCGTCACCGAGATGCTCGGCGACTCGGGCGGAGCCCGGGCCCCTGACGCGGCCCGCCGGTTCGCCGAAGAGCACGGCTGGCCGTACCTCGAGGGACGAACGATCGCCGAGGCGTGGCGGGCATGGTCGTCCGCGTAATGGCCACGGGGGTCTTCGACCTCCTCCACCCGGGTCACGTCTTCTTCCTCACCGAGGCCCGGAAGCTCGGCGACGAGCTCGTCGTCGTGGTCGCCCGCGACCAGACGGCCCGGCGGCTGAAGCGGGACCCGTACACGCCCGAGAACATCCGCCGCGAGATGGTCGAGGCGCTGAAGCCGGTCGACCGGGCGGTGCTCGGCTCCACGACCGACATCTACGAGACCGTCGTCCGCGAGCGGCCCTCGATCATCGCCCTCGGCCACGACCAGATCTGGAACGAGGCGGAGGTCGAGCAGGAGTGCGCCCGCCGCGGCGTCCCGTTGAAGGTCGTCCGGATCCGGGCCTACCCGCACGACGAGCTCGCGACGCGTCGCATCATCGAGCGGATACTGGAGCGGGCCCGCCCGCCCGGGGAGCCCCGGGCGTGAGGAAGATCGGCGTCGCGGACACGACGTTCGCGCGGGTCGACATGGCGGACGCGGCCGTCCGGGCCCTGAAGGGCCGCGGCACCGGCTTTAGGGTCGTCCGTCGCACGGTCCCCGGGATCAAGGACCTTCCGGTCGCGTGCCGGCAACTGTTCGTGGAAGAGGGTGTGGACCTCTGCCTCGCGCTCGGCATGCCCGGGAAGGCGGAGTACGACAAGACCTGCGCCCACGAAGCTTCCTTGGGGTTGATGTTCGCGAGCGTCCTCGAGGGAAAACCGATCGTCGAGTGCTTCGTGTTCGAGGGGGAGGCCGACGGCCCCCGCGAGCTCGCGACCCTCGCCCGGCGGCGGGCCGAGGAGCACGCCCTCAACGCCTACTCGATGCTGTTCCGCCCGCGCGACCTAACCCGTCGCGCCGGCGAGGGGCTCCGCCAGGGGTTCACCGATGCGGGCCCCGTGCGGCCGACCCACTGAAGATCCTCAACGGAGAACAACGATGGCGAAGCAAAAACCGGCCGAAGAAATCTGCGTGGCGATCGTGGCGAGCGAGTTCAACTACGACGTGACGCTCTTGATGCTGGAGCGCGCGAAGGAGGAGGTCGCGTTCCTGGGCGCGACGCTCGGACCGGTCGTGAAGACCCCGGGCGTCTACGACATCCCGCTCGCCGTCCAGGCGCTGTTCCGTCGGAAGGGGGTCGACGCGGTCGTCGCTCTCGGCGCCGTGATCGAGGGGGAGACCGACCACGACGAGGTCGTGATGAACCAGGCCGCCCGAAAGCTCACGGACCTCGCGGTGGAGCACGGCAAGCCGCTCGGCCTCGGGATCACCGGCCCCGGGGAGACCCGCCTCCAGGCCCAGGACCGGATCGAGAACGCAGCGAACGCCGTCCGCGCGGTGGTCAAGATGGTCCGCCGCCTCCGCGAGCTCGCGGACGAGTAGGCGGCGCCCCCGCCGGGTGCTAGAACCCGAACCGGCTCCGCACCTGCTCCAGCGCCGCCCGCCCCTTGGCGGTGTGGGCGACCACGGAGACCTCGGTGGGCCGGGCCCCGCCCTTCGTCCGGGTGGAGAGGATCTTCTTCAGGCGGTCGTGCGGACCGTGGACCGTCACGTCGGGCGAGCGGGTGGGGCCGGCCCCGACCGTGACGGCGCCGGTCGGTTCGATGCGCACCGAGGTCGCTCCCTCCTCGGTCTCGAAGACCCAGACCTGCGGCAGGTAGGCGCGCACGAACGCACCGATGAACCCCTGCAGCCGGGGTTTCAGCTCTTTTTCGATATCGGGTGCGAGCTTTTCGAGGAGGGCCTGGGTGCAGGTCACGGCGGGTCGAGCCGGAGCCCCCTATAGGGCTGGCGATGGAGCGCGCGGGACGACGGGGAGCGACAGAGGCCGGCAAACGGTTAAGCGCCGCTCGCCGTCCCCGACGCCGGGGTGCGGCCGGGTGGGGTTGCGAGAGTTCCGGACGGAGCTCCCCTCCACCCAGACCGAAGCTCTCCGCCGGGCCCGGGCCGGGGCCCCGTCCGGTACGACGGTCGTCGCCCGCCGGCAAACGGCCGGCCGCGGACGGCTCGACCATGCGTGGGCCTCCCCCGAGGGCGGTCTGTACCTTTCGATGATCCTTCGCGCCCCGACGCAGAACCGTGCCCTCCTCCCGCTCGCGGTGGGCGCACGCATCGCTCGGGCTCTCGCGGACCGGTACGGGATACACCCGGTCGTGAAGTGGCCGAACGACCTCCTCGTCGTGGACGGGCGACGCGCCCGCAAGCTCGCCGGGATCCTCACCGATGAGGTCGATTCCACGACCCTCGGCCGCGCGGCCGTCGTGGGGGTCGGGCTCAACGTCTCGACGCCGATCGGGGCGTTCCCGACCGAGCTGGCCGGCCGGGTGGTGACGCTCCAAGAGCTCGTGCGAGAACCTCCCTCCCTGGACGCGCTCGAGGAAGTCGTCGTGGCCGCCATCGAGTCGGCGGCGGACGGCCTCGATTCGCCGGGCCTCGTGCCCGCGATCCTCGAGGAGTGTCGCGCGGCGTTGCACGGGGTCGGCCGACGGGCGACCGTCGACGGGACGCTCACGGGCGTCATCCGGGCCTTGGGGGACGAAGGCGAGCTCTGGCTCGCGACCCGCGAAGGACCGGTGGCGGTCCGCGCCGGCGACCTCGTCGTGGAGGAGGCATGAGCCCCGCCTTCGACCGCTGGAACGCCCTCAAGAAGAAGGCGAAGGAGGCCGGCGGCGCCGACCGCGTCGCGAAGCACCGAGCGGCGGGCAAGCTCGCCGCCCGGGAACGCTTGGAGACATTCTTCGACCCGGGGACGTTCGTCGAGATCGACCCGTTCGTCACCCATCGCGTCACGACGTTCGGCCTCGAGGAGCGCCGGATCCCGGGGGACGGGGTCGTCACGGGGTGGGGCGAGGTCGACGGACGGCCCGTCTGCGCGTTCGCCCAGGACGCGACCGTCTTCGGCGGCGCGCTCGGCGAGGCCCACGCGATGAAGATCGTCAAGATCATGGAGACGGCCCGCAAGGCCGGGGTCCCCGTGGTGGGCCTCAACGATTCCGGCGGGGCGCGCATCCAGGAGGGCGTGATGAGCTTGGGCGGGTACGGGGAAGTGTTCTTCCGGAACGTCGCGCTCTCGGGCGTCGTACCCCAGATCTCCCTCATCCTCGGCCCCTGCGCCGGCGGTGCGGTCTACTCGCCGGCGATCACGGATTTCGTGATCATGGCCCGGGGGACCGCGCACATGTTCATCACCGGGCCGGATGTGATCCGGGCGGTCACGGGGGAGGAGGTCACGTTCGACCAGCTCGGCGGGGCCGACACCCACGGGACCCTCAGCGGCGTGTCGCACCTCACCGCTGATTCGGACGCCTCGGCCCTCGCGCTCGCGCGGCGTCTGCTCTCCTACCTCCCCCTCAACAACCTCGAGGAGGCGCCCACCGCGCCCTCGGCCGCGCCGCCGGATTCGGCCGCGGCCGAGCTCGCGGGCGTCGTCCCCGAGGACTCCAACGCGCCGTACGACGTCCACGGCGTCATCGAGCGGCTCGTCGACGTCGGCTCGTTCCTCGAGATCCAACCGGGCTGGGCCGGCAACATCGTGGTCGGGTTCGCCCGCCTCGACGGCCATCCGGTCGGCGTCGTCGCGAACAACCCGAGCGTGCTCGCGGGGACCCTCGACATCCCCGCGTCGTCGAAGGCCGCCCGTTTCGTCCGCTTCTGCGACGCGTTCAACCTGCCGCTGCTCACGTTCGTCGACGTGCCGGGATTCCTCCCGGGGGTCGCCCAGGAGCACGGCGGGATCATCCGCCACGGGGCGAAGCTGCTCTACGCGTACGCCGAGGCGACCGTTCCCCTGATGACCGTCATCCTGCGGAAGGCCTACGGTGGCGCCTACGACGTCATGTGCTCGAAGCACCTGGGCGGGGACCTGAACTTCGCCTGGCCGACCGCGGAGATCGCCGTGATGGGCGCCGACGGGGCCGTGAACATCCTCTTCCGCAAGGAGATCGAGCGGGTCCCGGCGGACGAGCAAGCCGCCGAGCGCGAGCGCCGGGTCAACGAGTACCGGGCCGAGTTCCTGAACCCGTACCTCGCCGCCGAGCGGGGCTACATCGACGACGTCATCGACCCCGCCGAGACCCGGACCCGGCTCGTCCAGGGACTCCGTCTTCTCGCCACGAAGCGCGACGACCGACCCGCCCGGAAGCACGGGAACATCCCGCTCTAGGACCGAGGGCGTTACCCGATGGTCGGCCTCACCGAGACGGTCCTGAGGGACGGTCACCAGTCGCTGATCGCGACCCGGATGCGGACCCGCGACATGCTGCCCGCCGCCGAGCGCTTGGACGCGATCGGCTACCGGTCGCTCGAAGTCTGGGGCGGGGCGACGTTCGACGTCTGCGTCCGGTTCCTGCGCGAGGACCCGTGGGAGCGCCTCCGTCTCCTCAAGAAGGCGATGCCCCGAACGCCGCTCCAGATGCTCCTTAGGGGGCAGAACCTCGTCGGGTACCGGCACTACTCCGACGACCTCGTCCGGAAGTTCGTCGCGGAGTCGGCCCGCCAAGGAGTCGATATCTTTCGGGTCTTCGACGCGCTGAACGATCCGCGGAACATGCAGACCGCCCTCGACGCGGTCCGGGCCGCCGGTGCGCGCGCCCAGGCGACCATCTGCTACACCCAATCTCCGGTCCACACCCTCCCCGCGTTCGTCGCCCTCGGCCATCGCCTCGCCGAGATGGGCGCCGACGAGCTCTGCGTTAAGGACATGGGCGGGTTCATGCCGCCCGGGCCCGGGGCCGCCCTCGTCGGCGCGCTCGTGAAGGAGGTCGGCCTCCCGGTCGTGGTCCACACGCACTCGGCGAGCGGGCTCGCGACCCTGACGTGCCTTGCGGTCGCGGAGGCGGGGGCGGCCGCGGTCGACGGGGCCCTGAGCCCGTTCGCCGGCGGCGCCTCCCAGCCTCCGACCGAAACGCTCGTGGGCGCGATGCGGGGGACTCCGCTCGACCCGCATCTCGACCTGGACGCGCTCGCCGAGCTGGCGGCGTACTTCGCGACCGTGATGGACCGGTACCGCCCGCTCCTCAACCTGCGTTCGCTCCAGACCGACCCCGGGATCCTCACGCACCAGATCCCCGGTGGCATGCTCTCGAACCTCCTCTCGCAGCTCGCCGAGCAGGACGCCTCGGGCCGACTGGCCGAGGTGCTGCTCGAGGTGCCGCGGGTCCGCGCGGACCTGGGGTACCCGCCGCTCGTCACGCCGACGAGCCAGATCGTCGGGATCCAGGCGGTCTTCAACGTGCTCACCGGGCACCGGTACCAGCAGATCACCGAGGAGGTCCGCGACTACGTGCGTGGGCTCTACGGGACGCCGCCCGCGCCCCTCGACCCCGAGCTCGTCCGGCGCGTCACGTCGACGGCACCGGCGATCACCGGTCGCCCGGCCGACCTCCTCCCTCCCGAGTTCGAAAAATCGCTCCGCGAGGTGCGCGCGCTCGTCCCCGCGGCGGACGACGCGGAAGCGCTCAGCTACGCGCTGTTCCCCGCCGTCTACAAGGCCTACCGGTCCAGCCGCGACCGCGGCCTCACGTACGAGGTCCTGACCGCGGCCGCGCTCGGCGTGATCGGCGCCCTGCGCGCGCCCCGGCTCCCGGCGCCCGCGCCCCCCGCCCGCACGGAGGGCTCCGCCGCCGGCGGCGTGAGCCCCTGGGCCCACGAGGGGCGCGTGCACCTGCACTCCCAACGGAGGTACGTCGATGCGTCTTCGCATCACCCGCGACGGTAGGACGGAGGAGGTCGAGGTCGCCGCCGACCTCGCCTCGGTAACGGTCGCGGGCCACACCTTCCCCGTCACGGTCGTCGCCACCTCGCCGCTCCGGGTCGAGCTCGAGATCGGCGGGGAGAGGGTCGTGGTCGAGAACTGGCCGGACCACTTCCCCGAGCCACCGGCACCGGTGGACGTCAACGGCGAGCGGGCCGGGGTCGTTCTCGAACGCATCGCCTCGGCGGGTTCTCCCCGCTCGGAGTCCTACCGGCCCGTCGCCCCGCCGCCCCCCGCATCGGATCCCACGCCGGTCCCGACCGGTGACGGCGTCCCGATCGTGCCGCCCATGCCCGGAAAGGTGGTCGAGGTCCGGGTGGCGGAGGGGGCGCGGGTCCGGGCGGGCGACGTGCTGCTCGTGCTCGAGGCGATGAAGATGCGCAACGAGGTCACGAGCCCGGTGGCGGGGTTCGTCCGCGGCTTGCGGGTCAGCGTCGGGGCGAACGCCCGGGCGCGCGAGCCGATGCTGTTCGTCGCCCCGAGGTGAACCCGCCGACTACGCATCCCCGTCCGGCGGGGTGGGCTCGGTCGGAGACTCGGACTCCGGACCGGAGGTGGGCGGGGTCTCCGTCGCGAGGCGGTCCGCCTCCTCGACCGGGTCCTCGAATGGTTCCTCGACCACGGCCGCCGGAGCGATCGGAGTCGCGGTCGTCGGAGGAGCGGGGGTCGGGGCGGGCGCCGCTCGCGTTGGCCAGAAGTGGTACGGTTCGTACGGTAGCTTCCGGTACTCGTTCAAGTAATAGACGGCCACCACCGCCGGGATCGCGAAGAAGCCGTAGCGCCAGAAACCCCAGTCGAACCGGATCGCCAGGAGGAGCGCCACGACGGTGAGCCCGCCGATGACCGCGGTCATCGCGGGGAGGGACAGCCGGACGATCGGGCTCGGGGAACTCACCTGGAATCCCCCTACAGGTACGGCGTCCGGTGGCCGCAGGCCGGGCAGACCGGGGCGTGGATCGTGAGCGGAGCCGCGCAGTAGATGCAGAACGGGATATCGGACGGAGGGGAGGCGGAGGGCAGCGGCGTCGCGGCCGTCGGTGCCGATGACCCGGCGCCCGAGCGACCCGACCCGATCGGGCGACTCCCCCAGGGCCCGTAGAGAAGGACGAGGCTCCCGACCAGCCAACCCAGGAGGAGGTAGTTCGCGGTCCCCACGTACTGGGGGTACTCACGCAGGATGACGATCGCGGCCACGATGGTCGTCATGTTGACCATGAGCAGCAGCGTCCGAAGTTGCATCCGTCCCTCCGAAGAACCAAGGGGGGGCGCGCTACTTGTGGCTATCTGACGCGTCGCGAGCCCTCCAGCCGAGGGGACGGCGCCCTAACCACTCTCTAATACGGTCCCGAGTTGGCCGCGCCCCATGGACAAGGTCCCCACCCTCGTCCGATTGGACGAATTCACCTACCGGATCGACCCCTCGGAGCAGCCGGGGATGCGGGTCCCCGGGATCCTCTTCTCGGACGAAGCGCTGCTCTCCGCGGTCAGCGGCGACCCGTCCTTAGGGCAGCTCGCGAACGTGGCGACCCTCCCCGGCATCGTGCGCCATGCGCTCGCGATGCCGGACATCCACTTCGGCTACGGGTTCCCCGTCGGCGGCGTCGCGGCGTTCGACCTCCAGGAGGGCGTCGTGTCGCCGGGCGGGATCGGGTACGACATCAACTGCGGCGTTCGGCTCCTCAAGACCTCGCTGACGGTCGACCAGGTGCGCCCGCGCCTCGCCGACCTGATCGAGCGCCTCTACCGGGAGGTCCCCTCGGGGGTCGGCTCGCACGGCGGCAACACGTTGAAGCCGGCGGAGGTCGACGAGGTGCTCGCCGGCGGCGCGCGCTGGGCCGTCGAGCACGGACTCGGCCGGGCCGACGACCTTCCGTTCCAGGAGGAAGAGGGCCGGCTCACGAGCGCCCGACCCGCGGAGGTCTCCGAGAACGCCCGCAAGCGGGGGCTGAAGCAGCTCGGGACCCTCGGCTCGGGGAACCACTTCCTCGAGGTCCAGGCGGTCGACCGGATCCTGGACGCTCCGTTCGCGGAAGCGATGGGCCTCTCCCCGAACCAGGTCGTCGTCATGCTCCACACCGGTTCCCGGGGGCTCGGGCACCAGGTCGCGACGGACTACATCGGCCAGATGGACCGTCGTCTCGCCTCGGAGGGGACCACCCTCGTCGATCGCCAGCTCTCGTGCGCGCCGATCGGCTCGGAGGACGGGACCCGATACCTCGGGGCGATGGCCGCAGCGGCGAACTTCGCGTGGGCGAACCGCCAGGCGATCACTCACGGGGTGCGCCGGGCGTTCGCGACGGTGTTCGACCAACCGGATACCGAGCTCGACCTCTCGGTGGTCTACGATATCGCTCACAACATGGCCAAGGTGGAGACCCACCGGGCGAACGGCGGCTCGAAGCCCCTGCTCGTCCACCGGAAGGGCGCCACGCGCGCCTTCCCGGCGGGGCGGGAGGAGGTCCCCGCTGCCTACCGATCGTTCGGCCAACCCGTCCTGATCCCCGGCGACATGGGGACGGCGAGCTACGTCCTCGCCGGCCTCGCGACGTCGATGGAACGCTCCTTCGGGTCGTCCTGCCACGGAGCGGGCCGGCGGCTGAGCCGCCACGCGGCCGTCCGGATGTTCCGGTACGAGGACGTGACCCGCGAGCTTCGGGGCCGGGGGATCATCGTGCGCTCCGCCTCCCGCGAGGGCGTCACCGAAGAAGCTCCCGGCGCCTACAAGGACGTCGAAGAGGTCGTCCGGGTGGCGGAGGGCGCGGGTCTCACCCGGCGGGTCGCCCGGCTCGTCCCGATGGGCGTCGTCAAGGGGTAGGCGGCGTGCGCCGCCGACGGCGGGCGACAAGGACGCCGACGGCGGTCGCCAATCCCGCGATCGCCCCGATCCCCAGTATCAGGGCCCACGGAAGGCCGCCGGACCCCGAACCGATCGCCGTCAAGTTCGTGGCCACCTGGATCGTCCAGTTCCTCTCGAGGCCGTGCCCCTGACGGTCCGTGAGCACGAGGGAGACGGTGTAGTTGCCGGCGGTGTGGTACGTATGCTCGGTGGAGTTCACGTACGCCACCCCGCCATCGCCGAAGTACCACGTGTACGAGTATCCCCCGTCCCCTCCCGCGGCGGTGGCGGAGAAGTCGACGGTCAGGGGAGCGGTACCGTGCTGCACCGAGATCGCCGTCGTGAGCGTGAGGGCGGGGTAGATGGTCCCACCGGGGTTCACCCCGAACGGAAGCCGCGCGGCATCCCCGAACGTATCGTTGACGGTGACGCTCGCACTGTAGAGGCCCTGCGTGGAATAGATGTGACGCACTTCGGGTCCCAGCCCTCCGGTCCCGTCCCCGAACGACCATACGGGCGAGCCCACGCCGGGACCGGAAACGTTGGCGCTCGCGCTCCAGGTCATAGGTAGGGCGCCCCAGGAGGGGCCGGCGTGGGCGGAGAGTACGAGCGCGTCGGCCCGGGGAACGAAGCCTCCCGGGTCGACCGCCAGGAAGGAAGGGGAGTAGAACGAGTAGGAGACGGCGCTCGTGTCGAGCGTGGGCCAGCTCACGTTGAGATGGAGGTCGAGCGCTTGCCCGGAACCTCCGCCGGACGCATCGAACGTCGCCGCGGTGGACGGACCGAGGACCGACGCGCCGTCCCACAGCGACCAGTTGATGTCCGAGGGGAGCGCGCTCCCGTTCGCATACTGGGACTGGGCGGCGACCCGGACCGTCGTACCCGACGTGACGTTCACCGCGGGGGTGACCGTGGCGGTGACGGTGGGGAGGGCGGGGCCACCGGCGGCGATCACGTCGATGAGGAATCCCTCGCTCGCGTTCCCATGGCCGGCGTCCGAGACGTCGCCCGTCGCGAAGTAGAGCCCCGCCGTGGGGTAGGTCATCGAGACGGCCGCCCCCGTGAGGGTCTGACCCGTGCTCGTGTTGACCGTCCAAGAGGTGTCCGCGGCATTGGCCTTCCAGCCTCCCGAGACCGAGGCCGCAAAATGGACGGTGAGGGGGGCGACCCCGTACGTCGGGCTCGCGCTGAACGTTCCCACGAGCGAAGGGGCCACCGTCACGTTGGTGGAGTTCGACGTCTGGGCCCCGACGGGGTCGCTCGCGTTCAGCGAGACGGTGTAGTTCCCCGGCGCCCGGAAGATCGTGCACTGGCAAGCGGCCACGTACGGGTCGGAAGACGAGAGCTGCTCCGTGAACGAGCCGTTGCCCGATCCTTCGGACCCACCGAAGACCTGGAACAGGGACGGGAAGTCGGCCGGTGCGTCGAGGACGCCCGGGGTCGCGTCGGCCTCCACGGTGAGAGGAGTTGAGTCGTTCACGCACGTGGGGTTCGCGCCTCCGCCCACCTGGACCGCAAGGCCCGCACTCGCGCCGCCGTCGACCGGGGACCCCGAATCCCGGACGAGCACGTCCGCGCAGAATCCCCCCGGGACGGCATAGGAGTGGTTCTCGGAATCGGAGGAGGTCCAGTTGAGGTAGGTTCCGTCCCCGTAGGTGAACGTGTACGAGTAGGGACCAGTTCCGCCGTGGACGGTCGCGTTGAACTCCACCGTGGCCCCGACCGTGGGCGAGGTCGTCGAGGCCGTGAGGTTCACCTCGAGCGCCGTGCCGCCCCCGACCACGATCGGGAACGGCTCCGACACGGAGACATTGCCGGACGAATCGGCCACGTAGGCCGAAGCGCCGTACACGCCCGCCGTTGGGTAGGTGTGCGACGAAACCCCGCCGATCGCGATCGCCGAAGTCCCGTCCCCAAAGTAGACGTCCTCGAGCGGGTACGCATCGGAGCCGCCGCTCGCGGCCACATGGAACGAGACCGTCAGGGGAGCGTTGCCGGACCGTGGCCCGGCGTAGAGGTAGGCCTCCAAAGAGGAGGCGGAGGGGCTCGCCCTCGGGAGGTCCAGGATGAGGTGTCCGACGATCGGCGTTCCGATGCCGGTAACCGCGTCCCACCCGGTATGGGCACGGTAGTAACCGTTGTTCCCGGTCGTGATATCGTGGAAATCGGTCGAGTAGTTCGAGCCCCTCAGGATCGAGTACAGGGTCGGGTCCAGGAATCCGAGCGGTCCGCCCGCGTGCTGGTCCGCGATGGCGGCGATGCCCGCCCAGAGCGGCGTCGAGAGGCTGGTTCCCCCGACCGCTCCGGTGCCTCCGCCCTCGACGATCTCCACTCCGGTCTCCGCATCGTCCGCGACGTCCGGGTCGCCGCGGGTGGCGGGAGAGGAGGGGATCCCCGTTCCGTGCTGCCACCACGGGCGAGGGAAGGGCGCGTATCCTCCTCCCGATCCTCCCCCGTTCATGCAGCCGGGGGCGCTCTTCCCGCTCTCGTTCCCGCTCCACGCTGACTCGCCCTGATAGGCGCCCGTGGAGTTGACGGAAAGGAGGGTACCTCCGACGCCCGTGACGAAGGGGTCGGAGGAGGG
Organism: Thermoplasmata archaeon; assembly: GCA_035297105.1. Lineage (GTDB taxonomy): Archaea > Thermoplasmatota > Thermoplasmata > Lutacidiplasmatales > UBA184 > Lutacidiplasma. The sequence goes on from DATGZO010000002.1 coordinate 12,681, forward strand.
ATAGTTCGTGGACACCCCGCTCGTCCCGTCGGCCGAGCCGCAGTCTCCGCTCGCGACGAAGACGCTGATCCCTTCGAGGGCGGCGGCTTCAAGGACCGGCCCGAGGAGTTCGTAGCTCCCGTCCGAGGAGGCGTTGCACGCGGAGGAGCAGGCCCCCGAGTAGGCGTTGTACACGCCGACATCGGGCTCGCCCCAGCTCAGGGAGATCACGTCCACGAGATGGTTCGAGACCAACCAGTCCACCGCTTCGTACAAACCGACCCCAGAATTCGGGGAGAAGGTCATCGCGATCGAAGCGCCGGGGGCGGAGGCGTGCGACCACTCGATGTCGAGCGCCTCCTCGAGGGCCCAACCGGTCGAGCTGGAGTTGAGGTTGGCCGGTCCAGGGTCGGGATAGTTGTACGACACCTTCGGCGCCGGCAACGAGAAGGTGGAATCGAACTGGGCGAGATCCTTGCCCAGTTGCATCGCCGTTTCGGTTCCGTCGTAGGTGTCCACGACTCCGATCCGAACACCGGTACCGTTGGTGCCGTTCGCGATGAGGCCGGCCGCATCGTATGCGCCCCAGATCTGGCAGGGGGAGAGTCCGGAACCTCCCGGAGCGCACGCGGCCGCGGGACCCGCAACAGCGGTCGACCCCGAGAGCGGTTCGATCAAGGGCGCGATCGGGGTCGCGTCGCCGAGCCCATAGGCTCCGGTCCAGGGCAGACCTCCTGGGAGAAGAGCCGGAGTGGGGTGGCTGATGAAGGCCCGTCCCGCCGCCGACCGGTACTCGTCAAAGGATGTTCCGAAGGCGGCCGCGACGCCCGAGGTCAGTCCGGTCACGGAGAGCAGGCTACCGCCGGAAAGGGGACGAGCGGTGAGGCCGTAGCTCGAGAAGTACGCCATGGCGGAGGCCACGGTGGCGGGATTCGGTCCGTAAAGCGCGGCGATCTGGGACGGAGAGAGGTACTGGTGGTACGCCCCGGAACCGGGAACGTACTCGGCCACCGCCTGCGCGCTCTCGCTTGCGGACTCCGGTGAGGCCAGGCCGACCAGGATGTTCATCGGGGTGCTTCCCGGCACCGTGCCCACCGTGATCGTATTCGAGTCCGGGACGAAGGCCGGCGCTACGGTGAGACTTCCGAGTGGTGGGTCCATTACCGCCGGAATGGCTCGGTCCGTCGCCGGCCCGACGGCAAGAACGCTCGACCCCGACAGCGTCATGCCGAGGACGGCGGCGAGCGCGATGGCGACCGCGATTGCGGCGCGGGAGCCAGCTCGGGAGCGGTTCAACGGAAGTACGAGTATCTTGCCGGGCTTAACCCTGTCTGAAATGAGATGCTGGTGCGGGCAGAGCGTATAAACGACCCCCGGCGTGGGGCCCCGGAGACTCCGTGAACCCGTACTTCTACTACGAGATTCTCGTCGGGGTCGTCCTCCTCTACGTCGTCGCGGTCGTGCTCCTCTACCGGCTCGGGTTCATCGGGGCGAATCGGACGATCTCCCTGTTCGGCCCCGCCCTGATGATCAAGACCAAGCGGGGTCTCGAGGACATCAACCGGTGGAGCCGGTTCCGGCGATTCTGGACCGCGGTGAGCGACCTCGGCATCTGGCTCGCCGCGATCTCGATGGGCCTGATCGTCTCCCTCCTCGTGCTGGGTGCCGTACTCTCGTTCAGCATTCCGGCCTCGGCCGCCCCGTCGCCGTCGGAAGCCCTGGCGATCCCGGGCATCAACCCCCTGATCCCACTCTGGTACGGTCTGATCGCCCTCATCATCGGCATCGTCCTCCACGAGCTCAGCCACGGGATCGTCGCCCGCTCGCAAGGCATCGGCGTGAAGAGCGTCGGGGTCCTCTGGTGCGTGATCCCGATCGGGGCGTTCGTCGAACAGGACGACGCCGACATGATGGCAGCCTCCCGGAGGAAGCGGGACCGGGTCGCCGCGGCGGGGGTCCTCGCCAACTTCGCGATCGCCGTCGTGTTCTTCGTCGCCCTATCAGCGGTCGTCTCCTCCTCGGTGGTGGCCAACGCGAACGGCGTGGGAGTTGTTTCGGTCGTGGCGGGCTCACCGGCCGCCAACATCAGTCTCGCGCCGGGGGACATCATCACGTCGATCAACGGGACCGCCACGACCTCCGTCAACCTGTTCGACTCTGCTCTCGCGAACACGAGACCGGGCGAGATCGTCGTCGTGCAGTTCTACTCGGCCACGCTAGGCCATTCGGTCACGGCCTCGACCAACCTCACCAAGAACCCCAACGTGGCCACCCGGGGATTCCTGGGAGTCCTCCCGGCCTTTCTCACTCCGCCCGCCCTCAAGCAGACCCTGGTATGGCCGCTGGGGAGCCCGAACGGCCCCCTCGTCGGCAGCGTCGACTGGATCGTCCTTCCTCTCGCCACGCTCGAACCGGTCGGCGGTTCGTCCCTCGAGTACTTCCATCTCACGGGTCCGTTCGCCCACGTCGACCCCAACACTTTCTGGATCGGGGCGAACGTGCTCTACTGGATCGCGTGGATGAGCCTCCTGCTCGGCCTCTCCAACGCGCTGCCGCTCGTGCCCCTGGACGGCGGACTCCTGTTCCGAGACTTCTCGGCATCCATCGCCGCCCGTTTCCGGAAGACCTGGTCGGAGACCCGGCTCGAGGAGTTCGGCGGCAAGGCCGCCGTCGCCTCCTCCGTCATCGTCCTGGTGTTGCTCCTATGGCAGTTCGTCGTTCCGCGGCTCCTCTAGACGATACCTCCCTCTACGGGGAGTATCCGTTCCTCCCCGGGGCGGAGGCCCTCCTCCGGGACCAGGGATGGACCGTCCGCAGCCTGCTCGAGGACCCGGCCTACGAAGGAGCGCGCGTTCTCGGCCGCGCGCGGATCCTGGCGGCCGCCGACGATCCCCGTGCCATCCGGAACGTCGCGGAGTTCGCGACCGCGACCCCCGAGGTCCGGTACCTTTCGTTCCTCTTCGCGCGGCTCGTGCTCGCCGCCGCGCCCTCGATGGCCGCCCTTCGCCGCTGGGCGGTGGCCGAATCGAAACGGAGCTCCTCCCGGTTGGAGTCGCTCACGGGCGCGGAGCAGGAAGAGGAGCTACGGACCGTGGCGTCGAAGCTCCACGCCACGCTCACGCTCACGGCCGACGGATGGGAGGTCGGGCTCGTGGACTACCTCCGCCTCGCCGCGCCGATCCGGGAAGGCGACTTCCGCCTCGTCCGCCAGGAGGTCCGCCGTGGCGCGGTCGCGGTCCGGTCCCAGCGCGCCGCCCGGTTGCTGGAGGAGGCGATCCGCCGGACCCTCGCGGAGCCGATCCCGCTCACCGAGGACGTGGTCCAGTTCGTACGGGGACGCGAAGGCGAGCTGTTCGGCGAGTTGGTCGCTCGGATGCCCCTCCCCGTCGCGCGCGCCGGCGTTCCCGGCGGGACCCTTCGCCCGGACCGCTTTCCCCCGTGCATCCGGAAGATGCGGCGGACCCTGCAGATGGGTGAGAACCTCTCCCACGCCGGGCGCTTTGCCCTCGCCGCGTTCCTCCACCGCGCCGGCGCCGACGCCGAGACGATCGTGGACGCCTATCGGGGCGCGCCGGATTTCGACGAGTCGGTGACGCGATACCAGGTCGAGAACATCACGCAGCGGGACGGAGGTGTGGGGTACGAGCCGCCCGAGTGCGAGACCCTCCGGAGCCACGGCCTCTGTGTGCGCGACGGCGACCCGACGGCGCCCGACCCGAAGGACCGTGCGAGGGACCCGCTCTGTTTCGAGGACCGGCTTCGGCACCCTCTCCAGTACTACCGGATCCGGGGTGGGACGGTGGTGGAGCGGGGCGACCGCGATGGCGGACCCGCTACGCCCCGGGCGGAAGGGCCTGATACGTCCGGTAGGCCCGCACGACCGCGGTCCACTGACCGGCGATGACGAAGTAGACGAAGGCGACGTCGATCACGGTGAACCCGATCCCCGCGACGACGAACCGGGACCAGGGTTCGGTCGGAGCCCAGGGCCAGGGCAGCGACCAGTCGAACTCCAGGAATGCGGCGAGCGCCAGCACCACGAGGCGGTCGGAGCGCGAGAGGAGCCCCGCGTACATGCGCCCCTGCCCTACAGCCTGGGCCTGGGTACCCATGTAGCTGGTCAGCAGCAGGCTCACGAGGGCGAGCAGGGCGAGGTACGGGTTGGCGTACCCCGAAACGGCGAGGCCGAGGACCAGGAACACGTCCGCGTAGCGGTCGAGGACGTGGTCGAGCAGGTCGCCTCGACGGCTCGCGCGGCCCGTGGCCCGGGCGACCTCCCCGTCTAGGACGTCGAACAGTCCGGCAAAGAAGATCAGGATCGCGACGGGAAGGAACAGGAGAGGGGTCGTCCAACGGACCAGTCCCGAGAGAAGACCCGCCGCCGCGGCGAGACCGAGGGCGAGCCAGCTGAGCGACGCCGGGGTCCACGAATGGAAGGGTCGCGCCATCCGCTCCACATACGGATGGACCCGAGCGCGGTAGTCCTCCAGAACCATCGGAGTCCCTACTGCGTCCGGTCCAATAGATAGTTGGTGACCCTGGTGTCGGCAAGCCAATCGACCCGACCGACGCGGGACGGACCCCGCCTGGTGAGGTGATGCTCTACCTCCCCGGCTACATCGGCCGGGGTCCGCCCTGAGGTGTCCACTTCCCAGACCCGATGTCCTGGTGCGAGAGCCTCCCGAAGGACGAGGTCGATCGCCTCCGCGACCACGTTCGCGTTCTGATCGGCCCGAGTCCCGCGACGGGCGCGGGCGAGTCGACGACCGAGCTCTACCGGGTGGCAACGGAGAACCACCACGTCCCGGATCGGAAGGAGATGGGCCAGATGCCCGACGTAGAGATCGTAGGGCCGGGCTCGATGGAGCGCCGGGAACTTTCGCCGCAGTGCCGCGAGATCGACGAGGATCCCTTTCCCTACCCGTCGGCCGCACTGGGCCTCCACGGCGAGATTCCCCACTTCGATGAAGGTCCACTTCGGACGGAGGTGAGCCGACGCGGACGACTTTCCGACCCCCGGGGATCCGGTGAGCGCGACGGGTCCTCCCCGGCGAGACCGGGATCCAGGCCGAGGTACGCTCCTCGATGGATCCCGGGTTCGGCCCGTCTGTTTCGTCACGACTCGAACCCCGAATAACCCAAGTCGCAATCGCACTCGAGAAATAACTCACTCACGAGAAGCTTAAGTAGCATAAGCCATCCGGGGAGCTATGCACCGCGCCACGAGGCTGACGTTCGGGACTGTAGGGATTGGGCTCCTAGCCGCGTTCTTGGTACTGGGTCTGTCCGGGGCGACCGCTCTTCATGCGGCTCCGGCCTCCCCCGTGCGCGACGGCGGAACCTCCTTGATCGCGGGCCACAGCGGACCTTCGGCGCCGGTCCACCCCTTGGCCACATCTTGGGTGACGGCGACGATCTCAACGGCGCCAGCCCCCTACTCCACGATCCCTGCGTGGCTGAACTTCACCATCAGCTGGGGCGGCGTGACGGCCTACACCATCAGCAGCTCCAATGCGGGCGCAATCATCCAAGTCACGGACATCACGTCGCACACGACCCAGGCCAGTCACAACGTCACGATCGTGAGCGGCCAGGCGACGTACAACACCGCGCTCAATTCGACCTGGTTGGGCTGCTCGTTCTCGGACCCGACCTGCACCAACTCGCTGGCCGACACGTACACCTTCAGCATCCTCACCTCGCTGAACGGTGCGGACTACGGCGGGACGTACGCGTCCAACACCACGGCGAGCGGAACCTTCACCGCGTTCATCACCTACGCCCCGGTCTGGGCGCTGGTGGCTCCGACCGCAGCCTCGGTACCCGCGGGCAACATCACCGTCTCGGTCGCCTACCGCGCTCAGTACGTAACGGCGGTGGACCTGAGCATCTTCTCGGGAACGACCCTGGTCTTCTCCGGCAGCTTCCTGCAGTCGAGCCCAGGCATCTCGGTCGCGAAGGTCTGGTTCGAGGGAACGCCGGGCACCTATGCCATCTCGATCGAGGGCATCATGGTCTACGGCAACGCGTACCAGAACTCGTCCATCTCGGTGACGGCCGCCCCCGCGTCGGGTGGTGGCACGGTCTACCAGAACACCACGGACTGGGTCAACACGACCGGCGGGACATCCGCCACGGGCTACTTCGGACTGAATGCACCGGTTAGTGGCACCCTGTTCCTCCTGGTCGGACTGATCGTCGGTATTCTCGCCGCCTTGGTCGCGGCCCGGATGATGATGTCGGAGCCGCCCGCGAAGCCCGCCCAGCCCTGGTCGGACCAGAAGGGTGACACGACGGCGAACACCTGCAGCGTCTGCGGCAAGACGTTCGGCTCCGCGGACGAGCTCTCGGCCCACGCCAAGAGCGAGCACGGAATGTCCTAGGTCGGGGTACGCTCCCCAGACCAACCCTTTCCTTCTTCTCTTTTTTCGAGGCCGGGCGAAGCGGCCGCCAACCCGGGTCCGCGCGTCGCATCAGGCGAAGCGAAGCCCTCGGTAGGTGTGCCGCCACCGGAGGACCTCGGCGGCTACTTTCTCCTTCCGGAGGCCGGCCCGCACCACGAGATCCGCCAACCGCGGCATGTCCGAGGGGGTCAGGCCCAGGCGCGCGGCTTCGGCCGTTCCGATCCGTCCTACGAGGTCGATGAGCAGCCGCTGACGTTCCAGTCTTCGCGCGAGCTCCCCCGCTCCGATCCCGTGTCGCTGGCGGAGGGCGGAGCGGTCGAGATGGATCTGATGGGACCGGGTGAAGCCCTGGGCTTCGGCGACCATCGGTAGGTCGAGGTCCTGGAGCGCGCGACCGAGGGTCTGCGCGTTCTGGACGACCGTATGCGCGTACTCCTTCCCACACCGCTCGAGCTCGAGCAGGGTCTGCCCGAGGCCCGCGATCCGGTTCCAGTGGGCGTTGTCGAAGATCCGCCAGACGAGCGCGGGGTCCAGCTGGTTGAACAGGTCCTCCCGATTGGTGTAGAGCAGCCCGCCCTGGGGGCCGGGGAACGACTTGTGCGTGCTTCCGTAGACCACGTCGGCCCCCTCCACCAACGGGTCCTGGAACTCTCCGCCCGCGACGAGTCCGAGCACGTGCGAGGCGTCGTAGAACACGAGCGCGTTCCGGGCGTGCGCCGCCTCGGCGATCTCGCGGAGCGGATACGGGAACAGGAAGAAACTCTGGCCGAGCACGACCGCGTCGGGCCGCTCGTTGCGGATGGTCTCGACCGCGCGCTCGGCGTCGACCGAGTGGCCGGGGCCATCGGCGGGCAGCGGGCGCACCGTGTACCCGAATACGGCCGGGATGTACCCGGGCGCGTACCCGTCGTACCCCCCCTGGTCGGTTGCGATGGCGAGGATCCGGGATTTCGGAGGAAGGAGAGGGACGAGCGCCGAAAGGGCCGCGATGTGGCCCGAGAGCGGCCGGGTGGTCGCGAACTTGGCCCGGAACAGACGGGCCGCGGCCGCGTTGGCCAACGCCTCGATCTGGTCGGTGTAGCGAGTTCCCGCGTAGCTGTTGTCGATCGTCTCGCCGTCGAAGGGGAAGTTCAGGGGCAGCGTGTACCGGCCGGCGAGGTCGCTTCCCAGATACTTCCGCGCGGTGGGGGAGACGGCGTTCTCGCTCGCCAGGAGGTTGAACACGTCCCGCCCGCGCCACCGGTCGTGGGCGCGGACGAGGGTCGCGAGGCGACGCTCCTCGTCAGCGGGGCTCGGGATCATCGGACGGCCCGCCCGGTCGGGGTCCTTTCGCGAGCTTGCGGTGCTCGGTGTTCCCGCAGCGGGGACAGACGAGGTCCGACGGGCCCATCGTCAGGAGAGCATGGCAGACCTGGCAGCGGGCGGCCACGACCCCGAGCGGGGCCGCCGCGGTCGAGAGCTTGACCGAGGGCTTCGCCTGGAGGACCCGGGCCAGGAGGATGTCGCCGATCGCGAACTCGCCCGAGAACGACTCCGTGTATCCCTCGCGGGCCTTCGAGATGTGGACCGTTCCCTCCGGCTCGCCGGGCAGCTTGCGTCGGCTGCCGGCCTGGCCGAGCAGCGCGCAGATGAGCATCGCGGTCTTGATCTCCTCGACCCGCGCGTAGACCAGGTCGTCTTCCGCGATCTCGGGGATCCCGTTGCGGGCCTCGACGCGGACGGTCCGGTCCCGGGCATCGACCTTCGGCGTGCCGAGCACCGACGCGTAGATGCGCCCGCGGTTCTCGTACGTGCCCCGGCCCGGCAGAAATTCCTCCGCGGCGCCGAGGTAGTCGCCGGGCACGACGAGCGTCGGAAGTTCGGTATCGGTCATGGTTCCTGGTGAGTTCGGATGGTCCAGAGGTCGACGTCCAGCGGGACCCGTCGACGGGAGTGGTGCGCGAAGGTTCGCGGGAGCTCCCAGGGGACGGACCGAGTGGCGACGATCTGGGCGGAGCGCGCGACCGCTCGGCGTGCTATAAAGGTTCGGGACTCGGCGAGAGCGAAGGCGAAGATCGCCCGCTCGGCCGTGGCGAACGCAGCGTCCCAGAACGGCCGGTCCGCTCCCCTTCGCTGCGCGCCGAACGGCGGGTTCATCACGACGAACTCCGCCTCGCCCTCGAACTCCTCGACGTCGCCGCTATGGAACGTGACCGAGACTCCGAGCTCGTGCGCCGAGGCCACCGCGACGCGCACGAGGTCGGGGTCCTTCTCGACGCCGAGGACCGGGCCCGCGCCCAGCAACGCCGCCCCGATCGCCAGCCGGCCCGTACCGGATCCGAGGTCCACCACGGAGCGTCCCACCAATCCTCCCTCCGTCGACGTGGCTTCCAAGAGGTCCGCGGCCCGTTCGGGGGGCGTGACGACCTGTTCGAGCTCGGCCCGGGGGTCCTTTGGCGCGGGCACCCGTTCGAGGGCGCGAACCAGCTCGGACCGGCGCATGGGTTCCGTACCGGGGAGGCGCTCTTACCCTCTCGTGCGACCGCATCGGGGCGATGCGGGGAGCCGGATTTGAACCGGCGAACGCCTGTGCGGCAGGATCTCTTCGCCGAGTTCTCGGCGTTTAAGTCCTGCGCCGTTTCCGGGCTTGGCTATCCCCGCAGCGCGCCTAGCGGGCGGCGGGGGCGACGGTTTCCTCGGCCTTCGCGGGTCGGGGGCCGCCTTTCTTCAGCGACACCCGCTTCGGGAAGTACTTGAGGAGCACGACGTCGTTGACCGCCGAGACCCACCGGTACGGTACGTTGGTGGGGCGGGAGTCCTCCACTAACATGGGGCTGGTCTCGTCGACGTACAGCCCGTCGACCTTGGCAGCCTCGACGTCGACGACCACGTTGTCGACCTCGCCGAGGAGGCGTCCGTCCGGCGTGTAGATTTGGCGTCCCAGAAGCTCGGTCATCTCGACCAGCATGTGTCTTCCCGGTTCCCTGCGACCGAGCCCGCCCTTCTTATGCCTTTGGGCGGACGAGCCGGGACGTACGGCTCACTTACTCCGCGTCGGCGGAGGCCGCGGCGTCCGTCGGGGTCGCCTGCCGGACCTGGGACCGGTACATCTTCAGGAGCTCGGTCGAGGTCGTCGCCTCGGTCGGTCCCTTGTCGTCCCGGACCCGACCCGTGAAGCGGGGAAAGCGCAGCGCGAGCCCGGCGCCCGGACGCACGGCGTCCTGGGCCGCGCGGTGGATCGGGCTTAAGGTCAGCTCGGCGCCCCGCACTTCGAGGACGACCTTCGGGCGGAACCATTGGTCCGGCACGATGCCGGAGACGACCCCCGGCGGAGCCTCCGTCACATGGAGCGCCCTGAGGCGGGTGGGCATTTCGGCGAGCGCCGCATCATCGAACCCGCTCCCGACCTTGCAGAACGATTCGAATCGGTCCTGGTCCGGATTGTAGACCGCGAGCAGGTACGCGCCAAAGCGGCCCGCCCGTCGTCCCCGGCCGTGGAACCCGCCCACGACGACGCCGTCGATCGAGTCGCTGAGGCCGGCCGTGTAGTCCCGCTTGTACTTGATCCACCAGAATCCGCGCGCGCCCGCCCGATACCCGCTGCCGGGCTGGAGGGACTTGGCGACGACCCCCTCGGCTCCGCCCGCCAGGGCCTCCTCGAAGAACGCGGTCGCTTCCTCGACGGAATGCACCACTCTCTGGTCCGCGACGCGCACCCGTTCGGAGGGGCGGAGCATCTCCGTCAGCAGCTTCCGCCGATCCGGGAACGGCCGATCGTAGACGACCTTGCCGTCGGCGAGGAGGACGTCGAACAGGAAGAGGCAGACCGGCACCTCCTGCTGGAGCCGTTCCAAGTCGTGCTTGCGGCCGCGGCGCCGCGAGACCTCCTGGAAGGGACGGATCTCGTCCGTGTCCGGATCGATGGGGACGCACTCCCCTTCCAGGATCGCGGGGACCGAGCGGACGGCCGCGGGCAGGGCGGTGCGGAGTTCGGGGAACTGGGCACTGATCTCCTCGAGCCGACGGGAAAAGAGGCGGACCTCCCCATGCTCCCCCACATGGGCCTGGACCCGAAGACCATCGTACTTGTACTCTAGAGCCGCCGTACCGCCCATCCGTTCCAGGATCGCGGCCAAGGTGGGTTCGCGTTCGGCCAACATCGGCCGGACCGGTCGCCCGACCTCCAACCGGATCTTCTCGAGGCCACCTACGCCTCCGGTGACCAGGGCCTCGGCGACGAGGGCGAGGTCGCTCGTGAGATTGAAGGCGGACTCGATCCGGACCCGGGCCTCTTTCGACCCGTCCGCGAACGCGTCCGTCAACGCGTCCAGGATCGTCATCTCGCGGACCCCGACACGGAGCGTTCCGATCACGAACCGGACGAGGTACTTCGCCTCGAGCGGACGCGCTCGTCCCAAGAGTCGGACCAGGGCCTCGACCTTGACCTCCTGCGAACCTGGGCCGCTGGCCGCCGCGATCCGTACGAGCTCGGAGTACACGTTGGCCACCGAGAGAGGATTCTCCGAGTCCAGTCGCGACAGTCGCTGGATCAATTCACCGGCGGTCGTGCCGAGGTCCCCCGACGACTGGGTCCGTTTGGCCACTTCCTCCGGATCGGTCCCGGTCGCGGTCGCGACCGCGCGTCGCGCGAGCGAAGTGGCGACGCCCAGCTCGATCCCTTCGTATTCCGGCCGCAGCACGCCTTGCGAGAGGAACAGGACCCGTCCGAGGTCGGGAGGGCGGAGCGGGCGGATCAGGTCGGCGAGGATCGCCCGCATCTCGAGCCGCTTCGATGTTGCCTCGAGCCGCTCGTAGGCGGTCGCGAGGTCAATGAACTGCACGCCCGGCCCCTTCGGTGACGGCCGAGCGGAGGCGCTCGAGGTTCTCTCCAACCGACCCGCCGACGAACGTCGAGTTCCCGCAGACGAAGAAGGTGGCCCCCGCGGCCGCGGCCTCCCCCGCCGTCGCCACCGTGACACCCCCATCGACCGACACGTCGGCGGACGACCCGAGCGCGTCGAGCTGGGCGCGTGCGGCCCGGATCTTAGGGAGGGCTTCGGGTAGAAATTTCTGGCCCGAAAACCCCGGGTGGACGCTCATGATCAGGATCTGGTCCAGCTGGTCCGCCCAGGGTTCGACCGCCGCGTACGGGGTGTCGGGACGGAGGGCCGCTCCGACGGCCGCTCCCGTATCGCGGACAGCGCGAACCACCCCCCCCAGGTCCGAGGTGGCCTCTACGTGGAAGACGAGAGTATCCCCTCCCGCTGCGCGGAACATGGGGGCATACCGGGCCGGGTCCGAGACCATCAGGTGAATGTCCAGCGGAAGTCGCGTTCGGCGGCGTACTGCCTGAACCAGGGCCGGCCCGAAGGAGATGTTCGGTACGAAGTGACCGTCCATCACGTCGAGGTGGAAGGCGTCGGCCCCTCCGTTCTCGGCCTCCCGGATCGCGTTCCCCAGGTCCCCAAAATCCGCGCTCAGGAGCGAGGGAGCCAAACGCCGTCCCGGTCGGGGTTTTTGCACGGCGTTGCCATCTCATAAGACTATAAATACCACTGTTGGTCCTCCATGCGCAACCTCCACACGGGGGGAACCTAGCACATGGAAGAGAGTGAACAGAAGACGCCGACCCAGCCGCAGCGCTGGGCCGGACGGCGAGGCGCTTCGACGGCTGCGGCGGCCGCGATCTTGATCGTGGTCATCGTCATCGTCGGAGCGGGTGGATACTTCGGACTGAACGCGGCGACACCCGGCTCGACTGCTGGATCTACCTCCACCGCCAAGGTGGTGACATGCGCTCCAGTCACGGCGCCCTACTGTAAGGGTACATCACAGTCGCCCAACGATGTAATTCTGACCGTGCCCTATACGGCCGGGTACGGACAAACAGTCGCCTCGGTGGCGCAGGGAACCAGTGTCCCCGCGTCGCTCTCCGTCTCCAAGGGTGAGACGGTCAACACGTGGGGAGTGAGTTGGGGAGACGGCCTGTCCAATACGTCGACCAACCCGCTGATCACGCACGTCTACAACGATCTCGGAACCTTTGTGCTGAGCGGACACGCCTTCGTCGGCCCCGTCGAGCACAACGGAACCGGCTACCTCTACCCGATCCTGGTCACTCCCTCGATCACGACCTCGACGGGAGGCCAATTCCCCGTCGTCGCCACGACCTTCTCGAACGGGACCGGCGGCCCTCTCCCGTCCAACCCGTGGCTCCAGGGGAGTGGAACCGTCACGGTATCCGCCACCTACACTCAGGCCCCGTCGGACACCGCCTGGGTCCCCGAAGTCGCCACCTTGGCGACCACGGGAGGAACGCTCACGACCACCTCGTCCACCGTAACCGGTGCGGCGGGGAACGTGGTCTTCGCCAGCCCCGGTGACTACCAGGTCACGCTGGTCGGAGCAATCCAGAACGTTCTGTCGCACCAGGTAATCTACCAGAACTACACCTGGACGGTCTTTGTCTCGCCGACCAACCTCGCCCCGGGATGCGGCTCCTGTTCGACACTAAATACCAAGCCAGTGAAGGACCCGCACGCCGGCACGATCGACACCTACGAGGTCGCCCCTGGCGGTGCCACGAGCATCGACCCGGCGGTCGACTACGAGTCGGTCGGCTACGAGGTCATCGCGAACATCTACCAGACCCTGATCTACTACAACGGCAGCTCGACCGCCTCGTTCATGCCTGAACTCGCTACGTGCGTTCCGGGCACCGCGGCGTGCACGACCCTCTACGGCAACGACCTGATCACCAACAACGCGACGACGGGCTCGCCCCAGTACTGGACGTTCGTGATCGACAAGAACGCGAACTTCTACGACCCGGCGCACGGCGTCGCGTGGGGCGTCTACCCCACCGATGTGATGTCGTCGTTGGCGCGAACCGCGTCCATGGCGGACCTGCCGTTCTTCGCGGCCCAACCGGGATGGATCCAGACCCAGTCGTACACCAACTTCGGGCAGCGCGGGTTTGATGGCGGGATGCACTTCCCGTACAACACCACCCCACAGGGCATCCTGAGCGGGTTGCTCATCAACGACAGCAACTACTGCCCCTCGGTCGCGCTGACCGCGGACCATGGATGCATCACCATCAACGCGTGGGGCGGCGGTGCGGACTGGCCGTTCTTCCTCGAGTTGATGGCGGACCCGGACGGCGGCGGCATTGGGCCGTGCGGCTGGTTCGGCGCCCAGGCCGCGGGTCTCCCCGGCTTTGGGGCGACCGCGGCCAACGGTGACGGACCCTGCGCCCTTCCCGGCGGCGCGGGCACCGGTGGCACCACGAACTCGGCGACCTGGAGGAACTGGCTCGACAACACCACGTCCATCTACGCGTGGGACACCTACCAGAACAACTCCTACAACTCGCCGAACGTGTTCCCCAACACCCGCTTCAACGCAGTCGGAAGCGGCCCGTACTACCTGGTGAGCATCAACAAGGGTGTCGGGTACGTCCTGCAGGCGAACCCCGCCTACGGCCAGCCGAACTGCGCGGGCTTCTACTGGTGCGAGCCAGCGGCCGGCCAGTACGCGCACACGGTGAACGTGTTCTGGGAGCCGTCCGACCAGGTCGGTATCCAGGAATACCTCCAGGGCCAAGCGGACTTCGCGGGCATCCAAACGTCCGATACGGGCACGCTACTGAACCTGCAGGCGGCGGGCAAGATCGGGATCCAGACGGTGCCGACGATCAGCATCTTCTTCGACCCGATCAACATGGCCGTCAACCTGTCCTCGGTTCCGGGGTACTACACGGGGTCGCTCAACATCCCGTCCGCGCTCGGCGGCGGGCACTGGAGCGACTTCTTCTCGTACATCGGACTCCGGCAGTTCCTGGTGAACGCCTTCCCCTACACCGCGGACCTGCAGCAGGTGCTCAGCGTGGACGGGGTCACCTACGGTCTGAACTATGGAGGCGCCATCCCGCACTTCATGGGCGACTACTACGCCAACAACGTGACATGGCCCGCAGGTTCGCCGGACTCCAACGCGTCGCACGTGGGCGGTGCCGCGTGGTGGTGGGCGCAGGCCAACACCGCCAGCTCTCCGTACTACGACCCGCAACTCGCATCGTGCACGGTCGCCTCGCCGTGTGAGTTCCCGGTCGAAGGCGAACAGGGAGACACCCTGCAGAACGGGCAGTATCCGATCTACGACCAGTACATCAACTCCCTATCGGGCGGACACCTGAAGGTCACCCAAGAGGTCGACCTGACGTTCTCCCAGTTGGTCGTGTACTTCCTGACGAGCTCGGCGTACCAGAGCCCGCTGACCTTCAGCGTGCTCGGCTGGCTGCCCGACTACCCCGACCCCACTGACTACACGGCCCCGCTGTACGCGCCCGACGCGACGTACACGGCGCCCGACGCGGTGGGCGAGGTGCTGGGACAGTACGAGACCGGGAGTTGCCCGGACCAGACGGCTAACTTTGCGGACCTGGTGGCCTGGGCGAACATGCCCGGTATCCCCCAGGACTGCCAGGGCTGGGCGTACGCGGTGCTGAACTGGGCCGACGCGGTCGCCGCGGCTCTGCCGGTCGGCCAGGAGCGGACCCTCTACTACAACCTAGTGTCGCACATCGCCAACGAACTGGCGCTCTACGTCTACCAGTTCCAGGAAGCGGGTGTCGGCAGCTACGCGCCGTGGATCAGCCCGGGCTCCCTCAACCAGAACGTCTGTCTGGGCGGGGACGGCCTGTGGTTCGAGATCCAGGGGAACGGGTTCCTACCGTAGACAGGACCCACCACGGAAGGTTCCGGGGCGCCCGCCCCGGAACCAAGAACCCTTTCCTTCCCTTTTTCTTATTCAAGGAGACCACCACGATCTCCACGCACGACCCAGTTGGGGGAGGGCGCCCGCGAGTAGGCTCGCCCTCCGAAGGGCTCGGCCCGGACTAAAGGAACTCGGAGGGGTCGACCTGCCCGGAGGCTGGGGCCCCCCCGCTCCGAGCGATGTCCGCCTCGGGGGTCCAGCGGCCGAACGGGACCGGGTGGATCCAGGGAGAGGAGGTCCAGTTGTGTCGGCTAGAGCTTCGTCGGAATGTCTCCGGACGGAACCAGAGGTACTGCCAACACAGGTACTCCCCGTAGAGCGCGAGGGCGATCAGCGGCGCGATCGGCCAGTAGAGGTCGTAGAACAGAAAGTATCCTGCGATCCAGCCGTTCACCGTGAGGAAACCGAGCCCGAGATACCACTTGGCGGCCGTGTGGAGCGCCCACTCGCGCCAGGGAGGGCCGGGGTCCTCCAGGGCCGCCTTCTTCTCGGCGGCGACCTGGTCGATGATGATCCGATAGCTCGGGTCCGTCGCGATGTCGGAGAACTTGGAGTGATCGTCCGGCAGGGTGCCGGGCCGGGAGGGGGGCGCGGTCACGGGCGCTTCGCGGCTACCCCGCGATGGGCGGGACGGTGGCGCCTCCCTCGAGAGCGCCGGCCGCCGGGCCCAGTTCCGCGGCGGACGCGGCGGACGGGGCCCGGGTGTCGGGATAAAGGTGGCAGGCGACGTAGTGGTGCTCCCGGACCTGGATCAGCGGGGGCTCGACGTTGGAGCAGATCGGCATCACGGCGGGGCACCGCGTATGGAACCGACAACCGGGCGGAGGCGCGGCCGGGCTCGGGACATCCCCCTGGAGGATGATGCGTTCGCGCTTCAAGTCGGGGTCGGGGATCGGGATGGCGGAGAGGAGGGCCTGCGTGTACGGGTGGAGGGGCCGGGTGAACAACTCGTCGGTGGGGGCGCGTTCCACGACCTTCCCGAGGTACATCACGACCACGCTGTGGCTGATGGCCCGCACCACGGAGAGGTGGTGCGAGATGAACAGGTAGGAGAGCCGCTGCTCCTGCTGGAGCCGCCTCAGGATGTTGAGGATCTGGGCCTGCACCGAGACGTCGAGCGCGCTCGTCGGCTCGTCCAGCACGATGAACTCGGGGCGGAGCGCGAGGGCCCGGGCGATCCCGATCCGCTGGCGCTGGCCGCCCGAGAACTCGTGGGGGAACCGCCACAGGTGCTCCGGGTTCAGCCCGACCTCCTGGAGGAGCTCGGCGACCCGCTGGTAGCGCTGCGACCGGGTCCCGACGTGGTGGATCTCGAGGGGCTCCGCCACGACGTCCCGAATGAGCATGCGCGGGCTCAGGGAACTGAACGGGTCCTGGAACACGATCTGGAGCTTCTCGCGGACCTTGGCGAGGTTCTTCCCCCGCTGGCGGTAGATGGAGTACTGGTCCGCGATGCCGTCCAGCTCCTCGAGAAGTTTCGCGACCTCGGGGGAGGCGGAAGCCACCCCGTCCGACGGGGAGAGCGAGGGGGCGAGCTGGTCGTAGATCTGGTTCAGGCGCTCGAAGGTCGCTTCGGGGGGTCGGTAGAAGGTATGGCCCGACGTGGGCTCGATGAGACGGAGGAGCAGGCGACCGACCGTCGTCTTGCCGCATCCCGATTCTCCGACCAGGCCGACCGTCTCGCCTTCCCGGACGTCCAGGCTGACCCCGTCGACCGCCCGGACATCGCCGATCTTGGTGGAAAAGACCCCGCCTCGGATGGGGAACAGCTTCCGAACGTTGTGGGCGCTGACGACCACCGGGGCTTGCGTGGGCGATACCGCGGAGCCCCGTTCGGCGGTCACTCTACAGCGACCGGCCCCGTGTATAAATAGCACGCGACGGTGTGTGACGTTCCCTCGACCGTGGTCGGGGGATGCGTGGTCTTGCAGACCGGCATCGCATACGGGCACCGGGGGTGGAAGCGGCATCCGGAGGGCGGTGTGATCAGGTTCGGGACCGACCCGGGGATCGAGATGAGCTCCTTGTCCGGCTGGTCAAGTCGAGGGATGGAGGCGAGCAGGCCCTGGGTGTACGGATGAAGGGGTCGATTGTACAGGTCGCGAACCGGGGCGGTCTCCACGATGTGCCCGGCGTACATGACGCAGACCCGGTCCGCTACCTCGGCGATGACCGCAAGGTCGTGCGTGATGAGCACGATCGCCGTTCCGACCCGGGACTTGAGGTCCCGCATCAGTTCCAGGATCTGGGCCTGGATCGTCACGTCGAGCGCGGTGGTCGGCTCGTCCGCGAGCAGGATATCCGGCTCGGAGGAGAGGGACATCGCGATCATGACCCGCTGGAGCATGCCCCCCGAGAGCTCGTGCGGGAACCCACGGGAGACCTGGACGGGGTTCGCGATCGCCACCCCCTCGAGCAGGCCGACCGTTCGCCAGAACAGCTCGTCCTTGAGCGCCTGGCGCGAGCGGCCCCGGATCCCCCAGACGTCCAAGTAGAGGGTCCGGATCCGCATGCTGGTGTGCTTCCGGTTCACGGAGGCTCGGGCCATGCGGTGCGGGGTCCCGGTCCGCATCTCGGTCAGGAAGACATCGTTGATCTGCTTGCGCAGCTCCGCGTACCGCAGCTCGCGCTTCAAGTACGTCCGCTGAAACCCCGAGGGGCGCAGCCGGGCCATGGCGCGGATGATGTCCGGTCGGCACTCGCTGGCGCTCGGGCCCGCCTCCCGTAGAATATAGTACGCTTGCGTGCCGAAGGACGGCACCCCTACCGCGTCCCCGAGGGCCATCGCGGCGGTCCGCACCTCCGCATTCGTGCCGTGTCGCGCGATCTCGAGAAGGTGGTCGATCGCCGGGTCGACCCGCGGGTCGTCGGTGTGCGCGTTCAATAGCGCGTCGACGATCAGCGTGCCCCGGTGGATGAGGAGCGCCTCCCCGATCTGGTCCGCGATCGAGAAGATCGGGTTCATCGCGGAGGTGGGTTCCTGGAAGATCGTGGAGATGCCGCTGCCCCGGACCGCGGCCATCCGTTCCGTCGCCGCCTGGATCTGGCGGAATCGCCGGCGGATCTTGACCCTCCCGGTGTTCCGGATCGGCTTGAACGTCGCCTCCCGCTCAAGGTTCCAGAGGAGGTTCGCGCCCCGGAAGAGCACTTTCCCGCTCATGACCCGGCCGGGAGGGTCGGTGATCAGGCGGGTGATGGAGAACGCGGTCACGCTCTTGCCGCATCCGGTCTCGCCGACCAGGCCGAGGGTCTCGCCTTTGCGGATCTTGAAGGAGACCCCGTCGAGCGCCTTGACGACCCCGTCGTAGGTGAAGAAGTAGGTCTTCAAGTCCCGCACGTCCAGGACGACCGGGGCCCGCGCCGCCTCGGGTTCGGTGGAAGTCGACAGGGGGGCCGTCGCCGGGAGCGGAACCCCGGTCATCATCTCCTTGCTGCCCATGGCCGGAGCCCGTTCCGGAATCGAAGCTGCCATGAGGTCCCTACCGGCGCAGCCGCGGGTCGAGCGCGTCGCGCAACCCGTCCGACAAGAAGTTCACGCTGATCGCGAACATGAAGAGCATGAGTCCCGGGAACAGCATCATCCACCAGGGGACGTAGACCTGGATGTTCAGTTCGCTGTTGACCAGAATGCTCGTCAGGACGGAGGGATTGACGGAGAGCGCCGAGAGGGTACCCCATTCGGGGAACGTGTTGGACGGAAAGATCGTGGTGAACCCGAGGTAGATCAGTCCCCCGATCAGGAGCGGGACGGACCCGACGTCCAGGGACATCTGGACGAAGACGGGGTAGACGGAGTTCGGGATGATGTGCTTGCGGACGATGCGGCCCGCCGAGGCGCCGCTCGCCTTCGCCGCCTCCACGAACTTCATCTCTCGCGTGACGAGGACCTGCCCCCGCACGATACGGGCGTAGAACGGCCACCACACCACCACGAACGCGGCGATGAGGAGTCCCATACGCGTGGCGAGCGAATCCCCGAAAATGGCGAGCTGCGAAATGACGGCGACCGTGATCAGGACGAAGAGGAGCTGGGGGATGGAGAGCATGACGTCGACGAATCGCATCAGGGCTTCGTCGACCAAGCCTCCGAAATAGCCCGAGATGGCCCCCACGAGCAAACCGATGGCCGCCCCTGAGCCGACGATGGAAACGGAGAGCATGAGCGACCAGTCCGCGCCCCGGAGGATCCCCTGGTAGAGGTTGTAAAACTGGAGGCTCCCTGGGTTCTGTACGTTCGCGATGAACGAGCCCAGCGGCAAAGGACCCGTAGCAAAAGGAGAGAACGTTAACGTAGGGGGGATGAACGCAGGGAACTGCTTGGGGGTCTGATAGCAGCCGGGAGCGGGCGCCGCCGTGCCCGGAGTGTAGACGCAGACCGAGGGTTCGCCCGGGGCGCAGAAATTACCGGAGCCCGGGGTGTAGGCACAGTAGTTGTTCAGGTCCGTCCACGGGTAGGGTTGGGTGAGCGCGTAGAGAGCGACGAAAACGAGGAAGACGATGATCCCGAGCCCGACCATCGCGAGCGTGTTGCGCCGCAGGAAGTACCACGTTCGCTTCCATTGGACGATGCGGGGGTTGGGGCGACGCCCCGAGGGGCGGGTGGAGACCGTGGCGGCCGAGCTGCTCGGGACTTCGGCGACCATCTTACCCCAACCTCACCCGGGGGTCCAAGAAGGCGTACACCACGTCCACGATGATGTTCGCGAACACGACGATGAATGTGAAGAGGATGGTGGTCCCAAAGATGAGCCCGAGGTCGTACGGTTGCTGGACGGAGAGGGCGAGCGCGCGGCCGACGCCCTGGAGCCCGAACACCTCCTCGATGATGGGGAAACCGCCGATGAAAAAAGCAAACGTCAGTCCGAGCACCGTGATCGTCACGTTGAGTGAGTTTCGGCCCGCGTGCCGCTTCACGACGACCGCTTCCGGGACGCCCTTGGCTCGGGCCGTCCGGATGAAGTCGAGGTTCATGACCTCGAGCATGCTGTTGCGCACAAAGCGGAGGAGCAGTGCGATCGACCCGTACGCGATGATCAATGCGGGGAAGACCATTCGGAGAATCGTGTCCCCGGCGACGACCCATTGACCGTGGAGGGCGGCGTCGATGGTCGGGAACCCGGTCGGGGTCGAAACGGTCCCGAATTGGAGCCAGAGTGGATAGTTGTTGTTCGAGGCGCTCGAGCCGAGCATGCAGCCCTGCTTGGGCCACGAACCGTACATCTCCTGGTACGGACCGCTGCAGCCCGCCCAGTGATAGTTGGTGATGATCAACACCGCTCCGATGAGGGCCAACGACCCCAGGAGGAAAGTGGGAATGGCGAACCCGGAGAACGACATGACCCGGGACGCCTGATCGATCGGTCGGTTTCGATAGACCGCCGAGAGACGACCGAGGGGGATGGCGACCACGAGGATGATGGCGAGCGAGAAGATGGCGAGCTCGATCGTGTACGGCAGCAACCAGCCCAGGGCGGTCGTGACAGGTTGGCCGGCGATGACCGGAATGACGGAGGCCGCCGTGCTACCGTTCCCGACGAGACCCCAGTGGAACGTCAGGGTATTGCCCATGTAGATGGCCCACTGGGTGTAGATGGGATGGTTCAACCCAAGCTTCGAATCGCAGTGGGCATAGTAGGCTTGGAGCGCGGCCGAGCCACCGTGCGTCGGTGGGGCTCCGATCACGGCGAGACAACGTTCTGAGGCGGGAATTCCACTGACGAGGATGAACGTGATGGTCATGACGCCGAGGACGACGGGGATGAGAAGGAGGAGACGCCGGATGACGTAGATCCACATCCGCATGCCCGTACCCCCCGTTGCCCGCCGGTGACAGCTAGGCTCGGCAAGCCCAGTGGAATCCACCTATATATACGTCAGATGAAACCGCGACCGGTCCCCCGGGAGGGCTCCCGCGCCCACGTCGCTACCCCAAGCGCACCCGCGGGTCCAAGAAGGCGTACACCACGTCCACGATGATGTTCGCGAACACGACGATGAACGTGAAGAGGATCGTGCTACCGAAGATGAGCCCGAGGTCGTACGGCTGCTGGACGGAGAGGGCGAGCGCGCGGCCGACGCCCTGGAGCCCGAACACCTCCTCGATGATGGGGAAACCGCCGATGAAGAAGGCGAAGGTGAGGCCGAGGACCGTGACCGTTACGTTGAGCGAGTTTCGGCCCGCGTGGCGCTTCACGACGATCTTTTCCGGGACGCCCTTGGCTCGGGCCGTTCGCACGAAATCGAGGTTCATGACCTCGAGCATGCTGTTCCGAACGAAGCGGAGCAGGAGGGCGATCGAGCCGTAGGCGATGATCAGGGCCGGGAACACCATTCGGAGAATCGTGTCCGCGGCCAGGATCCACTGGCCGTGGAGGGCGGCGTCGATGGTCGGGAACCCGGTCGGCGTTGAAACGGTCCCGAATTGGAGCCAGAGTGGATAGTTGTTGTTCGAGGCGCTGGAGCCGACCATGCAGCCCTGCTTGGGCCACGAACCGTACATCTCCTGGAACGGACCGCTGCAGCCCGCCCAGTGGTAATTGGCGATGACGAGGACGGTCCCGATCAGAGTCAGGGCACCGAGAAGGTAGGTGGGGATCGCAAATCCCGAGAACGACATGACCCGCGACGCTTGGTCGATCGGGCGGTTCCGGTAGACGGCCGATAATTGGCCGAGGGGAATCGAGACGACGAGGATGATGGCGAGCGAGAAGACGGCGAGCTCGATCGTGTACGGCAGCAACCAGCCCAGGGCGGTCGTGACAGGTTGACCGGCGATGACCGGAATGACGGAAGCGGCGGTGCTCCCGTTCCCCACGATGCCCCATTGGAAGGTGAGGGTGTTGCCCATGTAGACCACCCACTGGGTGAGGATGGGTCGATTCAGACCGAGCTTGGCGTCACAATGCGCGGTGTAGGCCGCGAGCGCCGCAGGACCTCCGTGGGTGGGCGGGGGCCCGACCACGGCGAGGCAACGTTCGGCCGTGGGTATCCCCGTGACGAGAATGAAGGTGATGGTCATGACGCCGAGGACGACCGGAATGACGAGGAGGAGGCGGCGTACGATGTACACCCACATTCGCATGGTCGAACTCCTCCCCTAGCGGGTTGCGAACATCCTTCGGTCCGCCGAGATGAGCTCCCCTAGATAACCCCTCAAGCCAACCGCGCCCACCCTGGCGGGACAGGGCTTCCACCGAACTCTCGGGCCGCCGGGGCGCCGGCTACCCGAGGCGGACGCGGGGATCCAACAAGGCGTAGAGCACGTCGACGATGAGGTTCGCGCAGACGACCAGGAGGGTGAACAGGATCGTGCTGCCGAAGATGAGCCCGAGGTCGTACGGCTGCTGGACCGAGAGGGCGAGCGCGCGGCCGACGCCCTGGAGACCGAAGACCTGCTCGATGATGGGGAAGCCGCCGATGAAGAAGGCGAAGGTGAGGCCGAGGACGGTGACCGTGACGTTGAGCGAGTTCCGCCCGACGTGACGCTTGATCACGACCGACTCCGGGATGCCGTTGGCCCGGGCGGCCTGGACGAAGTCGAGGTTCATGACCTCCAGCATGCTGTTGCGAATGAAACGAATGATCACCGCAATGGTGCCGTAGGCGATGATGAGCGCCGGAACGAGCATCCTGAGGACGGTGTCGACGGCCAGTCCCCACTGTCCGTGTATGGCCGCATCGATGGTGGGGAAGCCCGTCGGAGTCGAAACCGTCCCGAAGTGGAGCCAGACCGGGTAGTTGTTGTTCGAAGGACTCGAGCCGGTCATGCACAACGCTTGGGGCCACGAGCCGTACACCTCAAGAAAGGCTCCGCTACACCCGCCCCAGTGGTTCTGAGAAATGACGAGGACGAGCCCGATGATGGCCAACGCTCCCAGGAGGTACGAGGGTATCGCGAATCCGGAGAACGACATGACCCGTGCGGCTTGGTCGATGGGACGGTTGCGGTACCTCGCGGCGAGCTGGCCGAGAGGGATGGCGGCGAGGAGGATGATCGCCAGCGACAGGGCCGCGAGCTCCAACGTGTAGGGGAGCAACCAGCCGAGGGCGACCGTCACCGGTTCGCCGGCAAGGACCGGAACCGTCGTGGCAGCGACGCTGTAGTTCCCGACGTACCCCCAGTGGAAGGTGAGCGTGTTGGCCATGTAGTCTGCCCACTGCGTGTAGATCGGCTGATTCAGACCGAGGACCTTGTCGCAGTGCGCCATCCATTCCGGCACGGCGTACGCGGTGCCGTGCCTCGGGGGAGGGCCGATCGCGGAGTAGCAACGGACGTTGGCCGGGATCCCGGAGACCAGGATGAACGTGATCGACATGACGCCGAGCACGAGGGGAATGAGGAGCAGGAGGCGGCGTACGATGTACATCCACAGCCGCATGCTCGCAGTTCCCCCGATGGGCGTCTTCCCGTCTACCTCGGCCGGTCGAGGCCGACCCCCCTACATATACCAGCTAAAGGCGGGGCGGGGACCCCGCCGACCACCCCGTTTCAGAGCAAGTCGAGCGAGCCCGTGATCGCGTCGACCACCGACGCCCGCGCGGGTCCCAGTCCGAGGCAGGTGCGGGTGCCCGGGGCGACCTCCGTCAGGCCGGCATCCTCGACCCAAACGGTCGGGATCCCCTTCGCCCGCGCCCCGCGGTCCAGCTGCTCCAGGTCGGCGAGGGTCGGGACCACCAGCGCGATCTTCTTCTGCCCCTCTCGAAGCCACTGTTCCAGGGCGGCCGGGTTCCGGCTTTCGGCCGCCCGGGTCAGCATCACGGCCGCGTGGGCAGCCTGGACCGCGACCTTGCCGGCCGTCAGGCGAAGTTCGCCGCGGAGCACGAGGACCACTTTGTACTGGCCGCTCCCCTCTCCCCCCTTAGGTGCCATACTCTGCCTCCCTTTTGGATCGCAGCTCGGCGGCTTCGGACAGGATCCCTTCGAGCTCCGAGCGCAGGCGGGCCGAATCAGTCGAGCCCGTCGCGGCCCGCCGGAGGTCGTGACGGACCCGGCGCTCGGCGCGACGGAGCCGGTCGAGCTCCTCGACGAAATCCCACGCCCCGAGCTCTCCCGCCGGCTCCGGAGGAGGGCCCGTCGGCGGGGTCCTACGGTACGCCCCCCGGTACCATCCGAGGCCGAAGGCGACCGCCGTGATCCCGGCGAGGATCGCCTCGAGGAGCGGGTCGGTCCAGTAGGCCTGGAACCCAGCGGGGCCTGCGACGAGGAGGAGGTATCCGATTAAGACCGCCAGCACGAGGCTCGTGACGAACGACAGGGTCGCGATCTCGAGCAGGCGCAAGGTCGCGGCCGGGCCCCGCACCCGCCACTCGGGGAAGGTCGCCTTGGTGATCGCGTAGCCCGGGACGAAGAACAGCAGCAGGAGTCCCGCGACGACCTCGGCGAGGTTGACGCTCATCGGTGCGTGGCTCACTCCTCGGGTGCTTCGCCGGAGCCGAACTGTTTCTCCAACTGGCGCCGCAGGCGGCGGTTCGAAACGATCCCGTGGGCGGCCTTCCGCGTCGTTTCGTAATGCTTCAAGAGGCCCCGGACCTCCTGCGGCCGCTGGCCGCTGCCCCGCGCGATGCGGTGGACGCGATCCGACTTGATGATCTGGGGCGTATCGAGCTCCTCACCGGTCAGCGAGTCGAGGATGGTCCGGAACCGCTTCAGCCGGGCCTGCGTTTCGTCCATCTTGGCCTCGTCGACCTTCGCGCCCGCCCCCGGTATCATCGTCATCAGCTTGGAGAACGGGCCCATCTCCCCGAGGGAATCGAGCTGCGCCCGCATGTCGCGGAGCGTGAACCGCCCGCTCATGAGATGCTTCGCCGCCTCTTCCGCGGCCTCCTTGTTGGAGAGGTTCTCGAACCGTTCGAGCAGGGTACGAAGATCGCCCATGCCGAGCAGCCGAGAGACGAAGCGGGTCGGCTCGAACCGCTCCAGCTCGTCGAGGTGCTCGCCGGTACCGATGAAGACGATCGGAGCCCCGGTCGCCGCGACGGCGGAGAGCGCGCCCCCGCCCTTGGCCGACCCGTCCAGCTTGGTCAGGATCACCCCGGTGAGCCCGACCGCCTTCTGGAACGCCTCCGCGCTCCGCCCCGCCGCCTGCCCCATCGCGGCGTCGAGCACGAGCAACGTCTCGTCCGGCTGGAGCACCGCACGCACGCGCTTCAGTTCCTCGATGAGGTCGGTGTCGATCCCGCTTCGGCCCGCCGTGTCGACGATCACGGCCAGGTGCGGGGGGAACGCGGCGAGCGCCTCGCGAACGATCACTTCGGCGCGTTGCTCGTTCCGGTTCGCGTAGAACTCGCATCCGACCTTCTTGGAAAGTTGCTCGAGCTGGTCGATCGCGGCCGGGCGGTGCACGTCCGCGGCCACGACGCCCACGCGGACGCCCTTCTTCTGGAAGAAGCGGGCCAGTTTGCCCGTAGTGGTCGTCTTGCCCTGCCCGAACAGCCCGGCCATCAACACCTTCCGGGGACGGAGGTCGAACGGCTGGTCCTTGCCGAGGATCCCGCGGATCTCCTCGTAGATGATGCGGATGAGGAAGTCCCGCAGGCTCGCCCCGGCCGGCGGCTTCTCCTCCTTCGCCCGACGGCGGACCCGTTCGGTGAGGGAGAGAGCGAGCTGAACGTTGACGTCGGCCTGAAGGAGCGCCCGCTGGATATCCCGAACGACCTCGTTGAGGAGGGCCTCGTCGACCGTCGATCCTCGGGCGATCTTTTGCAGTACGCCGCGGAGCGACTTGCCGAGTGAATCCAGGACCATGGACCGCTTGTCCCCCCGGGGACAGAGACCGGAGATGGCCTCCTCTATATGTCGAGAACCGTCCGAGGGTGTCCCGCGGCGCGTAAGCCTCTTATCGGCCCAGCGGGCTCGTGACGTCGAAACCATGCCGGCCGAGTCGCCCCCCGCCCCGAAGCCCGCTCCACCGAAGTTGAACCCGGTGCGCGTTTCGATCGCGGAGGAGGCCGTCGCCGAGCGGACCACCGACTTCCGGGAGGTGCTGCACGCGTACTCCAAGGAGGACGCGATCCTGGAAGCGAAGCGGTGCATCCAGTGCCGCCGGCCGTGGTGTGTCGAGGCGTGCCCGATCACTCAGGATTGCCGCGAGTACATCCTCCAGGTCGCCAAGGGGGATTTCGATGAGGCGGCTCGGGTCACGCTTCGGGAGAACCCCCTGGCCACGAGCCTCTGCAAGGTCTGTTACCACTACTGCGAGGACGCGTGCGTCGTGAAGAAGAAGGGAGTCCCGATCGCCATTCGGCACCTGAAGCGAGCCTCCCTGGAGTACGGAGAGAGCGACCTCGTGTACGTCCCCTCCAAGCCGAAGAACCAGCGGGTCGCCGTCATCGGCGCCGGTCCGGCCGGCCTGATGGCCGCTTGGGAACTCGGCGTCCGGGGCTACTCCGTGACCGTTTTCGAGCAGGAGGAGCGGTACGGCGGGCTCATGCAGACCATCCCGGCGTACCGAATGACCGACGCGGACGTCGAGACCGACCGCGCCCGGTTCCGAGATCTCGACGTGACCTGGGTCAAGGGGACCAAGGTCGGGGTCGCCTTCCCGGTCGACCGGCTCTTGAAGGAGGACGGGTACCAGGCCGTCTTCGTCTCGATCGGAACTTCCACGCACCGTACTCTGGGAGTGGCGGGCGAGAACCTGCCGGGAGTCCTGCCGGCCCTCGACTTCCTGAAGGAGATCAACCGTGGGGCCGACGTGAAGGTCGGCCACGAGATCGTCGTGGTGGGCGGGGGGGACGTCGCGATGGACTCGGTCCGCTCGGCCCTACGGAAGTCGGGCGGCGGGCACGTGACCCTCGTCTACCGTCGCGGTCGCCAGGAGATGCCCGCGGACCCCGAGGAGGTACACGGGGCCGAGCAGGAAGGGATCCGCTTCATTTTCCAGAAGGCCCCGGTCCGGATCGTGGGAACCGACCACGTCGAAGGGATCATGGTGCAGTCGATCGAGCTGGGACCGCCCGACGCCGGCGGGCGACGCAGTCCCCTTCCGGTCCCCGGGTCCGAGGAAACTCTGCCCTGCGACACCGTCATCGTCGCGGTCGGGCAGAAGGCTGACCTCCAGGGATTCGGCTCGGATCTCGACCTCAAACTGACCAGCCAGGGATGGCCCGAGGGGAAGGGCAAGGGATTCCAGACCGGAGTACCGGGGATCTTCGCCGCGGGCGGTCGGTCCGTCGTCTATGCGATGGGAACGGCTACCGAGGTTGCGGACGCTATCGACGCGTACCTGGCGGGGCTGCGAGGGGAACCCACGGGCCCCCGGCCGGACCCGTTCGGCGGCGAGGGGACCTTCGTCCGGCCGGCGGGATACACCACTCCGATCCGGATCTAGGCCATCGGGCCCCCTCCCCAACCCTTTTCCTGTGCGCGGGACCTTAATCGGCCGATGACCCCGTTCGGCCGCTCGGTTCGAAGAGGATGGGTCGGCCTCGCGATCTCGATGCTCCTCGCGGTCGTCCTCCTGCTCCCCTCCGGTGCCATCGGCCTGACTCCCGGGGGAACGACCTCCCGTGGGTCGCCAATACCGAACGCTAGGGCCCCGCTCGGTCCCTTTGCGGAGCGGGCGGGCTTCGACCCATCCCTCGTGAACGGCGTAACGGACCCGGTCATGGCGACCGTCGATACGAGCGTGGTCATCTCGTTCGTTCCCTCCAGTCCCAGTTTCTACGATCCACCGGTGCCCGGCACCCCGGCGATGACGGTCGGCGAGATCGCGAGCGAGTGGGGATTGACCCCAACGGCGTACGCCTCCGCGGAGTCGTACTTCGAGGGGTACGGGATCTCCGTGACGCACGCGTGGCCCGACCGACTCTCCGTGAGCCTAAGCGGGAGTGCACCCGAGTTCGACCGCGCCTTCCACACCACCCTCCTGTCGGGCGAGCACGACCAACGGGCCGTCACCTACCCCGAAACCCCTCCGGGGCTTCCGACTTGGCTCGAGTCGGAAGTCGCCGCCGTTACCGGGCTCTCGAACGGGCTCACGGCCTTCCAGCTCCCCCTTCTCCCGAGCGTACCCTCCCCCGGGCCGGGCGCCACCCCACCCCAACCCAACCTGATCACGCCGGCGGTCGCGCGACAGGTCTACCAGATCTCGAACCTCTACAATTACACCGGGAGTTCCACCTTCCCGACCGCGGAGACGATCGTTCTCCTCCTTTGGGGCGAGGGCTACGCTCCCTCGGACCTCGCGACGTTCTACGCCAACGATTACCCCGCTTCGTTCCCGGCAGTCCGGATCACACCCTACCCGATCGACGGAGCGCCGTTGCCGACCCCGGGCGCGGTCAACGACCCGAGCGGCGCCCCTCAGGAGCTCACGCTGGACCTCGAATGGTCCGGTTCGATCGCACCGGGCGCGTCCCTCGACGCGGTGTACGCCCCCGACGGCCCGTCCTCCGACCAGTACTCTCCGAGCGTGGCGTCGATGACGGACGCGTTGAACGAAGCCGTTACCAGCATCTCGGGTGTCGACGCGATCTCGATGTCCTTCGGGACGGCGGAAGGGTCGGGCGGCGGACTCGCCACCGCGTGGGCCAACGACATCATAGAGGCGACGCACCGACAGATCACTCTCCTCGGCGCCACTGGCGACACGGGCGGGGACGCGACGGCCGGATGCTCGGGGGGCCTCCAGCCCAACTACCCGGCCGCCGACCCGTACGTGATCGCCGTGGGCGGGACCAACCCGACGCTCGCGACGAACCCCATCACCGGGGTCACGGGCTTATCGAGCGAATCCGCGTGGTCGGGGAGCGGGGGAGGTTTCTCCACCGTCTATGCCGCTCCGACCTGGCAGTTGGTGGGTTCCGCCGCTGCGCCGATCTCCGCCACCGGATTCCGAGGCATGCCGGACGTGTCGGCGGCCGCGGCTACGGACTACGTCTACTACGACGGTTCGGACCGCGTCGGCTCGGGAACGAGCTTCGCCACTCCGTTGTGGGCCGGCCTCATCGCCGAAATGGATGCCTTGCACGGCGGCCCGCTCGGGTTCATCACACCCAACCTGTATTCGATCGGCGCGGCAGAGCCCCAGGGCCATCTCGCTGAATCCCTCGCCGACATCACCACCGGCGCGAACTGTCTCGGACCGGCGAACGTCGGGTGGGACACCGCCACGGGCTGGGGCTCTCCGCGGGGGGAGGCGCTGTACGCGGACCTGACCGCGACCCTGGTCAACCTCACCCTCACCGTGTCCCCGACCCAGGTGGGGCCCGGTGCCTCCGTGACGCTGACCGTCCATGTCGCCAACGGAACCTCGGGAGCGTCGATCTCGAACGTTCTCGTGCTCGTGACGCTGACCGGCGACACGGATCTCGGGCCCTGCGAGGGACTCTTCGCCTCCGGGAGCCCGACCTCGAACTCGACCGGAGATGTAGGCCTCATGGCATCGGTCCCCGCCTGCTATCTCGGCTCGAGAGCCGTGGCGACCGCCCAGGTGACCTCCCAGGGGCTGTACGGATTCGTCCAGGAACTGATCCCTGTGAACCTCCTCGGCTACCTCACCTTCCTAGGTCCGCTCGCCGTATTCCCGGGCGACATCACGCTCTACATTGTCATCATGGGAGCGGCCATCGCCGTCGGAGTACTCCTCGGAAGGGGACCCCGCAGGGCGGCCGCAACCTCCCGACAACCTCCTCCGGGGGTCACGGCCCCTGCGCCACCCCCTCCGACGACCGACGCGGTGAGCGCGCCACCTCCGGGGCCGCCTCCGACCACCTCACCCACGCCCGGCGCGCCGTTCGAAGTCCTTCCCCCTCCGGGACCGTCGGAGACGACTCCTCCCGGTCCCGGGTCGTAGAAGGGCCGAACCCACGGGCGCCGAACCCCGCATCGAGGAAAGGACTTAACCCGCATCCCCTCTCCTCGCGCCGTGTCCAGCCCTTCCGATCCCGGACCGGATGGGGCAGAGCCGATCTCCCTCTCCGGCCCGGAGCGAACCGTCCTGGTCGCGCTCCGTGCGGCCGGCGGGGAAGCCCTGGACGAGGAGGAGGTCGCGGCCCAGACGGGGCTGGCGGCCGACCAGGTCCGGGGAAGCCTTCAGCGTCTCCGATCCAAACACCTCGCCGTCCTGGACGAGGAACATCTCACGCGTCATCGACTGACCCCCCGGGGGACCACGGCCCTCGCGGAGGGTCTTCCCGAGCGCCGCTTCCTGGAGGCCCTGCAGCGTCGCGGGGGCTCCATGACCTTGGAGCACGCGACGGCGGAGGGACTCACCGACGAGGAGCGGTCGGCCGCGGTCGGTATCCTGCGCCGTCGGGGGATGCTCGCCGACGGGTTCCCCTTCCGACGCAGGGAGGATGCCCCGGACCTATCCGGCCTCCTCCCCGAGGAGATCGTCCTCAAGCAGGTCGCGAACGGAGAGGAGGACCTCGACGAGGCGATCCTGACCGCGTTGGAGCGACGGGGTCTCGTCCGGACGGAACACCTCTCGGTCAAGCACTGGGCGGTTTCGGAGGAGGGACGCCAGATCCCGCTCGCCGCCGAGGGGCAAGACCAGATCGGATCCCTGAGCCCGGCCGACCTCCTCTCCGGCGCGTGGAAGGCCCGCGGCTTCCGCCCGTACGACGTGCGGGCCCCGGTGCCCTTCATCCGCGGAGCGCGCGAGAACCCGTACCGGGCGTGGCTCGAAGAGTTCGCCGAGCTCCTGGTCGGGCTGGGGTTCGAAGAGAGCGAAGGGCCGCTTTTGGAGACCGAGTTCTGGAACAACGACCTCCTCTTCATGCCGCAGGACCACCCCGCTCGCTCCATCCACGACGCCTTCTGGCCCGAGGGGCTGCGAGGGCATCCCCCTCCCGAGGACCTCCTCGGCCGGGTCGCGGCCGTCCACGAGGGGCGGCCCCTACCGGGCGAATCGACTCCGTTGGGCCCGGGCTGGGGCGGGCAGTACGACCCGACGATCGCGGCCCGGCCCGTGCTCCGCTCCCAGACGACGGCGGTGAGCGTGCGCTACCTCGCGCAAGGTCCGACCCCGCCGTTCCGGACCTTCTCCATCGACCGCAACTTCCGGGTCGAGTCGGTCGACGCGCGGCACCACTTGGAGTTCTGCCAGTGCGAGGGCATCGTGGGGGAATCCGGCGTCACCCTCCGACATCTGGTGGGGATCTTCCGGGAGCTGACCCGGGCGATCGGCATCCCCGAGCTCAAGATCCGGCCGAGTTACTTTCCCTTCACCGAACCCTCGATCGAGGGCTGGGTGAAGCATCCCCGGCTGGGTTGGATCGAGGTGCTGCCGGGAGGGATGTTCCGTCCGGAGGTGCTCGGCCCGCTCGGGATCGACGTGCCGGTCGCCGCATGGGGCATCGGCGTGACCCGATTGGCGATGGTCGCGCTCGGGGCCAACGACATCCGGGAGCTGTTCTCGGACGACCTCGACGCACTGACCCGGGGAGGCGCCTAGATGCCGGTCGCGACGCTGTCGGCCGAGCGGCTCCGAGCGCTCGTCCCCGTTCTGCTCTCCGACGTCGCGCTCGACGATCTCGTTTTCCTCTCCAAGGCAGAGATCGAGGAACGGGAGGGAGACGAACTGCGCCTTTCGGCGACACCGGACCGGCTCGACCTACTCACCGAGGCAGGGCTCGCGCTCTACCTGGCCGGAGCGGCCGGCGTGGCGACCGGCCTCGTGCACGCCCGGGAGGAACCGGCGGACGGCTCGCTCGCGGTGGACGTCGACCCCTCCGTGGCGCCGCTCCGACCGTACTTCGCCGCCCTCGTCCTGCGGGCCCCGACCGCCGGCGGACTCGACGAAGGGACGTTGGCGGAAGCGATCCACTTCCAGGAACTCATCCACGCCACCGTGGGCCGGAACCGCCGGGCGGCGAGCCTGGGGATCTACCCGGTCGAACGACTGGCCCCGCCTTTCCGGTACGCCCTCGAGCCGATGAACGACGTTCGGTTCGTCCCGTTGGAGGGGACCGAGGAGGTCGTGGGCTCCCGATTCTACTCGGACCACCCGATGGCGGCCCTGTACGGCGCCTACGGGCGGTCGGGGGACCGATGCCTCACGCTACGGGATTCCCGGGGAACCATCCTGAGCCTGCCTCCGGTCCTGAACGCTCGCGCCGGCGGGGAAGCGCGCGCGGGTGACCGGATCCTGCTCCTCGAATCGACCGGGACCCGCGAACGGGCGGTGCTCGAGTCGCTGGGGCTCCTGCAACTGGTGTTCGTCGCCCAGGGATGGTCGGTCTCCCCGGTGGCCGTGACGGGGCGGAACCTTCCGGCGTCCGACGGGCGCGAGGTCTATCGACCCCGCCCGGTGGATCTGCCCTCGACCGTCCTTCGAGAGACCTCCGGTGAATCGATGCCGTCCGCGGACGTCGAGCATCGCCTCGCGGCCTCCCGCCTGGCAGTCCGACCCCACCCGGGAGGCTGGCGCGTGGACGTTCCGCCCTGGCGGCCCGACCTCCGGACGGCGGTCGACCTGGTGGAGGAGGTCGTCCTGTCGGGCGGGGTCCGACCGGAATCGGGCCTCCTGCTTCCGAGCTCGACACGGGGCCACCGCCGGCCCGAGAGCCGCTTCCGCCTCCGGGTCAGCCACCTCCTCCTCGGCCTCGGCTTGGCCCAGCCGTACACGCCCCTCCTCGTGAGCGAGGCGACCGTCGCGCGTGCCGGGGCGTCCAGGGCGATCCGACTGCAGAACCCCGTCTCCACGGAGTTCGCATTCTTGCGGGACCGTCTCCTGCTCTCTCATCTCGAGGTCCTCGGCCGCAACACGAGGAACGCCTACCCTCAGCGCTTCGCCGAGGTGGGTCCGGTCGTGATTCGCGACGAGGCCGCGGAGTCGGGGGGAGCCACTCGGTACCATGCGAGCGCGATCCTGGCCGGCGAGGGCGAGGGGTTCGCGGACGTGGCCGCGCTGGTCGATTACCTCCTCCGGTCGTTTGACGTCAGCTTCGTGCGCGAGCCCGCCGAGATACCGGCCACCGTCGCGGGTCGGGCCGCCCGAGTGCGCGTCGCGGGCGAGAGCATCGCCGAGATCGGCGAGATCCATCCGTCCGTCCTGGAGTCGCTCGGGGTCCCCGTACCCGTCAGTT
Organism: Thermoplasmata archaeon; assembly: GCA_035297105.1. Taxonomy (GTDB): domain Archaea; phylum Thermoplasmatota; class Thermoplasmata; order Lutacidiplasmatales; family UBA184; genus Lutacidiplasma. The sequence continues at coordinate 45,851 of DATGZO010000002.1, forward strand.
GGACCGAGGTCGACCTCACCGGACTCTGGTCGCTCGTTCGGCGCCACGACACCCATTAATAGCCCGCCCCGGTCGTCCGCCGATGGCCCGTTCTCGGCCCCGCGCCACCCGCTCCACGGCGGGTCGCGTACGGTGGGAAACGGCGGCCCGGAAGGCCCTCGGGTCCAAGGCGGAAGGGGGCCGGATTCCCTTGCTCGTTGACCCGCCAGAGGACCCGGATGCGGCGTTCCTCGAACAAGTGGGGTTCCCGGGCGAGTCTCCGTTCACGCGCGGCATCCAACCCACGATGTACCGGGGGCGGCTCTGGACGTATCGACAGTACTCCGGGTTCGGCAGCGCCTCCGCCACGAACCGACGGTTCCGATTCCTGCTCGAGGGAGGACAGACCGGGCTCTCGGTCGCCTTCGACCTCCCGACCCAGAACGGGTACGACTCGGACCACGCCCGATCGAAGGGCGAGGTGGGCCGGTGCGGTGTCCCCATCTCGACCCTGGGGGACATGCGGACGCTCTTCGAGGGCCTTCCGCTGGACCGGGCGACCGTCTCGATGACCATCAACGCGACCGCCCCCATCCTGACGGCGCTCCTGGTCGCGGTCGCGGAGGAGAACGGAGTACCCCGCGCCCGCCTCGGCGGGACGGTGCAGAACGACGTGCTGAAGGAGTACGTGGCGCGCGGGACCTACGTGTTCCCGCCGGGTCCCTCCCTCCGGCTCACGGTCGACCTCATCGAGTTCGCGACGCGCGAGATGCCGCAGTGGAACTACATCTCGGTCTCCGGTTACCACATGCGGGAGGCGGGCGCGACGGCGGTCCAGGAGGTCGCCTTCACCCTCGCGAACGCGATCGCCTACGTCCGGGCGGTGCGCGAGCGCGGTCTCGACCTGGACGAGTTCCTTCCCCGGCTCTCCTTCTTCTTCTCGTCCGACCGCAACTTCCTCGAGGAGATCGCCAAATTCCGCGCGGCCCGACGCCTGTGGGCTCGGATCACCCGGGACGTGTTCGGCGTGCGGAAGGCCCGCTCCCGGCAGCTCAGGTTCCACACCCAGACCGCGGGCTCGAGCCTCACCGCCCAGCAGCCGGAGCTCAACGTGGTGCGCACGACCTTCGAGGCGATGGCCGCGGTCCTCGGCGGGACCCAGTCGCTCCATACGAACGCGCTCGACGAAGCGCTCGGCCTTCCGACCGAATCCTCGGCGCGGCTCGCCCTAAGGACGCAACAGATCCTCGCCGAGGAATCCGGTGTCGCGAACACGGTCGATCCCTTGGGCGGAGCGTACGCGATCGAGCACCTGACGGACCAGATCGAATCGGGGGCGCGCGACTATCTCGAGCGGATCGAGACGATGGGCGGAGCGGTGGCTGCGGTCGAACGCGGATTCTTCGCGTCGGAGATCGCCCGCGAGGCCTACCGAATCGCGCTCGCGCGAGAACGCGGCGAGGAGGTCGCGGTAGGGGTGAACGAGTTCACGGACACGACAGGTTCGTTCTCGCTGTTCCCGGGAGCCGGCGGCTCGGCGGTCCGCGTCCAGCGGATCTCCCCCGCCGAGGAACGTCGTCAGGTCGCCGGGGTCCGGGCGTGGAAGCGCTCGCGCGACGGGCCGGCCACGTCCCGGGCCCTGGAGGCCTTGAGCACCGCCACCGAGCGGGGCGAGAACACCCTCCCCTACGTGCTGTCGGCCGTGCGCGCCGGGGCCACGCTGGGCGAGGTCTCCGACGTCTGGCGTGCCCTCTTCGGGGAGCAGCCGGCGTCCCGGACGTTCTAGAGGGTTCCGTGCCCGAGCTGGATCACGTCGGGATCGCGGTCCCCAACCTGGCGGAGGCGCTCGAACACTGGCGACCGCTCGTCGGGGGCCCGGATTACCCTCCCGAGCTGGTCCCCTCGAACCGTGTCCGCGTTGCCTTCCTCCACGTCGGCGGAACGCACGTCGAGCTCTTGGAGCCGAGTGACGACTCTTCCCCCATCGCCAAGTTCCTCGCGAGCCGAGGACCGGGCATCCACCACCTCGCGTTCCGGGTCCCGAGCGTCGACCGCGCCCTGGAAGAGGTGCGCGCGCGTGGGGGAAGGACCGTGGACCCGATCGGCCGACCCGGAGCCCGAGGTCGTCGCGTCGGTTTTGCCCACCCGAGCGCGTTCGGCGGCGTCCTCGTGGAATTCGTGGAGGGGCTGTGAGCCAGATCCGCTCGGTCTCGGTCGACCAGATCTACGACAGCCGGGGCCGTCCCACGATCGAGGCCGAGATCCGGCTCGACTCGGGCGCGCGGGGTCACGCCGGCGCGCCGAGCGGCGCGAGCACCGGGGTCCACGAGGTGCGGGCCTTCCCGGTCGGCGGCGTCCCGGAAGCCCTGGCCACCGTCCGCTCGATCTTGATCCCCCGTCTCGTGGGCGTCGACGCGGCGGACCGGGCCGCGGTCGACGGCGTGATCCATTCGGTGGACGGGACGACCGACCTCTCCCGCGTCGGCGGGAACAGCGCCACGGCGATATCGATGGCCACCGCGATCGCCTACGCCGCCGAGCGGGGAGAGCCCCTCTGGAAGATCCTTGCCCGCCCGGGCGTGGACGGGCGTTCCTTCCCGGCGATCGTGGGCAACTGTCTCAACGGAGGGAAGCACGCGATCGGTGGCCCCGACATTCAGGAGTTCATCGCCTTCGCTGAGGACCCGAACCCCGAACGGAGCATCGCCGCCGCCCTCCGGGTCCACACGTTGATCGGGGCCGAACTCCACCGACGCTACCCGACCGCCGCGCTCGGCCGGGGGGACGAAGGAGGATGGGTCGCCGCGATCGGCAACGTCGAAGCGCTCGAGATCCTCACTTCCGCGTGCGCCACCGCCCGAGCGGAGCTCCAGGTCGAAGTGCACCCGGGACTCGACCTCGCGGCGAGCGAGTTCTACGCTGACGGACAATACCGGTACCAGGACCGGACCCTGGACCCGGAAGCCCAGGTCGCGTTCGTCGCCGAGCTCGTGGACCGCTACCGGCTCCGGTACCTCGAGGACCCGATCGAGCAGGACTCGTTCGACGGGTTTGCCGCGGTCACGCGCGCGGTGGGGGACCGGACCCTCGTCATCGGCGACGACGTCTACGTGACGCGCGCGTCCCGCCTCGCTACCGGGATCGAGCATGGCTCCACGAACGCGGTCCTGATCAAGGTCAATCAGGTCGGGACGCTCACGGAGACCCTCCGCACGGTCGACCTCGCTCGATCGAACGGCCAGGCGACGATCACCTCCCACCGCTCGGGCGAAGTGCCCGAGGGCTGGCTGGCCCACGTGGCCGTCGGGACGGGGGCGCGGGGCATGAAATGCGGACTTCTCGGCGGGGAGCGGGTAGCAAAACTAAATGAACTCCTGCGGCTCGGCCGCGCCACCGGTCGGTGAACCAATGCCCGAGGACGAGGTCATGGCAGAGCAGCAGGCCATCCCGTCGGACGGCCAGGACATCCGCCCCGGGGAGCTGCTCGTCCCCGAGGAGATCTACCTCACGTCGGGGGTCCACATCGGGACCCAGCAGAAGTCGGCGTCCATGCGCCGCTTCGTCCACAAGGTCCGGTTCGACGGGCTTCACGTACTGGACGTCCGCGAGACGGACCGGCGGATCCGGCTGGCGGCCAAGTTCCTCGCGCACTATCCGGCCGACAAGATCCTCGTCGTGAGCCAGCGCCAGTACGGCCAGAAGCCCGTGCGGGTCTTCGCGAAGACCGTGGGCGCCGTCTCGTTCGCCGAGCGGTTCGTCCCCGGTTGTCTCACCAACCCGAGCCTGGTCGAGTACTACGAGCCGAAGGTCCTCTTCGTGACCGACCCCGCGACCGACCAGCAAGCCCTGAGCGAGGCGGTCTCGATCGGCATCCCGGTGGTCGGTCTCTGCGACGTCAACAACGAAACGCGGGACGTCGATCTCGTCATCCCGGCCAACAACAAGGGGCGCGTCGCCCTCGCGACGGTCTACTGGCTGGTCGCGCGGGAGGTCCTGCGCGCCCGGGCCGGCGGGGCCGAGCTCGAGTACCCCCTCTCCATCGAGGACTTCCAGGCCGCGCTCTAGGCCGGAACGTCGCCTCCCCCCACCTTTTAACACCGCTTCGTCTGGAAGGAGCGTGGCACGGCCTCCGTCGGGCCTGACTCAGCTTCTCGCCGAGCACGGGGTACCCGAGAAGCTCGCGCGGGTCTACCTGGCAGCGTGTCGGGCGGGGCCCCAGACGGCGAGCGAGCTCGCGCGCCTCTCGGCCGTCAGCCGCGTCGAGGCGTACCGCCTCATCAAGCAGCTCACCGACGACGGCCTCTTGCACGCGACCGGCAGCCGCCCCCAACGGTTCGCCGCGTTGCCCCCCGGCGAGCTGATCGACCGCTGGATCCGGAACGCGGCCGAGCGAGTCCACCACCTGGAGGCCAACCGGCACAAGGTGCTCGCTGACTGGGAAGAGAGCCGGACCGATGTCGACGACCAGGACCCCCGCAAGTTCGCGGTGCTGGAGGGGCGCGCCACGATCGACCGCTTCCTCTACAAGCGGATCGGGACCGCGGAGCGACACATCCTCGTCAGTGCGGCCGGCCCGGGGTTGAACGGGTTCCTCGAAGGCGGGATCGACCGGGCCCTGCGCGAGGCCCAGGAGCGCGGCGTGAAGGTCAAGGTCGTCACCGAGGTGTACCCTCCGAATCTCGGAGCCGCGAAGCACTTTGCGACCTTCTCCGAGCTCCGGCATTCCACCGGCCCGGTTGTCAACCGGGCGCTGGTCCTCGACCGGGGCGGGGCGCTGGTCTACGTCTCCGGCGAGGACGGTCTGGGTCGTACAGGCGAAGAACAGGTCGCCCTCTGGTCCACCGCGCCCATGTTCGTCCAGCTGGCCCGGGACTACCACCGACGCCTCTGGACGCCGGCGGAGCGCGCCGAGGCCCGCTTCGTCGATCTCGAGAATCCTCCAGCTGCCCTCCTGCCCGTCGTCACCGGCCGGGAGTCCGTGTCGTTCCAGCGTCTCAAGGACATCACCAAGCTCGGGATGCGCGCCTCGGGCGTCAAGGAGTTCCAGCTCCACCTTCCCGAGATGATCGAGACGATCGCCCGGCAACTGGGCCGGGAGATCGCGAAGGAGGTCGAGGGGACGACGCCGACCCAGATCGGCGCCGCGCTCACCCAGTACTACGAGACCCACACGATGGGTCACCTGGCGGTGATCAAGGACCGACCGCTCACGTTCCGGGTCACCGGGTGCTTCGCCTGCACCGAGGACTCACCCGAGATCGGGCGGGTCATGTGCCCGCAGCTGCTCCGCTCCGTGCTCGAGACCCGGCTCGGCCAACGTTGGGAAGTCTCAAAGCCGGACCCGACCAAGCACGCCGCCCGCGGATGCGTGTTCACCGCGTCTCCTGCCTGAAAGGTCGGGCCTCGCCCCGCCCTGGGTCGATCCTCTCGGTCGGGGGGCGGGCCTCGGCCGTCGGTCGCCGAGGGACGTGTGTCACGGCGGTTCGAAATGGCGGGTTGGGGGCCGATCTGACCCGCTCGAGACCATGCTACACGGCTTTGGGACGAAACCCCCCACTAAAGGCGGATTGGGTTTCATCGGGGGCGGATTCGTTTCAGGAGAGAATCGGCTGGTGATCATAGACGCGGCGACCACCCCGCGCAGTACTCACAGACGCCCGGGATGTCCGGGCCATGTCGTAGAAGGCTCACCGCATAGTCTGCCAAGACGGGGAGAGACTGGAGGGAATCCCTTGCCACCCGTTCTTCGGCCAGTGACTTAAGATAGAGTTGCTTGAGGCCTTCGTCCAGTCGCAAGGCATCGATGATCGCCTCGACCGAAGTCCTCTTTACCGCAATGTCCGATGGCACTTCGCCTCCCCAGAGGTAGTCACGTCCATCTCCCTCTCCGACCTTCACTCTCCAGGAGACCCCTTGGGCCGGGTTTTCTCCCTCGGCGACGGGTGTGAACTGTTCCCACCGCATCCCGACGTCGCTCTGGAATCGACCTTCGTACCAAAGTAGGCATGGGCTCCGGAAGTTACCTGCGCTGTAGGTCGGGGCCGCATACTTCGACTGGGCGACCATGAAGTCGCGCGCACGTTCGTTCCCCCAAACAGCTCGATAGCCATCACCCATAGCCTCGCGGATCATCCGCTCCATCTTCCCGATGAATTCCGAATCGAACTTGCGCCTCGCACGAGTGTACTCTTCCACTCGGGCTTGGGCGACGAAGAAGGCTCCCTTGAGGTCCTCCCAGACTCGGTTGCCGTTACCACTGGTTAGGTGGGGGCGGAGCATGTCATCGAAGTAAGGCGGCTCACCCATGCCCGGGTGTGTCGGGACGCGATTGTCCCGCAGCTTCCAAGCAATCCTGTCTGAATGCAGGAATACGACTCCGTCACCACCAACAAGTTGCATCCCGCCCACCTGTGGAAGAAGAACGGATGCGAAGTAGTCCTTGTGTTCGGCGTAACGGTTGCCGTTCGCGGACAGAAGTTGAGGCAGCAGGGCCAGCAAACCAACCGTAAGTGCGACGACTACGGCGGCGGTTGCCGCGGCCGGCTCGTCAAGCGCCAAGCCAATGGACAGGAGGACGACTACAACGACAATCCCCACGAGATAAAGGGTAACGACCCGGCTCATTCCCTTGGGTCCGCTTTAGACACCCGCGTGCCCAGAGCGTTCAGCCTCCCTCTGAAACATCGGCGCAATTCCGTTCTCAAACATTTCGTGTACCACTACCGTCAGGTTGTAGGCGATCAGTTTGCACAGGACCTCGTTCACTTGAGCGACCTTGTTCTTCGACCGGATGTTCTCCCCGAACTTCCGTTTGATGGCTGAGAACACTGACTCCACGTTCGACCGCCGGTGATAGTTCCGGTCGAACTCTTCCCGGTTCGCTTGGAACAGATGGTACGCCTTCTCCCAAGACGCCGGGTTCTTGATCCCCCGAATCCGGTTTACCTCGTTTGACAGAGTGTTTGCCTTGAACGGGATCAGGGCGTCAATCCCCATCGAGCCCGCGAGGGCGTAGTTCTCCTTGGACAAGTACCCCTTGTCGGCGACGACTCGGCTCGGGTTGAAGCCGTCAGCGACCGCATCCCGGAGGAGCGGGCCGAATTGGAGCGAGTCGCCCGAGTATTCGTCCCCGACAACCGCTCGGAGAACGGCGTGGGTCTTGGTCCCGACGAGGGCGTGGAGCTTGAGCCACTTCTTGGTCCTCTGCTCCCCGTGCTTGGCCTCTCTCCACGCCCCGAAGGAGGTCGTCTGAATACCTGTCGAGTCCGGGGCTACGATCCCACCGTCCTCCAAGCCGGCGAGGGGCTGAGCGGACAGGGAAAGGAGCCGGTAGAG
>DATGZO010000003.1:0-130798 GCA_035297105.1 Thermoplasmata archaeon
GCTCGTAGGAGAGCTCGCGAAGCGCCTCGAGGAACGGCATCGACTCGATGTCGCCGACGGTGCCGCCGACTTCGACGAGCACGACCTCGGCGCCGGACGCCTGCGCGACCTCGCGGATCGTCCGCTTGATCTCGCCGGTGATGTGGGGGATGATCTGGACGGTGTTCCCGAGGTAGTCGCCGCGCCGTTCCTTCTCGATGACGGCCCGGTACACCTTCCCCGTGGTCAGGTTGTGGGAGCCGACGAGGCTCTGGCCGAGGAACCGCTCGTAGTTCCCGAGGTCGAGGTCGGCCTCGGTGCCGTCGTCCAGCACGAAAACCTCCCCGTGCTGGTACGGGTTCATCGTGCCGGCATCGACGTTGAGGTACGGGTCGATCTTGACGATCGTGACCGGGATGCCGCGGGCCTTCAGGATCCGGCCGAGGGAGGACGTCGTGATGCCCTTGCCGAGGCCGGAAATTACGCCTCCGCTCACTACGATCACTTTCATCCCAAATCCCCCGAGGTCGTAGCGGGTCGTTCGCTTAAAGTCTGTGGAGTCCGGCCGCGGACCGGCAAGTGCCGGACCTCGGTCGACCCTCTCACAGGGGTCGACGGCGGCCCGAGGAGTCCCGGTGGAAGGATCCGAAGTCCGGGGTGGCGAGGACCTTCTCCGCCGGGAAGACCGGACCATCCACGCAGACGTGGTAGGGTCCGATCGCGCAGGCATCACACATGCCGAGAGCGCACTTCATGTGGCGTTCGATGGAACAGAACACCGGGACCCCGCGCGGCGCCGCCAGGGCCGCCACTTTGCGCATCATCACCTCGGGCCCGCACGTCCATATCGCGTCGAACCGGTCGGCCTCGAGCAGCGATTCCGTCACGCCGGTGACGAAGCCGCGGGCCCCCTCGGAGCCATCGTCGGTGGCGACCACGACCCGTGCGCCGGCCGTGCGGAGGCGTTCCTTGAACAGGAGTTCCGGCGCCCGGGTCGCGCCGAGGGCCACCGTGACCCGGGCCCCCTGGGCGAGCGCCCGCTCGGCTGCGGGGGCCAGAACGGCGGTGCCCGACCCTCCGCCGACGATGAGGATTCGCGGGGGAGTCAGGTCGAAGTGGTTTCCATAGGGCCCCCGGATCCCGACCTTGGCCCCGGGGCGGAGCCGGAGGGATCGGCGGGTGCTCTCCCCCATCGCCTTGATCGTCACCCCCTTCGAGAGCCCCTCGGTGTAGGAGAGGGACATCGGGAGCTCATCGTCCCCCGGCAGCCAGATCATGACGAATTGGCCGGGCTCGGCGGACATGGGATGGGGGAACCGGAGCGTGACGGTCGACGGGGTCTCCTCGACCACCTCCGTGACCTCGAGGACCGACCGCACGAGCGCTCCTAGGTGGAACGGAATATAGCCCCGCGGTGGTCGCCCGTTAGCCGGCCGCGCGGTGCGCGACTCCGACCGCGTCCTCAACTCGGGCGAACCCGAGCTCGTCCAGGCGGGCCGAGAGTCCGTTCGCCAGACGACCGAACAGACTGACCCCCTCGAAGGTGATGGCGGTCCCCACCTCCACCGCGCGGGCGCCGGCCATCACGTACTCGAGCGCGTCCTCGGCCGAGCGGATCCCTCCCACCCCGACGATCGGGATGTGGACCTTCTCGAAGATCTGCCACACACACGCGAGACCGATCGGCTTGATCGCCGCGCCGCTGAGCCCGCCGAGTCCGTGGGCCAGTACGGGGCGCCCCAGCGTCGTGTCGACCGCCAGCCCGCGAAGCGTGTTGATCGTGCTGATCGCCTTGGCGCCCCCCCGTTCCGCGGCGAGGGCGAGGCCGGCGGGGTTGGCGGTGTTCGGGGTGATCTTGGCGATGACCGGCAGGTGGACGGCCCGAACGACCGCATGGACGATCCGCTCCACATCCTCGGGCTCGGACCCGACCTCCGTCCCGAACCCTTCCGCGTGCGGGCAGCTCAGGTTCAGCTCGATGGCCACCACCCCCGCCTCGGCCATACGGGCCGACAGCCGGGCAAACTCCTCGGCCGTGGCCGCGAACACGGAGCCGATCACGGTGGCCCCCGCCGCGCGCGCGACCGCGATCTCCCGAGGATACTCCTCGATCCCGGGGTTGGGAAGCCCCATCGCGTTCAGCATGCCCCACTTTTCATACACCTCGACGGTCGGGTTGGGGTAGCCGGCTCGCGGTTCGGCACCGATGGATTTCGTGATGACGGCGCCGGCTCCCGCCCGCCACGCCCCGGCGAGGGATTCCCCGCTCTCGCCCCAGATGCCCGAAGCGAGGAGGAACGGGTTCCTGAGCTTCACGCCGGCCAGGTCGACACGGAGTTCGGCCATCGGCGTGGGGAACGGGTGGTGCCCTTAAATCGACATGGGCCGATGGCTCGGACTCCATGCACCTCGACCGGCTCACCGATGCCGCTCGCGAGGCGCTCGAGAAGGCATTCTCCCGAGCTGCCGAGCTCCGCCACCCAGCGGTGGAGCCCGAACACCTGCTCGCCGCACTGCTCGTGTCCCCCGAGGGAGCGGTGACCTCGCTCTTGCAGCGTCGGGGAGTCGACACGGCGAAGTTGCGGACCGAGCTCGAGGAACGCCTCCAGGAACTCCCGACCGCCGAACACGTGGCCCCGTCCGACCAGTACCTCTCGCGATCCCTGACCCAGGTGATCGACGCCGCGGAGAAGGAAGCGGCCCAGCGAAAGGACCGGTACACCACGGTCGACGAGCTCCTCCTCGGCCTCCTGTCCGTCACCTCACCGGCCCGAGCGTTCCTCGAGTCGGCGGGGGTTCGCCGCGCGGATGTGGAGCAGGGCCTCGGCGACCTCCGAGGTACGTCCGAGCCGGTCGCCAGCCGGAGCGAGGAGGCTCAGTACCAGGCCCTCGAGAAGTACGGCCGCGATCTCACCGCGCTCGCGCGCGACCGCAAGCTCGACCCGGTGATCGGGCGGGACGAGGAGATCCGTCGGGTCGTCCAGATCCTCTGCCGCCGGACGAAGAACAATCCAGTCCTGATCGGCGAACCGGGAGTGGGAAAGACCGCGGTGGTCGAGGGACTCGCCGTCCGGATCGCGGCCAAGGACGTTCCGGAGATCGGACGAAAGTGGCGCATCGTCGGCCTCGACCTCGGCGCCCTGCTGGCCGGGGCGAAGTTCCGGGGCGAGTTCGAAGAGCGCCTCAAGGCCGTCCTCAAGGAGGTCGAGCGCTCCGAAGGCGAGGTCATCCTGTTCATCGACGAGTTGCACACGCTCGTACACGCCGGGGCCACGGAGGGGGGCGCCCTCGACGCGTCCAACCTGCTCAAGCCCGCCCTCGCCCGGGGGACCCTCCACTGCATCGGAGCGACGACGACCCAGGAGTATCGCAAGTACATCGAGAAGGACGCCGCGCTCGAACGCCGGTTCCAGCCGGTCCCGGTCTCGGAACCGAGCGTCGAGGACACGATCTCGATCCTGCGGGGCATCAAGGAGCGGTACGAGCTCCACCATGGGGTCCGGATCCGCGACGCGGCCCTCGTGTCCGCAGCCACCCTCTCTGCCCGGTACTTGCCCGACCGTCACTTGCCCGACAAGGCCATCGACGCCATCGACGAGGCCGCGTCGATGGTCCGGCTCACGCTCGATTCGCGGCCGGGCGAGCTCGACCAGCTCACTCGCCGTATCCGACAGCTCGAGATCGAGCGCACCGCGCTCGCGCGAGAGAAGGATCCGGCGAGCAAGGACCGGCTGAAGGTCCTCGAGAAGGAGCTCGCGAACCTGCGGGAGAAGGAGACGGCCCTCGGCGCGCGGTGGAAGAAGGAGAAGGAGGAGGTCGAGCGCGTCCGCGCCCTGCGGGCCCAGCTCGACCAGGCCAAGGCCGAGGAGGCCCGCGCCGAGCAGGCCGGGGACCTCGAGACCGCGGCGCGGCTTAGGTTCGGAACGATCCCCGAGCTCCAGAAGGAGGTCCAGGCGCACGCGAAGGAGGTCGAAGGGGCCGGCGGGACGGGCCTCCTGCGCGAGGAGGTCACCGAAGAGGACGTCGCGTTCGTCATCGCCAAGTGGAGCGGCATCCCGGTCAACCGGATGCTCGAAGGAGAGAGCGATCGCCTCCTCCGCATGGAGACGGAGCTTGAGCGCCGGGTGGTCGGGCAGAACGAAGCCGTGCGGGCGGTCGCCAGTGCGGTCCGCCGCTCGCGGTCCGGGCTCGGCGACCCGAATCGACCGATGGGCACGTTCCTCTTCGTCGGACCGACGGGCGTCGGGAAGACCGAGCTCGCCAAGGCGCTCGCCGCGTTCCTGTTCCACTCGGAGAGGGCGCTCGTTCGGATCGACATGACCGAGTACATGGAGAAGCACACCGTGGCCCGCCTGATCGGCGCCCCACCGGGGTACGTGGGGTACGAGGAAGGCGGGCAGCTGACCGAAGCGGTCCGTTCCCATCCCTACACGGTCGTGCTGTTCGACGAGGTCGAGAAGGCGCATCCGGACGTCGCCAACATCCTCCTGCAGCTGATGGACGACGGTCGCCTGACGGACGGCCAGGGTCGGACGGTCGATTTCCGAAACACGATCGTCATCCTCACGAGCAACCTCGGGTCGGAACTGCTCGCCGAGGCGAAGACCGACGCCGAGCGACGCAAGGTGATCGAGCCGGCCCTTCGGGCCGCGTTCCGTCCCGAGTTCCTGAATCGGCTCGATGAGATCGTCCTCTTCCACGGCCTGACGGAGAAGGAGATCGCCTCGATCGTCAACCTGCAGCTGGCCCAGGTCGAGACGCGCCTCACCGATCGTCGCATCCACCTGACGGCGACGCCGGCCGCCCAGCGTCTCCTCGCGGCCCAGGGGTTCGACCCGCAGTTCGGCGCCCGACCGCTCAAACGGACGATCCAGCGCCTCGTCGTGGACCCGCTCTCGGCGAAGCTCCTGGCGGGGGAGGTCCACGACGGGAGCGAGGTGACCGTGGACGTCAAGGGCGACGAGATCGTGCTGGAGATCGCTTCCCGCAAGGGAGGGCGTTAGGAGCCATGCCGACCGGCGTCACCGTCGCGATCGTCGGGTCTCCCGACATCGCCAAGGACCTCGCCAAGAAGGGGAGCTCCTCCGACCTCACCCTGTACAACACGGTCCGGGACGGTCACGCGACGACCCTGGTCGAACCGACCCAGTTCCCCGAGAAGCTGCCGCCGCTCGTCATCGCGCTCGCGATGGCGGACCAGTGCCTCCTCGTGATCACCGAGCTCACGAAGGCGGTCGCCGAGACGATCGCCACGCTCGAGCTGGTCTCGGTGCCGACCACCGTGATCCTGGGACCCACGGTAGGGGAGACCGAGGTGGCCCGCCTCCTGAAGGGAGGCCGGCTGGAGTCGGCCCCGCGGAAACCGCTCGACTTGGTGCACCTCCGCGAGCTGATCGAGGGCTGGACGGCGCCCGACCTCCCGGGCCCGACCCGGATCCCGATCGACCACGTCTTCCCCGTGAAGGGCGTCGGGACGGTCGCCCTCGGGGTCGTGCGGCAGGGCACGCTCCGGATCCACGACCGGCTGCGCCTGTGGCCCAGCCCGAAGGAGGTCGAGATCCGGTCGATCCAGGTTCACGACATCGACCGCAAGGAGGCCGGGTGCGGCGAGCGGGTGGGTCTCGCCCTGAAGGGGGTGGAGCCGGACGAGGTGAGCCGCGGCGAGACGCTCGCCCCGGCGGGGAGCCTTTCCGAAGGGAGCCGGCTCGCGACGGGCCCGCTCGAGAAGTGCCGGTACTACCGGGGCAGCGTCGCCCACGGCGGCCAGTTCCAGCTCGCCCTCGGACTGCAGGTGGTCCCCGCGATCCTGGGGGAGACCGGCCCCGAGGGCGGGACGATCGTCCCCGACCGGCCGGTGGTCTATCGCCCGAAGGAGCCCGCGCTGCTGCTCGACCTCTCGGCTCCGAGCGGCCCCCGCGTCGTCGGTCGGTTCGACGTGCTCGGCCCGGCCTGACCGGGGCGTTCCCCTGGGGTCCGCCGTCCTAGGCGAACATCGTGACGGATTCCTTGCGGAGCTCTTCCTCGCCGATGACCTTCTCGATCGCCCGGTCGAAGTCCGCCACCGTCACGCTCTCGCGCTCTTCGCGGATCGCCCACATGCCGGCCTCGGTGCAGATCGCCTTGATGTCGGCCCCGGTCGCGCCTTCGCACCGTCCCGCGAGGGCCTCCCAGTCGATCGTGTCATGGAGCGCCATGCCGCGGGAGTGGATCTTGAAGATCTCCGCCCGGCCCTGGTAGTTCGGGACCGGGATTTCGATGATCCGGTCGAAGCGGCCGGGGCGGAGCAGCGCGTCATCCAGGATGTCCGGGCGGTTCGTGGCCGCGATGATCTTGACGTTCGCGAGCGGCTCGAAGCCGTCCATCTCGGCGAGGAGCTGCATCAGGGTCCGCTGGACCTCGCGGTCGCCGCTCGTGGCGACCTCGAGCCGCTTCGCCCCGATCGAGTCGACCTCGTCGATGAAGATGATGGTGGGCGCCTTCTCCCGGGCGAGCTGGAACAGCTCCCTCACGAGGCGGGCGCCTTCGCCGATGTACTTCTGGACGAGCTCGCTGCCGACGAGGCGGACGAAGGTCGCGTTGGTGTGGTGGGCCACCGCCTTCGCGATCATCGTCTTGCCGGTCCCCGGGGACCCGATCAAAAGGACGCCCTTGGGCGGGTCGACGCCGACCTTCTTGTACAGCTCGGAACGGAGCAATGGATACTCGACCGCCTCGCGGATGTCCCGGATCTGTTCGCCGAGGCCGCCGATGTCCTGGTAGGTCACGGACGGCTTGTCGACGATCTCGCTCGCTGTGACGATCGGGTCGAGGGACGCGGGCAGTACGCCCATGACCGCGAGGGTCTGCTTGTTGAGGGCGACCCGGGAACCGACCGTGATCTTCGTGTGCTCGACGGTCTCCGCGGAGTTGACGACGAAGTCGGGCCCCGTGGAGGACTTCACGATGACGCGGCCGTCGGTGAGTACATCCCGGACGCTGCCGACGATGAGGGGCGGGTACCGCAGGCGGTCGAGCTCGGTCTTGAGGCGCTTGACCTCGCGCTGCAGCCGGAGGATCTCGGCCTCCATGTAGTGCCGCTCGCTCTCGACGCGCTTGATCGCTTCGGCGAGCTGGGTGTTCCGGAGTTCCAGGAAGTTGACCCGGTCGAACGCGTCGTGCGGTGTCGGTTGCGCCTCCGGTTCGCTCATGGTGTGCCGCTACGGTCTACCCCAACGACCTTCGCCTTTCAATAAGCGTGGCGCCTTATAAGTAGTCGATTCATTCGAGGGCGCCGGACGGCCGATGCGCGGAATCGAGGAGCGCCGCGCCGCGGCCTTTGCCCCTGGGCATGTGACAGGTATCTTCGCTCCCGACCTCCGATCGTCGGACCCGCGTGGTCGCGGCTCGCGGGGGCTGGGGGTGGTCCTCGAGTCCGGCGCCCGGGCCGAGGCCGTCTGGCAGCCGGAGAAGCGGTCCCGGATTCAGGTTCGGGATGAGCGGGGCGGATCGCTTCCTATCACCGAGGTAGCGGTCCGCCACCTCGTACCGGCGGGGTCGGGCTCCGTTTCGGTCCTCGTCCGGCACGAACTGCCCGTCGGCCAGGGGTTCGGGATGAGCGCCGCCGGCACGCTCGCGTCCTCCCTCGCGGTCGCCCACCTCCTTTCCCTCCCGAAACGACGAGCGATCGAGGTCGCTCACTTGGCCGAGCTTCTGGGCGGAGGGGGTTTGGGGGGGATTCCGGCCCTCCTCGGGGGAGGCTTGGAGTACCGGAGCGTGGCGGGGATTCCTCCCTGGGGCCGGGTCGTCCACGTTCCGTTCCCGTACCCTCTCCTGATCGGGGTCGTGGGGAATCCTCTCCCGTCTCCCGGTCTCCTCCGCGAACCGCGGTTCCTGGCCCGCGTCGCCAGAGCTGCTCGCGACCTCGATACCCTGGGCCCCCGCCCCCGTTCCGAGGAGTTCCTCGAGGTCAGCGAGCGGTTCACCGACCGCCTGGGGCTGGTGTCGCCCCCTCTCGGGCGGATCGTCCGTCTCCTCCGTCGACGCGGCTGGAGGGCCGCCCAGGCCATGTTCGGTCGGAGCTTCTTCGCCGTGGCGCCCACACGTCGCGCTCGGGAAGCCGGCTTCGATCTTCTCCAGCAGTCCGGCATTCCGGCCCTCGAGCTCTCGGCCTCCCGCGCCGGTCCACGAATCCTCCGGGTCCCCGTTCCCGCGGGTCCCGGGAGGTAGTTCCTTCAACGCAACCATTTTAACGGGGCGTCCGTCCCGACTCCGCCTATGACGCGCAAACCGGCCCGCATGTACCGCAAGGTCGAGGGCCAGGTCTACACTCGCCGCGAGTACATGGGAGGGGTTCCCAACTGCCGCATCACCCAGTTCGACACCGGCAACTTGCACCTCCAGTTCCCTTGGGAGCTTTCCCTCGGCATGGAGGAAGCGGGCCAGGTGCGGGACATCGCCCTCGAAGCCGCCCGGATCAGCGCGGTGCGCGTCCTCGAGCGGACCGCTCCGAACGAGTTCCATTTGAAGATGCGCCGCTTCCCGCACCAAATCCTCCGGGAGCACAAGATGGCGACCGGTGCCGGAGCCGACCGGATTTCGGCTGGGATGCGACGCGCGTTCGGCAAGCCCGTGGGTCACGCCGTGCGGGCCGAGATCGGGTCCGAGATCATCACGGTCTACACGACGAAGGCCCATATCTCGGACGCGAAGGAGGCCCTCCGCAAGGCCTCGCACAAGCTGCCGGTGCCGACCCGGGTGATCGTCACCCAGCGGGCTTCGTAACCGACGGGCGCACCACGAGCACCGGGCACGGTGCGTGGTTGACCATCGCGCTCGAGACGCTTCCGAGCAAGAGACGCTTCGCGGCCGAGAGGCCCCGAGACCCGATGACCAGGAGGTCCGTCGGATGGTCATCCAGGTGGCCGAGGATCTCGTCGATGACGACCCCGTCGGTGCAGATCCCGGTGACCGAGGAGACTCCGGCGGCCTCGGCGCGCGTGACCGCGGCCTCGACGATCGCCTGATACCGGGGCAGGTCGCTCGGGTATACGGTCGTGGCCACGAACGGTTCCTGCGGTGCGACGTAGACGGGGGTGAGCGGCGCGACCGCCAGGATCGAGAGCTCGCTGCCGTACCGGTGCGCGAGATCGATCGCCACATCGAGCGCGTCGTTGGCGTGTTCGGAACCGTCGACCGCCACGGTGATGCGGTGGAACTGCGACGCGGTCATCGAATTAGAATGCCGGGCGAGCTACATCCCGCTTGCGTAACGGGGGGTTGACCCACGCCGGCCCACGGCCGGGGCCCCTCGGGGGCGACGCAAGCCTTAATTTCCCCCGGAAAGCCTCACTGGTCGGAACGGTGACCTCGTGGCCCCGGTATGCTCCAACTGCGGTGCGTCCGATTTCGTATGGGCGAATGAACTCAAGACGGGCTCGATCGGCGGGGGCTCCCTCTCCCTCCGTACCCGCGGGGAACTCCCCATGGGGACGC
The DNA here is from genome assembly GCA_035297105.1 of Thermoplasmata archaeon. Classification (GTDB taxonomy): domain Archaea; phylum Thermoplasmatota; class Thermoplasmata; order Lutacidiplasmatales; family UBA184; genus Lutacidiplasma. Next base: position 9,451 of record DATGZO010000003.1, read on the forward strand.
GACTGTGCCGGAGCTGCGGACACGCGGATCTGTTCCTGAGGGATCCGAGCATCCTCCGAATGCCCCACACGTGGAGGCCCGGCGAGTTCGTGCCCATCGCTCCCCGACCAGCCCCCGCCACTTCGCCGACCCCCTCTCCGACCACGCCTCCCACACCGGCTTCTCACCCCCACCACGAAACTCCCGCGACGCCCGCTCCCGTCGCTCCGGCGCCGGTGACCCCGGCTCCTCCTTCCCCTCCCCCGCGGGCGTACTCACCCCCTCCCCAACCGCCCGTGGTGCCGGGCCCTTCCGCGGATGCTCCCCCGCCTCCGCCCTCGGCTCCGGAGGCGTCCGCCTCGGGAGATGCGAGTGCGCCCAAGAAATCGGGTCGCCGGAAGAAAGCCGCCCGGGCGGCCGATGAAATCCCGCCCCCGCCTCCCCCATAAGGCGCGCACCTCCCTGGTCTGGCCCTGAGTGTCCAGGCCCCTCGGGTTAGGGGACCCTCCCTCAACTCGTAGAGCCTAAGGAACGCAACTTTTCTTCGTCTTTCGACGAACGCAGCCACAAGTAGGCCCGCGCCGACCGCCGCTCCGGTCGCGACGGCATACCACGGAAGGCCCGCTCCCCCAAAGAGGCCGACCACGAAGACTCCGAGGGGGGCCCCCCGACGGGATCTGGGAATGGCCATCGCACCGCTCGGGTTCCCCCACCGTGGCCCAGAGGTTTGGACTGCCGACGGGTCGCGCGAGCGACCCGTTCCGGACCGCCCTGGCGGGCGCCTCGCCGGAAGCTAGCCGGGCATGGTATCGCACCTTCGTTCAAATCCACTACCTAGTGTGAGTCGGAGCCGCGTTCCGACTTGGTTGAAAACCTCGGTGCCGTTCCGCGGTCATGCCGAAGTGGCCTCGCCCCCGGACGATGACCCCGCAGGCGGGGCAAGGGACCTTAGCTGCAGGAACCTGAGGGCGTGCTATGTACTGTCGCCTTCCCGGGGTTTCGATCTACTACGAGGCCAGAGGTCGTGGTCGACCCTTCGTGATGCTTCACGGTAGCCCAAGTGACCATACTCGGGCAATGGTCCAGGTCGAACCGGCATTCCGGTCCCGAACGGGTTGGAGGCGATTCTATCCGGATCTGCCAGGGCATGGAAAGAGCCCGGGCGCGAAGAGGATCCGGGATATGGACGACTACCTGGACGTCGTCCTAGAATTCATCGACGACGTGGCGACCGACGAAAGGTTCGCGCTCGGAGGGATCTCGTTCGGAGCGTATCTCGCCCTGGCCGTCGCTCGGCGACGTGGCCCCCAGGTGGCGGGATTGATGTTGAGCGTTCCCGAAGTCAATCACAGTCCCCGGGAGGAACTGCGGGACCGTCGATTCGGCACTCCCTCAATACTGACGCCCCGAGGGAAGCGCCCCGGTCTGTCCGAGTACTCGGAAGACACGGAGTGGCTGGAGGGCCTTCCGTTCCGGGACCTCTCCGTCCCTCTCTACCGCCCCGGATCGAACTTTCGGGCGCCGACCCTGCTCCTATTCGGCCGGCAGGACGCTCCGTTCCGCTACCGAACGTACTGGAGGCTATTGAATGGATTCCCGCGAGCGACGTACGCTATCCTGGACGCGGCCGGCCACACTCTGTGGACCGACCGGAACCCCCTTGCGGCTGCCTTGGTTCGGGACTGGCTCGACCGCATTCAAGATGATCGTCGCTCCCCGTCGGCTTCGCGCCGCGCCCGAGGGCCTACGACGGAATAGAGACGACTGCGTCATGTTGGAGTAACGGTCTCCTCCCAGCCGTCAGAATCGATTCCGTGAGAACCGGTTGGTCTGACGGAGGCGGCGATAGAAGTCCGGTCGCGGACCAAAGCCAAGAAACCTCACGACGTCCCCGTCGACTTCGTAAATGGCGCGAAATGTTCGGGGGGGAAAGTCGGTCAGTTTCAGCTTCCAAAGACCCGAGTGCCGGCGAACGCTGCCGACCGTAAAACCAGCTCCCGAACGGAAGGGCTGACGGACGAGCGCGGGCAGGATCCCTTCGAACGTTCGGCGGACGGAGACGGGAAGTTCGAGGTACTCCTGGTCCGACGGCGCGCGGAAGACGAAGCGACGCGCCAAGGTCAACGACCGCGGGTCGCGAGCTCCCGGGAGCGGGCGAGGACCGCCGTCCCGGCCACGTCGGGTCCTTCGATGCGGCGGCGTTCCATTTCCGTGTACCACCCCGGGGGGACGTAATCCTCGGCCATCTCCGTCAAGAATTCGTCCCAGGTTTGATCAGCAGTCTTGAGTGAGCGAAGTCGCCGAACGACATCAGCGTGGACCGGAATCGAAGTTAGGGGGCCTCCCGCCATATTAGTGACGGTACATGACTACCAATGATAAGCCCTGCGAATCGCCCGAACGGTGCGGCCCCCGCTCGGACGGGACATCTTCCCTCTCGGGTCCCTCGGACAGGGCTTGATCTGATGGTAGGTTGGTCTCGTGCGCTCGAACTGACAGTGGGGCCTTTGAGGACGTACCGTGGAGAAGAGCAGAACCCACGTGGCGACGGTATGGGGGCGGGCGAGTGCCTCGCCAGAAGCTAGCGGGGCATGGATTCAAACTCTCCGAGAGTGTGAATACTAACTTTGAGACTCGTTCAGGGACTCGGGAAGTCATCCTCTCTTGTTTTCTTGGACCGGCACTCGCGTGGGCGAACCGGCCAAGAACGTTCGATCGCCTGTGCTGGGATTCGAACAACTGCTCGTTCGAATCCTAGCGGACGAAGGCGGAGTTTGGAATGGGCCAGTCCGGGTTTCTCCTTTCGAATCCACTGCGCCCGATCGACTAATCGGTCGGGGGCGGGGTTTCCTCCGCGCCACCCGGCAATCCACGGCCCCGGGTGAAGGCGCGAGGACGGCGCCGCCGCGGGTATTGGACTATTCCTGCGGCAGACGAACCGATCTCACGAATAGCGAGGGAGACTTGGAAGGCACCCTGGGGATACGCGCGCTGCGGCGGATCACTGGCATGGGTTCGGGGTGAACCTGCGCGACTCGGGCCTCGGCAGCGGCGCAGTACTTCACGCTGTGGTCGATGTGGATGAAATGACGCCCGACCGACTTCGCCACCGCTGCGACCGTTCCCGTTCCCCCGAAGGGATCCATCACAGTGTTCCCCCTGTACGTGAAGAACTGAACCAACCGCCGAATCAGTTCCTCAGGGAACGTTGCTGGGTGTCCCACGACGCGCTTGGTGTCGGGCGGGATCTCCCACACGCCGTCAGACCAGTCACGGAAGTCCTCTGGCGAGATGTCGATCGTAGTCGAGTCGCCATCGAGTTTCCAACTCTCTTTGTGGAAAATCTCGACGTACTCCCATGAGGGGATTATGTGCGGGTGTCGAGGACTCTTCCAGCTCCCCCAGGCGGTTCTCGGGGCGGTCATGTTCTGCTTTGCCCAAAGGATCTCCGCACGGTGGGTGAACTTCGCAGCTCGAAGGTCGCGCGAGAGGTCATGATGGAGCGGAACAAACTGCGCGATACCCGTGGGGGCAACCTCGAGGGCGAGACGCCCGCCCCGCTTCAGGACGCGGAAGCACTCCTTCCAGACCTCGGACAGCCAGTAGCGGTACTCTGCATACTGCCGCTTGTCGTCGTAATCCGAGTACTCAATTCCCACGTTGTAGGGCGGGGAAGTGATGATCATGTGGATCGAGTTGCTCGGAATCTTGGCAAGCTCGATGAGGACGTCCCCACAGATGACTCGATCGAACTTGTAGCTCGACTCCACGGCTGGTTTCACGATAGTTATCGCGGTGTCCTCCGCGCGCAAGACGAGGGTGTTGTCGACGATGCGGGAGCGTAGTTTGGTTCCCACTCTCCAGGACAACTCTTCGACCTGACCCCTCGGAAGGATCGTGTAGAACGAGCCGTAGTCCGTGCCGCGTTGAGATCCACTCTTCAGCCGTGTCTTCCAACTGATAGAGGCCGGGTGGTCCCCCGCCACGTAGGGCTTAATCGGTTCTTCGTCCATGCGAGTTACAGGTACCCCCCGGACTTAAGGCTACGGGTACCCCGGATGCAACGGGACGAGGTGAGCCCGTTTCACGCCGGCGTCCGGTTAGATCTTCCCGGTGGCCAGCGCGTCGTCGAGAACGTCCAGCAACATCATCAGACAAGTCCGGCAGAGCCGGGTCGGGTCGATCCGGAAATAGGTCCGGATCCTCTCCCTTTCCGCCTCCTCTTCCGCGCCCACGTAGAGCTCCAATCTGGACGCGTTTGGCTTCCATCTCTTGAGCGATTTCAGACCCTGGAGCCGGAGTGCAAGGGTCACCCGGTCAGCCGGGTCGAGGTCGCTCGTGTGAAACCGGGGCGCAAGTGAATGGATCTGTCGTTCCGCCAACTCCACAGTTCGCCCGTCGAGGACCTCCTCGACTGCAGGAGTCTCTTTGTTCGGCGGCCCAAGGATCGCTCGTGCAAGGCGGAACAGCGCCGCCGTTTCGGTCGGGTAGAGGAGTGCCGTCTGAAGCGTAACGAGGACGCCGAGCCACAGCGAGCCTCGATACTCGTAGACAACGTAAGTGTCCGCGGGAAGTCGCGCCTCGGGAAACTTCCGAAGGAGCTCTTCCTTCAGCCTTCTGCCCTCGTCTTCGTCGGTCCGCTTCTCCAGCCGCGGCGAGATGATCTTCGGGAAGTACTCCTTGCGGAGTCGAGACGCCTCTCGCTGGAGCTGATCTTCCTTTCCTCGGTACTTCTCGTAGACTCGCTCCGTAAGCCCTCCGACGTTCTCGAGCCCATGTCCCGCCCTCTTCAGCGCAAAGATGTTTCCGAGGTGGAAAGAGATTGCAGCGGGTGTCCTCCCGAGTAGGTCTGCAATTTCAATGACCCACGGCGATGACGCCCGGTAGTTCTGCGAGTCCGCCGGGCAGGCGGCCAGGAGTAAAGTTATCTCTTCCTCAGTCCAGAGATCCTCTGGCCTCCACGGTCTACCGGACCGAACGGTCTTGTTGACCCCCCGTTGCGGCGTCAAAGACTACCCGTAAGCCGGGTTTGCCTGCCCCTTACATGAGGTGTTCGCACAAGGGGTTAGACGCCCGTGCTGGGATTCGTTAGGCTCGGCTAACGCACTTATGGCGAGAGCAGCGCCATCTGAATCAACGGGCTCGAATCAACCCAGCTTCCCTTCTCAGAGAGAAGTAGAACCCGCCGATGGCTTTCGTTGTCCGGAGTTTGTAGCCAATCTTGGCGAGCTGGGCCTCGACGTCCCTCATGCTTCCGCCTACGTCAATCTGTTTTCCGCTGCGACGGTTTCGGAACAGCCCGGTTCCTTGGCGCAAAAGTTCCCAGTCTCCCGCGACGGTCTCCGCGAGAGCTCCCCCCAACGGCGTCGGTAGGGTCACGGCCGCCGGTTGCTCTTCATATACGAAGATCTTCACGGCATCCCGGAGCGAAGCCGAGGTCTCGGCGTCGTGGTTGAGCCCGAGCTCTTTCTGGATGTGGTCAGAAAGCAGTTCGATCACCTTCTCCGGCTGGTCTTCCAGCCACCGTGTGGCTCCTGAATGAACGGAGATCTTCGTCGCCTCCGCACTTCGGGTGGACCCCCCGGGGATATCTTTGCCGAGAAGGCGAACCACCCTCTCTCGAAGAGCATCATCGTTCCCCAACCCGGTCAGATCGAGTTCGAGTACGAGAGCAGGGGAGTCGGCTTTGGGAAGGAAGATTTGGACACGGGTACCGTTCGTGAGGACGGCCAACTGAGCGCCTAGCTGGAGGGCGTAGCTCGACGCTTGTCTGGCGAATTCAGCGGTGAGGTCTTCCCTTGGCGCCTTAGCCTCGACAACCACCTCGTTCGACCCAGCTCCCCCGCGCAAGACATAGTCGACATGGACAGTCGTTGTTCCGATTGAAAGTGGGTGGCCCTGTCGCACGGATTTCATGTCTGACGGGTCCCAGCCAAGGCTTCGAAGCATCGGATCGACCACGCTCGCACGCGTCTGATGTTCGGACATGCCGGGCTCATCGGCGATGACGGCGAGCGAGGAGACCGCCCACTCCCTGACCTCCTGCTGAGGCATGTACTCCAGCCTAGCTGCGCGGCTTATTTGAGGCCCGTCGGGGCCGCCGTTCACCGTTCGCAGCGTTGAGACGCAGATTATAGCACTCGGTCGTCACGTGGCAGGGTCGGCTCGAGCCGACCCATCGAACCCAGCGTGCAGTAATACGGCGACAACGTAACTCTTCATGAGCAATCGGAGGCGTGAGCAGATCGGCATGCGGGCGGTTGAATCGGTGGCCGTGCCGTCATCTCGCCTCGCCGCCGGCTCCCCCCCGCGACTCTCCCCAAATGCAACGGCCAATGTCCTCCTCCGAGATGACGAGCCCATCCATGACTGGTATCGGTTCGTTCTGGCGTACCCCCCCCATTTAGTTCGGACGTACTTGGACAAGTTCGGCCTAGATGCCGACGACACGGTCCTCGATCCGTTCTGCGGGACCGGGACCACAGTGATCGAATGCGGGAAGGCCGGGATTCCGAGCCTGGGGGTCGAAGGTCACCCTTTCACCCACTTCGCCGCCGCGGTCAAGTCCGACTGGTCCCCCGACCCACTTCGCCTCCGAACAGACGCCGAACAGATCGCGACGACGTGCCTCCGAAAACTCGAAGAAGATGGAGTCCCCGACCATGCTTCCATCGACACCTGGAAGCCCCGTCAGCCTCGCACCAAGTCCCTTCAGACTCTGCCAGAAAATCTGACCAATCTGCTCCTGACCGACTCGATCAGCCCGCTCCCGCTGCACAAAGTCCTGCTTCTGCGGGATCAGATTCTGGCCCACGGGAATCCCGCATTTCTCAACCACGAGAGGCTCGCTTTGGCTAAGGTCGCAGTCTTTGGTGCCAGCAACTTGGGCTTCGGGCCCGAGGTGGGACTCGGCCCCATCAAGAAGGACGCGCCGGTTATCGAACCGTGGCTCGCCTCGGTTCGTAAGATGGCAAGTGACATCGCCCAGCTCCACCAGCACTCGTCCGCTCCCCCCCAAATCTTTCTCGGCGACTCTCGCCAGATCGGAACGGTGATCAAGAAGCGCCGTGTAAGCGCGGTCATCACTTCCCCCCCGTACCCGAACGAGAAGGACTACACGCGCACGACCCGGCTCGAGTCCGTCCTGCTTGGGTTTGTCTCAGACAGGGAATCGCTCCGGACCGTGAAGCGCGGGTTGGTGCGGTCGAATACGCGGGGCGTCTACAAGCAGGACGACGACGACCTCCTTGTCGCGGAGAACCAGGAGATTCAGGAGATCGCAGAGCGGATCGAGAAGCGGAGAATCGAACTCGGTAAGACCTCCGGGTTCGAGCGAATGTTCCCCCGACTCACTCGACTCTACTTTGGCGGCATGCAGAGGCACTTGGCGGACCTGCGAAAGGTCTTGCTCCCCGGCGCGCAACTGGCCTACGTCGTGGGGGACCAGGCTTCCTACCTGCGAGTCATGATTCGGACCGGCGAGCTGCTCGAAAACATCGCCAAGTCCCTCGGATACGAGGTCCTGGGAAGAGACCTTTTCCGAACTCGACTGGCCACCGCCACCCGAGAGCATTTGCGCGAAGAGGTCCTCGTCCTTCGCTGGCCCGGGGAGGAGAGGTAGGACCCTGCCGAGGAGAAGCAAGGCCCCGGAGGTGAAGGGGACGGATGAGTCCAGCCGGTATCAGCGGATCATCTCTTGGATCTTCGAGCACCACCACACCCCGGATTCGAAGGATTTTCCCTTCAGCAGGTCCGACCTCAATCAAGCCGCGGACACGTTGGGTTTCCCTCGGGTTCTGAACCCTGGCGACGTCATCTCTACGTTCAAGTTCCGCCAGCAGCTCCCGCGTTCCATCCAGGAGACCGCCCCGGCGGGGCTAAGCTGGCGGATCGAAACCGCTGGGCGAGGCGAGTATCGCTTCCTCCTGCTACGACCTTTCGAGGTCAGGCCCAACCTCCAGCTGGCCGAGACCAAGATCCTCGATGCGACGCCAGGAATCGTTGCGCAGTACGCCCTCGGAGACGAGCAAGCGCTCCTCGCCCGCCTGCGCTACAACCGGTTGGTGGACATCTTCACGGGGGTGGCGTGTTACTCGTTGCAGAACCATCTTAGGACGACGGTGTCGGGTATTGGTCAGATCGAGACCGACGAGCTCTATGCAGGCGTCGATCGACGGGGAACCCAGTTCATCCTGCCGGTCCAGGCCAAGCGTCGGACAGACCGGATTGGTGCCCAGCAAATCGAACAAGATATGGCGCTATGCGCCGAAAAGTTCCCTCGCCTCGTCTGCCGGCCCCTGGCGGCTCAGTTCGTGGCGGACGAGCGGATCGCTCTGTTCGAATTTGAGAGGGGCCCAGACGGACTGCGGATACTCTCGGAACGCCACTACCGCCTTGTCCCCCGAGACGGGATCACCAACGGCGAATTAGAATCGTACCAGGCGCGACGATCGACGGCCGATTGAGTTTGAGTCGCCCTCGGGTAGAGGCGCCTCTCGACACCCATTCCGAAGCGTTGGTGTGATAGTCTGTTCCGTCGAGGGTCGATACCGAGATCCCTCTATCCTGAAACCAAGGTTATCGGACGGCCGATGAGGTCCGCCAAGGGTCGGCTTGGACAGTTGAAATAGGGCGCCGCCCTCGGCGAGCGCCTTGTCCCTTCGATGCGAGTTCCCCGAGCACTACCCGCCGGGATGTCCTCCAGTGGACACCGAGCTTTGCGAAACGTACTTCCACCTCGTACCCCACTCGGATCGAATCAGAAAGAAGGACTTCCGCTCGTACTACGACCGCGGCCTAGAGAAGGAGTTAGAAGAAACCGAGGGTTGCGGCCGCCGTAGCGTATCCGTTCACAAGGACAAGGCCGACTTGCATCGCATTCTCAAGCTCTATCCGACAAAGAGGGAACGCTGTATCGTACGAGTTGAGCTCCGAGGAGGGCACGGAGTGGTAATGCACACTCCATCGGAGGAGGGTGGACCTACCCACCACGACTGGTGGATTCCTATCGGAGTCAATCCGTGCGACTTCGCCGACAAGACCGCGGAGGGGCCATTTCCATGACGTCAAAGGCCCCCAAGCATTTCTACCAAGGTAAGATCGGCACGGTGGTCCCGAGCTCCGCGTTCCAGGGCTTCAGCCCGGGGCGCGTCCTGGTGAAGTACGACCGGCCGCTCTTGCAAGTGATGCACTCTCCGCGAGGGGAGAGCTGGCTGTTCAACTGGCTCGAGAGCAACGAGGACGTGGACTCCGACGACCTTGAGGATCAAGACGTCGAGGACACTTGGATCGCGTTCCGAGTTTCGGAGACACGCCTCGCCGCCATCGAGGGAGACAAGGTCTCATTGCGGGACGCCATACTGTGCTCCGAGCGCCAGTCTTACCTCGTATTCGGGCCGAACCCGCTTGAACCCACTCAGGTTCGAGCGGTTCACGACGGAGAGCTCCCGAAGGCGGGGCTCCCTCCGGGTGGGTTTACCATCCACGGGCGAGAGACCACGTCGCAACTGGAGCGCACGCCGGCGGCAGGCAGGGTTTGCTTCGACTTCCGGCTTTCGTCATCGGCGATCACGATGGGTGAGCTGCCATTCACCATCTCCGGGAGTTTTCACGATCGGTTTCAACGGTGGGCGTACGCCGCGGCCCATTATGCCTACAACCCCGTGCCGAAGGCGGTCGAGCTTGCCTACCCGACCGGGGACTGGGCGACTCTTCGAGAGAAGGCGTCGGCGACTGGGTCATTCAAGATCGAGGCGGTCGCGCAGGGAAAGCCGTTCGAACTGGATCGTTTGGATGAGGCCCTCGGTTTCTTGAGCCGGCTGATCGAAACCCGAACAGAGTCTGTAAAGAAGGACAAACTCGCGAAGGGGATTGGACAGAGCGGCTCCATCGCGCTGTTCTCCCTCCTTCACTTCGTCATGCTCGAGAAGATCGACGTCGAGCTTAATTGGAGTTATGGCGAATCCGAGGGGTCGATACACATCGACCCGAAGATTGCGCGGTCGATCGCGGCTCGGCTCCGACCGGAGCGTGCCCAGATTGAGAGTAACGCCCGGCTCAACATCCCGTTAACGCCCGAGGATGCTGCAAAGATTCGCCTGCCGGTCGTCGGCACCGGGGGGCTGCAGGACCTCTTGAGATCGCTCAACAAGGGGCTCAGCGACGACAACGTACTTTCGGTGAACCCGGGACAGATCGACCGCATCCTCCGCTACAGCCAGCGCTACGGATCCGGAGGTTTCCAAAGCCGGCTCCAGGGCGTTCTGCTAGAGATAAAGCGCCTGGGCGCTTCGCTCTCGACGCTGCGGTAGGATTTCTGTACATGACTACCTCTGCGGAACCCGTGACTGCAAAACTCCGCACTGAGGAGCTGGACGTGATACGTCGGCCCGTAGAGGGTCAAGGGGGAATGCAGTCGTTCCTCCGCGCCCTAGTGCCGCGAATCCAACCCGATGGGACCCTCAGCTTGTCGACCGAGGAGGTCGAGCGCGTGCGAAAGTACGGCGAGGACTACGGCGAAGGTGGTTTCCAGGAGCGGTTCCGGATTATTCTGAGAGCTACGAAGCCCCGCCCGGCTACACTCGAGGACCGCTGGTAGTCGGGCCTACTCCGCACGAAGGAGCCTGAGACTGGTCGCGTGGTACTCAGGGTCGATCTCGAACCCGATGCAACGAGTTCCTAGCCCGCGGCAGGCGAGCGCCGTGTTCCCGATCCCCATGAATGGATCAACTACCAGGAGATGACCCTTGTCGAGGCCGTGCAGCTTGAGGCACATTTCGGCGATTCCCGAAGGGAAGCTAGCAGGATGGGGCCGTTCGCTGTCTCGAGACTGGATCGTGCGGTAGGGGATGTACCAGGAGTTTCCGCGGCATCGGACCCCAGATCCACCCTCCTTCCAGCGCGCAACGTTGCCCTTGTCCTTGTAAGGCACCCCGATCGCGAGCCGCCGGAGGGGCACCGAACCGGACCTTGTGAGGTGGAAGATGTATTCGTGAGTGTCGTTCACGAATCGCTCGCTGTTGATCGGCTTGTAGTGCCCGACGTTTAGCGCCGTCTTGGTTCCGTAGCTCTCGTTCTCGACGTAGATCGACTTGACCCAGTGAATCACGTTCTGGAGCTCGAAGTGGCTCCGTAGGCGCGTGATCACCTCAAAGGGACCCCATGGGTTGCTGGGCGACGACCCGACGTTCAAGAAGAACGAACCGTCAGGTTTGAGGCGGCCCTTCACGTCTTCCGCGACCTGCTCGATCCAGGAGAGGTATCCCTCTCGATCCCCGGTATCATCGTAGGATCCGTATTTGATGCCGAGGTTGTAGGGTGGTGACGTCACCACAACGTCGACGGAATCAGCGACCAGGGCCCGGAATCCCTCACGGCAATCAACGTTGGCCAGAACGATCTCGGGATCCGTTCGAACAGTCCACTCCTCGGGCCAGGCATTCGGGCTTACATCGTGGGAACCGAGAGTCGCCCGGCCGATTGCACCCGCCATACCTCACCAGTCGCGATTGTCAGCCGTTCGTCCGACACTTAAAGGAACGTCTCGAATGCATACCGCCGCCCTATGCGATCGGAGTCTACCGTTCCCGCGAGCAATCGAAGGGCGACGGCAGCAAGCGTCGCAGATCGGTTTGGTTGGAGCCCTACCAAGGCCTCCGAGATTCTCGCTAGGTTCGAGGATGATCTCGAGCGCTCGGTTGAGTTTGGACTCTGATGCGCCAAAGGGGTCCCCTTCCCTCGGGGCAAGAGCAGGTCTCGCGGGCGCCGTTGATCCCAAGCTTGAGTTCTGGTTACGTCTTCGATGGAGGCCTGGAGACCGCCGGAGGTATGGGTGGAGGAGGCCCTCGTTCGCGGCGCTTGCGCCTCTTACGAACTTCAAACACGATAGCTGCAACTATCGCGACGGCGACCACAGCCCCAATAATCCATATCGTCGAGCTTCCGGGGGCAGCGCCCGGTCCAAAGATGGTGATCGCACAGACCGTCGTACCAAGTGTATACCCCAGCATTTGTGCAACAACCGAGAAGTCGTAAGTTTGGCTCGACCCGATTCCAGGACTCGGGGCGGTGAACGCGACGAAAACCTCTCCATTCCGGGGGGTCGCACTAGACGTTGTGAGAACCACTCCGTCTGACCCTTTAACCGAGACCAGCGCGCCTTGCACACCGACTGAGCCCCCGCCCGGAGCTTCCCACTGTACGTCGGCAACCCATTCTATCGAACTGCCGCCCTGGTAGGAACCGCCATTACCGCACTCCCCTGTCATGTTCACGGTCAGGGTCGCGGACTCAGCTCCAGTTTGAAGCGAAGCCTGATCCAACCCGGACGAACTACCTTGGACCGCCCGCGCACTGATCGAATCGGTTGATGAGGCGACTACGGGCGTTTCGAAGGTCCCAGTAACTGTTCCGGTGGCATCGGTCACCCAACCTTGGGTGGGAGAGAGTGGGCTAAAAGTATCTCCAAGACTGTCCGACAAGGACACTGTCGCGCCGTCAACGTTCGCACCATCATTCGTAACGTGGACGTCCACACATGCTTCGATTCCGCTTGGAATGTAACCACCAGTTTCATTCCCGGGTGTGCCACAGGCCCATGCCCTCATAGAAACCGAAAGACTCGAGGTCGCTCCCGGAAGCCCTGGTACCTTCCAAGTGCCGGTTACAACAGAGTTTGCCCACCATTCGCCCTGAGGGCTGGGGACGGTGGCCGTGGAGAGGTGAAGGCCCGCGGTAACCACCATGAGTGCCAGGCCCGTCAATACAAGTCCCCCGAAAACTCGGGAGGGGCCCGATGTCATGCAATAGGCCGGATTGGGCACCGGTTCATGAGTTCTCGCACCATGGTCTTCCCAGCGCATAGACTGGGCTTTCCCAGTACTGCCGGCGGACTTGGGTCAGTCACGAAAAGGGTCGGTTCCGCGCCGCAAGGGGGCGGTTCCAATCCTCCGACTATGTTCCAAAACCAACTATGGGGTTTCCCACACGAGGGTTAACGCTCCGGGAGGCCCGAGCCAACCTTGCGGCACGTCCCCGCTGGGATGCCGACATGCTGAGCAACAATCGACCACTTGAGGCCCTTGCCCCGTTCCTCTCGAATCCTTTGGATAATCTCGGCGGTCAAGCGGCGGGGCCGTCCGACCGGTCGGCCACTCTTCGTGCGGCGGGTACCCAGTTTGAAGCTGCTCATCGCCTCCTGTGTCCGCTCCCTGATCAAGTCTGCCTCGAGTTCAGCCATCGCGGCGAGCACAGTGCGAACCAGCCTGCCGATTGGCGTCCCGGTATCGATGGCCTGGTCGAGAACAATCACGCGCGTGCCGTGGGCCTCTGCCTCGTCAAAGAAGTTGAGGACGGCCGAGGCAGATCGCCCGAGCCGGTCGAGCTTGACCACATGGACCGATGCGATGTGGCGTGAGCAGATGGCCGACCGCAATCGGCTGAGCGAGGGGCGCTCCACACCGGTCCCGGAGAGTCCAAGATCGATGTACTCCTCCGCTCCTGGAACTGCCGTCCGCAATCTTGCGAGCTGAGTCTCGACCGATTGTTCGTTAGTACTCACCCTCGCATAGATTGCCAGCCGGTTCGTTGGTTCGTTCATTCAACCGGCTCCCCGTTGATTGACCAGTTCCCCGCCTTCGTGCCGGGTGTGCTAGGTGTGTACGGGGGGTCCACACTCCCCCCATCCGACGTGACCTTGAGTCCATCTTGGGTACAACCACCCGGCACACCCGGCACACCCGCACACAGGCGCAGGCCGAGCCAGACCTTGGTCATTCGGTCGTCGACCCGGTGTCGAGCCGCCCTTACTCCCGGAAGGAGCTGGGGCAGCTGGGCACCCACAATGTTGGCGGCTAGGGGGGTGGCATCGTTCTCTGCGCAGAACCGCGCGTAGGCGGACATGAACACATCCTTAGGGACGACACCCTCGCGATCCCTATCCACCCCCTCATCTACGAACCAGCGTAGCGAGTCCGAGAGGCGGTGCCAAGTCGCGGTCGACTCGTCGATTGTAGGCACGATATCAAAACGCCCGCGCTCCCTGAGCCGTCGCAATCCGCGCAAAGCGTGGTTGAAAATGCCAGGGAGCTCGGCGGCAAGGAGCGCCGATAGGTCGTGGACCTGTTCGGCGGTCGGGATCACGACGCCGAAGTCTACGACTTGAATCCTCCGCCAGAAGGCTGGGCTCTCCTGGTCGGGGTTGACCCTGGGCAGGCGGTTCGACGTGAAGATCATCTTGGCACGGTTGATGAAGACAAAGGACGGCGTGCCCTTCTTCTCGGCGGCAATCGGAGACCCCCCGGTGAGCATTTTGAACCGGCCGACGTCCCCAAGCTCAGTGGCCGGCAGGTCGTCGCAGAGGTTGGCCAGCTTGCCTTGGAGCGAGGAGGAGGCGAACCGGTTGTTTGCCAGCGCCTGGAGAGTCTCCGAGGAGAAGGCCCCGCCGAGGAGCGCGGTAAGGACCGCGATGAATGTGGTCTTCCCGTTCGCGCCCGGGCCGTTGAGGCAAAGTGCGAACTGGTGCGGGTAGCCGTCCTCGAGGAGATAGCCCATCCATTCCAGCAGGTGCGACCGGGTCGCCAGATCTGGAACTACGCGTTCGAGGAAGCGGTCGAAGGCGGGGCACCCGACGACCGGGTCGTAGGCGACCGGGAGCTTGACAGTGAATCTCGGCACCGGGGCGTGCGGGCGGACCTCGAGGGTGCGGGTGTCGAGCACACCATTGGCCAAGCAGAGAAGCCCAGGCGGGTCAAGCAGGGACCGGTCGATCTGGGAGCGAGCTCCCACAGACCCCAGGACCTCCCGACGGAAGTTGGTGCTCGACGTTTCCTCGCCGTGGGGCCTGCCGTCGCCCAGATTGTGGGCCCGGAACGCTGCCTCGACCCAAGCATCGACCGCCGCCGCGGCGGGAACGTACACGCCGTCCCGGTAGACCAGTGGCGCCCTGTCGTCAGTGGGAGTGGCGAAGACCATCTCATCCATGACATGGGCGACGAACCCGGGCCTGTGGGCGTCCCAATCTGGGCGATCCTTGCTGCCGTGGTCGGTCCAGAGAGGGGTTAGGGCCGCTCGGGCGGCAGGTTGGATGAGCCGGAATAGTTGGTCGGCGAGCTCTGGCGCTCCCGCCTCCCGACACCAGTAAGCCACCCCCACCCGGGGGAGGTCTAGGCGGTAGGTGTAGCCGATCTTGTCCTCCCTGTCGAGTGGGTCCGTGTCCCGGGCGAGATCGGCAATCGACTGGACGAGTCGACGCGCTCCCGGCTCGTGGAGGTTGAGCCACTTACGTGCGAATCCTGCGATGGCTTTGGTGAGCATCCACCGCACCCCGCGGCGCCAGAAGGGCGCTACCGCCCTCGCGACGTCGTCCAGGATCGGCGGTACATCCCCCTCCGACGGCTCGGGGTCGCAAGATCGCCAGAGCTCCCGGAGGTCGGGGCATGGGGGCAGGTCTGCGACGGGGGGGAGCGGCCGCTCCCACTCGTACGGCAAGCCCGAAACGGGATGGATCGACGGTGGCACAAGGGCGTACTTGTTCCTCACGTGGAGTTCCATCGTCCCGACGGGGGTCGGCCGGTTCGCCAGGTTATCCTGCCCGTCGGTCACATGGAAATACCAGTGGGCGCCACGCATCGAGCGAACATTTGGGGCGCCATACTTTCCCCTCGCCCAGGCCGTTGACTCGCCATCGTTGGTGATCAGGATTCCCGCATCGCCGCGGACACCGATCGCGAGGTTCCCCCCGGCCGGAATGTCGTAAGGCTCTCGATGTTCGACCCAACCCTTGGGGGGTGGTTCCTTTGACCGCGCCGGGAGCGGGAGCAGGAAGTAGCCCTTTGCCCGAAGGGCCGCCACGATTGACCCGTTATCCGAGCCCGGTTGGGCCGTCACGGGAGGCTCCCCCGACCATCGACGACGCGACCTTCTCCGTTGGCATCCTTGCGGTTAGGACATCGATTGAATCGATGATGACCGCGGAGTCCTTCACGAGCCGCAAAAGTTGCGCCGCAGTCTGCGCAACGATGCCACTCGGCACAAGGAACCAAGTTCGCCCAGCTGGCCTCGTCCTCATACGGACGCGGGGCTCTATTGCATCGCTCGGGGCGTGCGTCGGCTGCTGTCATCAGCCGGCCCTCCCTGACCCGCGAGGCCGGCGGCGCCGGCGAAGGATCCGACTTCGCCGGCGGAACGGCACTCTTTCAATTCTGACACAAGTCCCAGAGCAATGGAGCCGTCTCGGCGAACCTTGTGAGCGGGATCTTCGTCGGCAAACGTGCTAGAACGACCCGCAGGGGATGAGTTGATTCGAGGGTCGAGGCAACCCCCCTGAGCCCCGAAAGGTCGACTAACGCCGAAGGGGACTCCGAGGAACGTCTGGCCGGAACTGCCTTCGAGTGGCTAGCCATCAAAAAGAACCAGTCGTCGAGAGCCTGTCGAATCGGTGCCCACACGAAGTGCACCGCCAGGTCACGGTCGCCGAGTCCCCGTAGCTATCAACCTCGACTGGAACCAGCTCTCCGTTGAGGCACTCGCGACACAACGGGTAGGGACCGCCTCCGAGGGAAATCTGTGGCTTCAATGTACTCACTTCGCAGGGTACCCTTTTTTGGTATTCGATCGACTTGGGCCGGTTTGCGCTCGGGAAATCGCTATCGGTCGGTCTCCCAAATCCCGGTAAGAATCTTCCGGAGGCCAATCCGGCGAGCGGCCGCTCGCATCTCTCTGGAGAGGCCAGTCCGCTCCGCGATCTCCCTGTATTCGGGGGCAACAACTTCTCGGCCCACGCGAGAAAGCTCCGAGCTGATTCGGCGTAGCGCGGGGTTGGTGAGCCACGCATCTTTCATCGCGTAGCTCAGGGCAGCCTGCCCCTCTGGACCGGAAATGCCTCTCGGAACCGCGCGATCCGAGCGTTCGGAGGCGTAACCCTCCGAGAGGATCGTCTGTCGAGGTTCGGCTCCGTTCGTCCGTGGGACGTACCTGATTATGGTGGGTTCGTTCATTTTTCCTCCGGATTCTACTCAGATGCGGTTGTGGCTCCTGATGGCAAGGCTGGACGCTCCGAACCCGAAAGGGAGTGGATCGGAGCGGGACCCGTTACCGGGCGGTGCCTCACGACGAATGTCTTGCCGGTCATGCCGGCGACGACGCTGTCTGGAGTCGGTTCGCTCCCGACGGAGACGAAGATTGGGGCTCCGTCCTGCGGGTCGACCTCGGGTGTAGGGCTGATTCGGATCGACTTGCCAACATCGTCAAGATAGCCTGCCCGAGCAGCGTCGAGGAGCAGAATGTCGTCCTGCGCTTGCAGGGTGGCCCGAAGCTCCAAGACGCGGCGGATGTCTACCAACCCTGCGGTTCGTTCGGCGAGACGCGATTGGGGTCTTTCGGCGAGTTCACTCGATTCGGACACTTTCAGCTCCTTTGTATCGACTCTCCACCGCGGGTCCTGCCCTGGATTCGGTCCGAGCCAGGTTGAGCGACCGGTGAAGCGCAATTCCCTCGAAACGACGGAAGACCGACCCTCCAAGCGCCTGAAGGGCCTCCAAGGCTCGCCTCACACGCTGGATCCATCGACGCCGAACGGCCGCAACTTCGAGCGTGTCCTCGGCATAGCTTACCCGGTCGACGGTCTGGATTCGAGATCTGCCTGAGAAGGTCTGCCCGATGAGATCGGAGCCGGTAACCGGTTCGATTTCGCGATTGAACTCTGATGCCCTGCGCAGGCCCCCACATACCGGGCACCTGGCCTGGTACAGGACCTTGGGAGTGCCACCCGAACTGATGCGATCCTCCGACATCGCTAACGTATCCCACATGCTCGTACTCACTTCGCCCCCTATTGAACTTAAATTGAAGACAAGGTCTCAATTTCAGCGATGACGGGCTCACGACCTGGCCGCCCAAGGAAGGACGCGCCCTCCCGCAGCGGCCAACTATTCCTAGAAGCCCTCGTTCGCCTCAACCGGAGGTGGGTCGAGGAAGGGCGGGCCCACGCGCCTTTTCTCCAGCGCCCATGGAATGAACAGGAGATCATCGACGAGATTGCGAGAGGACGTGGGGTCCGGAAGGGACGCGAGAGTTCGGTCGAGGAGTGGGCGAGACAGGTATTCCGCCGAGGAGTGGAGGCGGCGGGAAGGGCGTATTTCCTCCGACTGAACGAACAATTTGAGCGGAATCTGGGTCAACTTAGGGCGAAGGGGATCATCGACGCGCGAACCCGCCGTGCGTTTACGACGTCGCAACAAGAGGCCAACCAGCGGCTCCTTGACAATCTCGACAGATTCAAGGAAATCGGTGCGAGCCTCCAGCAGCTGGACCAAATTCGAAGGGCGAGGAAACGTCGGCCGGGCGAGCCATATCCCGAAAGGTTGACTTCACTCCTCTGGGGTTGGGTGATCAAGGGGAGGATCAGTCCGGAGTTCTTCAACTGGGTCGTCGCACCGATTTCCAAGCCTCCCTCTCCCGGCGCGGTATTCCAGCCGGATGTTTTCTCCAACTCTGATTGCTATGTGAGGCCAAGCCCTCTCACGCCTGAGGAAGTTCGGAGCGCCCCTCGAGTCTCCCACGTTTACTCTGCCGAGTTTGAAGTTCGCAATCTTCGCAACCAATTGGAGAATCTGGCGGATCGCCGCGCCCTTAACTGGCGCACGGCCCAAGCAAGGTCGGTCGAAGCTGTTCTGCACAAACTTGAGGAGGAACTCGTTCTGCTCAGGAACGAACTTACAGAGACTCTATTCACGGAGGTGGGGATAGTGGATCGGCTCGTGAATCACGAGGAATGGCGGAACCAGCGCTTCACAATGCCGGGCTCGTCGGTTGCCACCCTGAATGTCTCGTTCCCGCCGCTCCGAGATGACGACAAGGAACAAATGGCCACGAAATCCCGTGCGCCACCCCCGAGTCCGGCGACAACCAGTTCCGTCCTAAGGGCCAAAGCTAGGAAGGCTCGGTATCGTTAGCGTATTGGGGGCTACCCACCCGAATGAATCCTGGTAAGGGTTCAGTCCGGTCGACGGAGGATTACTTCCGCTGCCCCCAGCGAAGCCACCCAAGTCCAACCGTTTGCGAGTCTAGCCCGGACTTCGCCAACGGGTACCACAGTCTCCGGAGGCGAGGCCGCTATGCCGGTTCCGTGAGACTCCAATCGGGCCGGTAGGGGTTCCGACTTCAAGGCAGCGGACGTCGGCTGGGCCGTATGTGCGTTTCTCAGTGCGTCACGGACGACTGCTCGGACATCTTCGGCAGTGAACTTTGACACGTCGACCTTGGACACTTCGTCGTCAGAAAGGAAAACTCGTAGGATCGCCCTTTTCAATTCAACTTCGTCAGGTGGCCTTGCTGCTGCCTGAGTTGAGAGGAATGGCTCGCACCGCTTGTACGCGGCCCGCGCCTCCTTCAGGAGGTCGTCCCCCCAGCGCTTGCCGACGTTGTAACGCGCTGCGACTCCACCGTCATGTCCAAGAATTGCCTCGCGGAGGTCACGCGAAATCTTCCCCGCGCCCTCCGCCATGAGGAGCCTAGTGGAGACGTAGCTCCGCAACACGTACGGCCTCCAACGGGTTCCTTCGGGAGCCGCCGACTTGAGAGCGTGATGAATCTCCTCGACCACGGCCTTGGTGACGACGAACCCCTTCGCGTACCTCGGGTCTGCACGCCGTCGCTCGGCGACACCTCGCGTCGAGCGCACGGAGATAACCGGGGAAGAAGGGGTAAGCTTCTCCCCACTCTCCCGCCGCTCAGCAAGATAAGCGAGGAGCGCGGAGGCGAGTTGCGAGGAGCCGAAGGTCACGTACGAGACTCGGGTCTTGGAGAGGGACGCCGGAACCCGAATTACAAATGGAACTTCGCTGAAGGCAATCTCCTTGCCAACCTTCAGGTCGGGGAGATCTCCGAGGGTCAGTCCGGCCTCGGCCTGATATGAACCCAGGACCCCAGGCCGAACCCCGGCATGCGCCATGAAGAGTGCAGCCACTCGTCCGCGGATGGAGAGCCGGTCGAGGACGCCCGCGAGCTCTTCCGGTGTGGGAACACGCTCTGTGGCGAGGCTCTCACCCTTGATGGGGGAGAGGGAAGGGAAGCTGTCGAAAGCTACCCGGTGAAACCGGAGGTACGACTTTAGCCCCTCAAAGAACTTCGAGATGTAGCTGTCGAGCCGTCCTTCCTTTTTCATCTGGGCTGCATAACGCACGAGGACGTCCCGGAGTCGATCGGGGTCGCTCTTGGCAAGGGTTACGATACCCGCTGGATCGAGGTTCGTCCGCTCGAGGAGAAACCCGAATTGACGGAGATATGTGTCGGCCGATAACTGAGAGCGAAGTGACCGAGCCTCCCACCATGAACGGATCTTAGGGTCGGCAAGAAGAGCTGCGTGTCGGCCGAGTACTCGGCCGACCGGGGTTGGTTGTAGAGTGCCTTTTCGGCGATCTCCGGTAGTGCGCCGGGCCATGTCCAGGGTAAGGTTTGCTGGTTTATTAACTCTCGGGGAGAGTAGCGGGGCATGGATTTGAACCATGGATCTACGGGTTATGAGCCCGTCGGGATTTCAGGACGGCCGGCCGCGCCGGACGTTTTCCTGACTACCCTACCCCGCTGCGGCGCGACGCAGGAGGATACCCTATTTAGGCCCTCTGCCGAGGAAGGACGCGCCGCGCTCCCACGCGGTCACTGCGCGGGGACGAGGTCCTCGCGCTCGCGCCGGAGGAGCCGCTCCCAGTCCGCGTGGACCTGACGCTGAATCATCGCCACGTCGACCTCGGTCAGGTGTTTGAATCGGCCCTGCGCGCGGAAGTACTCGGCGACCGGCTTGAGCTCGCCGCCCTTCCGGGTGATGCGCAGGTGATCGTCCACGACCTCGTAGAGCGGGAAGATCCCGGTGTCGGTCGCCAACCGGCCGAGCGCGATCGTCTGCGCGGAATCGAACTTCCAGCCCGGAGGGCAGGCGGAGAGCACGTGGAAGAACCGGGGGCCCGGGATGTCCCGCGCCCGCTCGACCTTCCGGTCGAAGTCCTCCGGGAAGCTCGGGTTGATCGTGGCCGCATAGGCCGGGTGATGGGCGAGGACGATGCCCATGATGTCCTTCTTCGCCTCCGGTTTCCCGTGCAGCCCCCCCGTGATGGGGGTCGTGGTCGTCCAAGCGCCCCAGGGCGTGGCCCCGCTGCGCTGGACGCCGGTGTTCATGTACGCCTCGTTGTCGTACATCACGTAGATGGCGTTGGTCCGCCGCTCGAGCATCCCGCTCAGGGACTGGAGACCGATGTCGGCCGTGCCCCCGTCGCCCGCGAACCCGACGACGTTCACGTCCTTCATCCCCATGGCGTCCGCGGCCGCCCGCAGCCCCGAGATCGAGGCGCCCGTCGACTCGATCGGGTTGTCGAGCACGCCGACGCGGAGCGCGGTCGTGGGGTAAGGAGTGCCGATCACCGTCCAGCAGCACGCGGGAATCGAGATGAGCGTGCGCGGCCCGAGCCCCTTGAGAAGCAGGCGCATCGCGAGCGCGGGTCCGCACCCCGGGCACGCGGCGTGGCCCGAGAACATCAGCTCCTGCGACGGGATCGTGAGCTTAACCATCGGCCTGCACCTCCAGCTCGAGGTCCTCCCAGTGGGTCACGATCGGCGCCCCCGAGAGGAGCGTCTCGAACATCATCCGTACTTCCTGCGGCGTGACGTCGCGGCCTCCGATCCCCGCGAGGAAACTCGTGAGTACCGGGCGGTGGGGTGCAGAGTAGAGCGCCGCGCTCACCTCGGTCGCGGCCGGACCCATGCGCCCGAAGGTGTAGGAACGGTCGACCACCCCGATCCGGTCCACGGTCTGGGCCAGTTGGCGGATCTCGTCGTCGGGGAACGGACGGAACAGGCGCAGCTTCGCGAGCCCCACCTTGCGGCCGGCGGCGCGCAGCTCGTCCACCACGGAGCGGGCCGTCGTGGTCGCGGTACCCATCGTGATCAGGATCGCGTCCGCGTCGTCGGTGCGGTACGTGGGGATCGCACCACCGTGGTACCGTCCGACCAGCTCCTGGAACTCGTCCTCGACCATCGTCAACGTCGCGGGGACCCGCTGCATCGCGTCGGCGACCTGGCGACGGAACTCCACGTAATGGTCCGGTCCGGTGAACGAACCGAGTCGTCCCGTTTCTCCCGGGTGCAGGACGGCGTGCGCCTCGCGGGGCGGTAGGAATCGGTCGACGACCGACGCGTCCGGCACGTCGACCGGCTCGACCGTGTGCGACAGGTAGAACGCATCCTCCGTGACCATCACAGGGAGACGGACGTCGGGGTGCTCCGCGAGCCGGAACGCCTCGAGCACCGTGTCGAGGACCTCCTGGTTGCTCTCCGCGTAGAACTGGATCCAGCCGGTGTCCCGCTGGCTCATCGTGTCGGTGTGGTCGGCCCCGATGTCCCAGGGCGGCGCGACGGCCCGGTTGACGACCCCCATCACGATCGGGGCCCGCATGCCGGACGCCCAGTGCAGGAGCTCGTGCATGAGCAGGAGGCCCTGGCTCGAGGTCGCCGTGTACGTTCGCGCCCCGAGGGCGGCCGCGCTGATGCAGACCTGGAGCGCGCTGTGCTCCGACTCGACCTTGACGTACTGGGCGGGAAGCTCCCCGGACGCGACGAAGTCCGCGATCTTCTCGACGATCGAGGTCTGCGGGGTGATCGGGTAGGCCGAGATGACCTGCACCCGGGCCAGCTTCGCGGCGTACGACTGCGCGTAATTGCCCGACATCACCTTCAGCGTCATCGTGCGTTGCTCCTAGACCCCCGCGACCATCTCGATCGTCTTCGGCGGGCACTCGTTCGCGCAGATCCCGCATCCCTTGCAGTAGTCGAGCTTGAGGTGCGGGAATCCCTGGACGTCGAAGTCGATCGCGTCATCGGGGCAGAACTTCCAGCAGAAGTTGCATCGCGTGCAGTGCTCCAAGTGGATCACCGGCGTGAACGTCCGCCAGGCGGCCGTGTGGATCGACTCGCTCGAGGAGGTCGCGATCGGACCCTCGGGGAACGGACGGGACGCGTGCGGAGGGCGGGCGGGGGCGGGAGCGAGGAGACGACCGTAGTCCGCCATCCGGACGTTCGCGAACCCGTCCGTCGCGGCGAGGCGGTTCTCCTCGGGCCGGGCGGGTACGAACTCGCCGATCGCCCGTCGCAACGCTTCGAGGGAGACGACGCCCGTCGCCCGCGCGAGGGCGCCCAGGACCGCCGTGTTGACGATTGGCAGCATCGGCGTCCCGAGGCCATGGTCGAGCGCGATCCGGGTCGCATCCACCGCCGCGAGACGCACGCCCGCGGGAGCCTCCAGGCTCTCGACGGGTTTCGGTGTGTTGACGAGGAGAAGTCCCGTCGACCGAAGCCCCTCCGTGATACTCGTCTGGGCGACGAGCCCCGGGTCCAGCACGACGACCACATCGGGTGTGGTGATCGACGTTCGAACTCCGATCGGATGGGTGTCGATCCGCGTGAAGGCGGTGACGGGGGCTCCCCTTCTCTCGACCCCAAAGAACGGAAAGCTCTGCGGCAGCTTCCCGTCCAGGAACGCGGCCTGGGCGAGCAGTTCGGAGGCGATGACCGCGCCCTGGCCTCCTCGACCATGGAACCGGATCTCGATCATCGGGAGCCCCGAGAAGACCATCCCAACAAGAACGGATGAAGGGCTGGTCAAGCCGACTTGACCCCGCACCGGTTGTGCCCGCGTCCGCCACTCCGCCGGGCGCCGACCCGCCCTCCCGGGCGGGGACCCGAGGACGGGCCTAGGTTCGGGAGGCGGCCTGGCGACGGAACAGGTTCCGTTCCAGGACGTGGACCATTCCGGCCACGGCGAAGGCCATGATCGCGGTCGCCACTCCGAAGGCACGCTCGTTCGCGGCCCCGACGTAGGACTGCTGATCGAGCACGAAGAAGAGGGGGATCAAGAGTCCCGCGAGGGTGATCGCCATCAGGGCCATCGACCCGTCCCAGAAGGGGATGCGACCCGATTCAGCGGCGCGCTTCGGGACAGGGAGAGCGTTTGCCGAGGGAATGGAGGGCGGGTCCCGGGGAGTCTGCTTCGCCGCCGCCAGCCGGGCCCGATACGATCGCTGATAGCGGAGATAGAAGACGAGGATCACCAAGGCGTCCAGCAACGCGAGGGCTCCCAAGTAGGCCACGTACATCTGCACGGGGATCGGGGTCCCTGGCATCACCCCGCCCCAGACGGTCAGGAGGGCAAAGAACCCAAGCAGGAACGTCGCGGTGAAGAGCACGACCGGACGGTCCCGGGGATGGGTCCGCAGATTCTTGAGGCGGGGGAGGAGGTGGCCGAGGATCCCCTCGATCCACGGGACCAGGAGGATGAACAGCGCGAGGAGGGTCACGAGCACCACGGCGATCACGGGAGTGACGTACTGGAAGTCCGCGACCTTGTACAGCCAAAGGAAGTACCAGTCGGGCTCGGGCGAGGCGCCACCCTGGTTCTGGGCGCCGAAGGCAGCGGGCAGCGCGACCAGGAAGCTCGAGGCGATGAGGAGGAGGAAGCCGACGTACACGAATCCCCACTTGAGCATGTAGAGGAAGACCCTCGGGAACCAGCTCCCGAGCTTCTTGTCATCGGCGGAGGTCAGGACCCGTTTCGCCTTGGGGTCGCTGCTCGCGGCCGGTGCGATGCCGTGGGATTCGAACAGCGTGACGTGGGCGTACAGGAGGGCCAGGAGGACGACGGGGATCAGGACGACGTGGAGCGCGAACATCCGGGAGAGCAGGCCCTGGTAGGTCCCGTTGCCCTGGAGGAGTGGCGAGAGGATCGGGCCGACGATCGGCACGGAACTCGTGAGCGACAGCCCGACATCGGTGGCTCCCACGGAGAGCGCCGTGTACGGGAGGAGGTAGCCGGTGAACCCCATCCCCAGCATGCAGATCAGGAGCAGCGCTCCGAGCGTCCACGACACTTCCCGAGGGCGCTTGTACGCCCCGGTGTAGAATCCGCGGAAGAAGTGGACGAAGCCGAGCATGATGACGGCGTAGGCGCCGTACAGGTGGCTGGAGAGGAGCAGCCAGCCGAACGGGACCGTCTGGATGATGTACTGGGTGGACGCCCAGGCTTGCGGCGGGGCGCCGGTCGTGGCGGCGGCCGCCGAGGGGTCGTAGTAGAAGAGAAGCAGAAGCCCGGTGAGGACCTGGAGGATGAACCCGACCGCCACGAACGCCCCGGTCCAGTAGGACGGGTTGAAGCTGAACTCGGGCTGGGGACGGTAGGGCCACTTGGAGATATGGGTCCGGCTTTCCAGGAAGTCCCAGACGGTGTTCAAACCGCGGTTGTAGAGCGAGGCCAACGGCCCCCGCTTCGGGGTGGGTGGCGAGGTCGGGGTTCCGGCGCTCTTCCCCATCGATGACCCCGCCTATACCGGGCACTGCTGGGTCGGGCTCTGAGGGGCCTGGGTCGTCACCGGGTTCGCGACGACGTTCCCGCCGACGAGCGTGTCGGTATGTCCTTTCACCGGCGGACCGATCGCACCGATGGCGTACACCTCGTCCGTCGAGGAGTCCCATTGGAGGAGGATCTGCGGGAGGGGGGCCTGCGCGGGTCCGGTGACGATCGACGCGCCGCCTCCGGCCGCGGCCACGTTCGGGTTGTACGTGGAACCGTGGCAGACGCAGTGGATGAAGGCGGCGCCGTTGTTGTACCCGTTGCAGGCCCCGGGCGGATAGTACGAGATGAAGGGCGGAGTGCAGCCCAGGTGCTGGCAGACCGCCGAGAAGGCCACCAGGGTCTGGTTCGGGCCCACGCCCCGGGGGGCGGCGGAGGCCATGTTCAGGAGGAGGTTCGGTTCGTTGTCCAACGGATAGTTGAACACGATGAGGTCGGTGGACGTGGCCGGGTACCGATACTGGGAGGCGAGCACCGGTGTCCCGTCCGAGTAGAGGAGCTGGACCTTCGGGAACGAGGCGGCCCCCGCCGGGGGAGGAACGGCGAACCTGAGGAAACTCGCGACCCCGGCCCCGCCGAGTGCGAGGGCACCCCCGATGAGGGCGAGCTTGAGCGTGTTGCGCTTCGCCTCGTCGACCTGCTCCGGTGTGGGGGCCGCGACGGCCCCGACCCGACGCACGACCCCCGGAGGGTAGCGGGTCGTCTCGGGGTCCGTCATCCGGTAGAACGCCGGGTGGGCCGAGGGGCACAGCGCGCAATCGGGGCCGCCAGAGGAGGGGTGCTCGAACACGGTCACTCCTTCCCGGGCCGATTCTCCGGCGGCGGGGGCGAATAGGGCAGACCCTCCTTCTTCGCTCGTCGATACTCCTCCCACTCTGCGGCCGTGATCGGTACCTCCGCGGAGTCCCCGGGAAGCTCGGCCCGGTCCGCGTCCCGGAACACATAGGCCACGATGCCGATGCTGACCAGGATCAGGATGAGCTCGGTCAGGTCGAGGACGGCGACGCACGTCCACTCCACCCCGAGGATGACCGGACCGCCGCCCGGGCAGAGGGCACTCGTGCTGGGTGGGGTCGAGCTCGGGTCGCTGGAGGAGTTCTGCGCCGACGGGAGGGAGTGGGCCAGCTGCGGAGCCGCGGGCAGGTCCCGGGCGAGCGACGGGAGCGCGGTCGCGATCCCGAAGACCACCAAGAGGCCGAGGAGGAAGGCCACCCTACGGCCGATCGGGGTCGGCTGCCCGGAGGGGGAAAACCAGCGCCGATTCCTCATGGCTCACGACGCGACCACGGTCATCGTTCCCGTCATGAAACCCGTGGTCTGCATCGAGTAAGGGTCGCACGGGGCGAGGCAGTTCCACGTGAACGTTCCGGTTTCGTTGAAGTAGGCAAAGAAGGTCACCGTGACCCCGACCCCCCCTTCGGGCGCGATGTTGATCGCGGAGGGGATCGGAACGTTGAATCCCGCGTACGCCCCATTCTCGAAGGAGAAGGTGTGCACGACGAATCCGGGGGAGACGGAATGGACGCACGGGCCGAGTGACGTGGGGGTGGAGTTGAGATAAATGCAGTTCCCCACGGTTCCGCTGACGTCCGCCTCGGAGACGGGTTCGACCGGATTCTGTCCGGTGTCGTAGTTGGTGAGGGTGAACTCGAGCAGGGTGTTCGCCGGAACGGTGAAGTTGGCCGGGGAGAACTGATCGGTGCTGGAATTGTTCGCCGTGTCGAACGGGTTGTTGACCGCGAGGAGGACGCCGGTCGGTGAACTGCCCGACGTGACCGACACCGGCGGCTTGCCGATCCCGACGGGATAACCCGTCAGGGCCGCGAACAGGAACCACGTCAGGAAGAACGTCACGACCGCCAAGACGAGGTACGGCAGCACACCGCTCGGGGATCCTCTGCGTTGTGTCGCTCGAGCCCCGTTCTTGATCGTCGCTCCGTTCGACCCGGGGGACCCGTTCGCCCCCTCCGTCATTGGACTTCGGACCCGACTGACTTTTTTATATGTACTGTCGGTGCGAGCCGACCGGGCCACGCCCGCCGGGGGCAGGGCCGGACCGAGTCCTCACTGCGACCATATAAGTCGGGAGCCGAGTCGACTCTCACCTGATGTCGCCCGCCCGGAGGCCGCCCGGGATCCGTTCTCTCCTCACTCTCGCTCGCACGAGGTCGCTCCTCTCCGGTTGGAGATACCGGCTTCTGGTCGGGGTGTTCGGGCTCGGCTACGCGCTCAGTGCGATGGTCTTCAGCGGGATGCTCTACCTCCCACCACACCCGCTGGCGACCGGCGGGTTCTTCTACATCTACCCCCGAGGACCCGGACCCTCGTGGAACTACCCCGCGATCCTGGCGGGAGGCCCGTACTTCCAGCTTGACCTGCCCTTCCTTTCCGCGATCCTGATGGTCCTCACCGCCGCCGGAGTCGGTCTCGGCATGGCCCTGGCCGTGTACCTCGGAGTCCGCCTCCTCCGCGACCGCAGGGACGGGCGGGTTTTGCCGACCGCGATCGGCACCTCGGCCGGGCTCACCCCCGCGATGATCGCCTTGGTGACGCTCGGCGCGTGCTGCTCCACGACGGCCGCGGCGACGGCCGGGATCAGTCTGGCAGCCCAGTCGTCCGGTACGACCACGGCCGTGCTGTTAGCGAACGCCTGGTACCTGGGTTTCTTCCAGGTGGCCGTGGTGTATCTCGCGCTCCTCGCTCAGGAACAGCTCGTAGGAATCTACGGTGTCCTGCTGGGCTGGACGATCGGGGAAACCCGGGTGGAGGGTGAGAGGCCACGACCGCTCGGCTGGGCTGGCGCGGGGAGTGGAATGCTCCGGATCGTGCTGGCCGTCGCCGGCATCACGTGGTCCCTCACCATGTTCGCCGACTGGATCAGCACCCCTCCGGGCCGAGCCGGGCTTTCGACGTGGTTCGGGTGGATCGTCCAGCATCAGGTGCCGGGTTTGCTGGCGATCTCGGTCGCGCTCCTTCCGGCCGCGGTGGCGGCGTTCTGGGCCATCCATTCAGAAACCCGGCGGGGACGCGCGCTCCGCGGGGCCCTCATCGCCGCCGGGCTCGCCCTCCTCACCTGGATGCCGGCCCCGGTGAGCCGAGCCGGCGCGGCGGCCCTCGGCAACGAGCTCCTGGGGTATTGGCACCTCTCGGCCGGTTGGGGTGCGGTTTCGCCCCCCGCGCTGGGTCCGTTGGGCCTGACCCTTCGATGGGGGTTCCAGTTCGTCCTCCTCGGTCTCCTATCGATATCCTTGGGCCTTTGGCCCGAAGCGACCCTCCGGCCCTTCCTACGATCCTCGGCGGCTCGCGTGGCCCGGCCCTCGAACGCGGCCGATCCGGGTCGCGCGTCGGCGGACGTCGTGTCGGGTCCCCCCACGTCGCGCGCGACCCTTCGGTGAGGTCCAAGGGATCAGCCGGCCCTCTCCCGTCGGGTCGACCGCACGCAGCCGAACGGGCCCTTCCCACCGCACCGCGCTGGCTCGCGCATCGTGTGGGTACCCGAATCGTCGGCGTTAGTCAGCTCGACCGAACCGGGGCACCGGGTCGGGGAAAGCCAGCCGCGGGAGGGATTTGAACCCTCGGCCTGCTCCTTACCAAGGAGCCGCTCTACCAGCTGAGCCACCGCGGCGTCAGTCCCGACTCGACCCCTCGTCCCTTTTCCGCTTTCCGCTCCCCGGGAGGGTCCGTTCGCGACCCGCGTTGTCGCCCCACGGGAACCCACGCGACTCGGTCTCCCAGTCGGAGCGGTCCCGGCCCGGAAGGGCTCGCTTCTCGAGAAATGCCTGCATCCCTTCCCGCTGGTCACGGGTGCCGAAGAGCCGAGCCCACAACCCGAGCTCGTAGTCGAGGTCCTCCGCGATCGTCGGGTCGACGGCCCGGAGGATCTCGTACTTGGCCGCCGCCAGGGCCAGCGGGGGCTTCGCGGCCAGCTCGTCTGCGAAGGCGAGCGCGGCGGAGAGCAGATCCGTCCGAGGGACCACCCGGTCCACCCACCCGTCGGCCTGGGCCTCGGCCGCGGAAACGGACCGCCCAGTGTAGATCCATCGTCGCGCCCGGGCGGCCCCGATCCGCCGGGGGAGCCGTTGGGAGCCACCCCATCCGGGGGTGACGCCGAGGTTGATCTCAGGCTGCCCGAACTGCGCCTCCGGGGAGGCGAAGACAAAATCACAGGCGAGCGCGATCTCGCACCCCCCTCCCAGACAAACGCCGTGGACGGCCGCGATCACGGGAAGCGGCAATCGTTCGATCCGTCGGGTCACGGCCTGGCCGCGTCCGCCATGGACCCGCGCCTCGTCCGGGCCCATCCGCGCCATCTCCTTGATGTCCGCTCCCGCGGCGAACGCCTTCTCGGCGGCGCTCGCGAGCACCACGAC
Organism: Thermoplasmata archaeon; assembly: GCA_035297105.1. GTDB lineage: Archaea > Thermoplasmatota > Thermoplasmata > Lutacidiplasmatales > UBA184 > Lutacidiplasma. The sequence goes on from DATGZO010000003.1 coordinate 39,187, forward strand.
CCGCACCTCCGGATCCAATTCGGCCTCGTCCAGGCGGGCCATCAGCGCGTCCAACACCCCGCGCGACAGGACGTTCACGGGGGGGCGGTCGAGGGTCAGGACCAGGGTCCGTCCGTGCCGCTCCGAACGAACGAGCGGCCGGTCGGTCGAGTCGGTCACGGGGGCGCCGAGCCGGGCCGGCCTATTTATGGACGGCGGGTTGCGGTCCTTCGTGCGGGGACTCGTGTCCGGTCCGCCGGCTCGCGCCGCCGGTGGTCGACGATTCGAGCTAGGGAGTCGGAATCGATGACGCTCTCGGTCGTCACTTCCTGGTACGGCGCGTTCCTCCTGGAGGGGGGATTGGTGATCCGATCCGTGCCGGCCCCCCTGGATGCGGCGTCGCTGGCCGACCGGGTGCGTGCCCGCCGGGCGGGTGAACTCACCCCGGAGGAACGCACGCTGCTGGCGGAACGGGGATCGGCCGACTGGTCCACGCGAGACCGTCGCCTCATCGTCCACGGAGTTCATCTTGACCCAAGAGCGCCGGCGGACCTCGAGGCCCTCCTGGCAGGGATTGACCCCGGGCTCGAGAGGACCTTGCTGCTGTCCGCCGGCGTCGAGGCGTTGGCGGCGGCGTGGGATCCGTCGGTCCACGTGCAGGAGGCCGTGCGCGCGGCGACGGACTTGGACCGGGTGCACAACCTCGTCGGGGAGCGGCTCGGCAGCTGGGTCTCGCGGGACCGACCGGAGGTGGACCCGGGCGACCACGCCCGCGCGGCCCGCGTCCTGCTCGAGGGCGACCCCAGCTCTCCTCTCTCCCCCACCGAACCGGCCCTCACGAAAGCCCGCCGTCGTCTCGCCGAGCTGTACCGCTCGATCGAGGAGACTCGGACGGAGCTGACGCGGGCCGTTGAAGAGTCGGCCCCGAACCGGACCCCGAACCTGTGCGCTCTCCTCGGCCCCGAGCTCGCGGCCCGCCTCGTCGCCCAAGCCGGTGGGCTGGACCGCCTCGCCCGCCTCCCGTCGAGCACGGTGCAGGTTCTCGGTGCGGAGCGCGCGTTCTTCGAGCACCTGCGCGGCCGGGCGCCACCACCGCGCCATGGCCTCCTCTTCGTTCATCCCGCCCTCCAATCGGCACCGCGCGGGGAACGGGGGAAGCTCGCTCGGGCCCTCGCGGGCAAGGTCGCGATCGCGGCCCGGCTCGACCGGGCGGGTTCCCCGGTCAATCCTTCGCTCTTCCGCGCCTTCGACGCCCGTCGAGTGGAGCTCAAGTCCCGTCGCGGGTCGCCGCGGCCGCCGGGGAAGAAGCGCCCCTCACGGCTTCCACTTGACCGTGCATCCGGCGACCGGTAGTTCCGAGGGCACGACGGCCTGGAGGGCGAGGGCCTGGTCGATCGCCCGCTCGAGGTACTTCTCGGTCACCCGCTCGGGGTGCTGGTGGTCGTTGTCGATCCGTCCCTGGTAGAGGAGCTTCCGGTCCGGGCCGAAGAGCATCGGGTGCGGCGTCACGAGCGCACCGTACGCCCGCGCGATCGCCTGCGACTCATCGACCAGGTAGGGGAAGGGATACTTCTTCTCCGCCGCTCGGCGCACCATCGATTCGAGGCGATCCTCGGGGTAGGCCCGAGCGTCGTTCGAGTTGATCAGGACGACCTCGACGCCCTTCCCGGAGTACCGCCGGCCGATCTCGATCATCCGACCTTCCCAGGCCTGGACGTAGGGGCAGTGGTTGCACCAGAAAACGACGAGCAAGAAGGGGCTGCGGAACGTACCGAGGGAGTACGTCTTGCCGTCGACCCCCTGCAGCTCGAAATCCGGTGCCGGTGCGCCGGGGTGCAGCTTGAACTCCTCGATTTCGGCCATTGGGCGCGCAGTCGGGCACCCCTCTTAGCGGTTTAGAGCAGCCGCGGACTCCGCCCGGGCGGGTGGAGGACAGCGTACATGATCGACCCCGCCTCGCCGCTCCGCACCTCGGTCGACCCCCGCCGGGAGTTCGCCGGCTACCGTGATCTCCACGAGGGGATGCTTCGGGCGGCCCGGCCTAGGGTGAGCGTCGGAGTCGTCCGGGACCTCTCGGTCTCCTATGGAGTGGCCGAAGCCGAGGGGGCCTCCTATCTCCGGCGCGCTCGCGCGGAGGGGATCGCGACCGTTCGCCGGTCCTCGGGGGGCAGTGGGATCGTCCACGCTCCCGGAGACCTCGTCTGGGCGATCGTCCTGCCGAGGTCCGACCCGCGGGTCGGGCGGGACTTCGTGCGGGCGTACGACCGGTTCGGGCGGGGGCTCGTTTCCCTTCTCGCGGAGTGGGGCCGCGAGGGGCGATGGGTGGCCGCGCCCGGTCTCTCGGTGGAGTACTGCCCGCTCAGTACGCGCGGTCTCGTGCTCGAGGTCGATGGTCGGGTCCTGGCCGCCGCCGCGCAGCACCTCACGGGGACGGCCCTCCTCCACCACGGCACCCTCCCCCGGACCCTCGACCGGACCCGGATCGCCCGCTGGTTCGACCTCGCCTCGCCCGGTCCGGTCGACCGACTGACCTCGCTCGACGACCTCGGGATCCCGGATCCCGCGGACGAGGTAGCCCGGAAGCTGGCGGACCACCTCCGGTCCAGCCTATCGGTCCGTGGGACCTGACCTACTTCGGGCGCGCCGACCAGAGCGTATCGGCGGCCCCCTCGAGTCGGGTGCGAATCTCGTCCCAGTCCCCCCGAACGAGGCGGCGCCGCTCCACGACCGCGGTCCCGTCGACGTACACCGACTCGATGGCCTCGTCGCTGGCGGCGTAGGCGAGGTGGGAGACGATCGCCTCGGGACGCGCCGGGGTCAGCGTAGGATGATGCAGGTCAACGAGGAGGAAGTCGGCCCTCTTCCCGACCTCGATCGAGCCGATCTCGCGATCCCGGCCCAGCGCGCGCGCCCCCTCGATCGTGGCGAGGTCGAGGAGTTCCTGGGCCGGCAACGCGCGCGCATCCCACCGGTGGTTCTTCTGGACGAGGCCGGCGAGGTGCATCTCGCGCAACATCGAAAGCGAGTTATTCGAGGCGACCGAATCGGTGCCAATCCCGATCGTGGCGCCGGCGTTCTTGAGCTCGACGATCGGCGCCACGCCGCCCGAGGCGAGCTTCAGGTTCGAGCTGGCGCAGTGCGCGATCCCCACGTGATGGGCCCCCAGGAGCTGGATCTCCTGGGAGGTCAGCCAGACCGCGTGCGCGGCGACCTGGCCGGGCCCCAGGAAGCCGATCTCCTCCAGCCAGTCCACGGGCCGGCGCCCCGTCCTCGTCTCGTGTTCGTGGACCTCGCGCCGCGTCTCCGAAAGGTGGTAGTGGACGAGCGTGCCCGCCGTTTGGGCGAGGTCGCGGGCTCCGAGCCAGGTCTCCCGGCCGCAGACGTAGACACCCTGGGGTGCGACCAGGGGAGTGACCCGAGAGCTCGATTTCCATCGCTCGATGAACGACCGTGCGTTGTCGAGCGGCCTTCCCTTCTGGGTGGTCATCTCGGGGTCGAGGACCGCCCAGCCGAGGAAGCCGCGGATGCCGAGCGCCTCGACCGCCCGGGCGACGGCGTCCTCGAAATAGTAGAGGTCGAGGAAGGAGGTCGTGCCCCCGAGGAGCATCTCCGCGATCCCGGCGCGGGCGCCGGCTTCCACGTCGGCCTCCGTTCGGTGCGCGTCGACCGCGAAGAGCGTCTCGAGGAATCCCGCGAGTTCCCGGTCGTCCGCGATCCCGCGGAGGGGGTGCATGGCCACATGCGTGTGGAGGTTCACGAACCCGGGCACGATCGCACGGTCATGCGCGTCGACGACCTCGGCCCCCTCTCGAGGGGCGTGGGGGTCGACGTGGGTGAACCGACCCCCCTCCACCCGGACGTCCCCCCGAACGATGCGGCGAGCGGGGTCCTGGGTCACGAGCAGGGCGTCTCGGAAGACGCGGGGCGGCTCGGAGGAACGCGGGATCACGAGGGTCCTACCGGGAGCGGTCTAAAATGCGTTCCTCGCCACGCTGGTTGACGTCGGCGGGTCGGACTTCGGGCAGGTCGGTCAGCCCTTCTTGCGTTCGTGCTTCGAAACTTCCCAGGCCCGCGAGGACTTGGCGGACCCAGGGCCGGGAGAAGACGAGGGCGAGCGGGAGGATCGCGAGGGCGATCAGGATCCCGTCGACCCAAACTCCGGGCACCCAGGCGGCCGACGGCATGCCGAGGATCGTCGCGCCCGTGTTGGGAATGAGGACCACGACGCTGACCAGGGCCAGGACGAACGCGATGTACGCCACCCCCAACATCCGGATGTTCGACGTGTTCGCGAGTCCGGCGATCTGGTTCGACACGCGCGAGAGTTCGTTGGTCGCGACCGAGAGCCGGTTCGCTTCGCCTGCCGTGCGTAGGGCGAGCAGGTCCCGAATGCTCTGACCGACCGCGGCCGAAAAGTCCTGGAGATGCGAGAGCTCGGACTCCAACCGAGGAAGGACTCCCTCGAGGCTCGGGAAGCGTTCCCCGAGGGGCCCGTCCAGCTCCTCGACGGCGACCGCCAGGTTGCCCTGGTACTTTCGGAGGGCGCGGTACGACCGGTGGAGGGCCGTGAGCTCGGCGAGCGGGACGGCGTCCCCATGGATCTCGACCTTGTCGAGACGCTCCGAGAGGGCTTCGAACCCCTCCAGGTAGGACCGTGCGGCCCCCTGAAGGAGGTTCACGAGATCGGCGGTGACCCCGTCGAGGCGAGCGGACTCGGCGAGAAGGCTGGGGGCGGGGCGGGGCCCGACCCACTGCGTCACTCCCCTCGCGAGCCAGACCCCGTGGTGCGTCGGTCGACCCTCGCGGTCGAGGGTGGCCAGGAGCAGGAGCGTCCCGGTCGCGCCGTGCAGGATGGCGCGCCGCGGCATCGGTTGGTCGGGGAGGCCGAGCGCCCCGAGGGCCTCGGGGACGGTCGTCGGCTCGGTAGTCGCCGTCGGAACCTCCTCCCGTCTAGATGTCGAGGTTCGTGACCTCGATCGCGTGCTCCTGGATGTACGCGCGACGCGGCTCGACCTCTTCGCCCATCAGGATCTGGAAAAGGGAGTTCGCCCGACCCGCGTCCTCGACCGTCACCCGGAGCAGCGTGCGGGCGCCGGGCCGCATGGTCGTCTCGGCGAGCTGCTCGGCGTTCATCTCGCCGAGCCCCTTGTACCGCTGGATCGTGACCCCCTTCCCACCGCCGAAATCGCGGAGCTCCTTGTCGCGCTCCTCGTCGGAGAACGCGTAGGCGATCCGACCCCCCTTCTGGAGCCGGTACAACGGAGCGAGCGCGATGAAGACGTGTCCCTCGGTGATCAGGGAGGGCATCTTCCGGTAGAACAAGGTCAGCAGAAGCGTGCGGATGTGCGAGCCGTCGACGTCCGCATCCGTCATCAGGATGATCTTGTGGTAGCGGAGCCGGGCGAGGTCCAGCTCGTCGCCGATCCCGATGCCGATCGCGGTGATCAGGGCGCGGATCTGCTCGTTCTGGAGCATCTGGTCGAGCCGGGCCTTCTCGACATTGAGGATCTTCCCCCGGAGCGGCAGGATGGCCTGGAACTCCCGGTCGCGACCCTGCTTGGCGGTCCCCCCGGCACTGTCGCCCTCGACCAGGAACAATTCGCACTCGGCCGGGTCGCGCGAGTGGCAGTCCGCGAGCTTTCCCGGAAGCCCGCCCCCCTCGAGCAGGCCCTTCCGTCGGGTCAGCTCGCGCGCCTTGCGGGCCGCCTCGCGCGCTTGGGCGGCCTGGACGGCCTTCGAGATGAGCGCCTGGCCCACCGAGGGATGTTCCTCGAGGAACTCGGAGAGCTTCTCGTTGACCGCGCTCTCGACCTGTCCTTTCACCTCGGAGTTCCCGAGGCGGGCCTTGGTCTGACCCTCGAACTGGGGCTCCAAGACCTTGATGGAGAGCACCGCCGTGAGGCCTTCGCGGACGTCCTCGCCGGTGAGGCCTTCCTTGTCGCCCTTCAAGAAGTTCCGCTGGCGGGCGTAGTCGTTGAGGGTTCGGGTGAGCGCCGCCCGGAGGCCGACCACGTGGGTCCCCCCGTCCACCGTGTTGATGTTGTTCACGAACGCGAGGGTCGTCTCGTTGTACCCGTCGTTGTACTGCAGCGCGAGCTCGATGTCGGTGGTGTCGCGCTTCGCGTGCAGGTAGATCGGGGGCTTGAACAAGGGGTTCGAGGCCTGATTCACGTCCTCGACGAACTCGATGAGCCCACCCGCATGGTGGAACGACTCGCGGGAGCCGTCCCGTTCGTCCGAGAAATGGATCGTCACGCCGGGGTTGAGGAAGGAGAGTTCCTTCAGCCGTCGCGCGATCGTGTCCTTGTCGAAGTTCGTGGTCTCGAGTACCGTGGAGTCCGGCTTGAACCGCGCCTCGGTTCCGGTGGAATCCGCGGAGCCCACGGTCTCGAGGGGCATGACCGGCGCGCCCCGCTCGTACCGCTGGAAGTACTCGTGGCCGTCCCTCCGGACTCGGACCTCGAACCACTCGCTGAGCGCGTTGACGACGTGGACGCCGACGCCGTGCAATCCCCCCGAGACCTTGTAGGTGTTCTTGTCGAACTTCGAGCCGGCGTGCAGCACGGTCATGACGATCTCGAGCGCCGGTCGGTGGTACTTCGGGTGTTCCTCGACGGGGATGCCCCGACCGTTGTCCCAGACCGAGCAGGAGCCGTCCGGGTGCAGGGTCACCCGGATCTCGCTGCAGGCTCCGGCGAGGACCTCGTCGATCGAGTTGTCGACGACCTCGTAGACCAGGTGCTGGAGCCCGCGCGCGTCGGTGGAACCGATGTACATTCCGGGGCGTTTCCGGACCGCAGAAAGACCCTCCAGGATCTGGATCGAACTAGCGTCGTATACGGAGGCGGTTGCGGTGTCCTGAGCCATCGGAAAACGCCGGTGGAAACCGACGTACTGAACCGAGCCGGGCGCCTGTTATAACACTTCTTCCGGGCTCGAAATTCGACCTTCTGCGGACCCTCCATTTGGCCCGGGATTGAGCGGGTCCTGGAGACCCGATTTGGAGGGTCGGCTCGGCCCCGGGGCCACCTTTTTCCCGCCCTTCCGCGCGGGCCCCTAAAGGGCCTAATACCTGAGCCCTCCCTCCGAGGCCGAGGTCGCATGCCCGACGAGACGGACGAGACTCCGTTGCCCGCGACCCCCCCGACGGCCAGTGAGCCGCCGCCCGCCCCCGCCGAGGACTGGTCGACCCGCTACAAGTATCTCCTCGCGGATTTCGAGAACTACCGTCGGCGCACGGAGCGCGAGCGCGAGAGCATCTCCCGCGCGGCTCGCGGCGCGCTGATCCGCGAACTCCTCCCCATTCTCGAAGCCTTCCGCTCCGCCCAGGAGGCGGTCCAGCGACTGCCGGCCGACGACCCCGTCCGTCACGGTCTCGAGCTGCTCGACCGGGCGTGGATGACCTTCCTGAAGCACGAGGGCGTGACCCCCATCGCGGAGGTCGGCCAACCGTTCCGGTCCGAGGAGGCCGAAGCGGTCGGGGAGGCCCCGCCGCGACCGGGCATCCCGGCGGGCGGGGTGACTGAAGTCGTCCAGCAGGGATACCGATTCTACGGTGGCGTACTGCGGCCGGCGAAGGTCGTCGTCGCCCGGGCCCCGCCCGTGCCCCCCGAGTCCGCGGCCGCCGAGCCGTCCCCGGAGGAACCGTGACCCGGACGTCCGAGACCTCCGGATTCTACCGCAAGTCGATCGCCGAGCGCCGGGCCTTCGCGCGCGATTGGGCGGGCCTGACCGAGGAGGAGGCGCGCGCGTGGGAGTTCCCCCCGGGCGTCGACCCCGGCACGCTCGACCGGATGATCGAGAACGTGATCGGAGTGATGCCGGTCCCGCTCGGGATCGCGACGCATTTCCGGATCAACGACCAGGACTACCTCATCCCGATGGCGATCGAGGAGCCGAGCGTCGTCGCGGCCGCCTCCAACTCTGCCAAGGTCGCCCGGACGGCGGGCGGGTTCCATGCCCAGACGACCGACCCGGTCATGATCGGTCAGGTCCAGATCATGGATGTTCACGACCCGGCCGCGGCCCGGCTGCGCATCCTGCACGAGCGCGACGCGCTGCTCGCCGCGGCGAACGCGAAGGACCCCGTGCTGGTCAAGTTCGGCGGCGGAGCCAAGGATCTCGAGGTTCGGATCCTCCCCTCGCCCCGCGGCACGATGGTCATCGTCCACCTCCTCGTGGACGCCCGGGATGCGGGCGGCATGAATGCCGTCAACACGATGTGCGAGGCGCTCGCGCCGGAGCTCGCCCGCCTGGCCGGCGGACGCTCCGTGCTCCGCATCATCTCGAACCTGGCCATCCACCGGCTCGCCCGCGCCCGCGCCACCTTCCCGGCGGAACAGCTCAAGACCGATACGATGACCGGGGCGGAGGTGGTGGACGGGATCCTCGACGCCTACGCCTTCGCGGTCGCCGATCCGTTCCGCTGCGCGACCCACAACAAGGGCATCATGAACGGAATCTCCGCCGTCGTCCTGGCCACGGGCAACGACACGCGCGCGATCGAGAGCGGGGCGCACTCGTACGCCGCCTGGCTGGCGGCCCCCACGGGCGGGGTGGTCCGACCGTTGACGACCTACGAGAAGGACCGGGACGGTAACCTCGTCGGCACGATCGAATTCCCCGCACCGGTCGGGTTGATCGGGGGCGCCACCGCGGTCCATCCGACCGCGAAGGCGAATGTGAAGCTGCTCGGCGTCAAGTCCGCCCGGGAGCTGGGCGAGGTCCTCGCCTGCGTCGGATTGGCCCAGAACTTCGCCGCCCTCCGGGCGCTCGCGACCGAAGGGATCCAGCGGGGCCACATGGAACTGCATGCCCGGAACCTCGCGGCCAGCGCCGGCGCGCGGCCCGACGAGGTCGACCGGGTGGTGGCCCGGCTGGTGGCGGAACATGCGATCCGCTTCGACCGGGCGAAGGCGATCCTCGAGGAGTTGCGGCGCGGGGGATGAAGGTCGGCGTCCTCGCGCTCCAGGGGGACGTCCCCGAACACTTCCGCACGGTCGGAGGGGTTCTCCCGGAGGGCTCGGTCGTGCTGGTCCGGCGACCGGATCAGCTCGCTGAGTTGGATGCGCTCTTCCTACCGGGGGGAGAATCGACGACGATCGCGCGGCTTCTCGCGGAGGCGAGGCTCTGGGAGCCCCTTCGCGTCCGTCTCGGGGAAGGCCTCCCCGTCCTGGGGACGTGCGCGGGACTCATCCTCCTGGCGCGCGACCTCGCGCCCAGCCCCGGCGGGCTCGACCCTCCGACGCTCGGCATCCTCGATGTTCGGGTGCGACGCAACGACTACGGCGCGCAGCGGGAATCCTTCGAGGCGCCGGTGCGCGTCGCCGACCTCCGCGGAGCGCCGTTCCCTGGCGTGTTCATTCGCGCCCCCCGGATCCTCGCGGTCGGGCCGGGAGCGGAGGCGATCGCCTGGCTGGGGAACGAAGTGGTAGGGGTGCGGGCCGGATCCGTGTGGGGGCTCACCTTCCACCCCGAGCTCGCGGGTGACCTTCGCGTGCACCGCCGTTTCCTGACGGCCGTCGGCCTCAAGGTCTAGCGCAACCAGAGCAGCACGACGACGAGGAGCACGAGCAGGGCGCCTCCGGCGGCGGCGGCCGCGATGCGGGTCCGACGCGACACTCCCCGCCACCGACCGAAGAAGATCGGGACCGGGCCGACCAAGATCAATCCCCCGACCTCTGACGGCGGTGCGGTGGCGTGCGGGGGCCGCGACGGTTCCGAGGTATCCGTCTCGAACGAGTACCCGAAGGCCAGCGGAAGGGTAACCACGCCGAAGAAGAGGAGCACGACGCCGAGGAAGAACTCGGCCGACCCGCCGAAGAAGACGGGAAAGACCACGACCAGGGCGACCGAGGCGCCCCCCCGGAGCACCGCGTCGGCGACCAACGCCCCGCCGGCCAGCAGCAGGACCCATGGGAAGACCGCGCTCCCGCGCATCGTCCTCACCACGTCGGGCGGGGCCAAGAACCTGCCGAACCCCTAGTGATAGGTATCGAAGCGATACGGGGCGAGCGGCAGCTCCCCAAGGGCCATCAGGAACTCGGGCGGAGTGAGGACGGGACGGCCGAAGCTCGCGCCGTCGTCCAGCGCGATCCGGGGACAGGCCGTGTTGACGTACGCGTCGAACGCCCGTCCTTCGAGGTCCCGGGGGTCGAGCCGGTCGAAGACCAGGAGCTCCGCTTCCCGGCCGGCCGCGCGGGCGCGCTCCTGGAGGGCGAGCGCGGTCGGGGAGCGGTTCTGGCCGCCGAACGTCGAGACGAGGATCCCCCACCGCCGGGCGTCCCGAGCCGCGGCGACCGTGAGCTGGCGACGCCCGATGAGGGCGGCCCGATCGATCGGGGGCTCGAGGGTCTGTTGGAGTGGGTCGAGGGACCAGACCGGTCGGTCGACCGCGAACGCGAGGCCGACCGGATGGAATCGCCCGGTGCCGAGGAAGAGGAAGGCGTCGACCTGCTCCACCACGGCCTCGGCGCCGGTGTAGTTGCATCCGAGCGCCTGGGCGGGATAGGCGAGCCTCCGATCCCCCTGGCCCACGTGAACCTCGAACCCCCGTCCCTCCAGCGCAGCGAGAAGGCCGGGCACGAGGTCGAGGTGCTGCACGGACGCGACGAGGCCGAGGCGGTGCGGCACGTTCGCGCGCTGGACGATCTCGGCGAGGGCATCGGGGTCGCCTCCCGGTTCCCGCATCTCCACGAAGTAGGTCGGGCGCGGAAGCGGGACGTTCGGGATCGGCGCGTGGCCGAGAACGACCGCGACGTCGGCGCGGGGCGCTTCGTCGGTCGAGGGAAAGTCGCAGGCCCCGAAGCACGGCCGGGTGGCCAGAATCACGACCGCACCGGTCTCGGTCCGCACCCGGTCGGCGAGCTCGTGGGCGTTCCTCACGAGACCGGCCGGTACCTGGAGCACGATCCGGGTCGGGTGAGCGGTCCGGAGCGCCTCGAAGAGGTCCGGGCCCACGGTGCGGAACACGAAGGCCGGGTGTAGGGATGCGGAGCTCATGCGTCCTCGCGGACTACGACCGAAGGGACCCGCTAAACCTTTGGGGAGCCCCATCGCAGGAACTCACGCAACCGGCCGACCGCCTCCCGGTTGTCCGGGTAATCGAGCCGTCGCTCGGCCTCGTCGAGCCCGACCCATTCGAACTGGACATGCTCTGCGCTGAGGCGGGGAAGGAATGAACGGGGGATCTCGACCGCGTACGCGTGCAGGCGCCACACCTCGCCGTTGTCCGCCCGGAAGGGCACGTGCCAGTCCAGCGGGTCGATCCGGAGCGGGTGGACGAGGCCCGTCTCCTCCTCCAGCTCGCGCGCGAGCGCGGCGTCCAGGTCGGCGTCCGTCGGGTCGACCTTCCCGCTGATCGGGACCCAGATGGACCCGCGGGCGGGAGGGCGGCGAAAGATGAGCAGTTCCGTCGGCGGTCGTGAGAAGAGGTAGCCCTCGACGCATTCCCGGGCGATCGGCTCCTCCGGCCGAGGGGGCCGGGGTCCGGGCCCGGCGGGAAGGAGCGCCATGCGGTCCCCGAAAGGGTCCCTAGTGTCCGCGGGTCAGGAGCGCCATGATCGCCTCGGCGGGCGCGCCGTTCGCGCCCTCCAGGGCTTTTAGCGCGGCTTCCCGGGAGACGTGGGCCTGTTCCATGACGAGCTGCACGTCCTCCTCGGGAGGACCGCTCGGGGCCACTGCCGAGGGAGCCGCGCCCGCGGTGGGCTCGGTCGACCTCGCCCGGATCTCGGGCGTTCCGACCACCTGGTAGGTCCGGACCCCCTGGACGGTGAGGATGGTGACCTCGGGGGCTGCGAACACGTGTTCCTTCGTCTTGGTGCGCACGATGACCTCCTCGACTCCCGCGACCTCCTCGGACTTCATCCCGAGGCGCCGCATCATCATCTCCATCTGGCGCTGGTTGCGCGGCCCGCCCGGGATCACGCTCGTGCTCCTACTCGTCGTCCCCGCTCGCCGCGCGCATGCGGCGCTCCAAGTCGGCGTCCTCGATGGTGTCGTCCACCTCGCCGGGCCGTCGCCGACTGCGGGCGCGGTCGCGGCGGGTCTCTTGGTCCCGCTGGACCTGTCCGCTCAACTCCTCCATGATGCCCGAGACCGCGGCCATGAGGTTCCAGCCGGTCTGGGAGGCGTAGAAGATCCCCGCGTCGGTGTGGAGGCGGGCCTCGACCGTGATGTCCGCGGTCCGGTGGGTCGAGTGCGGGCTCAGATGGACGCTGAAGAGAGAGGGGTGCACGTGGTGGGCGATCCGCTTCAACCCCTGTGCGATCAAGTGATCGATGTCGGCGAGGAGCGCCGGGTCGCTCGACCCCCGCAACCCCGTCACCTCGACGTAGACGTCCTCGATCGGGCCGGGGCCCCGCGCCGTCCGGGCGGCGCCCACGACGAGCCCGAGCAGGTCCGCGTGGCTCACGACCCGGGTCGGCCGGCCGTTCTCGACGACGAAGACGCTCGAGACCTTCTCTCGGGTCATCCGCTCGGCCGCGACGGCGGAATCGGTGCCGGACGGGACGGTGACCGCGGGCGAGTGCATGATCGACCCGATCCGCACGTCGAGCGCGGATCCCGCGTTCTCTGCGTCGCGCTTCCCGCCGGTGACGGGGCGCCAGAGGACCGACGCGAGGTCGGCGACCCCGACCGCCCCGACGAGGTGGCCCTTCTTGTCGACGACCGGGAGCGGATGCTCCTCGAGCAGACGGATCTGGCTCTGCAGGTGACGGACCGTGTCGTCCTCTCGGAGGACCACGGTCGCGGGCCCGCCGATCCGGTCGACGATCTCGTGCGGGAACGCGGGCAGGGAGGGCAGGACGCGGACGAGGTCGGCACGGGCGATCAGGCCCAAGAGCTCGCCCTTCCGGCCCACGACGGGACCGCCCCGAAGGCCGCTCCCGAGGAGCAGCTCCGCCACTTCGGGGAGGAGCAGTTGGGGCGTGATCAGCGGGGCCATGGTCAGGAGACCCCCGACCTTGGAGGCCGAGGCGCGGCTGACCCGGCGCGCGAGCGACTCGAACGTGATCATCCCCGCGAGGCGGGAGCGCTGGAGGACCGGGATCTCCCGGTACTCCTTCGTCCGCATCAGGCCGAGGGCGCGCGAGATCGGGGCGTCGAATGGGAGCGTGACGGGGTGGACGGTCATGAGGTCGGCGGCGGTGGGCCAATCACTGGGCATGGCGCGACCATCCGATGGGGAGGTTTTAGCCCCTGTGGGTCGAGGCGCACTGTTCTACTGCAGCGGTCGCGCCATCTGGTAGCCGTTCTCGCCGTCCGAGTAGTACCCCCGGAGGAGGTCGACGACGGAGTACTGGAACCGGGTGTAGAAACGGATCGCCGTGGCGTTCGAGACCCGGACCTCGAGGGTCACCCGGCGGTATCCCCGGGCCTTGCACCGTTCGAAGAACGTCTCCATCAGGAGCTGTCCGATCCCGGCCATCCGACGGTTCCGGTCGACCGCGAACATCAGGATGCGGGCCTCGTGCTCCACCTGCGAGACGCCGAGCAGGAAAGAGACCGGCACGTCGTGCGAGTCGGCACCGACCAGGAATCCCTCGGGCCATTCGGCGCTGAGGGAAAGGTACAGGCTCGGGTCGTAGTGCTCGTGGAGCGCGTCGGCGACGATGGCCGCGACGAACGGAACGTCGGACGGGCGGAGCCCCCGCAGCGTGACCGCGGGCCGGTCGCTCGGACTCGGGGCCACCCGCGGCCCCGGAGCCGTGTCAGCGATACATCTCACCCGGCCCTTCCGGCTCCACGTCCCGCATGCCGGCCAGCGACTCCTTCGTCTGCCGGAGGGTCTTCCGGACCTCGGTCTCGATCTGGCGCGCCTTCTCGCGCAGGGGCTTCGTGTCCAAGGCGATCAGGGGGACGAGGGGGTTCAGGGTCTCGATGATCTTGGCCGCGGCGCGGGCATCCGGATAGTCCTTGTGGGCCTGGGCGACGAAGCAGAGGACCGGCGTCGTGCGATTGATGGCGCCGAGCAGGAGGCCGCCCGCGAACCCGGTCACGACCCCGTTCGCGGCGGCGAACTGGTACTTCTCGAGGAGGCGGCCCGCGGCGTGGTTGGCCATCGCGACGACGCGCGCATCTCCCGTGATCTCGGTCTCGATCGGCTGGCCCTCGATCGCCGCGACGAACGCGATCCCCTTCGTCTCTGCCCAGTCGAGGAGGACGCGTCCGAGGGCGTTGAGCATCCCGGCGGGGGGCTGGATGTCGGAGATGACGACCACGAGCTGGTCGCAGGACCGGTCGACCCCGCAGACGAGCTTGCTGGCGTAGAACCGGACGGGGGCACTGACGATCCCCTCCTCCATGACGACGGTGGGGGGGAACTCCTCGCTGATCATGTACGCCACCGGTTGCATGTCGAGGGCGTGCACGAGATAGGATGCGGCGACCGAACCGACGAGGCCGTGGGTGGGGAACCCGACGATCATCATCGCGCCCCGGAGCGGTTCGTTCCGGGTGTCGACGATGCGTACGGTGCCGGACTCCATCGTTCGGGGGGCAGGGGCCCTTCCTCCTCGAGGGAGGGGGTCCTTATTCGGCTTTGCTTGGAGTCCGTGCGAAACTCTAGCGGGGTCGCCTCCCGTTTCCCATTCCTTTTTATTGGGGGGGACGCCATGTTCCCCCCGTCTGGGGTCACATGAAGGTTCTGATCACCGGTATCGACGGGTATTCGGGCTGGCCGCTCGCGCTGCATCTGCTCGCCCGAGGGCACGACGTTTCGGGGATCGACAACCTCGTGACCCGCAAACGGGTCAAGGAGGTCGGGAGCTGGTCGGCGACCCCGATCCCGACGATGCCCCGCCGACAGGCCGCCGTCCAGGAGCTCACCGGCAAGGAGCTCCGCTTCTACAAGGGCGACCTCTGCGACTACGACTTCGTCCGGACCGTCCTGGAGAAGGAGCGTCCGGATTCGATCGTCCACTTGGCCGAGCAGCGGTCCGCTCCCTACTCCATGATCGACGTCCACCACGCCGTCACGACGCAGGTGGAGAACCTCACGGGCACGCTCCACCTCATCTACGCCATCAAGGAGGCGTGCCCCGACGCCCATCTCGTCAAGATGGGCACGATGGGGGAGTACGGGACGCCGAACACGGACATCCCCGAAGGGTTCTTCGAGGTCGAGTTCCACGGACGCAAGGACTACCTTCCGTACCCCCGCAACGCCGGATCCTGGTACCACTGGAGCAAGGTCTTCGACTCGGGGGACGTCATGCTCGCGGCCAAGATCTTCAACCTGCGCGCCACCGACGTCATGCAGGGGGTCATCTACGGGGTCCGCACCGCGGAGATCACCGACGACCGCCTCCTCACCCGCTTCGACTTCGACGAGACCTGGGGGACCGCCCTCAACCGGTTCATCGCCCAGGCCGTGCTCGGCCTCCCCATCACCCCGTACGGGAAGGGAGAGCAGAAGCGCGGATTCCTCGCGCTCGAGGATTCGATGCAGTCCCTCCGGCTCGCGGTCGAGAACCCCGCCAGCCCCGGGGAGTACCGGGTCTTCAACCAGTTCGACGCGGCGTACTCGGTGAACGAGCTCGCCGACCGGGTGGCCCGGATCGCCACCGAGCTCGGACTCCACCCGACCATCGAGCACCCACCCGACCCCCGGGTCGAGGCGGAGCAGCACTACTACAACCCGATCCACGAGCACCTTCCGGCCCTCGGATACCGACGCAGCCGGGAGCTGGATGAGGTCGTCCGGGAGATCTTCCATGACCTACTCCGTTACCGGCGTCGCCTCGAGGCGCGCAAGCACGTCCTCGCGGCCACGGTCCAGTGGCGGGTTCCCGACAGCCGGGGACTCCTCGAGACGCGCAACGTTCCGGGGGCGACGACGGTGCCCGCCCCTGTGGGCCCTACCGTTTCCCACTCGGCCCACACCCCCGCCTAGGGGTCCGCTCTCGATGCATGCAGTAGTCACCCTCGCGGGCGAGGGCACCCGAATGCTCCCGTGGAGCCGGGGGCTCCGCAAGGAGTTCCTCCCGCTGTACGACCGGACGGGCACGGGCGAGCCGGTGCTGAAGCCGGTCGCCCACTTGGTGGTCGAGGCGCTCGCGGCGGCGGGCGCGGACCGCATCACGATCGTCGTCCAGCCCCGCGACGCCGGGTTCATCCAGAACTACTTCAGCGTCGATCACGCCTTCCTCCACCGGCACCGACGCACTCCGGATCGCCTCGTCGAGACCCGTCAGTTCTACCGGACCCTCGACCGGGTCCAGTTCAGCTTCGTCTCCCAGCCCCATGCCGCGGGGTTTGGCGACGCCGTCCTCCAATCGGAGGGGGTCGTCGGGAAGAGCCCGTTCTTCCTCCATGCGGGCGACGGGATCGTACTGGAGCCGCACCGGGGCGCTGCGCTCCGTGCGATGGCCAAGATCCGGGAAGCGGACGACCTGGACGCGGTGCTCCTCGTCCGCCGCGTCGCCGACCCTCGCCGCTACGGGGTCATCGAGGGGGTCCCCGACGGGAAGGAGGGGCCCTACCGCCGCCTCCGGGTCACCGCGATGACGGAGAAACCGGAACGACCGAAGACCCAATGGGCGGCGACCGCCGTCTACGCCTTCGGCACCCGGCTCTACCCTGCGCTCGAGGCGGTCCGCAAGCGAGACCGGCCCCGTGAGCTCGAGCTCACGGAGGGGATCCGGCACATGCTCGACCACGGGGGCCGGGTCGCCGCGCTCCTCATCACTCCCCGCACCGGGACCTGGCGCTCGGTCGGGTCACCCGAAGGGTACGCCCGGGCGCTGGTCCAGACCCGGAACCTCTCCCGACGGACCGCCTCCGGAAAGGCCAGCCATTAAAGGGCGTCAGGCCTTGCCGGCGCCGTATTCCCACTGGGCACGTTCCGGCGGGCGATGAGGTCAGCGACCCGATGAAGCGCCAAATGGTGGACATGCTCGCGGAGCTGATCAAGATCCCGAGCGACCCGTTCTCGGACAAACAGGAAGTGCTGGACTACGTCCAGTCGTTCACCGACCAGATCCACATGCGGAACACGCTCTTCGGGGACACGTCCGCCCCGAGCCTCCTCGCCGAGTACGGGCAGGGCGGGGTCGTCCTCTCGGGCCACCTGGACACGCCCCCCGTCGGGGACTACTGGAGCTTCTCGCAGAGCCAGCTCGCCTCGGGCCGGATGTACGGCCGGGGAGCCGCCGACATGAAGGGGACCGTCATCGCGATGCTCGAGGCGGCCCAGGACCTGGTCGCCCGGAAGATCCCCGTCGTGCTCGCCTTCACGACCGACGAGGAGACGACCATGCAGGGGGCGGCCGCGCTCTCGAAGACCCTCCCGCTCCGACGCGCGAAGGCCGTGATCGTGGGCGAGCCCACGGGCCTGAGGGTCGCCTACGCCGAGAAGGGGGTCCTGGATCTGGCGATCGAGACGCGCGGGAAGGCCGCCCACGGGGCGATGCCGCACCTGGGCGAGAACGCGATCGGCAAGATGATGCGCATCCTCCGGGGGCTCGAGTCCTTCAAGGGACGGATCGCGCACCCCGAGCTCGGCTCGGTCACGCTCAACATCGGCACCTTCAACGGCGGCAGCCGGCTCAACGTCGTGCCGAACAAGTGCACGAGCGAGGTCGACATCCGGTTCCCGCCCCCGTACACCCCGGACCAGCTCTACCACGAGGTGGAGGAGCACCTCCGCCGGATCAAGACCCCCTTCACGCTCCGGCGCATCCTGACGATGCCGGCGGTGCAGATCGACCCGAACTCGGACCACGTCCGCATCCTCCGCGAGGTGGCCCAGGCGGAGACCACCGTGCTCGTCCACGCGTCGGAAGCGGTCTACTACACCCAGGTCAACCCCCGGGTCGTCATCTTTGGGGCGGGTGAGGAGGAGCTCTCCCACCAGGCGAACGAGTACGTCAAGGTCGAGGCCATCGCGCGGGCGACCGAGGTCTACAAGAAGTACGCCCAGCGGCTCGCCGCGACCCGCTCGCCGGCCTCCTAGTCGGGCCGCGCTCCGCCCGCGCACTTATCATCTGGCCGCGCCGCTATCCTCCTCCCGTGAAGGTCGCCCAGGTCTCGACCCGGTTCCCGCCCGGGCCGGGCGGCGTCGAGCGCCACGTCGCGGAGGTCGCGCTCCGCCTCCCGGCGCGCGGCCACGTGGTCGACGTCTACACGAGCGACCTCCTCACCGAGTTCCCGTGGCACCGGCTGCCGACGTCGGTTCCCCGCGAGGAGACCCGCCCGTTCGGCCGCGTCCACCGTCTTCCCGTCACGTCGATGCCGGGCCCCCTGCACTACCCCTTCTTCCGGAACCTGGGGGCGGCCCTCGCCCGGGACCGACCGGACCTCGTGCACGTCCACACCTACGGGACGCACCAGGTCGCCGTCGCCCGGCGGTACGGCCGCCGCACCGGCACCCCGTTCGTCCTCACCGCCCATTTCCATCCGATCTGGTCGATCGAGGGAGGCTGGCTCCGCCACCGGATCCGGGGATTCTACGACCGGCAGCTCGCCGGCCCCATCGTGCGGTCGGCCGCCCGCGTGATCGTCCAGACGCACGAGGAGGAGCGACTGCTCCGGACCCTGGGGTTGCCACTTCCCCCGATCGCCATCATCCCGCCCGGGTATTCTCCCCCCGCGGCGCCCGCCACACCCGGCGCCTTCCGGACCCAGTACGGGATCTCCGGGCCGTACCTCCTGTTCGTCGGCCGTTTAGCGTCCAACAAGGGATTGCTGACGCTGGTCGACGCCTTCGCTCCCCTCACGCGAACCCACCCGGACGCGATGCTCGTCCTCGTCGGGACCGACGGAGGGATGCGGGCGTCCGTCGAGGCCCGGGTCGCGACCCTGGGGCTCACCCCGCAGGTCCGGATCCTCGGGCACGTGGACGACGAGCCCCTCCTCGCGGACGCCTACCGAGGCGCGCGACTCTCGATCCTTCCGAGCGAGTACGAGGCGTTCGGCCTGGTCCTCCTCGAGTCCCTCGCGCAGGGGACCCCGGTCGTGGCGTCCCACGTCGGGGGGATCCCGGAGTTCGTCGAGGAGGGTCGTGCGGGTCTCCTCTGCCCGCCCGGCGACATCCCCGCGTTCTCGAAGGCGATCGCCCGGCTCTGGGAGGACGAGGGACTCGCCCGCTCGATGGGCGCCTACGGCCGGGAGCACGTCGTGCCCCGCTTCACCTGGGACCGCGTGGTCGGGCAGCTGGACCAGCTCTATCGGGAGGTCCGGGGCGCGTGAGGATCGCGCACGTCGCCCTCCGGTTCGACGCCCCCGGGGGGGTCGAGACGAACGTCCTCGAGGTGACCCGACGTCTCCACTCCTCCGGCGAGGACGTCACGGTCTATGCGAGCGACTTGGTGGACGAATCGACCTGGTTGCGCAGGACGGACTTTCGCCCCATCGTGGACGGCGTCCCGGTCCGGCGGTTCCCGGTCCGGAAGCGGCTCATCCCCGGCCTCACCATGCCGATGATGGTCGGCCTGATGGACGCGCTTTCCGCCAGTGCCTCCGATGTCATCCACGCCCATTCGCACCGGTACGGTCACATCCTCGAGGCCGCGGCCGTGGCCGAACGGCGGGGGGTCCCGCTCGTCGTCTCCACGCACTACCATCCGGCGGACCGGGGAGAGCCCGGATTCAAGCGCGCGATGCTCCGTCTCCAGGACGTCGGGTTCGGCGCGACGGCCTACCGGGTCGCCCGCGCCCTGGTCGTGGAGACGGAGGTGGAGGCCCGACTCGTCCGGGAGTTCGCCCCCGCGGATCGCATTCGCGTGATCCCGCCCGGCATCGACCTCGCCGCGTGGAGGGACCCGTCGCGGGACACCCCGCCCCCCGGTCTCCCGCCGGAGTACTTCGTCTTCTTTGGCCGGATGGCGCCCAACAAGGGACTTCCCGTGCTGGTCGAGGCCGTCGCCCGGCTCGAGCCCCGACTGCGCCGCCCGGTCGTGTTCATCGGCCCGGATTGGGGGATGCGGGCGAGGCTCGAAGAACAGGCCCGCCGCCTGGGAGTAGCGGATCTGCTGGTCTTCCTAGGATGGGTGGACGATCGTTCGACGAGCCGTGCGGTGGTGCGCGGGGCGGCGGCGCTCGTGCTGCCGTCCGAGTGGGAGGCGTTCGGCCTGGTGCTGCTCGAGTCGATGGCCGCCGGCACCCCGATCGTAGCCACCTCGGTGGGCGGTGTGCCGGAGGTACTCGACCAGGGTCGGGCGGGACGACTGGTCCCCTACGGGTCGGTCGGCGATCTCACCGCGGCGCTCTCCGCCGTGCTCGACGACCGGGCCGGCACCCGGGACCGGGTCCGCCATGCGACCGAACGGGTCCAGGGCTACGACTGGTCGGTGGCCGCCCAGCGGCACCTCGACCTCTACCGCGAGGTCGCGGCGGTCTGAGGGACGGCCTTCTCGAGCCGCACGAGCTCGGACCCGACGTGGGCCAGGTCGGCGCCGGGATCCCCGCCCCGGACGCGTCCCACGGCTTGGAAGACCCGACCCAAGAGACCCGCGATCATCCGCCGGTCACCTCGTCCGCGTACTCCCGGAGGATCTCGAGTCCCGCCCGCAGCCGCTCACGCGAGTTGGCGAACGAAAGGCGGAGATGCCCTGCCCCCAAGCTGCCGAACGCGTCCCCCGGGGTGGTGATGACCCCCCGACGCAGGAGTCCGGTCGCGACCTCCGTCGAGCTCTGGCCCCAGTCGACCTTCGGGAAGGCGTAAAAGGCGCCGAGCGGGGGGACGATCGAGACGCCGCGGATGCCCTGAAGGAGCCGGACGATGAGGTCGCGACGGACCCGGAACTCCTTGACCATCTTCTGGGTGGCGCCGTGACCGGCGTCGATCCCGGCGACGATCGCGAGCTGGGCCGGCGTCGGCGGACAGGCCATGATGTGGTAGTGGATCTTGTTGAGCTCGACCGCGAGGGCCGGAGGCGCGACCAGGAAGCCCAAGCGCCAGCCCGTGACCGCGAAGGTCTTCGAGAAGGAGTTGACGATGATCGCCCGGTCGGTCCGTCCCCAGAAGGAGGTGAACTCCCCCTCGTAGACGATCTCGTCATAGACCTCGTCGGACACGATGACGAGGTCGTGGGCGTCCGCGAACCGGATCAGCCGGTCGACCGTTCGGGTCGAGAACATCCCGCCGGTGGGGTTCGACGGGCTGTTGACCACGATCGCGCGGGTGCGTCGGGTGACGAGGGACTCGAGCTCGTCCAGGTCAGGTTGGAACTTCCGGGGTTCGGTGAGCGAGTACGGGACCGGGACGGCCCCGGCGAGACGGGCGTGCGGACCGTACAAGACGAAACCGGGGTTCGGGACCAGCACCTCGTCGCCCACGTCGTAGATTGCGAGGGCCGTGGACATCAGTCCCTCGGAACCGCTCGCGGTGATGATCACGTTCTCGCGGGTCGTCCGTGGGTCCCGGTCGGCGTACCGGGCCGCGATGCGCTCGCGCAGGGGGATGATCCCCGCGGTCGGGCCGTAATGGTTGCCGCCGTTCTCCACGGCGTGGCAGAGCGCGGCGATGACCTTCTTGGACGGCTCGAAGTCCGGCTCGCCGAGCCCCAGGTTGATCGAGTTCGGGGGAGCCGACTCGAACATCCGGCGAATGCCCGAGATTTCGACGCGTCGCACCCGGTCGGCGACCACTTCCCAAAGGACGATGGCGCTCCTCTTTACCGTTATCGTGACCGTGCGGAGGTGTGACCGCTCGGCTGCCGTCCCCCGCTCCGGGGCGCCGGCAAACGTTTAGGTCCGCCCCCCGCCTCTCGGGCCCGGAGAGACCGTCGTGGCCCGGGTGTTCATCGGTGTGGCGTGGCCGTACGCGAACGGCCCCTTCCATCTCGGCCAGCTCGCCAGCACGTACGTCCCCGCCGACATCTTCGCCCGGTACCACCGGCTTCGGGGGGACGAGGTTCTCATGGTCTCGGGCTCCGACATGCACGGAACTCCCGCGCTGGTCTCCGCCGAGCGAGAAGGGGTCACGCCCGACGAGCTGACCCGGCGATACCACGCGCTCAACCATCGGGCGTTCGAGACCCTGGGGATCTCGTTCGACACGTTCACGACGACCCGGACGATCCTGCACCAGCGGACCGCACAGGAGATCTTCCTCGCGCTGCTCGAGCACGGGTTCCTCCAGCGCCGGACCACCGAAGGGGCGTACTGTCCGAAGCACACCCGCTTCCTGCCCGACCGCTACCTCACCGGGACCTGCCCGCACTGCGGCTCCCCGAGCGCGCGCGGGGACGAGTGCGACCGCTGCGGCCGACCGCTCGAGGCCAAGGACCTCGGGGACCCGAAGTGCGCGCTCTGCGGTACGCCCGCCGAGTTCCGTCCCACCGACCAGTTCTACTTGGAGCTCGACCGCCTCCAACCCCGGATCGCCGAGTACATCGCCCGCCAGGCGGACTGGAGACCCGGTACCCGGAAGGTCGCCGAGAACTTTCTGGCGGAGGGGTTGCGCCCGACGCCCATCACGCGAGACCTCGATTGGGGGGTCCCTTTGCCCCTGGACGGGTACGACTCGAAGCGCCTCTACGTCTGGTTCGAGGCCCTCATCGGCTACCTTTCCGGCGCGAAGGAGTGGGCGGTACGAAGCGGCCGGCCGGATGCGTGGCGGCGGTACTGGGACGAGGGAGAGCCCGCCCGCCACTACTACTTCCTCGGGAAGGACAACAAGTTCCACCACACGATCCTCTGGCCCGGGATGCTCCTCGGGGTGGGAGGGCTCCACCTCCCCGACAACGTCGCGGCAAATGAGTGGCTGCTCATCGGGGGCGGAAAGATCTCGAAGTCGCGCTCGACCGCGCGGGACGCGTTCCATCCGTCCCTGCTTGCCGAGTTCCCTCCCGACGTGATCCGTTTCTACGCCGCCCTGCTCGCGCCGGAGAACCACGACACGGAGCTGGACTGGGATGAGCTCGAGAAGGTCCGCGACGACGTCCTCGCGAACCAGTTCGGGAACCTCGTCCAGCGGACCCTCGTCCTCGTCCGGGAACGGTGCGGCGGCCGGATACCGGTTCCGCCCGAGGCGTGGAGACCGGACCTCGCCGACGGCGCGGGAGCCCAGATCGCGGCCGCCCATGCCCGCATCAGCGACGAGTACGACCGGGTCCATCTCAAGGCGGCCCTCGACCGGACGCTGGATGAAGTTAGAGAGTCGAACCGTCGATTCCACGAGGCCCGTCCGTGGCAGGCCACGGAGCCGGACCTCTCCCGGATCCTCTACGAATCGGTGTGGCGGCTGAAGGCCTTGGCCACGTGGCTCGCTCCGGTTCTCCCCTTCTCTTCGGCCGAGGTGTATCGCATGCTCGGCTACTCGGACCCACCGGCCCCCGGCGACTGGGAGCACGTCCTCGAACCCCCTCCGCCGGGCCAGGCCCTGGGCGAGATCTGGCCCCTCTTCCCTCGGGCCTCGACCCGGCCCGCTCCGCCGGCGGTTCCCGCCCCTCCCCCGGCCACGGTCGAGGGTATCCCACCGCTCGCGATCCGCGCCGGACGGATTCTCCGGGCCACCGAGCATCCCTCTGCCGACCGGCTCCTCGTGCTCGAGGTCGACGTCGGCGAGGGCAAGCCCCGTTCGATCGTTGCCGGCATCCGAGGCGCCTATTCGGTCGAGACGCTCACCGGCCGTCTCATCGTGTTCCTCTCGAACCTGGCCCCGCGGACCATCCGGGGGATCCCGTCGCAGGGAATGGTCCTCGCCGCCGACCTGGCAGGACGCCCGGTCCTCCTGATCCCGCCGGAGGGGACACTTCCCGGCGAGTTCGTGCCGGGTCGCGGGGTCGGGGATCGAACCATCACATACGAGGAGTTCGCCTCGTTCCGTCTCGCGGTGGGTACGACCGCCGGGCCCGGTCCGGCGGGCCGGACCCGGGTGAGCCTCGGCACGGCCTCGGTCGAGGTCGGCGGGAGCTGGCCCATCGGACAAACCGCCGTCGTGGTCACGCGACCGCCGGACGGTCCGGAGGGAGGGCTGATCGCGTTCGGACCGGACCGCGTGGTCCGACCGATGGAAGCCGTACCCGTGGGAGCGGTGGTGCGGTGACGGGCGAAGTTCGCCTCGACCTCCACGTCCACTCGCGTCACTCTCCCGATTCCCCTCTTTCGCTCGAGGCGCTCGCCCGTCGCATCCCCGACACCGGACTTCGCGGATTTGCCCTGACCGACCACAACTCGGTCGCCGGCCATGCCGAGCTCAGGGAGCTTCGTCGGGCTTACCCCTCGTATCTCTTCCTGCCGGGCGTCGAGGTCTCCACGATCGAGGGCCACCTGCTGGCCTACGGAGTTTCCGAAGCGCCGCCCCCCCATCGCCCGGTCCGAGAGACCGTGGAATGGGTCCGAGCCCACGGAGGCGAATCGGTCCTCGCCCACCCCTTCCGGCTCCGTCACGGGGTCGGCGGGCGCATCGCGGAGACGGTGACCGTGGACGGGATCGAGGTCCGCAACGGCCACAACTCGGAGATCAACAACGCCAAGGCGGAGCTGCTCGCCGCCCGGCGGCAGCTGGCCGCCACCGGGGGCAGCGACGTGCACGCCCTCACCGACCTCGGTCGGGCGTACACGCGCTTTCCGGACGAGGCGGCGACGGTGGACGACCTGTTGGAAGCGATCCGAAAGCAGCAGACGATCGCGGAAGGTCGATCGATGGCCTGGGTCGGGCGTGCTCGCCTCGTGGTCGTCAACACCGGGAAGTTCCTGCGACGCGGGTTCCACTCGGTGTAGACCGCGGGGGGCGCCCCGAGGGCTTTAAGGAGAGGGCTCTTCGCCCCCGCCGCGCCAAGGTGGCAGAATGGTTAATGCGGCGGACTGCAGATCCGCTTCCTGGGGGTTCGATTCCCTCCCTTGGCTCCACTCAAGTTAGCTCTCGATCGGTAAGGTTCCGATAGGTCCCGCCGAGATCGGTTGGTCGGGGCGCAGTTGACCCCCTCTCAGGACACAGCCCCAGCCATCCTTCTGTAAAGAACGGCCAGGGCACTCGTCACCCAAGCGATGACCAGACCAATCCCGACTCCCTTGAAGTAGAGGCTGCCCGTCACTAGGGACACTTCAAGAAAAATCACGCTCAGAACCAACTCGAATACTATGAGGGTCACATCCAACCGTCGCAAAACCCGGCGCCGCCATTCTGGAATCTCCGTCATGCCGTCGCGCAGGCCGGGAGGGGCTAAAAACCCACCCGCTGAGAAGCGGCCACCGGGTGCGGTTTCACCTCAAGAAACCGCATCGTAGATTTGGCCCGATCCGAGCCAAGAGTTGCCCCTTGACAAACCGATATTCGGGTTCGGAACCGGCCCCTATGCTGAGGGCCGGGGAAGTCGACTTTTCGACAATGCTCGCTACGGGATCTTGGGACATCTCCGTTCAGACTCGTTCAATCAATGAAACGTCGGTCAAATCCGACGGGCGGCGTGCTACTTACCTGGGAATGAGCTCCGCATAGGTAAGTCTAATACCCGCCGATGCAAATTGCCGTGTGAGCCATGGCGGTCGAATCGCTAGGAGACATTCACTGTTATCGCTGCATCTATACATGGACGCCCCGACACGCACCGGTCCGGATGTGCCCCCGATGCAAGTCGAGGCTCTGGAATGTTCCCAAAGTCCGTCCAACCCATGTAGGGACAGGGCTCGGGATTCCTGAGGTCCTGGGACTCCATCGCGACCGAGTCCTGGCCCTTGCCAAGAGATATGGCGCGAAGCGAGTCCGCGTGTTCGGCTCGGTACGCCGAGGAGAAGCGAATCAACGGAGCGACCTCGATCTCTTGGTGGACGGTCTGCCCAGGGCCTCGTTGCTCGATCAAGCCCACCTAGAGACCGAGCTCGGGAAGCTCCTGGGGCGCCAGGTCGACGTGGTGGAGGAGGATAGCCTTCCCTGGTCTATCCGACACCAAGTGCTGGCCGAGGCGATTCTTCTTTGAGGGACTCCGAGGTCCGGGTCCGCACCTTGGTCGATCGAATGCTGCGGGAAGCGTCAGCGGCCGAACGCTATCTTTCTCGCGGGAAGGAGTCGTTCTTCGACCTTCGCACGCCGGAGATCCGAGACGCGGTGGAGCTACGAATCCTTCACTTCACTGAGACCGCCACGAAGGTCGGACGTCCCTTCAGGAATGCGAATCCGCTCATTCCGTGGGATGATCTCGATCGGCTTCGGAACGACCTCGTCCACGAGTACCCTGAGGTCAAAGCCGATAAGCTCTGGCGTTTCGTACACGGCGACCTGCCCGGCCTCGTGGCCAAGCTCCGACGGGCCCGTTTCCTCGCCGACCAAGAGTAGTTGTTGAATCGGCCGCACTGGCATAGGGTTCCGTGTCGGCCGTCCCCATCCAGGAACCGGTGGTTGGCCGAGCGGCCCAGACCACAAACCGCCTTGATTCGAGCGGATCCAGAACTGGAGTGGGGGTCGAGGTCTCCGGAACGGGAACCGAACCGTTCGTCAATTCCTAAGGTTTCCATGGTTTGACCTCGAGGGAACTCAGATTTCGGCGGGTTCGAAGTAGTGTCCCATGCGGAGGGTTAGGGAATCGAACTTGCCGCCTCGGCCCTCCTTTGGCTTGATCCTCCGCGCGGAAACTTGAGACACAACCCCGCCGCGGTCCGGTGGTGCGAGCGGTCGTAATCGAGGCAATGACATCGGTGCTCTCCGAAATCGATCCGCGGCCGAGCGCCCGGTGGGGTTGATTCGCCCGCGGTTCCACGGTGAGGCTCACTCGGGGTGAGCATCGCTTATGGGGAGTGCTTCGTTCGTTTTGAACGGCGAAGGGAGAGCGAGTGAGCGCGACCGCGTTGACGACGACGGATCCCGTAGTGCACGCGGAGAACCTTCGGCACACCTACGACCGTCACCACTTCGCCCTGGCCGGAGTCACGTTCTCGGTACGCCGCGGGGAGGTGTTCGGCCTCTTGGGGAAGAACGGGGCGGGCAAGTCGACGCTCATCAAAGCGATGACCACGTTGATCCAGCCGACCTCCGGGACCCTGCGAGTCCTCGGGATGGACCCCGCCCACGACGGGCAGAAGATCCGCCGGCGCATCGGGGTGGTCCAGCAGGGAGAGTCGTTCGATTTCACGACGGTCCAGGGGAACCTCGACATCTACGGTGTGCTGTGGGGAATTCCGAAGACGGAACGAGTCCGTCGCCGGGAGGAGCTCCTCGCGAGGTTCGGTCTCCGCGACGTGCGCAAGCGACGGGCCTTCGACCTCTCGGGAGGGCAGAAACGGCGGGTCCAGGTCGCGCGGGAGTTCATGCACGACATGGAGATCCTCTTCCTCGACGAGCCGACGGTCGGTCTCGACGTGATCATGCGTCGGACCCTGCTCGATTCGATCCGTGACGAGGTGCGGCGGGGACTGACCGTAGTGTTCACCACCCACAATCTCGAGGAGGCCGACTATCTGTGCGACCGCGTCGCCGTCGTCGACGAGGGTCGGATCCTGGTCCTTGACACGGTCGAGAACCTGAAGCAGCTCTACGGGGGCAAGAAGACGATCGACCTGACCGTGGCCGCCAGCGACTCGGCCCGGTTCTTCCTCGCCCTGTCGGACGCGCTCGGGACCCGGGCCAGCGTGACGACGAACGGCCACTCGGCCGTGCTCCTCATCGACGACCCGAAGGAGGCCCTCTCGAAGATCGCCGAGCTCTCCCAGGCGATGGGCGTTCAGCTCGAATGGCTCACCGTCCGAAAGAACACGCTCGAGGACGTGTTCCTCCGATCGGTGAACCACGGAGGCGAGTCGATTGCGAGTACCTGACCTGATTCGCCTCATCTACCGGAACATCCGGGTCAACACCGACCCCGGGAGCCTGATCATCCTTCTTGGCCTGCCCGGGATGTATCTCATCTTCTTCGGGTTCGGGTTTCAGTCGATCACTTCGGCGGGCGGGTCCGGGAACAGCTACCTGGCGTACCTGACCCCGGGGATCATGTCCTTCCAGATCGTGATGGCCGGCACGGTGGGCGGCAGCATGCTCTGGGCCGACCGGCGTTGGGGGATGCTGTCCCAGCTCCTCCAGGGTCCCTTCACGCGCCTGCAGTATCTGCTCGGCATCCTGTTCACGTCCATGCTCTTCGGGCTCGGCGGGGCCGTCGTCATGCTCGGAGTCGCGTACGGTCTCCTCGGGACGATCCCGACCAACCCCCTCGCGCTCGGCGTGATCCTGGCGTCGATCGTAGTGGGCTCGATCTTCTTCGGCGCGTTGATGCTCCTCCTCGCCGCGGTCGTAAAGTCGAACACCACCTACAACAGCATCCAGATCCTCCTCCTCTTCGTAGTGAACTTCGCCAGCACCGTGTTCTATCCGCTGAGCAGCGGACTCCCCCTCGTTCTTCGAGCGCTCTTCGAAGTGAACCCTCTCACCTACGTGGCCGACGCCGTGCGGGGCGCTTATTCCGGAACCCTGACGCCGACCGACGGCTACCAGATGCTCATCCTCGTCGCGGAAATGGTGACCGTGCTCGCTCTCGCAACGTGGGTCTACATGCGCTCGGACGTCTCGTACGAGTGAGACCTGCGCCCGGTCCCGCTCGCCCTGACACCGGACACTTGGTCTCGCCGTCGGAGCAAGGTTATCCCCCGACCGGTCGTGAAGCGAACGGGGGAGTCTTCCATTTCCGGAGGGCAGAGATCCTCATTGCCGCCCACCACCGCTCGCACCGAGGGGCCCTTCCCGGCCCGGGGAATCGAGTCGAACCCCCTGATCCTTCAGGTTCGCCAGCTGCTGGGCGCCGGCGAGTACGCCAGTGCGGTCCGGCTCGCGTACCGGTCGGCCTTTGACCACGCGGTCCGGACCTACGGGTTGGTCGTTCCGCCGTCCCTCACGGACCGGGGATTCCTGAGACGGTCCTTGCAGTCGGACATGGGCCCGCTCCCCGACCTGCTCCCGAAGCTGTACCAACTCTACGAACCGGTACGATTCGGGACCTTTCAGGGCGGCGATGCGGCTGCCTTGGAGGCCCTTCTTCGAAGTCTCTACACCGACACCGTCCTCGCGCGAATCTACGACCCCCGATTCCAACCGAGCGGGCCGGACGACCGCGCGCCGGCAAGGGCTACCTACTCCGTCGTGGGGCCCGCTCCGGTTCCGGGGCGTGAGATCCCGTGACCGCCGCGGGCGCCGTCGGTTTCTCCGTGTCGCTCGCGCTGGGGAGTGCGTTGCTCCTCGACCTGGTCGTCTTCTTCGGCTGGGAAACGGGGCCCCATCCGGCCGAACCCCCGCGGTTCGTCGGCTACTCGGTCCGTCAAGGGTGGAGGGTCGATCCGATCGCCCTGCTCGACCAAGACCTACGCCGCGCGCGGCTCACGTGGGCGGTCACGGTCGTGCACGACCGGCTCGTCGGCGAGCTGACGGTCCGACACGGGCTCAATCCCGTGGATATCCTCTCGAGTACCCTCCCTTCTCCCCGGCGGCGGGACCCCGTGATCGACCGAGCGTGTCGGATCGTGGTCGCCCTCGAAGAGACCTATCGACTCGCGTACCGGGCCGAGGACCCCCTTCGCACGGACCTCTGGTCCGACTGGCGGAGGCCCACCTGGCGGTCGAGTGCGCGCCGGCGATTCCAGGAGGAGCTCTCCGAGGTCGAGGAACTCTGGCCCCGGTTGGAGGCGGCCGCATGAGCGACCCCGATGGGCCGGCCGGTGACCCGGGACCGACCGGGAACGGATCGGTCTCTCCCGCGGCGCCCGGTGTCGCGCCGCCCACGGTGGGCGCCGGCGGGCTCTCCCCCGGTGAGGCCCACGAACTGCTCGACCGTTTGCAGGGCGCGGTCGGCCAGAAGGTGATCGGCTCGGACGAGATCGTGCGGGCCTTGACGATCGCCGTCGCCGTGGAAGGCCACGTCCTGATCGAGGGAGTGCCCGGAATCGCGAAGACCTACCTGGCCCGGACGTTCGCGCGAGCTCTCGGGTTGTCGTTCCAGCGGATCCAGTTCACTCCGGATATGCTCCCCGCGGACATCCTGGGCGGTCTCGTGATGGACCCGGCGGACCGCTCGTTCGTCTACCGGCCCGGCCCGATCTTCGCCCACGTCGTGCTGGCCGACGAGATCAACCGGGCGCCCCCGAAGGTCCAGTCCGCGCTCTTGGAAGCGATGCAGGAGCAGCAAGTGACCGTGGACCGGCGGAGCTACCCGTTGCCCCGTCCGTTTCTCGTGATCGCCACCCAGAACCCCCTCGAGCAGGAGGGGACCTACCCGCTTCCCGAGGCGGAGCTCGACCGGTTCCTCTTCCGTTGGCTCATGATCTACCCGACCGCCGAGGACGAAGCGACGATCGTGCGCTCGCAGCTCGACCCCCGTGACGTCGCCCCCGGTCCGGAAGTCGTCTCCGCGGGAGAAGTCGACCGGCTCCGGGGGGGGATCTGGTCGGTGCACGTCGAGGAGGAGATCGTCCAGTACGTCGCCGCGATCGTGCGGGCGACCCGGGAGGACCCCCGGCTCGAGGCCGGAGGATCCCCGCGCGCGTCAGTCCAGTACTTGCGCGCGGCCTGCGCGGCCGCGTTCCTCGCCGGCCGGGGGTACGTGATCCCGGACGACGTGCAGGAGCTGCTCTTCCCGATCCTCAACCACCGGCTCATCCTCCGACCCGAATTCCGCGGACGCCGGTCGCTCCCGGGGGATCGACGGGGCGGGTTCGAGAGCGTCCGGACCATCCTCTCCGACACGCTCGCGAAAGTCCCGGTACCCCGCTAACCGGACCCCATGGCGAGTTCCCGGGTCGTGCTCAGCCCGTTGGGCTGGTCCGTGATCGTCGGCGGGATGGGGGCGCTCCTGATCGGGCTCGTCACCCTGAACCTCCTCTTGCTCATCCTGCCCATCGCGGTCCTCGCGCTCGCGACCACGGAGCTCCTCGCCTTCGACTGGACGACGCGGGACTTCGGGCCCTCCTGGTTCCGTTGGCAGCGGTTCGAGAACAGCTCCCAGGTGCGCATCGACGGCGTCGGGTCGATGGCGATCGACCTCGAGATGGTCGGGCCGGGCCCGATCTACGCGGAGGTGTTCGACCCGCAGCCGGACGGGTTCGAGGTGGTGCTCGGCTCGCCTCGCCTGCTGACGTGGTGGTCGGCCTCGAGCCCCGTCCGTCTGGCCTACGTGTACCGCCCCCGACAGCGCGGGCAGTTTCGGGTCGGACCCACGATCGTGATCGCGCACGACCCGCTCGGATTCGGCTTCCGGACCGCGAAGCTCGAGAACCGTTGGGAAGTCCTGGTCACCCCGGCCCTCTCGGTCCAGGAAGCGTCGACGGTCGTTCCGCTCGGCCCCCGGGGACCGAGCGAGGCGTTCCGCCGCCGGGTCGGGGCGGGGACCGAGTTCCATTCGCTCCGGGAGTACCAGTCGTCCGATGACGTCCGCAAGATCGCATGGCGGAGGTCCGGCCTCGACAAGATCTACGTCCGCGAGCAGGAGGAGGAGGCGCACCCCGAGATCCTGATCCTCCTCGACACGAGTCGGGACATGCGCCTCGGGCCCCCGGGGAAAGAAGCCCTCGAGCAGGCAGTGGAAGGGGGGGCCGTCCTCGCCGGCCAGGCGATCCGGGGACACGACCGGGTCGGGCTCTTGGTCTTCTCCGACCGGGTGTCGGAGTTCGTCCCGCCCCAGCGGGGAAGCGAGGGAGCCCTGGTCCTGACCGAGGCCTTCGGGCGCATCCGCCTCGCGCCGACCCCCTTCGACCTCGCCCAGGCCCTGACCCTCGCCCAGGAACGACTGACCGTTCCCACGACGATCGTCCTCTTCTCCACGCTCCTTTCGCTCTCGGGTCCCCTCGAGGGCCCGGTAGGTGCGCTCCGGACTCGGGGCCATCGATTGGTCGCGGTCTGCCCCCAGGTGGGGACGTTGTTCCCTCCCGCCGCGGATCCCGTCGCCGCGCGGACGCTCCAGTTCGCCCTCGCGCCGGTCCAGCGCCAGGTCGACCTCGGCGTGGAGCGGCTGCGCGCCGTAGGCGTGCCGGTGCTCACGTACGCCGCCCCCGAGGTCCGCGAGGCGACCCTGGAGCTCCATGCCTGGACCCGGTCCTGGGGGGAGCTGGGATGAGCGAGCGCGTGTGGATGGCCGGGCTGTTCTACCCGGCTCCCCTGTGCGTCGGGGTGCTGGTCCTCGAGCAGTACTCGGGCGGCGGATTCACCCTCCCGCTGGGTTTCTTGCTCGCCCTCGGGTTCGGTTCGGCGGTGGGGTTCGGCCTTCTCCGTCATCCGGTATGGGAGGGGCTCGGGCTCGTCCTCCTCACGCTCGCCGTAGGCGTGCCGATCGCGTACGGCCCTGCGGCGGGCGAAGGATGGCTCGGCCTATCCGTCGGAGTGCTCGTCGGCGTCCCATTCCTCTGGCTCGAGTTCGCGTGGCGGGAGGACGTCTCTCCCGGCGTCCGCATCCTCGCGCTCCAATCGACCTTCGTCGCCGGGATCGCCTTCCTGGCCGCGTTGGCGACCCCGGGGTCGCCGACGGGAGATCCCGCCGGCTGGCAGTTTCTCAACTCCCTGGGGAACGCCCTCGCAAACCAGGTCCAGGGGGGCGCGGACCTGCTCAGCGGCACGGCCCCCGGCACGCTGCCCCTGGAGGCCGCCTTCAACCCGGTCTTCGTGGCTCTCGGGGGGGTCGCCCTGGTCGCGTTGGTCCTGTCGTGGATCTCTCCCCGCACGGCGCTCGACGAGCCGCTCCCGTGGAGCTGGTTCAAGTTCCCTCTCTCCCCGACGCTCGCGGTTCCCCTGTCGGACGGGCTCGAGCTCCGAGACGGACAGCGGGAAGCGCTCGCGACCCGGACCCGTTCGAGCTCCCCGGGCACGGTCCTTTCGCCGGGGTTCGGCTCGCTGCTCGTGGCCGGCCTCCTGGTCGGGGCCTTCCTCGGCCTCGCCTCCGTCGTGCCGGCCCTCGCCCTGCTCGGCCTCGCGGTCGCCACCGCCGCCGCGATGATCGGAGTCGCCCGTGTGCTCTCGCGGAGATTGACGCCGCTCGGCGGACTCGCCGGCTAGAACGGGGGTATCGCCCGACGGGCGCTCAACGGGACGACGCGGGGGCGGGCGCCTCGCCCGACGGGGAGGGGCGAGTACCCGGTTCTCCCGGCCCCCTCTTCCGGAAGGCCGGCGCCGGGTCCATCCCTTTCTCCCGTCCGGCCGCGCGTGCGGCCGACACCCAGACGAAGCCCCCCACGATCAGGAGAGGGGGGACCAGCAGGAACGCCCAGAGGTCGACGATGCCGCCCGGCACCAGGCTGAACGACCAGGCCGGGGGCGCCGTCCCGGGGGCCGGTGTCAGATTGACCCGGTCGGTGCGGGTCTCGGCCGAAGCGAGGTCGAGTACGCTCGTGTTCGAGAGGTACCCGGCGGCCGACACGGTGACGACGTACGCTCCCGGGGGGACGTCGGTGACGTTGTCGTACCCCGAGGCGTTGGTGGTCCCCGCCAAGCCGCCCAGCCCGAGGACCGTGGCCCCGTCGATCGGGTCGCCGGTGGTCGCGTCGTGCACGATGAACGTCACGTTGGCCGGCGGAACGGGAACGAGGTAGATGTCCAGGGATCCGACGCTGCTCGCGTTCACGGCGACGAGGACCCCGGCGGACGGGAAGTAGTCCGTAGCGGTCGCCCGCACGAGGTAGAGGCCCTCGGGAAGCGCCACGCTCGCGAGACCCGATCGGCCGGTCGTGTTGAGGGCGGTGTAGGGCCCCGACGGGAGCGGATGCACCGAGGAAGCGTTCACCAAGGCGCCCGAGATCGGGAGATCGTCGCCGAGGCGGAAGACGCTGACGTAGAGGTGCCCGTACGGGAGGGCCGGGAGGATCAGGACCACTCGCACGGGCCCGGTCCAGGGTAGCGGGTAGGTCGTGATGTTGGGCGCGTAGCCGGGGGCCTCGCCGGTGAAGGACGAATACCCATACTCGGTCGTTGTACCGTTGACCTCTCCGAGCGAGCCGGTCACCCCGAACGGGACGTTGTCCAGGAGCACGATGGCGCCCGAGAGCGGGGTCAGGTCGCCGTTCGAAGATCGGCCGTACACGACCACGGTCACGAGCGGGTCGGGAACCACCAAGATCGTGCCCTTGAGTTCGCCACCGGGAAGAAGGACTCCGTCCAGGTAGTCCGGTCGCAACCCGGGGAGCCAGGTGGTGACGTTCACGGAGCCGGGGACGACCCCAAAGAAGGTGGCGGTGCCATTGGCGGCGGTGAGGAGCGGGATCGGATTGATCCGGATCCCATCGACCGTGAGGTTGAGCTCCGCGTCCGGGACGGGATACCCTAAGGACCGGACGACCTCGACGAGGACCGTCCCCGGCGGTTCGGGGGTGAGGGCGACGGTCAGGTTGATGGGCTGGCCCGGTGGGAACCAGAGGGTCCGGTTCCACGGGTAGTACCCGAAACCGGAAACGTTGAGGGCATGGCCGACCGCATTGACCTGCGTAAGGTTGAGACCGCCCGAGAAGTTCGTGAATCCTTGGAAGCGTCCGCTCAGGTTGACCTCGGCGTGGGCCAAGGGCGAGAGAGGAGAGGAGGCATTCACGACCTCGAGGCTCAGGTTCGTGGTGGCCGACAGCCGCCAGAGGTCCGCGTACGAGGCCGACATCCCTTGGCCCCCCGCGACCAGCCAGGTCTCATTGCCCGGAACATCGAGGAAGCCCGAGGCCGCCTCGGAGCGGGCCGGCGGTGCGGGGGACAGGGTCTGAGCGACCCAAGTGAGGTTGCGCGGGGAAAAGACATACGTATCGGCGAACGTGGTCGCGCCGTTCGTGCCTCCGAACAGGAGGTCGACGCCGAGTGTCGGGTCGTACGCCCAGCTCGCGCCGGTGCGGGCGGAGGGAGCCCCACCGATCGGAACCAGCTCGGTCCACTCCAGCGACACGGGGTCGAACTGCCAGACGGCCGACGAGCACGGAAAGCAGCCGCCGAACATCTCGAACTTCAGGGTGGAGGGGTCCCACGTCAGGGTCGCCCCTTCCAAGGGAGATGGACGTGCTCCCGTCACGCTCACCCGAGACCAGGCGTACGTCGAGAGGTTGAGCTCCCAAAGGTCGGAATACGTGATCGACCCGTTCGGTGAGTAGGCCTGGTTCCATCCCCCGAAAAGGAGTCCCACCCCGAGGGCGGGGTCGATCGCGAAGGCGGCCGCCTCGCGGGCGGGAGGGGCCACCCCCGGCGGCGCAGCGACCCAGTGGTCGGTGGTGACGTTCAGGATCCACGTGGCATTGGACACCGCGAGGCTCGTCTCGTTCGTTTGCCCCCCGAAGAGGACGGCGACGCCCGAGGTCGGGTCGAGGGCGAACCCGAAGTCGCTCCGGGGGCCCGGGGCATTCACGGTCGAGACGTTCCACCACGTGTTGTTGGCCTCGGAGTAGGCGGAGGTGACGTTGACCAGGCCGCTCGAGTTCTCTCCGCCAAAAACGAAGGCCGTGCCCGATGCGGAGTCCGCGACCATCTCCGCGCCCAGACTGGGCCCCCACGGGGGGGTTGTGATCTGCGACCAGCCCATCTGACGACCGACCTGGTAGGCACCGAGAGGCGAGGCGATGCGGTCGCCCGGACCGTGGGTCGCCGACGAGCACGGGGGGAAGGCCCCACACGCGAGGGAGGTGGGGGAATGGGTCGGTCCCGGCCCGAGCGCGCGGGCCGCTCCCGCCCGCCCGGCAAGAGGACCGCCCCCGAGCGTGGGAGCCAGCGCGGAAGCGAGGAGTACGACAACGAGCCCGATCGCGCCGACCCAGAGGATACTTGGGTGAGACCCCGCCCGGTGGTTCCGCAGGAGGTCCGGCGCAAGAAAGGTCACGCTCCTGCAAACGGGCGGACCTCGCTAATAGTCTGGCGGAGCGGCGCTCGGCGGGATTCCGACGGGTTCCCCGAACTCGGAGGAACCGCGGGATCGAACCGCCGGGCGTTCCCTCACCGGGTCCGTGGGCGGTTTAGAAGCGGTCGCCTGCCATGCAGAGGAACCGCGGGTCCGTCGTCGCGAATTGCGACCGGGCGGACGGTGCGCTCCAGCTCCGGCCGAGAGCGTTCGCCATGAATCCGTACCAGGTCGTGTTCACCAGCGTAAACCCGCCCGACCGGAACAGGCTGAGATCGTCCGTCACCGGAGTATGCTGAAAGGCGTAGGGAGTCTTCCTCGCCCGCCGTTCCACTTCGCCCATCAGGGCGCGGCGAGCCGCCATCGAAGTGGCCACCATCTCCCCGCAGATCGTTCGGTAGGGGGTCGAATCGACCTGGGCGTACCCCGACACCCGGCTCCCGGATCGGACCACGACCAATTCCTTGGCGGGATCGAGCTCGCCGGCGGCGGCCGCGGTCGCGAGGTAGCCCGGCTCCTTCCGGAGGAAGCCGAGCCGGCCTTGGGCGGCTCGCGAGTGCAGTTGCTCGATCGCGGGTAGGTCGTTCGCTCGAGCGGGGCGGATGCCCGGGTGCCGTTTCGGGGGACGGGGGGAGGGGGCGTGGACCGCCCAGGGCGAGGAGTACACGTCTCGATACCCCAACTTCTCGTAGAGTCCGTGGGCTCCCCAAGATCGGTTCGTCCACAGGGTCGAGAATCGCACCCCCGCCTCGTGCTCCCGTCGATGGATGTCCGTGAGGATGGACCGCGCGACGCCGGCCCGGCCCCGGTCGGGGCGGGTACCGACGGCCGCGATGGCGCTCACCACCTCGGTCCCGCCCGGAAACGTGTACGGGATCCGAAGGACGAAGGTCTGACCGATAAGGCGGCCCCGCTCGACGGCGAACACGCCCACGTACTCCGCAAGGAGTCGGGTCCGACGGCGCCACAGGTCGACCGAGCGGCGCGGGAAAGCCCCTCCAAAGGACGCGAGATGGATGAGGGTCCGGTCCATCTCCATCGAGGGAGTGAGCTCATCGTACGTCAGGAAGCGCATCGTGGCCCGGAAGGCTCCCGAACCACGAACGGGGATGAGGTTGCGGGGCCGGACCTCCCTCTGGGCTACGCGTCCGTCCTTCGGGTCGGGCGAAAAGAACATCCCGAGGAACCGGTCTGGCGGGGCCGGGTCGATCCTCGATGAACGCCCCGTCGCTGCGTCCGGCCCGCGGGACCACGCGTCTCGGCGCCGCCTTGATCGGATTCGGCGCGGTCCAGTTCGTGGCGGCCATGATCGCGGTCCAGAGCCGGTACCCCGGGTACTCGGACCTGGCCAATTACATCAGCGACCTCGGGAACACCGCCACGTCCCCCTGGCATGTGGTCTTCAACGTCTCGATCGCGACCCTCGGCCTCGTGTCGTTCGTCGGGATCCTCCTGGCGTGGACCGCCTTCCCCCGAGGAGCGTCGCGGATCGTGGGGCTTCCGTTGCTCCTGCTGGCGAGCCTCGCGGCCATCTTGGTCGGAGCCTTCCCCGAGAACGTCAATCCCCCGGTGCACGACCTCGTCTCCCTCCTCGTGTTCGCTCCCGGAGGGATCGCCCTGCTCGTCCTCGCGGTCGGGATGCGAACGGGATCCGGTTGGGAGGGGGGACGCGATTACTCCGCGCTGCTCGGCGCGATCACGCTGGTCTCCCTCGCCTACTACGTCCCGACCCAGGCGAACAACACGACGTTCGACCCCGGCCTGATCGAGCGATTGATCGTCGCCCCGATCCTGATCTGGGGCTTCGGGGTCGCCGTCCATCTCAGCCGACTGCGGTCCCGTCCCCGATTTGCTATCGGCGGGCAAACGTAACTCGGGCGCGACCGCCCACGTCCCCGCGGGAGGCGAGGGTGCGGCTGGGAGTCGCTAAGTGGCGAAACCGGGTGCCGGCCCCAGGGGGGTCGATGGATCGGGTCGAGGATCTCGTAAAGCGGGTCGAGAAATCGGGAGACCGGTACCTCGAGTTCCTCCGCGTTCTCCCGATGTCGGCGGGCGTGTACGTCCTCCCGGCCGGGGCGGTCGACCTCCAGCTGCCGCACGAGCAGGACGAGCTGTATTTCGTGGTTCGGGGGCGAGGACGGTTTCGTCACGGGCCGGCGGACCGGCCCGTCGCTACCGGGGACCTCCTCTTCGTTCCCGCCCACGACCCGCACCAGTTCCATTCGATCGAGGAGGAACTCGTCCTCCTCGTCGTCTTCGCGCCCGCCGAGACCGCCCTCCTCTGAATCGCTCGGGAGGGAAATCTGCGGGGGTTCCCCGAAACGCGGTCGGGCTCCCACCCGCGCGGCCGGGGGTTCGGCTCGCGCCCAAAACCCCTCCACGGGACCCAAAACCTCGATTACCCCCTGCCCTCTCCCCCCCGCGATGAGCGCCCTCCGCGACATTGACGCCGCAATCCAGCGCCGCCACCTGCTGCAGCATCCGTTCTACACGGCTTGGTCGCGCGGGGACCTCCCGTTGGAGACCCTGCAGGAGTATGCGGGTCAGTACTATCACTTCGAGTCGAATTTCCCGCGGTACGTGGCCGGGGCCTACGCACGATTGATGCGCTCGCGGGACCGCCAGGTGCTCCTCGAGAACATGATGGACGAGGAGGGACGCTCCCCCACGCACCCGGAACTGTGGGTCGATTTCGCCCGGGAGATCGGCGCCCGATGGAAGCCCGGCGCTCCGCCCGCCCCGACCCCGCCGACCCGGGCCCTCCTGTCGACGTACGAGCGGCTGACGCTCGGCCCGAGGGGCCGGCCCGCCGCGGCGCTCGGCGCGCTCTATGCCTACGAGCGGCAGTTCCCCGAGGTCGCGGCCGAAAAGTCGCGCGGCCTCCGGGCCAACTATGGGATCCGCGCTCGGTCCGCCCACGAGTTCTTCCGCGTGCACACGACCGCGGACGTCGCGCACTCGGCCGCCGAACGATCCCTCCTGGCGCACGAGCTCCGGGCGGGGGGCACGGCCGTCGGGGACGCCAAGCGGGCCGTGGACCAGTC
Source organism: Thermoplasmata archaeon (assembly GCA_035297105.1). Classification (GTDB taxonomy): domain Archaea; phylum Thermoplasmatota; class Thermoplasmata; order Lutacidiplasmatales; family UBA184; genus Lutacidiplasma. The sequence goes on from DATGZO010000003.1 coordinate 77,912, forward strand.
CCTCTCCGCCTGGTGGCGCTTCCTCGACGGGTTCGGGCCCTGAAACCGGTCGTCCCCGAAGGAACGGTTCAACCGCGACCCGACCCACCCCGGAGGGCGGCGAGGAGCTTCGCCCCGTCCGGGGATCCCAAGCCCGTGCACGCATCCCACCCCGGTCCGGCCGAGTAGCCACCGTTGTTCCCGACGGTGATGTCGTGGAGCGCTCCCGACGGGACGGGAGAGTAGAGCCGCGGGTTCAGGAAACCGACCGGGGTCCCCAGGGCCTGGTTGATCCGGGCGATCAGCGCCCCCCAGAGGGGCGCGACGGCGCTCGTTCCCCCGAGGACGGCCGACTCCCCATCGATCCGCACGGCATACCCCGTCGTGGGGTCGGCGTCGCCCGCGACGTCGGGCACGCCTCGTCCGGCGAACCCGTTGGGCGCGTCGGGAACGGAGGCGGTCGTCTGGTACGCGGGCCGCGGGAAGGATTCGCTGACCCCGCCTCCCGTCGCCCCTTCGCCCTGGGCGAGCTCGTTCCAGGTCACCTCGCTCACGATCGCAGACCCCGCGAGAACGAGGCGCGTTCCTCCGCATCCGAGCGCGTAGGGGCTCGAGGCCGGGAAGTCCACGTCCCGGCTGCCGGCCGTTCCGCCATCGGCTGCACCCCCATCCCCCGACGCGACCACGACCGTGATCCCCATCGTCGCCGCATCCTCGCAGACGGCGTTCAGGGCGGAGAGGGCCTGCGCCGTCCACGAATGTTCGGGTCCCCCCCAGCTCACCGAGATGACGGAGGGCCGGTAGGTCGTGTCGTGCACCGCCTGACCGAGCCCGTCCAGGAATCCCTGGTCGGTGTTCGGGGCAAAGTACACCGCGATCCGAGCGGCGGGAGCCACCGAACCGACGACCTCGATGTCGAGCGCGACCTCGCCGTCCGGCCCGTTGGGGTCGCCGGTGGGCGAGTTCGACGCCCCGTCTACGGGGACCGCCACCACGAGGGGAGGTGCGACGTGGAGGCCCGAGAAATACGCCGCGAGGTCGGAAGTCGAGTAGCCGCCTCCGAGCTCGAGGATGCCCACCGTCTGTCCGGTGCCATCCGTACCGACGGGAAAATCGTACGCCGCGGCGACCGTGGGAGGGGAGTACGTGAGGTCGGTCGCACGAGCTCCCGTCCGCCGGCGAAAGTGCGATCTCGCCTGGGGCCGATTGTCGAGCCCGAAGACCCCCACGACCACGGAGGCGAGTTCGCCGGGGATCTGGATCGGGCCCAGCCTTCCTCGGTAGCTCCCACCGGGATAGGTCCACCGCTGCAACGTGACCCCGAAGGACTGCTCCAGGGCGGAGAGCGGTCCGCTCAGGAGGACCGTACGGGGCCCGATCGACTCCGCGAGCAACTCGAGACCGGCCCGGCGCGCGAACGTACGGACCGTTTCGAGGTCCGACGGGTGGGCACCGTGAGTGGCCGCGAACGCCTCGCGGGTGAGAATGGGACTCGCTCCGGAAGGCGAGGGGAAGGGAGCCAAGTCCGCCCGCCTTCGGAGGAGCAGCGTGACTTGGACCCGCTCGTCCGGGCGGGGACGGCCGAGCGCGCGCGCCTCCGGAAGCGGGACCCGGACACTGCCGGGCAGCTCCATGGGGCGGGGCAGGGGAATGTCGGTAATCTAGGTGGCGGTGGTCGGTGAGGGCGCTCGAATCAGTGTGACCGATTCAACAGAAAGTTCATCTGGTCGGATGAAGGCGGGGAAGTGTGGTCCAAGGCACCGGATATCGGCGGAAAAGGGCGCGACCGGTCGAGGTCGCGTTCGGCCGGTTAGGGCTTCGGGCCTAACGGGGGTCCAGCATGGCAATCGACTCCGGGGACACGGCGTGGGTGATCACAGCGACGGCGCTGGTCATGCTCATGACGCCGGCGTTGGGGTTCTTCTACGGGGGACTCGTTCGGCGGAAGAACCTCGTCGCCACCATCGTTCAGTGTCTCGCGATCTTCTCCGTCGTCAGCCTCGTGTGGGCCCTGTGGGGGTATTCCCTGACGTTCGGCCCCGCCGTGGACGGAGTGATCGGGAACCTCTCCAACCTGGGGCTCATGAACGTCGGGGCGGCTCCCGACCCCCGGTATTCCGCGTTCATCCCGTCGCTGCTCTACTTCGCCTTCCAGCTCAAGTTCGCCGCCATCACACCGGCGCTCATCATCGGGGCGTTCGCCGGGCGGGTCCGCTTCAAGGCCCTCCTCATCTTCATCGTCCTTTGGACGACCCTCATCTACGTGCCGATCGCGATGTGGATCTGGAACCCGGGCGGTTGGCTCCACATGCTGGGCGTGGTCGACTTTGCCGGCGGCTTGGTCGTCCACACCTCCGCGGGCGTGTCGGCGGTCGCCGCGGCGATCGTCATCGGACGCCGATCGGACGTGGAGAGCCGAGCGAGCCGGCCGAACAACGTCCCGTACGTGATCCTCGGGACGGCGTTGCTCTGGTTCGGATGGTTCGGGTTCAACGCCGGGAGCGCGCTCGCGGCCGACGCGGTCGCGGTCAACGCCCTGGTCACCACGAACCTCGCGGCCGCGGCGGCCGGGGTCAGCTGGATGCTCGTCGACTGGGTCCGCAAGGGTCGCCCGTCCGCGGTCGGGATGGCCGTGGGGGCGGTGTGCGGACTGGCCGCCGTCACGCCCGCGGCCGGTTACGTCAGCCCGTCCGCCTCGATCGTGATCGGACTGGTCGCCGGGATCTTCTCGAACTACGTCGCCAGCTGGCGCGCGCGGACCACGCTCGATGACTCGCTCGATGTCTTTGCCTGTCACGGGGCCGGCGGGATGTGGGGCACGATCGCGACCGGGCTCTTCGCCTCGACCGCGATCAACGCGGCCGGTCCGAACGGATTGTTCTTCGGTAACCCCCATCAGGAACTCGTCCAGCTCGTCGGCGTGGCCGTGGTGGCCTCCTTCGCCTTCGCCGGCTCGTACGTGCTGCTGAGAGTCATCGACAAGTTCTCCCCTCTCCGCGTGGGCCCGGCCGAGGAAAACGCCGGTCTCGACGTCTCCGAGTTCGGCGAAGAGGCTTACGATCTCGGTCCGGCCGGGTCCGGTTCGGTCGACCCGACCGGCGTCGGGTAAGACGGACCGCTCGGCCCACCGGGACGGTCCGCGCCCGGTTGGGGACCGGACCATGAGAATATGGAGGGCCAACCCTTCCCGACCGCGATGAAGGCCCTCGTGCTCATCGGCGGGTTCGGGACCCGTCTACGGCCGATCACCTACACGACCCCGAAGCAGTTGATCCCGATGGCGGGGAAGCCGATGCTGTACCACGTCCTCGACCTGCTCCCACCCGAGATCGAGGAGGTCGTGCTCGCGACCGGGTACAAGTCGGAGGTCGTGGACGCCTACGTCCGGGCGCACCCCCCACGGTGGCCAGTCCGGACGGTCCCCGAGGCGGAGCCGCTCGGGACCGGCGGGGGGATGAAGAACGCGTCAGAGGGAATGTCGGACCCGTTCTACCTGCTGAACTCGGACGTGGTGGCCGCGGTCCAGCTCCCCGAGATGCTCGCCCAACACCGGGCGCGCGGCGGGATCGGGACGATGGCGCTCGCCGAGGTCGAGGACACTCGACCGTACGGGGTCGCGGCCCTGGGTCCCGAGGATCGCATCACGGCCTTCGTGGAGAAGCCGGAGCCGAAAGATGCCCCGTCCCGGTGGATCAACGCCGGCCTCGCGGTCTGGTCCCGGGCCGCGCTCGACGCGATCCCGCCCGGCCGCCCGGTCAGCTTCGAACGGGAGATCGTTCCCGGCCTTCTCCCGTCCGGCGTGTTCGGGTACCGGCTCACTCGCTACTGGGATGACGCGGGGACCCCGGAGCGGCTGCTCAACGCCCAGCGGCTGCTCTTCGACGACGGTCGGGGCGGACCGGGCGGCGTGCCCCGAGGAGCGTTCGGGAAGGGGCCGGTAGCCGCGGCCCGGACCTCCGAGGTCCGGGGCGCCTCGTTCGGTCCGTACGTCACTCTCGGCGACGGGGTGGTGGTCGAATCGGGCGCGCACGTCGAGAACTCGATCCTGATGGACGGGGTCCACGTGGAGGCCGGGGCCTCGGTCGTGTCCTGCCTCCTGGGACCGAAGGTCCGGGTACGGGCCGGACACCGGGCGACCGGCCAGACCCTCGGGGACGGCGCCGAGGTCTAGCCGAGCAGGGCGGGACCGGTCACGACTACCTTGACGGCCTCGGTCGGGCGTCCGGCGAGGCGGAACGCCTCGTGGAGCTGGTCGAGCGGGAGACGGTGGGTGACCAGGTCCGCGACGCGCAGCTCCCCGTCGACCAAGAGCCGGTGCACCTCGGCGATGTCGGGTTCGGTCGTCGCGTACGACGGGACCAGACGGACGCCCCGGAGGTAGAGGTCTTGGAGGTCGGCGTCGAGCCGGCTCCCCGCTTCCGGAAGGCCGAACAGGTTCACGGTGCCGCCGCGTCGCACGAGCGTGGTCGCGTCCCGCACCACGGAGGGAAGTCCCGTCGCCACGACCGCGAGGTCAACGCCGCGTCCGTTCGTGGCCCGGTCCACGGCCTCCCGCGCGGCGTTCGGTTCCCGGGGGTCGACGGTCTCGTCGATCCCCCCGCGTTCCGCCGCCGCCCGCCGGAGGGGGGCGACCTCGGTCCCTCCGACCCAGCCGGCCCCGAGCGACCGGGCGAGGCGGGCGTACAACAGGCCGACCGGCCCCAGGCCGAGCACGAACACGCTCGCCCCCTCGGGCAGCCCGATCCGCCGCATCGCGGTCATCGCGCAACCGGCGGGCTCGAGGAGGGTGCCCGTGCTCCAGTCCACCGACGAATCGAGGGGGAGCACGGCCCCGCGGGAGACGTTCTCCGAGGGGACGCGGAACGCCTCCGCGAACCCGCCCGGATCCAAGTTCGTCTTGGAGTAGGTGGGGCAGAAGGTCGTGTCCCCGCGGGCGCACACCTCGCACACGTAGCAGGGAACGTGGTGGTGCACGAAGACCCGGTCGCCGATCGCGAGGTCGCCCACTCCCGAGCCTACCTGGGCGACCCGACCCACCGGTTCGTGCCCGATGACGCCGGCGGTGCGGTAGTTGCCCCGAAGCTTTTCGAGGTCGGTACCGCAGACCCCGCAGGCCGCGAGGGCCACGACGACCTCCCCCGGGCCCGCCTTCGGCTCGGGCCGCTCGCTCACCTCGAGGCGACCGGGACCCGCGAGGTGCCCGAACTTCATGCCGCCGCGCGGGCGGCCCGGATCGCCGCGTCCACGATCTCGACGCCCTCGTCGATCTGTTCGCGTCGGACGATCAACGGAGGGATGTAGCGGATCGACGACTTCCCGCAGGGGAGCAGGATGAGTCCCCGACGGTACGACTCCTCGATGATGCGGTCCCGGAGCCGGACCGCCGGCTCCTTGGTCGTTCGGTCCGTCACGAACTCGGTCGCCACCATCAGCCCGAGTCCCCGAACGTCCCCGATCTCCTCGTACTTGGACTGGAGCTCGTGGAGGCGCGCGATCAGGTAGGCGCCTTGGGTGCGCGTGTTCTCGAGGAGGTGCTCCTTCTCGATCACCCCGAGCGCGGCCAGCGAAGCGGCCGCGGCGACCAGGTTGCCGCCGAACGTGTTGGAGTGGGCGCCCGGTTCCAGGTCGAGGTCGGCCCGGAGGGAGACCGCGCCCATCGGGAGGCCGCCACCGAGCGCTTTGGCCATCGTCACGATATCCGGCACGACGCCGTGATGCTCGATGGCGAGCATGCGTCCCGTGCGTCCCATCCCGGCCTGGACCTCGTCATCGATGAACAGGATGCCGTGTTCGTCGAGGATCGACTTGATCGTGGAGTGCCAGCCCTTCGGGGGCACGATGTACCCTCCCTCGCCCATCACGGGCTCGGCGATGAACGCCGCGACGTCGTCCGGGGGCATCGACGTCTGGAAGTAGAGCTCCTTGAGGATCTTCGCGCAGTACAGGTCGCAGCTCGGGTACTCGAGCTTGTACGGGCACCGGTAGCAGTTCGGGGCCGGGATGTGGTGACCGCCCCCCGCGAACGCCGCGTAGCGGGCCCGCTGGACAGTCTTGGAGGTCGTCATCGTGAGCGCTCCCATCGACCGGCCATGGAAGGCCCCCAGCAGACCGATCGTGATCGGGCGGCGGCGGTGCCACCGGGCGATCTTGAGGGCCGCTTCGGCGCTCTCGGTGCCGCTGTTGGTGAAGAAGATCTTCTTGTCGAAGGCGCCCGGCATGAGGGTGACCAGTTTCTCGGCCAGGCGGACCTGGATGTCGTAGTAGAAGTCGGTGCCCGCGAAGTGGGAGAGGAGGCCGGCCTGCTCCCGGATCGCCCGGACGACCTCGGGGTGGCAGTGGCCCACATTATGGACCGCGACCCCGCTCGCGAAGTCGAGCAGTCGGTTCCCGTCGACGTCGGTGACCCAGACCCCGCTCCCGCTCGCTGCGACCACCGGGGAGGTCTTCGTCGAGGTCATCAGGAACTTGCGGTCCCGGTCGATGATCCGCTTCCCCTCGGGCCCGGGGATGGTCGTGCGGAGGTGAACGCCCCGCGCGGCGACGACGGGTTCCGAGGTGGAGGAGGAGACCGTACCGGTAGCACTTTCGGTCATGGAGAATCACTCGTGCACGGGCACGAGAGGGTAAAATCTTCGCGGTCGCCCCCGTCGCGGTCGCGTCATATGGAGGTCTCTCTTTATGGGGCGTTCCCCGGCTCGGACCGTCGAGGCGAGGCCGATTGGGGGGCACGGGATCGACCTTCGAGGCCGACGAGAAATCGGTCGAGGAGGTCGTTCCGCACCGGGCCGTGCTGACGGAGCTCGCGCGCGGTTTCCTCCTCGTGCACGAGTCGAACCCCCATCGCGCCCGGCAATTCGCCGAGACCTTCCTGCGCGAACGCGCCGGAGCTGTCGTCCCGTTCCGGGTCGAACCGGTGGCCAAGGTCACGATGTCGCGGCTCTCGCTCGGACGGTATCCCCGCGGCGCCGTCGAGCCCTTGCCGTCGCGCCTGCCGCGGTAGCCGGCCGGTCGGCTCCGCCCCGCACTTCGAGGTACGCCTCGAGGTCCGCCGGGAACGTCGGCCGGGTCAAGCAGATCCGGACCCCTTCCGGGGCGCCGAACAACGAACCGGGACAGACCAGAACGGAAGCCCGAAGGCACCGGTTCGCCAGCCGGTCCCCGTCGCCGTTCGGGTCGCGGTCAAAGTACACCGGGGCGTCCAACGACGGGACCGCGGGGAGCGCCCGGCGCAGCGCGGTCCGGTTCCGGTCGAAGAGCGAGCGCACGCGTCGAGAGATCGGACCCCAGTGGTTCAGTAGGTCGACGGCCGCCGCCGCGGAAGCGGGAGGCAGGTCATCGGCCACGGCGGCGTGGAACCGACCGAATTCCTCCGCCGCCTCCGGAGGGGCCACGGCGAATCCCACTCGAAGGGAATCCGCCCCGTAGAACTTGGTGAACGAACCCGTCGTCCATACGCCGCGGTCGCCCGCCTCCGCGCGGGACGGACGCCCCGAGAACTCCCGGAACGTCTCGTCGACCAGCAGGGTCCGCGCTCCGTCGGCCCATTCGGAGAGATCCTGCGAGGTCCACCCCACCCCTTCGGGGTTGCGCGGCAGGGAGACCAGGGCCAGGGGGACCCGGCCGGGACTCGGGTGGGGTCGGAACCCCGCGAGACGGGCCACTTCGAGGAGGGGTGGGTACTCGGGGAGTTGGACCCGGCAGCGGTGGGAGCCCGAGCGGGCTTCCCGGGCCGTGAAGAACATCACCCACGAGTTCGCTTCGCTCGCCCCATGGGTCAGGAAAAGACGACTCGGATCCACCCGGAGGTGGTCCGCGAGGACGCGGCGCAGCTCGTCGGTCCACTCGTCCGCAGTTCGACGACGGAGCTGACGGGGCGTGGGTCGCGGGGGCTCGATCACTCCGACCATGCCGCTCTTTCCAAGTTGGTACCGACAGTCCGCATGGGAATCGATCCAGTCGGAGAGGGGGAAGTGCACGAGCTGCAAGAGGGGCCGAACGGTATGAGCTTCCGGGGCGCCGTCGGGGCGCCCGGGGCCGTACCGGTCGAAGGCAACCCTCTTGAACGGAGGGTCCGACTCGGGGTCGTCCATGACCGCGTCGGACCCCCGCGCTTCCGTTCGGGTCGGACCGAACGGGCGAATCCTCGCGCTCTCCGTGGCCTGGTTTTCGGAAGGGGCTCGTCTTCGGGCCGAAGCCCGGCGGGCGGCGCTGTGCGTCGAGTGCGGGCGCACGCTGCCCAACCATCGTACCCCGTACTGCTCGCGTCGGTGCCAGTGGCAGTTCCACGGCCATTTTTTCTGGGATTCCGCTCGGTCCTACGTCATGCTGCGGGACCGGTACACGTGCCGCTTGTGCGGGACCCGTCGGCGCGCCCGTGACCTCGACGTGGACCACATTCTCGAGATCGCGCGCGGGGGTGCCGCCCTCGAGTACTCCAATCTACAGACCGTCTGCCGGCCCTGCCACCAGAAGAAGACGCGGGCCTTCCTGGCCACGCCCCGAGAACTTCCCACCGGGGGAGCCCTCGACAGGTCCTCTCCTGCGCGTCCCTTCGCGACGCGGTCCGAGTGATATCGCTCGGAACCGTGGGGGACCGGCCCTGGTCGTGCACGGCGAGGCACAACCCACAAGTACCCGCTCCGCTCGCCGATAGTGGGGGAAGCTGTTACGACCGTCCGGATTGTCCTCGGGGCTCAGTTCGGAGACGAGGCGAAAGGCAAGATCACGGATTTCCTGGCCAGCGACGCCCGGTACGTGGTCCGTTCCGGGGGCGGTCCGAACACCGGCCATTCGATCCACCTCCCCGAGGGGAATGTGGTCATGCACCAGCTCGCGTGCGGCGTCCTCCGGCGCGGCGTCACCGGCATCAGCGGTCCCGGTATGGTGATCAACCCGACCAAGCTCTTGGAGGAGATCCAGGACCTGGAACGTCGGGGGCTGCTTCGGGGTGAGATCGTTCTCTCCGACCGGGCCCACGTGCTCCTTCCGATCCACGAGCTCGAGGACGCCTGGGAGGACGACCTGCGGACCCGGACCGACCCGACCGCCACTCTCGGTACGACGCGGCGGGGGATCGGCCCGGCGTATGAGGACCGGTACGGACGATGGGGGATCCGGCTCGGCGACCTCTCCCGTCCGGCCATCGTCAAGGAGCGGCTCGAGATGCTCTACGCGACGAAGACCCATCTCACCAACCTCCCGCCCCTCGCGGAGGTGGCGGCCCAGCTCTCGGAGGTCGGGGCCAAGCTCGCCCCGTACATCCGGCCCACCGAGACCCTTCTCTGGGACGCGCTCGGCCGCGGGGAGCATGTGCTGATCGAAGGGGCCCAGAGCGCCCTCCTCGACATCGACTTCGGGACGTACCCGTTCGTGACCAGCTCCCACCCGACCACCGCGGGGGCCCTGATGGGGAGCGGGATCCCTCCGACCGAGCTGGACTCGGTGGTCGGGGTGGCGAAGGCGTACTGCACTCGCGTGGGAGCCGGCCCCTTTCCCACCGAGGACAGCGGACCGCGCGGTGAGTACTTGCGTCGCGCCGGGGGGGAACGTGGAGCCACGACGGGCCGGGACCGCAGGTGCGGTTGGCTCGACCTCGTCCTCCTCCGCTACGCCTCCCGCCTCAACGGCTTCACGTCCCTCGCGATCAGCAAGGTGGACGTCCTTGGAGGTCAGGAGTCGGTGCCGGTATGCGTCCAGTACGTCATGCCCGACGGGTCGACCGTCCGAGACGCCCCTCCCCTTCAGGCGAGTGACCTCGCGAAAGCCCAACCGGTCTACGAGCAGCTCGAGGGATGGCCGCCGTTCCACGAGCGCCTGAGGGAGCGGCTGCGACGAGAGGGGCCGGCCGCGCTCCCGTCCTCGCTCCGACGATTCCTCGAGTACCTCACCGAGCAGACCGGCGTCCCCGTCGAGTACGTCGGGTACGGCCCGGGCCGGGACGAGACCCTGTGGTTGGGACCTCCCACTGCCCACCGGCATCCCCCCGCCCTGAGCGCGTGGTCGGGCTAGTCGGACCGTGGAGTTCGACCCGTTCCTCTACGTAGCCTTTGGAGCAGGGCTCGTCGCGGGGTGGGTCGTCCGACCCCGGAGCCCCTGGGTCCCGCGCGCGACCCTCGTCACGGTTGGGGTCCTCGTGGGCCTCCTCGGGGCTTCCCTCAACGCGGTTCCCTCCGCGCAGCTGCTCCTCACGATCCCTCTCTCGCTGGGGTTCGCACTCCTCGTCCTCGGGCTGACCGGAGCCGTCGCGCTGGCCCTGATCCGTTCATTCCCCCGGACGGACGCGACCCGTCCACCGAAGCCCGGGACCGATGAACGGATCCCTCTCAGCGTTCTCTTGCTCGCTGCCCTGCTCGGTGGGTTCGCGGTGGGGCACTTCGTGGAACTGCCTACTGCTGCAGCCATCCCTTGGGCGCTCTACGCCCTGCTCGCCCTCGTGGCCTTCGACCTTCGGCTCCGGGTCGAAGCGCTGCGTACCCTATGGATCCCGCTCACGGCCGCGGTGGCCGGAGCTGCCGCCGCCGCGCTGGTGTTCATCGCCGTCGTCGGAACGTCCGCGTCGGTGGCGTTCGCCACGACCTTCGCGTTCGGATGGTACACTCTGGCGGGACCGCTCGTCGGGGCCCGAGCCGGGGCGGCCCTCGGTCTGCTCGCCTTCTTGACCAACTTCCTCCGCGAAGACCTCACGATGCTCCTCTCTCCGGTGATCGGACCGAAGATGCGAGGCGAAGGACTGGCGGCACTGGGCGGAGCCACTTCGATGGACACGACGCTCTACTTCGTTACGAGGTACGGGGACTCGGAAGCAGGCAGTCTTGCCCTGGCGACCGGCCTGCTCCTGACGGTCGGGGCGAGCTTGGTGCTCCCGCTACTCCTGCTCCTCCCATGAGAGAACGGTTTATGGACCCCGGTCGCTCGCCTTCTCCCGCGGGCTCGTGGTCCAGTGGTTACGACGTCGCTCTCACACAGCGAAGACCGCCGGTTCGAATCCGGCCGAGCCCACTCGCCCCGCCCTTCCGGGGCAAGGACGGCTCGCCCCGGCGAACCCGGCATCGCTTCGAACGGCGGGCGCAAGTAGCAGGACCTCGGATGGTACCTTCCCGAGCGGGATTCGTCCCGTCCGTCGAGACCTCGTGAACCAGAACGATCCGGGCCCGACATTGTTCGCCGACGGGAAGTCGGGCGGACCCCCCGCGGAGTGAACCATGCACAGCACGGTGGCCTCCTTCTACGGCGGCTACGATCTCGTGGTGCACGCACGCCCCACGCATCGGCGAGTCCGCCCGGTCTTCGTCCTTCTCGCCGTGGCCGCCCTGGTGCTCCTCGTCTTCATCGCCGCCGACGTCAGCGCCTTCCAGGCGCTGCCGGTCGCCGTGCATGTGACGGCCGTCGAGTGGTTCGCCGGAACCGAACTCCTGACGAGCACCGGGGGCTTCACGATGCCCTCCTCGCAATCCGTGACGCTCACGCTGACCTGCAATTTCATCTGCTACGAGATCACGTCCGCGACGGTCAGCGCGCCGTTCCATCTGGCCGGCTTCGTGGTGAATTACGCGCCGATCCAGTACGTCAACGTCACCGCGCCGTCCGGCAGCTTCACGGGACCGCTCGTCATCACCCTGAGTTGATCGAGAGCGATCGACGGAGCTCCCGGACCGAGAAGGGGAGCCCGGTCCCGGTGTTGTAGAGGAGCACCGATTCGCCCGCGCGGATCTGGCGGCCCCCGAAGAGCTTGGCGAGCGCGGCGTACGGAGCCGCCGCCTCCGGAGAGGCGGAGACGCCGTGGATCCGGGCGAGCGCCTCCATCGCATCGAGCAGCTCCGCGTCGGTCACGACCTCTCCGCCCCCTCCGCTACCGCGCACCGCTTCCACGATCCGCTCCGAGGAGAACGGGGCGGGGACGAGGAGGCCCGGCGCCACCGTGTGCGGCTCGGTCCAAGGGGTCACGCGGGACTCCCCCGCGCGGAGCGCACGAACGACGGGAGCGCATCCTTCGGGTTGGATGGCGTAGAGGCGCGGGAGGCGCTCCATGAGTCCCAGGGTGCGCAGTTCGGTGAACGCCTTGTACATCCCGACCAGACCCGTTCCCCCACCCGTGGGATAGACGATCGCGTCGGGGAGGGATCCCTCGGGGGACTGGTCGAAGATCTCGAGGCCCATGGTTTTCTTTCCCTCGACCCGGTAGGGCTCTCGGAGGGTGGACATGTCGAAGGAGCCGCGACCCTTCTCGGCCTCCCGCGCTGCGATCCCGGCCTCCCGGATTGTGCCGGGAACCGCGATGACCCCCGCGCCGTACTGGCGGCAGGTCTCGACGACCGACGAGGCGGTACGGGCGGGGAGATAGATCCGAACGCGCACTCGAGCGCGCGCGCCGTAGGCCGCGAGAGCGACCCCCGCGTTACCGGCACTCGGCACGAAGAGGTCGGTGAGGCCGAGTTCCCGGGCGCGGGAAACGGCGACCGCCATGCCGCGGGACTTGAACGACCCGGTGGGGAGGAGTCCGTCGTCCTTCAGGAGAAGCCGCACGCCGGGGGCCTCGGGAACCTCCGAGAGCGCGAGGATGGGGGTCCCTCCCTCCCCGAGAGATGCGATAGATTCGGCCGACCGGACCGGCAGGAGCTCGCGAAACCGCCAGAGCGATCCCGGTCGCTGGGCCACGGCCTCCCGCCACGCACGGGCGTCGAGCCGGCCGAGATCGTAGGTCGCGAGGAGGGTCTGCCCGCAGGTTGGGCACACTCCCGCCGGCCGGGACGGATCGACCTGGCTGCAGCAGGCCCGGCATTCGAGCGAGGTGAGGAGCGAACCCGTGTCCGTCACGTGGACCCGGGGGGGCTTACGGCGCGATAAAGCTCGTCGTACGGTCCCGGAGGTCGAGCTTCCCCCGGAGTCCGACGAGGTCTAGAACTCGCCCTTCAGCCGTTCGCCCGCGTTCTTGTTCACGAAGGGTCCGCTCAACAGGTTCGAATTACTGACGGACACGAGGCTGCCGTCGTCCAGGCGAAGCCACACCGTGACCAGTCCGAGCTGGACCACGCGTCCGGAAATGCCACTGATCGTGATGCGGTCGTCGATGCGGAGCACCCGGTTCCGCAGCAGGATGAAGCCGGCGATGACGTTCCCGATCGTGGTCTGCAGGGCCAGCGTCGCCGCGAGCGTGAGGATGGCCGAAAAGGTGAGTCCCGAGACGACGCTGACCGAACCGAAGGCCGCGTAAATGACGAGGGCGGCCGCGGCGAACCCGAGGAAGGAGATGATCAGGCGGGCTCCTCGCACCTGGTACGGCATCGCCCCGCGATGGCGCATCCGACGCGAGATCCTCTCGGCCAGGAGGTACCCCCCGACGGCGACTCCCGCGGCGACGAGGAGGGGAAGGAGGATGGGCAGGTACGACCTAAGATCCACGGTCGGTTCGCCTCGTTCGGTCGAGCAAGGACGGAGCTATTTAGGTCCGGGGACCCCGGCGGCCGGTCCCGGCCCCCGCTTCGCCTTTGCAAAAGGGTGCGTTGATTGAGCCCCTAGCCCAGCCCGATTTGCTTCATGAGCCCGACGAGGTCGTAGAACAACCGCTCCTCGATGATTTCCCCGTGGTCGTTCCAGGTGGCCACGGCTTTGTTAAGGTAGGCCCGGTCGACCTTCCGCTGCTAAAGTAGTTGCGCCAGCGGGGTTCTGCAACATGGTCGGGACCCGGGGCGGCCGGCACCGTCAGAGCGACCGGTCCCAAAGCCCCGACGTGTTACAGCACCGTCCGCGCGCGTCCTTCATGAAGCCGGCGCGGAGGCGCCCCTCCGCGCGGGCATCAAGACGCAGCGGCCTCGGTCTTCGCTGGAGTCGTTCTCGACAGACTGTAGACCTTCCAGCCGATCAGAATAGGGAAGATGACGAAGGTCAAGAAGGCAGGAATGGCGAACGTTGCAGAAGTAACCGCAAAGAGGGCTACGCTAACGAGCCCGACCACACCGATCGCCGCGCTCAGTCCGCCAAGGACTTTTCCCATCGCGGGGACCCCGAAAATGGCCACCGCGAGGAGTATGAAACCGATTGAAAGGAAGATGTACGCGCAGGTATCGAACTGATTGAACATACCCTGCGTTGCCTGCCACACCTGTACCGCTGCGGCCTGCTGGGCAGCGGTCGCGCCGGCCGCATGATACTGGTCGGAGATCGGAGCCATGGCAACATTCGGCTCACTCTCGACCCCCAGCACGGCGATGCCGAGAAAGCTCACGATGGTCCCGAACATCGCCGGGGCGAGGCTCGATCTTCGGAGGGCGAAAAAGAGGGCTAGGAAGAGAGGCATCAGCAAGACTGTACCCACGAGGAAGAGCGTTTGCCCCACGATGATTTGAGTGCGGAGGCCGGGGAAGTTAATGACCGGTGTCGCTCCCGAGGCGGTGGTCGACGTTCCGATGAACACCACTTGATAGATGATACTGACAATGAAGATGACGGCAGCCACCAAACCCGCGATACCTCCCCATTGCAGAACGCTCTTCTCCTGGTCCATAAACTCCCCGACCCCGGAAAGAGTTACACCGATAAGGAAGTACCTGTGAAGGCGATCGTTTGGACGCGCTACGGGCCACCGGAGGGTCTTCAGCTCGCAGAGGTGGCGAGACCTACTCCTAAGGACAATGAGGTTCTGGTTAGGGTACACGCGACAACAGTAACCGCAGGGGACTGTGAGCTTCGAAGTCTCAAGTTCTCCATCTGGCTCAGGGTCTTCTTTCGAATCTACATGGGCCTCACCAAGCCAAGACGGAAGATACTAGGGCAGGAGCTCGCGGGGGACGTTGAGGAAATCGGCAAAGACGTAAAGCGATTCAAGAAAGGCGACCAAGTCTTCGGAACAACCGGCTTTGGCTTTGGTGCGTATGCCGAGTTCGACTGTGTCCCCGTGGAATCTCAGACCGCAGTGTTGGCGACAAAGCCGGCCAACATGACCTACGAGGAAGCCGCCGCCGTTCCCATGGGTGGCCTTGAAGCATTGCGTTTTCTGAGAAGGGGAAACCTCCAGCGCGGACAAAGAATCCTGATCAATGGCGCGGGTGGAAGCATCGGTACTGTTGCTGTCCAGCTTGCCAAGTACTTCGGGGCTGAGGTGACCGCCGTGGATAGGACGGAAAAGCTCGACATGCTGCGGTCCATCGGCGCGGACCGAGTCATTGACTACACTCGCGAAGAGTTCACCGAGGGCTGTGAGACCTACGACGCGATTCTCGATGTGGTAGGTAAGGGCTCGATTTCACACGGCCTCAGAGTGCTGAAGGGCGATGGACGCTTCCTCGTAGCTAACCCGCGGCTGTCATCGATGCTTCGAGGATTGACGAGTTCGAAACGAGGAGGCAAGAAAGTAATATTCAGGGCACCGAACCCAACGACCGAAGACTTAGTCTTTCTCAAAGAGCTCATCGAGGCGGGGAGGATTAGATCGGTGATTGATCGACGCTATCCTCTGGAGCAGGTTCCCGAGGCGCACCGCTACGTCGAATCGGGACACACGCGAGGAAAAGTAATCATCTCAGTGGAACAGAACGACATCACCTGACCCTGCCGATTCCAAGAGGCGGGAGCGATCTTTCTTGCATCGTCCCTCACGGGTTTTCATCGACCATTGCGATGTGTTCCCCAACGGGCTCGTTGGCTAGTTAGGGGCCATCGAGTCGACCGCCCGCACCGTTTTCTAGCCAGGGGATTGTGTAACGGAGGGCTCCTCAATCAAGTGTGCAGGTCGCCCCACCGCCCTGGTATAGAATCGGAAGATTCGTTCAGAGCCTGGCCTAGGCACCGCCATTCTCTTCAAAGCCGGAGAAACGGTGGCCGTTGCGGATCAACCGTTACACAAGCATAGAATCCGAAGATTCGTTCCAGGCGTGGCCCCGGACCGGTCACTAGATCGCCCTGGGGGTCCAGACCTTCTCGCCCAGGACCCGGGGGACCTCGCGACGGTATCCGAGCTTCTGGTTGATCGCCCACATCGGGTGATTCAGCGAGTCGTTCGAGGTGCGGATCGACCGGAACCCGTGGTCCTGGGCGTACTCGACCGTTCGACGCTTCAGCTCCGTGGCGATCCCCCGCCCACGGAACTCCCGAAGCGTGCCCGTCAACACCTGGTGGAGGACTCCCGGCTCGGCCGCCAGGAGTTCGAGGTTGCTGACGCCGATATACCGGTCCCCCTTCCGCGCCAGGAAGAACGCGTCGGGAAGGAAGCCAGGCCCACCGAAGTTGAGGGTCACGAAGTGCTCGTAGGTGGAGCGAGTGTAGGACCCGATCCGGGGCTCGTCCTCCAGGACCGCGTTGAACAGGGTGTGGACTCGTTCCCGCACCTCCCTCTGGTCCGGACCCTCGTGCTCGAGAGTGGTGAACTCAATGCCGTCCCGAGCGAGCGCGTCGGCCCGCCGAGGGAGGGTCGCGTAGCCCGGGGCCGGGAGGTCGAGACGGGACTGCCAGTTCCGCCGCCGTTCCCGATACCCGCGACGCTCGAGGAAGGCGAGGTCACGCGGGCGATCGGTCCGCGCCATGGCGCGCACCCCCACGGTGCCGGCGCTCCGGGCCTCCGCTTCGAGCAGTTCCGCCAAGAACCGGCCGACCCCGCGACCCTGGTGACCGGGGTCGACGCTGACACCGACCCATAGGAAATGGGGGTCCTGCTCGTCCGGGTCGGTCATCAATTCCCCGAACCCGACCCCGACACCGGTCGCTCGCTCCTCTACGATGAAGGTCCGATAGACCAGCGGAGTCGCTCGCAGGGCGCGGTCCCAGTGACGGAGCTCTTCCTCCGTGTGCCTCCGCTCCGGATTGAGACGATGACTGACCGTCACCAGGGTCGCAAAGTCCCGGTCGAGAAATTCCCGGGGTCGGTATTGAGTCTCGTCCATGGTCGCGAGCGGACCCGTGCTGAGGGCCGGCTGCGGATACGGTCTTTGGTTCCACCCGGGGACCGAGGAGTCGCGCCTCGGAGGGCCGTTAGCGCGCCCGCATCCGGTTGTTCTTCGGATGGTGCTCGACTTCGGCGCGTCCGAGCGCCTCGAGGACCGGCGGGACGTACATGCCGAATCGTCCGCGGAACCCTTTCCGGATCCCGTACCATCCGTGAACGGGGTTGTCGGAGGCTCGGCCCCACGCTTCGACGGTCCCCGGGGTCGCGGGCTTCTGCTCGTCGGCGCTTCCCAACACCATCCAGCCGCCGTGCGCCTTCAACGCCGCGGTGAGGTCGTCCAGACAGCGGAGAAGGTACCGGAGCTCGGTGGTACCGGCGCGGATCACCAACGCCGGAGGGTCACTGGCCGGGTCGCGGAACGCGAGGAACTCGGATTGACCGCTGGGCGTGTTCAGCTTCCACGGATCCTCGACCGTACCGGTCCCGTGGACCGAGCCGGTCTTCTTCGCCGCATCGACGGACTTCATGGTTCGCGCTCCCTTCTTCCCCGATCGCACTGGAGGGGTGTGGCGCATTCCAGTCGCTTCGCCCTATAAGTTCGCAGGTTATCTCTTGTCCATCGGGGATCCTTCGAGCGGGGGGCCATCCGCCGAACGGGTCCTACACTGTGGGCGTCGGAGAGCCCTTCGGAACGAAGAGGAGAGAGATGGAGTTCACGCAATGTCGCGTGTTCTTCGGAGTGAACCGCTCCCCCTGGAAGACGTGGCCGAGATGGGCGTCGCACCGGGTGCAGCGGATCTCCGTCCGTTGCCCGTCCCGGTCCCCGAGGTGCCGGACCGCGCCGGGAACCTCGTCGTCGAAGCTCGGCCAGCCGCACCCGGAGTCGAACTTCGTTTCCGAGCGGTAGAGCTCGGCGCCGCACCGCTTGCACACGTACGTCCCCGCCGCCGTGGTATGCTCGTACTCCCCCGAGAAAGGGCGCTCCGTCCCTCCCCGGACGATCACGGCCTCTTCCTTCGGGGTCAGCTTTCGCAGGGCGGGCGGGGAGCTCGCGGCCATGCTATCGAAGGGGGCGCAGGCTACTTGAGTTCGGCGCCGAGGGCTCCCCCTGGCTCACAGGTGCCAGGTCGGTCCCCCGTATCCGGACGGAAGCGTGGGGGGCGTCGGACCCCCGAACGGGTCGGGCCCCGGCGTGGGGGCTCGGCCCCTCTTCTTCGCGACGTAGGCGTCGATCGAGATCGCGGCGCGGGTGCCGGCGGCCATGGCGTAGACGACCGATTTCCCGCCGGCGGCGAAGACTCCGTCCACGTCGGTCATCCCGTCCCCCTTGGGCCCCTCGGGCCACGGGTGCGCCGACAGGTTCAGGTCGAGCTCCTTGGGGAGACCCCGGACATCGGCGATTTCGCCCGCGGCGACGATGATCGTATCGCACGGGAACGTGGTCTCGGACCCGGGGACCGAGACGAGCGTGGGGCGTCCGGCGGAATCCGGCGGGCCCGGTTGCGTCGCTTGCAGGACGACCCCCTCGACATGCCCCTTCCCCACGATCTCGACCGGGGCGCGGTTGTAGAGGAAATGAACCCCCTCGTACTCTCCCCCGCCGACCTCCTCCTCGCCGGCGGGCATGTTGGCCCTCGACCGCCGGTAGACCAGGGTCACCGACCCTCCGTCCGCCGCGAGACGTTCCAAGGAGCGGGCCGCGTCGAGGGCCACGTCCCCTCCGCCGAGCACGACGATCTTCCGGTTCGTTCGGCCGAACAACACCGTTCCCTCGGGGCCCTTGTTGAGCCCGAGCAGGAACGGGAGGGCCGGGAAGACGCCGGGGAGGTGCTCGCCCGGGATCCCGAGGGCGCGAGGGTCGGAGGCGCCGATGGCGACGAGAACGGCGAGGTATCCCTCCTCCAGGAGCCCCTCGGGTGTGAGGCCCTCGCCCGCCCTCTGTCCCGTTCGGAACGTGACGTCCAATCCCCGGAACCGAGCCAGATCGGTCTCGAGGTCCCCCTCGGGAAGGTGGTACTTCGGGATCGTGTCCACCTGCCCTCCGAGAAAGGGTTGCCTCTCGTACAGCGTGACGGAATAGCCGCGGACGCCGAGCTCCCAGGCCGCCATCAGCCCGGTCGGTCCGCCACCGATGATCGCGATCCGCTCCTTCTTCGGTGCGCTCGCCACGTAGAGGAGGTCCGATTTACCCAGCTCGAGCGCCGCCCTCTTCAAGTGGCGGATGGCGATGGGCACGCCCTTCCCTCCCATGACGCAATCCTCCTCGCAGTAGTGGTAGCAGGTCTTGCAGAGGACCGTCGCCAACGGGTTCTCCCGCAGGGTCAGGATGGCCGCCTCATCGAACTTCTGCTGGGCGATGAGCCCGATGTACCCGCGAGCATCCTGGTTGATGGGGCACGCCTGGACGCAGTACGGCATCGCACATTGGAGACAACGTTGGGCCTCGAGCACCGCCTCCTCCTTCGAGTAGGAGTGGAGGATCTCGCCGAAGGTCTCCATCCGCTCGTCCTTGGTCTCCTCGGGAACCTCGGTGCGTTCGTAGCGGAAGGCGCACACGGTCGTTCTCCGGTACGGCCCGGGCCGGACCGTGCCCCCGAGGGGACGGAGAGTATAGGCTCGTCGGAAGGGCGCGTGAGCGGGGGTCCCCGGCCCTCAGGAGGGTGGGACCTTGCGGGGAGCCGTGAGGATGCGCGCCCCCTCCCCCTTCGCGACGTACACGTGTAGAGTATCGCACGTGCGGCGAAAGTAGCCGGATCCTTGGGGACCGAACTTCGAGGTGAGCCGCTCGGCGATCTCGGAGTCGGTCAGGCCCGGCTCGAGCTCGGGCGTGAACATGCAACCGAAGACCAGGAAGCGGTGCCCCTCGACCTCGAACCGGGTGGTCTCCCCCGCGCCACAGAACGGACAGCTGAGCACAGCCCGGCAGGAGGGGACCCATTCCTTATCGTTTCCGGGGCGGGACCGAAGCCGTCTTCGCTCCCGGAGAATCCGATCCGACCTGGGTCAGCTCTCGATCCGCCCGTACTGCACGAGGCACCCGGCGAAGCCGACCAGCCCGGCCGCGGCCAGCGCCCACGGAAAGAGTGTCGTCAGCCGGCCCTCGATCAGGAACAGGCTCCCGACCCCCGCCGCCACCACTCCGGCCAGGATGCCCGCGACCAGAGCCTGGGAAGCGCTCCGGGTGACGATCCCCGCCGCGGCCGTGACGCCACCGAGGAAGACCAGCAGTCCGAGGATCCCCACGGCCAGGTGCAGCGGCACCAGGATCGGCGTGGGAGCCGCGGAGGCGGGGGCGACGAGCGCGTTCGCAAGCCCGCCGACCGCGACGGCTCCGACGCCGTAGGCCGCGAGCGTCCCTCCGACGACGACCGCCAATCGACCGGCCAAGGCGGCCACCCGGGGCTGCGGAAGCGCGAAGGTCAGGTAGTGCGTCCGCAGAGCCAGATCCTCTCCGACGGCGAGGGCCGTGAGGTCGAGGACGACCAACGAAGCGAGGCCGGCCGTGATCAGGAGGCCCAGCACCTCCGCGGTGCCGGCGGACGGCACCTGGAGGTACAGGTCCGCGATCCCGCTCCCCACCGGACCCGCGACGACCGGGATGAGGAGCAACCAGATCCGCTTCGATCGGCGGAGGCGAGTGGCCTCCCAACGCGCATTGTGGGCCAGCGCGGCGAACTCCCCGCTCATGTCGCGTCCTCCCGGCCGACCCGTTCGAGGTACCGACGCGCGAGATCCGGCTCGGGAGCCGATGCGCTGAGAAGCGGTACGCCCGCCCGTATGATGCGGCCCAGGAGTTCGGCTTGCTCGGCATCGCCGCCGGCGAACCGGACCACCACTTGTCGGGGAGTCTCCCGCGAGATCCGGACGTCCGGGCCCGCGGCGCGAGTCAGGAGATCGAGGGGGAGGTCCGACCCGAACCGGAGCCGGAGGACCCTCGACGATCCGTCCGCGCCCGGGTCGACCTCGAGGTCGACGGCCTCATCGCCGACGAGGGCCCCGTCCCGGAGGAACAGCACTCGACCACAGACCTCCTGGACGTCCTCGAGGAGGTGCGTGGAGAGGAGGATCGTCAACCCCTCTCGGGAGAGGGTTCGGAGAACCTGCCGTAGGTCGTGTCGCGCCGCCGGGTCGAGACCGAGCGTCGGCTCGTCCAGGAGCAGGACCTCGGGGTCCCCCACGAGAGCGGAGCTGAGGAGCACCCGACGGGCGAGGCCGGTCGAAAGGGAGCCGAACGGACGGTGGAGCAGCTCGGCCACGTTCATCTCCTCCGCCGCGTGACGGGCGGCGGTCCCCCGCTGCGCCGCCGGAACCCCCTTGACCCGGGCTACGTACTCGAGGAGGTCCGCTCCCGTGAGATACGGGGGAATGCCCGGTGTCTCCACGAGGGCCCCCAGTTGTCGGAGGGCTCGGACCCGGTCCCGGACCGGGTCGAGCCCCTGGACTCGCACCGACCCCTTCGTGGGACGGGAAAGTCCGGCGAGGAGCTTGAGCGTGGTCGTCTTGCCGGCCCCGTTCGGTCCGAGGTACCCGACCGCCTCCCCGCTCCGGAGCGAGAACCGGACGTCCCGGAGGGCGTCGTGGTCCCCGTACCGCTTCCAGACCCCGTCGACCGTCAGCACTTCCGAGGGCACACTGAGTTCGAGCGAGGCGGGGGAATATCATCCTCGCGGTGGAGCGCCAGCGGTTCAGTCGATGTAGCCGAGGGAGCGCAACCGCTCCTTCAACACCCGCTCGTCCTCGGCGCTGAAGGCCCCCTCGCCGTGCTGGTCCAAGAGCCGTCCCAGGACGAAGGCGATGAACGCGTCGGGCGATTCGAACGAGGAGCCCCGCATGCGCTCCTCGATCGCCCGCACGATCTCTTCCGGCAAGTGGATCGTTCGGGTCGGCGGGTTGGGGGAGGGAGCGCTCATGCGAGAGTTCTCACCAAGAGGCCCGTCACTTAGCGCCTTCGACCGCGGAGGTCGTCACTCCCACTCGATGGTGGCCGGGGGCTTGTCCGTGATGTCGTACAGGACCCGCACGACCTCCCCGTGCAGGGAGCGGGTGATCCGCTCGGAGATCCGAGTGAGAAGCGTGCGGGGCAGCTCTGCGGCCGTGGCGGTCATGGCGTCCACCGACTCCACGACCCGAACGCTGACGGCCTCGCCGTGCACGCGGGAATCGCCGAGGACGCCGACGGTTCGTACCGGAAGAAGGACGGCGAAGTACTGCCACGGCTTCGCGATCGTGCCGGCGGCCACCGCCTTCTCGATCTCTTCCTCCACGATCGCGTTGGCGACCCGGGCGCGACGGACGCGGTCCGCCGTGATCGGCCCGCCCACCCGTACGGCGAGGCCCGGTCCGGGGAAGGGTTGCCGGTCGGGCGAGGGGATGCCGAGGAAGCGCGCGACCGCACGCACCTCGTCCTTGTACAGGTCACGCAACGGCTCGACCAGGCGGAGCCGCGAATCCGCGGGAATGCCGCCGACGTTGTGATGGGTCTTGATCGTGTCCCGGATCGAGCCCCCGCTCTCGATCCAGTCGGGGGCGATCGTTCCCTGGATGAGCCGGTCGGTCCCGAACCGGCTCGCTTCCTCCTCGAACAGGCGGATGAACGCGGTTCCGATGCGTCGCCGCTTCTCCTCGGGCTCCGTGACCCCCTCGAGCGCCGAGAGGAAACGGTCGGCGGCGGGTACCACTTCGTAGCGAAGGCCGGCCGTTCGGAAGAGCTGGCCGACCGTGGCCACCTCGCCTTCGCGCAGGAGGCCCGTATCGACGAACACGGCCCGGGCCCGATCCCCCAAGGACCGTTCGGCCAGGACGGCCGCCGTCGTGCTGTCGATCCCGCCCGAGGCGGCGACGATCGCGCGCTCGGGAACCTCCGCGCGGAGGCGCGCGATCGCCTCGGTCACGAAGGCGGAGGGATCGTTCATGCCGAGGAGGCTCCCTTCGGCCCGGGTTCCTCACGCCACTTGGCCCGGTAGGCGGTGAGCTTCGCCGTGAGCTCGGGATACTTGAGGGCCAGGATCGCGGTCGCGAGCAGGGCGGCGTTCTCGGCCGCGTCGAGACCGACCGCGGCCACCGGGATCCCCGGCGGCATCTGAACGACCGAGAGGAGGCTGTCGAGCCCCAGCCCTCGGTGGAGGGGGACTCCGATCACGGGCCGGAGGGTCCGTGCCGCGACCGCCCCCGGGAGGGCGGCGGAGAGCCCGGCCATGGCGATGAAGACGTCCACCGCCGGGTCGGCGACCAATCGGTCGACCTTGTCGGGCGTGCGATGGGCGGAGGCGACATGCACTTCGCAGGGAACCTGGAACTCCTCGAGGCGAGCGCGGACCTTCTCCGCGACCTCGAGGTCCGACTTGCTCCCGACCAGTACCGAGACCTTCACACGGACCGGGTAGCGTCCCGGGAGAAAACCTTTCGGAGCCGCCGTCCCCGGCGGAGGGTTACGCGACGCGCTCTCCCGCCCTTCCGGAGGGGGCGAGGGGCGCCGGAGATCCGGGAGCGACCCAGCCGCGGAACCGGCCGAACGCGCTGCGGAGCGGGCGGTGGAAGACGACCGCGACCCAGGTCGGGTAGAGCCAGTAGTTCCGCTTGAAGACGAAGAACGTCCAAGAGTGCCCGACGCACGTATTCCCCGGATCCCCCACGATCACGTGGCAGTAGACCGCCCCGGCGTCGATCCAGAGGAACGGGAGCAGGAGGGCGGCCGTGATCGCCACGGCCGCCGCGGCCCGGAGGTACTCCCGCCGCGCAAGATGGTAGAGGACGACCACGACGTTCGCGAGTTGCTTGAGCGCGAGGGCCACGACCTCCGCGGCCCACGTTCCCCCCCGCGAGAGCGGCACGGCGAGCGCCACCGTGAGCGCGAGAAGGGGGACGAAGTCGTTCTGCCCGTTCGCCGCGAGGAGCGGGATCCACGGGGTGGCGAAACCGCCCGCGGCCACCGGGTCGCGTCGCAGCCAGTAGAGCGAGCCGCCCCACGCGGCCAGGGAGACCCAGCGGTAGTCGAGGCCGGGCACCTGGAGGAACGTCAGCAAGGGGAGGTACACGTCGTACGAGTTCTCGACGTAGCTCGTCCCGTACTGAAGGTAGGTGAAATGGACCGGGTGGGTGTAGAGGCCCCATCCCAGGGCCGCGTACGCGGGCGTGCTGTATGGCTCGTCGGAGAACCCGTTCAGGATCCCGGTCACGATCGAAAAGACCGCGACGGCCACCCCGATCCCGACCAGGAGGGGGAGGGCGAACCGGACCCGGTCGGCGACCCGACCCATTCCCCACGCGACGACCAGCGTGAGGAGGAAGATCGGGACGATCAGGATGGTGGCCCCGTGGACCGTCGTGCCCGCGAGGAGCGGAAGGGTGGCTCCTCCGCCCAGGAGGACCAGGGCGGTCGTGCCGCGGGGACCCATCTCGGAGAAGGGCTACCGATGCCGCGGTAACAACGTTTCGGCGACCGAAAGGGGGCGCGGGGAGGGTCCGGCTCGCCCCCCTCCGCCGCGGCGAAGCTCTTACCTTCGACACGGTCTCGCGGCGCAATGCCGGCACGCCTGCACACGGGCGGTCACTTCCGGGCGTGGCTCGGCCGTCGGCTCGGGGGCGACGCGGAGCTCGGGGACCGGGCCTGGCGGAGGATCCTCCACAGCTTGGGGGCCTTCGCGCTCCTGTACTACGTCCTCCCCACCCATTTCTTCGTTATCCTGCCGAAGGAGGACGTCCTCCTGCTCGCCCTGGTCGCGGTCCTGTTCCTCGAGGTGCTGCGGCACGTCGCGGGGGTCCAGCTGCCGACGATCCGCCCCTACGAAGAGCATCGGGTGGCCAGCTTCGCGTTCTTCGCGCTCGCTCTCGTGGGAGCCATCCTGCTCTTCCCCGTTCCGGTCGGAGCCGCCGTCATCCTTGGGACCTCCCTCGTCGACCCAATCGCGGGGGAGCTCCGCCGGCACCATCCCTCACCGGCCGTGAGCTGGGGGGTCCCGATCGCGGCCTACCTGCCCCTCGCCCTGATCGGGATGGTGCTCTTCGGCGGCTGGCCGCTCCTCCCGAGCGTCGGCCTCGCCGCGCTGGCCGCGGTGCTCGCGGTGGCGGTCGAGCAGCCGAAGGTGATGTGGGCCGACGACGACCTCGCGATGACGTTCGTCGCCGCGTTCGCCCTCTACATCGTGGGCGTCCTCGTGATCGGCCTGCCCGGTTAGGGGCGCGGCCCCCGCGAGGAGCCCGTGCGGCGGAGCCGGCCTAGACGACCGGGGTCAGCACCGCGTGCGGAGCGCCCTTCTCGGGGTCGGGGCTGATGGCGTACAGGGTCGTGCGGGGGCGGATCCCGTAGATGCACGGCTGGCTGTCGATGTTGATGACGCGGAAGTACGTGTCCATCATGTTTAGGATCTCGCTCGAGACGAGCAGTCCCGGCTTCAGCAGCCCGATCCCGAGGTTGCCGACGTGCTTCGCGCGCGAGACGCCCTGGAAGTAGAGGCGGATGGCGACCTGGTCGCCCATCAGGCTCTCGAACGTGTCGAACGCGGTGTACTCGATGAACGGCTTGCGGTCGGGCCCGCCGACGGCCTTCTCGGCCGTCACCATCGCGCGGAGCGCCTCGTCGCGGCCGAACCGCGCCATCGGCAGGATGTACGGCTCCTCGGTCTCGTTGGCCGCGTAGTCGGGGATCCGGACCCGCGTGTCGAACTGGTTCGCGGGGATGTGGCGGACGAGGGTCTCGCGGAGCTTGTCCGGCGACTCGCCGGCCGCGAGGACCGCGATGATCCCCCGTCCCTGCGAGAGGAAGTTCAGGAACGTCGGGGTGAACAGCATGTAGTAATCGTCGATCCCGACGTTGACGTCGACCTCGAACGCGTTGAAGCTGCCGCGGCGGAACCCGCCGCCCAAGAGGGTGTCGAAATCGGGGATGCCGGTCGAATAGAACCGGTCGGGGTCCACGATCGGCTTCCACGCCCCCGTGGGGGCGAGCCCGCTCGTGCGGTCCGCGATGCCGAGCGCCTCGAACCGGCCGCCGTTCAGGGTGACCGCGTAGCGGGCCCGGCCGATGTTCGTCGCCCGCAGCTTCTCCAGGCGGAGGTGGCGGACGCGCCGTTCGTCGAGCTCTTCTCGGTTGATCGAGATGAGGCCGTCGACGAGGTACTCGATTCCGCCCGCCTCGGGCTTCTCCAGGATCATGACGACATCCGTGCTGGACCCCTCGACGAGGTCCTTCTGGAGGGCCATGACGAACTCTTCCATCTCGAGACCGTACTTGTGGGTCACGCCCTCCAAGGAGTCGATGACGAGGAGCGACTTCTCCGGGAGCGCCCGCTCGATGCGGGTGTAGACGTTCTCGACCTCGGGCATCGGGCTCCGCTGGAGGAGCGCCTGCAGGTGGGTGCGGTCGACGCGCGTCGGCGGCCCCCGTTCCTGGCCGAAGGTCCCGAGGACCTCCTTTCCCGCCCGGATCTTCCGCTGCTCGGATTCGGGCAGCGGTTTCTCGGAGGACTTCCCTCCGGCGTTGATCGTGTCCAGGAACAGCTTCGCCGCATCGAGGACGCGGGTGCGCATCTCACTGTTCTTCAGCCAGGGGAACTGCCGGTAGAGCGCCTCGTCGCCGACCCGGGTGGAGAGGTAGTACGACCGCGACGGCTTGCCGACCCGTTCGAGGAGTTCGAGTCCGAACGTCGTTTTCCCCGTTCCGGCTCCGCCCTTGACGATCAGGGACCGCCCGCCCTTCCCACTCAGGAAGGCGATGACCTCCGGTGGCACGCCCCCGACCGTGCTGCCGTCGTTTGCGCTCATGCACTTGCCTCGGTCCACGGCCGTATCGAGGGTCCTGGCGCCCGCGAATCCATTCCGTATCCCGAGGATAGGATGGGCATGGTCGGAAAGTAAAGCTTTCCGTCCGCAGGGAAGCGACGAAATCGGTTATCCGGCGGCCACCCGGCAGGCCTCCGCGCGGGCGGAGCGGAGCGCGGCGTCGAGGGGAGCTCCGGGCTCGCCCGAGGCGGTCGCCGCCGAGGGATTGCCGCCGCCCCGACCCCCGAACGAGCCCTTCGCCGCCTCGAGGACGGCGGCCGCGGGAACGCCGGGCGCGCTGGAGCCGACGAACAGGAGACCCTTCCCGTCCCGTTCGGAGATGAGGATCGCGACATGCCCGGTCTCCTTCGTAAGGAGGCGGGAGAGTTCCTGGAGCCCGTTGCGGTCCAAGTCCACGCGGGCCCCGACGAGGGTCGTGGTCCCCACGGTCCCCGTCGCCGCGGGGTCGGCGAGGAGGCGGGTCGCGGTCTGGCCGAGGTCCTCACGGGTCCGCGCCCGGGCCTGCTTGCGGGAATCCTCGACCTCGCCCAAGAGCCGGTCGATCCCCTCCGGCAGCTTCGCGAGGGGCACGCCGAGGCGGCGGGCCGCCTCCCGAAGGACCTCCTCGTGCTCCTCCCGGACCTCCAGCGCCCGGTCCCCGCTCACGTACGTGAGGCGGACGATACCGTCCTGGATCCGTTCCACGTCGAGGACGGCGATCGCCCCCACCTCGCTCGTATGAGTGCAGTGGGTCCCTCCGCACGCCTCGACGTCGAACCCCTCCACCTCGACGAGCCGAAGCTCCTTCCCCGGGACGGCTCCGCCCTGGTAGAGCGTGAACCCGAACCGGCGTTCCGCCTCGTTACGTGACTCGAAGTAGCTCTTCACGGGGCGGTCCTCCCGGACGATCTCGTTGACCCGCCGCTCGATCCGGTGCAGCTCCTCCCGCGAGAGGGGCTTGTAGTGCGTGATGTCGATGCGGGCCGACTCGGGTCCCTTGTACGCGCCCGCCTGCCAGACGTGCGGACCCAGGATCTCGCGAAGGGCGCCGTTCAGGAGGTGGGTCGCGGTGTGGTGTTGCATCAACTGCTGGCGACGGGCCCGGTCCACCTTGCCCCGCACCCGCTCCCCCGCACGCCACGCGGGCGGGCGGTCGAGCCGGTGCAACACCCACGGTCCGCGTCGCGCCACGTCGAGGACCTCGTGGTCGCCGAGGGAGCCCCGGTCGGAGACCTGGCCGCCCCCGGTCGGATAGAAGAAGGTCCGGTCCAGGATCACGAAGGGCCCGTCGACGTGCACGACGTGCGCTTCGAAGACGTCGGTGTACGGGTCGAGGTAGTAGAGGACCTCGGTCGGAGGGGTTCCCGGCGGCGGTTCGGGAAGGCCCTCGGATTTCTCGGCGTAATCGGTCGTCGGGGCCTCGGACTCGTGCCGCGCGGCGACCTGGGCATAGAAATCCTCGGGGATCGCGGGGGGGTGCTGGAGATTCTCGACCGCGACCTCGGGGGGAACGCCGAGCGAATCGTACCACTCCATGAGCTCCGCGGCGCCGACCCGAGCCCCGGAGGCTTCGGCCCGCTCCTCGTACCGGCGGATGATCGACCGCGCCCGTTCGATCGCCTCGGCGTACCGCTCCACCTCCGCCTGCACCACCCGATGCAGGTCGTCGCGGTGCTGGGCGATCTCGGGGTACTGGTGGGCGAGGGCTCGCGCGAGCCGGTCCAGGATCGCGGTGATCTCGGGCGCCTCCGGCGTCTTCTGGAGGATGCGGAGCATCCGACGCAGAAGGAGGCGGGCGAAGTATCCCTCCTTGCTGTTCGAGGGCACGACCCCGTCGGTGATCATGAAGTTGAGCGCGCGCGCGTGGTCGATCAGGATCGCGGTCTCCCGGGGCGGGAACGTTCGGCGGAGCTCTTCGTAGTCGGAGCCGAAGACCGCCTCGTAGGCGTTCTTGGTCCCTTGGCTCGCCCACACGAACCGTTCCAAGCCGTACCCGGTGTCCACGACCGTGAGTGGCATCGGCTTCAACTGGTCGCCGTCCCGAACGTACTCCATGAACACCAGCGTCGCTAGCTCGAGGCCCGCCACCCCGACGCTGAGCGAGGGGCCGAGGTTGCCGCCGCCCTCCCAGACCTCCTCCTTGTAAGTGATCGCGGTCGGGTCCGTCCCGAGCTCTCCCGTCAGGAGCTCGTGGCACAGCTCGACGCACCGGTCCTTGAAGTAGACCTCGTGGTCCGGCCGGTTGAAGGCGTGGTGCGCCATCATTTCGAACAGCGTGAAGTGGCGACCGCTCCGGCCGACCTCCTCCAAGTCGATGAAGCGGAGGCACGGCTGGCTGATCGTCAGCGGATTGGCCGGCGGCGGGATCGCACCACTGGTCACCCAGGGCTGGAAATCGTAG
Organism: Thermoplasmata archaeon; assembly: GCA_035297105.1. Classification (GTDB taxonomy): domain Archaea; phylum Thermoplasmatota; class Thermoplasmata; order Lutacidiplasmatales; family UBA184; genus Lutacidiplasma. The sequence continues at coordinate 106,921 of DATGZO010000003.1, forward strand.
ACCGACGCCTGCGTGAAGAAGACGTCATTGCGCCAGCGGGCCACGACCGGATACCGTCGCACGCGGGTGTGGCCGTGCCGCTCGAAGAACGCGAGGTACGTCTCCCGCATCTCGGAGAGCTCGTACGGGCGCTTGAACACGGGGTGACCGATGAATCCGTACTCCCGGCACGGAGCCTCCTGACAGCGGTCGTGGGTCCCGAGGCTCCAGAAAAACGCACCGCAGACGGAGCAGGGTTGTCGACGGAACCCGCGGGCCTGGAAGAAGGGCAGTTCGTACTCGGCCGCGTCCATCGAACGAGGCGCCGACGCCCCTCGGTGCTTAAACGGTTTGGTTGCCCGGGGATGTCGCTCGGACTCCATGATCCCGGTTTCCGCCCGCGAAGCGAATCGAGCGACCGCCCTGCTCGTCGCGCTGCGGGTGGGGTACGCCTACAACTGGTTCGCGCTCGGTCCGGCGCTCCCGGCGATCGGGATCGCGTTCGGGGTCGGACCCGCGGGGTGGGGGTTGCTCGTCGCCGTCTTCCTGGTCGGAGCCGGGCTCTTCCAGGTCCCGGCGGGTCTCCTGGCCCGTCGCTACGGCGCCCGCATCGTCTCGCTCGCCGGGGTCGGATTGCTGGCGATCGGGGCGGCCACCAGCGCGCTCGCTCCCAACTTCCCGACGCTGCTCGCCCTCCGCCTACTCGCCGGGGTCGGGGCCGGTCTCTTCTTCTCGCCGGCGATCGGTCTCGTGGCGAGCCTCTATCGGGAAGGCCATCGCGGTGTGCCGGTCGGTGGGTTCAGCTCCGCGTTCAGCCTGGGGGCGGCCCTCGGGATCTTGGGGAGCTCGGTGCTCGTACCGGCGATCGGGTGGCGCCTGGCGATCGCCGTGGGCGGTGAAGCGCTCGCGGTCCTCACCGTGACCGCCTGGCTGCTCCTCCCGCGCACGGCCGGCTCGCCCGACCCCGCCTCGCGAACGGCCCGGACCCCCGTCGCCTTCCGGTTCCGCGGGGTCTGGGCGGTCGGCATGGCCTTCATCGGGCTCGAGGGCGCGACTTTCGCGACGGGCCAGTTTGTCGTCCCCTACGGCGAGACGATCCTCGGCTGGTCCGCCCTGCTCGCCGGCTCGGTCGGGATGATGTTCGTGCTCCCCAGCGTGGTGGGGGGTCCGGTCGGCGGCTCCCTCGCCGAGCGCTACCGCAATCACCGAACCCAATTCGTGGCGGTCACGGTCGCCGCGGCGGGCGTCCTACTGGCCCTGCCGTTCGCGGGGGTCGTCGCCGCCATCGGGATCGGCGTCGTCTTCTCGTTCGCCTATGGGATCGTGTACGCCGTCATGTACGTGCTGCCGCACTACTGGCGGAACCTTCCCACCGGGGAGATCCCGCTCGCGATCGGCCTGTTCAACTCGATCCAGCTCGCCGGCGGGGCGGGGGTCTCGGCGCTGTTCGGATGGGTGGTCTCGGTCCGCTCGTACTCCGTCGCCTGGACCTTCCTGGCCGGCGCGATGGTCGTGACCCTGCTCGCGCTCGTCGCGCTCCCGCCGACCCCGGCGGCCGGGGGCGATCCGCCGCGCGCGGCGGGGCCCGCCCTTCCCGGAGCGCACGGCCCGTAGCGCAGATCTCCTCGATCGGACACTCGGGGCACCGCGGTCGGAGCGGACGACAGATGTTCTGGCCGTGCTGGACGAGCAAGGGGTTGACGGGGATCCAGTACTTCGGGTCGACCTTCGCCGTGAGGTCCCGCTCGGTCTGCTCGGGCGTCCGGGTCCGAACGACCCCGAGCCGGTTCGCGATCCGGTGGACGTGGGTGTCGACCGGGATCGCCGGTATCCCGTACCCGAAGACGAGGACGCAGTTCGCGGTCTTCGGGCCGACGCCGGGCATCGACGTGAGCTCGTCGAACGTCCGCGGGACCGTCCCCTGGAATCGGTCCCGGACCTCGACCGCGACCCGACGCAGCACCCGGGCCTTCGTGTGGTAGAACCCGGTGCCGCGGATCAGCCGCTCGACCTCCCGCACGGGAGCGTGGGCGAGCGTATCCGGGTCCGGATACCGGGCGAAGAGCCGTTCGCTGGCCACGTCGGTCGCCTCGTCCCGCGTGCGCTGCGAGAGGATCGTTCCGATGAGGACCTGGAAGGGATTCTCCGCGTGGTCGCGTAAGTACGGGGTGCGCCAGTCACCGGTCCGGTAGAACGCACTGAGCCGGTCGAGCAGCGTCTCCCACGGGAAGTCGCGTCCGCTCATGCCACCCCCCTCCGGCGGGCGGGAGGCGGCTCGGTACCCGGGTCGGAGAGGTCGGGTTCGATCCCGCCGTCCGGCCGCAGGAGCTCGCCGATCAGGTAGTCGCTCCCGACGACCAGCGTGAACCCGTCGGGTCCCGTGGCCGCCCGTCCCATTCGGACGCCCTCCTCGGCGCTGCGGGCCGCGACGATGCGCGGGAACCGTCCCGCGGCCTCGACCCGGATCTCCGTGGAGGAGAGGGAACGCTCCGAACGGACCGGCACGATGACGAGGGTCCGGGCGAGCGGGCTGAGCGCATCCAGGATGCGGGCGACGTCCTTGCCCCGGAGGCAGCCGAAGACGATCGCGTTCTCGTCGGGGTCGGCGAGAGGGAGCAATTCCCCGAGGCTTTCGGCGAGCGCCCGGGCGCTGGCGGGCGTGTGCGCGACATCGTAGTACAGGTCGGGACGCCGGCCGACCCGCTCGAGCCGTCCGGGCCAGCGCACCTTCGCGAGGCCGCGCTTCGTCGCTTCGGGGGAGAGCTCGCGACCGAGCGAGGAAAGGAACCGGGCCGAGGCGGCCACCGCGCACGCCAGGTTGTCCGCCTGGAAGGTTCCCCAGAGGGGCACGGCGACGCCCTCCAAGGTACGACCGGGGAAGTGGAGGTCGACCTGCTGCCCGGCCTCGGAGAGGGCGCGATGGTCGTACCGGACCTCCCTTCCCAAGTGCCAGAGCGGGACCCCCGCGCGGTCGGCCTCGGATTCCGCCACCGCGGCGGCCGCCGGAGGCAGCGGGCCGACCACCCCGGTCATTCCGGTGTGGAAGATCCCGGACTTTTCGCGGGCGATCGTCCCGACGTCCGGGCCGAGAAGTTCCGTGTGCTCGAGTTCGATGGTCGTGATCACGCCGACCCGGCTCGCGAGGACGTTGGTGGAATCGAGGCGACCCCCCATTCCGACCTCCACCACGGCCGCTTCGACCGCCTGCTCCGCGAACCAGTCGAAGGCGAGCACGGTCGTCACCTCGAAGAACGTCGGGGGGCGGTCGATGGCCCCCTCGCTCTCGAGGCGCCGGGAGGTCGCGTCGATCCGCGCGACCCCGGCGACCACCGCCGGGGGGGGGATCGGGGTCCGGTCGACCTGGATACGGTCCCGGAAGCTCGAAAGATGCGGCGAGGTGAAGAGGCCGGTCTTGAGCGCGTGGGCCCGGAGGACCGACTCCGCGAGCGCGGCCGTCGAACCCTTTCCCTTGCTGCCCGTGATGTGGAGCGCCGGGAACCGGCGCTGCGGGTCGCCGTGGGCGGCCAGGATCGCGGTGACGACTTGGAGGCCGGGGCGGATCCCGAATCGGCGGCGCGCGAAGAGGGAATCGAGGGTCGCCCGGTACGCGCGAGGATCCTCCGGGGTCGCCCGAGGAGTTCCCGAACCCTCGTTCAGCGCCACGCTCGGTCGGTTCTCTCAGTACGTGGAGCGCTCGCGATACGGCCCATACACATCCTGGAAGGCGTGCACGATCTCACCGAGGGTCGCCCGGGCGCGGAGCGCGCCCAAGACGGCCGGCATCGTGTTCTCGCTCTCGGTGGCCGCGACCCGGCGGAGCCCGTCGAGCGCGGCTCCCCACTTCGCCCGGGATCGTCGGGCGCGCACCGCCTTCAGCCGCCGGGATTGGAGCCGTCGCGCCTCTTCCGAGATCTTGAGGCGAGGGACGTGGATCGGCGTGTCCACCGGGTAGGCGTTGACCCCGACGACCTTCTGTTCGCCGGACTCGACGGCCCGCTGGTACCGGAACGACGCCTCCTGGATCTCCCGCTGGAAGAAACCCCGCTCGATCCCCGCGACGACGCCGCCCATCGCGTCGATGCGGGCGAAATACTTACGGGCCTCCTCCTCCATCCGGTCGGTGAGCCACTCGACGAAGTAGCTGCCCGCGAACGGGTCGACGGTCTCGGTCACCCCGGATTCGAACGCCAGGATCTGCTGGGTGCGGAGCGCGATGCGGACCGCGTCCTCGCTCGGGAGCTGGAGCGCCTCGTCGTAGGAGTTCGTGTGGAGCGACTGGGTACCGCCGATCACTCCCGCGAGCGCCTGGACGGCGGTGCGCACGATGTTCAGCTCGGGCTGTTGCGCGGTGCACGAACATCCCGCGGTCTGGGTGTGGAACCGCATCCAGAGCGACCGCTCCTTCTTCGCCCCGAACTCGTCCTTCATCACGCTCGCCCAGAGGCGCCGGGCGGCCCGGAACTTCGCGATCTCCTCGAAGAAGTCGTTGTGGGAGTTGAAGAAGAAGGAGAGTCGGGGCGCGAACTCGTCCACGTCGAGCCCGCGCTCGATCGCGGCCGCGACGTACGCCCGACCGTCCGCGAGCGTGAAGGCGAGCTCCTGGACCGCGGTCGAGCCGGCCTCCCGGATGTGGTAGCCCGAGATGGAGACGGGGTTCCACCGGGGCGTGTGCCGCGTGGCGTACTCGATCGTGTCGGTCACGAGGCGAAGCGCCGGACGGGGCGGGTAGAGGAACTCCTTCTGGGCGATGTACTCTTTCAGGATGTCGTTCTGGGTCGTCCCCCCCAGCCGGGCTTGGGGAACATGCATGGCCTCCCCGGTGAGGAGGTACATCCCCCAGACGATGTTCGCCGGGCCGTTGATCGTCATGCTGGTCGTGACGTCGGCGAGCGGGACCCCGACCAAGAGCCGTCCCATGTCACCGAGCGAGCTCACGTTCACCCCGCACTTGCCGACCTCGCCGAGGGACTCGGGGTCGTCCGCGTCGAGTCCGTAGAGGGTCGGGTCGTCGAAGGCGATGGAGAGGCCGGACTCCCCGTGCCGGAGGAGGTAATGGAATCGGCGGTTCGTGTCCTCGGGAGACCCGAACCCGGAGAACATCCGCATCGACCAGGTCCGGCCCCGGTACATCGTCGGGTGGACGCCCCGCGTGAACGGAAGGGCCCCGGGGTATCCGACCCCCTCGAAGCCTAAGCGAGCGGAGCGGGGCGTGTAGGTCCGATCGACCGGGATCCCTCCCAGCGTGGTGAACGCGTCTTTCCGTTCCGGGCTCTTCGCGAGCGCCGGGGCGAGCACCTCGGCCTCCCACTTTCGCGTGGCGTCGAGCACCGGGTCGGTGCTGCGGGCTCGGGTGCCCCGGGACGGCGCAGGAGGCGCGTCCGGCCGACTTGCGGACATCGGTGCGAAGAGAGGCGTCGGGTCGGATAAGCCCGGGGGTCACCCCGGCGGCGGGAGGCCCGGCGGGGGCCGGGTCCGTGTGCGGGGCGGCGGGATTCGGAGGCCGAGCAGATGCGACGTGCCCCGTCGGTAGACCTTGGCACGGACCTCTTGGGCGAACCGCGGGAAGGCGTCGCCCGTCCAGTTCGAGTTGTCCGCGAGGACCAGCGCCCCGGGCGGGAGCTTCGGACGGAGCAGGGCGAGTTCGTAGGAGAGGTTCTCCTCGGTGTGGAGGTCGTCGTGCAGGAAGAGCTCGACCGAAGGGAGCTCGGCGAGGAGCCCCGGAAGGAGCTTCTGCGCGTCGCCGATACGGAGGTCCCAGCGGGGGGAGCGGAAGGGGACCGCCCAACCGCTCGCGAGGCCGGGCGGGATCGAGACCGGGGACTCGTCCTTTCCCAAGATGGGGCCCTTCTGGGGCGTCGGAAGGTCGATCGAGTGGAGGGTCCCGGCGTGGTTCTTCTCGAGGGCCAGGAGCAGGTGTGCGGAGGAAACGCCGGAGCTGACGCCCGTCTCCACGATATGCTGGGGGTGCCGCAGTCGGACGAGCGCGTACAGTTCGAACGGCGCGCCGATCTGGGCATAGTTCCCTCGCCCCCCCGCGATGTGCCGCCGGCGCATCTCCTCCTCCACCGGCACCAGGGCGTCGAGCTCGCCCAGGACGGCGAGGATCTCGGCGGGGGTGCCTCCGGTGAGCGACCGGAGCCATCGGAGGTTGACCGCGGTTCGGGGGTCGCCGGTGGCATGCCGCGCCTTTCGGACGGCCGCCCGCACCTGGGCCGCCAGGTCGACTGATTCCACCGGGTCCGTCATGGGTCGGGGCCTCTCCCGGAGGGGGACCGCTTCGGTTCAAGATGGGCCTTTCGGACGACGAGCCGGGCCGTCGCCGGCCGGATCTCCCGGTCGACCTGGTCGAGCACGATCCGCTCCCGAAAGAACGGCGCGTCGACGACCAGCGTCTCGTACTCGCCTCCCTCGCCGGCGGGATGGACGCGAGGCCCCGGGGGCGACCGGCGCTCGAGCTCGGCGAGCCGGTCCCCGTCCAAGCGCTGGCCCAGCAGGTCCGGGGCGAGACCCTCCGCCGCGAGGTGGACGAATCGAATGTCGAGCCCGGCCGAGATCTCCTCGCGGACCACCCGGCCCGGGCTCTTCCGCCAGAGCGGCGTGAAGACCGGCCGGCCGACCCGGTCCGCGACCCGAAGGAGTCGCGCCCACTGGTAGGAGGACTCGATCGCCCCGGCGACCACCCATCCGCGGCGTCCCTCAAGGGCCGTCTCGAGCACGGTGAGCTCGGCGGAATCCCCGACACCCGAGACCGGGACGCTGCGATAGGATTTCCCCCAGGCCTCGGCCTGGAGCGCGACCAGGTCGAGGTTGGGGGTGTGGAACATCATCGAGTCCGGGTCGCTGGGACGAAGGACGAGGAGTTCGTCCACTCGACGCCCCTGCAGGTCCGCGAGGTACGCCGAATACACAGAGTCCTTTCCCCCGGAGACGAGGGCGGTGACGGTCATGATCCCGCTCAGCCCGGCAACCCGAGGCCGTACCGCCAACGTTCGTAGAGGGGACCCAGCAGGACCGTCGCGCGCCGCTCGGCGCCCCATCCGAGCTCGCCGTCGTGTCCCCGAACGGTGCCCAGGCGTCGGCTCGCGAGGCCCCGGAAGGCGCGCTCCCAGCGCGGCGCGTCGGACTCCCGGACCTCCACGACGAATCGGGACGCGCCCTCCGCGACGAGCGCCGTCCCGGGGGATTTCACCCCGACGGCCTTCAGGTCGACCGAGAATCCCAATCCCCCTCCGAACGCCATCTCGGGTAGGGTTACCGCAAGTCCTCCGTCGGAGACGTCATGGGCCGAGCGCACCCAGCCCCGTTCCATCGCGCGGACGAGCGCTTCCCCCAGGCGTCGGAGTTCCGCCGGCGCGGTCGGTGGGACCCGGAGGCCGGTGATCCCGGTTCGTCGGGACCAGAGCGAACCACCGAGTTCGGGCGAGGTTCGGCCGAGGAGGTAGAGGGCGTTTCCTTCCTCCTTGAGGTCGGAGGTGGTGGCGGTGCGCAGGTCCCGTAAGAGTCCGGTCGCGAGGAGCACCGGGGTCGGCGGGATCTCGGCCCCCAGGCCTCCGTTGTAGAGGCTGACATTGCCCGACGGGATGGCGAACCCGAGCGCTCGAGCGGCGCGCGCCAATCCCCGCGTGACGGCCTCGAAGTCTCCCATCACGTGAGGGTCTTCCGGATTGCCGAAATTGAGACAGTTCGAGAACGCGTCGGGCCGCGCCCCGACCGCGTAGAGGTTGCGGGCCGCCTCCTCGACGGTCGCCTCCCCGCCTCGGAGCGGATCCTCGCGGCACGTCCACGGCTGGGAGGCCGTCGCAACCGCCAGGCCTTCCCAACGGTCCGGGTCCGGCTGGAGCACCGCGGCATCGCCGTGCGAGGAGGTGCGGACGCTCCCGTGGAGTGGGCGCACCACCGTCCGGCCCTGTACCTCGTGGTCGTACACCCGGATCACCGGCTCCCGCGACACCGAGTCCGGAGCGAGGACGAGGTCGGTCACGAGGTGGGCGAGATCCTGATCCGGGAGGAGCGGGGAGGGCCGGGCCGCGTTGCGCCGGGCCCGGGCCGGTCGGTGGAGCGGCGCGTGCACGACCCGGAACCCGACCCGAAGATGGGCCACGGGGCGGCCGTCCCATTCGATCGTCTCATAGGGCGGTGGAGCGACCTCCCCGATCGCGTTCACCGGCACGTCGTGCCGGTGGAAGATCGAGGCGAGCTCGTCCAGGTCCGAGGAGCGGACGTCGAGGACCATCCGTTCCTGGGATTCCGAGACCCAGACCTCCCAAGGACGCAGGCCCTCCTCGCGGAGCGGGACGCGCGCGAGGTCGAGCCGGCAGCCGAACCCGCCGGCGTGGACGAGCTCGCCGAACGCGGAGGCGATCCCCCCACCCCCGAGGTCCTTCAGGCCCCGGACGAGGCCGCGGTCGAACGCTTCCAAGCAGGCGTGGATGAGCGGTTCCTTCATGATCGGGTTGCCGAGCTGGACCGCCCCTCGGGATTCCGACTCGCTTCGGTCGGTGATCTCCTTCGAGGCGAACGCGACGCCACCGATGCCGTCCCGGCCGGTACGACCCCCGACCAGGACCAGGAGGTCCCCCACCGCTCTCGCCCGGTTCGGCAACAGCCGGCGGCGCGGCAGGAACCCGATGCATCCGACGTTGACGAGGGGGTTGACGACGTACGCGGGGTCGAAGTACACGCCTCCCGAGACGGTTGGCACACCCACCCGGTTCCCGTAATCTCGGATCCCCGCGATGACCCCGTTCGCCAGGTACCTCGGGCTCTTCACGCCCTTCGGAAGCTGGGAATCCTTCATGTCGAGCGGGCCGAAGAACAGGGGGTCGCTGAGCGCGATCGGCTTTCCGCCGACGGCGAGGACGTCCCGGAGGATGCCGCCGATGCCGGTGGCGGCGCCTCCGTACGGTTCGACGGCGGACGGGTGGTTGTGGGACTCGATGCGGAGCGCGTAGGCGGTCCCCGGCGCGAACCGCATCACCCCGGCGTCGCCCGTTCCCAACACCCGCGCGCCCGGGCGAAGCCGGGAGAACGCCCGACGGAGGAACGGTCGGGAACTCTTGTAGCTGCAATGCTCGCTCCAGCTCTGGGCGAGGCCCGCCAGCTCGACGTCGGTGGGGTCCCGGCCCTCCTTCCGGAAGTACGACTGGATGCGGGCCAACTCCGTCCGGTCGAACCCCAGCCCCCGTTCGTGGGAGACCGCATCGAGCTGGACGGCGGTGGCGCGTCGTAGGGGAATGACGGTGACGCCGGGAGCCCAATCCGCCATGGATCAGGCCGAAACGGGGCGGACCGAGACCCGATGGATCACGGGGTTGGCGAGCAACCGCTCCACGGCCTCGTCAGAGAGACGCTTCGCCTCGGCCGCCGAGACCCCGTCGAATTCGAGGTCGTAGATCCGCGCGGTCGAGACGTGCGGGACGGAGGCGAGGCCGAGGAGCCCGAGGGACTTCTCGACGCTCTCCGCCTCGGCGTCCAACACGCCCGGTTTGAGCTCGATCCGAACCTCCATCCGCACGGACTTCTCCCCGGGCGAGGTCATCGGTCGTCGCTACCGACGCGGGCAGATAATCTTGAGCCACCGCGCGGACGACTCCCCGTACGGCCGGGGGTCCCGGACCCTCCGGAGGCGTTCTGCGGGCAGGCGGGGGGAGCGCCCGCCCAGCCGCGAGGGGGTGCCCGGGGGTCGCCCCTTTCAGAAAGCCTAAATAGTGGACCTTTCTCGGCCCGCCGGCGCGGTGGGGGGCCGGCCATCATGGAGGAGTTCATCTGCAGCGTCGAGTTCCTTCGGGGGCCGACTGAGTTCTTCGCTCGCGTCTCGAGCGAAGCGGGCGGGGTTCGTGAGTACCGCAGCGCCAGCCCGACCGGTGTGATCGATCAAGTGATCAACGACCTCCAAGAGGAGTTCGAGTCCGCCCCCGCGGCGTAGCGAGGACGGGGACCGGGCATCCGCAGTCAAGGTCGCGAGGACGCATTCTAGGAGAGAATCATGGAGAAACCATCGTCGGCGAAACCGCCGGTCAGCCGGGCCGTGGAGAGCGCCTTCACCAAGGTCTGGGGGGACGAACACGTCGTCGCCCTGATTGCGCTCAAGGTGGAGACGAGCGAAGCCGATACCGTCGCGGGCGAGGTCGCGAAGTTCGTCGAGGCCGAGGACGTCTTCTTGGTCACCGGCGACACCGACATCTTTGTCAAGGTCCGCTTCCCGCACTACGAGGAACTCAAGGAGTTCGTGCTCCACCGCCTCCCCGCGGTCCGCGGGATCCGCGAGACCAAGACGCTCCTGGTCGTGACGGCCTACAAAGAGGCGGGAGAGACGCACTCGCCGTGACGAGCCCGAGCTCTTCCGCGCCAGCGTCCGGCGGCTCCGTCGCCCCTCCTCCCGCGCCCGTGATCGTAGCCTCGCCGCTCCAACGCCTCGTGGAGTCTCTGGCCGAGCTCGCCGACGATTCGTCGGTGCCGCGCAACATCCGGCGCGGGGCCCAGTCGGCCAAGGACGCCCTCGCGAAACCGCGCGTCGCGCTGGACGTCCGAATCGCCAGCGCGGTCTACGTCCTCGACGATCTGGCGAACGACCCGAACCTCCCGACGCACGGCCGGACCGCGATCTGGTCGATCATCTCGGGCTTGGAGAGCCTCCAGTGAACTGCCCCAGGGATAGGCTGAAATACGCCACCCGGGTCCTCCGCTCTCGGAGCGGTCGCGGGCCCGTAGCTCAGCTAGGCAGGCCGCGCGGTCACCCGAGCGGCCCTACAAAGAGCATCCGGCTTTTAACCGGGTGGTCGGGGGTTCGATCGAGCTTCCCCGCCGTCACGGCGGGGGGGTTCCGGACGTCCCCCCGGGCCCGTTCCTCTCCTCGGAGGATCCTATGAGCCCCAGCACCGTACGTCGCACTCGCAAGAAGAAGGACGCCAAGCCGGTCTCGACCCGGCCCTTCGTCATCCACCACCTCGCGCCCCCGCACGAGGTGCTGAGCGAGGAGGAGTCGCGGAAGGTGCTCGAGCAGCTCGACGCCACCATCGAGCGCCTCCCAAAGATCCTCGCCTCCGACCCGGGCCTGCAGACCGACCCCAAGTTCGTCGCGATGCGGGACGCTGGCGACCCGCTCGTTGGACGCCTCGTCCGGATCCGCCGGCCCAGCCAGACGGCCGGCCTCGCGATCGCCTACCGGGTGATCATCGCCTCCCCCGGAGGTTCGTAGTCCATGCGCGAAATCGTTGACGCCTTCTTCCGCGAGCGCTCGATCGTCAACCACCACCTGGCCAGTTTCAACGACTTCCTCCCGACGAAGGACAACCCCAACTCCCGCATGCAGCGGATCGTCGACGAGGCCCGCGTGAGCGAGGACTCGACCGAGCGCGGGATCATCCGCTTGGACGTCCAGAAGACGAAGAGCTCGATCTACGTCCGCGTCGGCCGCCGCCGGGACGCCCGCGGGGCGGTCAACCCGTCCGCGGAGCCGACCATCTTCATCGGCGCCCCGTTCGTCAAGGAGCCCGTCGGCTCGAAGCCGACCCTCACGCCGATGGAGGCCCGCCTCCGCAACCTGACGTACCAGGCCCCGATCTTCCTGAAGGTCACCGTCGTCGAGAACGGCGTCGAACGCGCCCCCGAGGACGTCCACATCGGCGACCTCCCGATCATGGTCAAGAGCCGGCCCTGCAACCTCAACCGGTACAAGGTCAGCGAGGACGACCAGCTCTGGTTGTCCGACGATGAGTACCGGGCCAAGCTCGTCGAGTACGGCGAGGACCCCTTGGACCCCGGCGGCTACGCGATCATCGGTGGCACGGAGCGCGTCATCATCAGTCTCGAGGACCTGGCCCCCAACCGGATCTTCGCCGAGTACAACGAGCGGTACGGCACGCCGATCGAGAGCGCGAAGGTGTTCAGCCAGCGCGGCGGCTACCGGTCGCTCACGGTCGTCGAGAAGAAGAAGGACGGCGTGCTGCAGGTCTCGGTCCCGACGGCGAGCGGGCAGATCCCGCTCGTGATCCTGATGAAGGCCCTCGGGATGAAGAACGACGAGGAGATCTTCCAGGCCGTACTGGGCGAGCTGTTCCCGCTGGACGAACCGTTCGTCCAGACGATGAAGCACCTATTGAACGTCAACGTGGAAGAGTGCGTCTCGAAGAAGCTCTACCCCCCCGAGGGGATCCAGTCGACGGAGGACGCCCTCATCTTCTTGGAGAAGAAGTTCGCGACGGGGCAGGCGAAGGAGTACCGGCAGCGCAAGGTCGACGGGATCCTCGACCGCTCCCTCCTCCCCCACCTCGGCGACGCGAAGGCGGACCGTCTCAAGAAGGCCCTCTACCTCGCGCGCATGGCCCGTACCGTCCTCGAGCTCCACCTCAAGGTGCGGGGCGAGGACGACAAGGACCACTACGCGAACAAGCGGTTGAAGCTCGCCGGCGACCTGATGGAGGACCTGTTCCGCGTCGCGTTCTCCCTCCTCTTGAAGGACCTCAAGTACCAGCTCGAGCGGTCGTTCGCGCGGAAGAAGGACCTTCGGATCGCGAGCGCGATCCGCCCCGACCTGCTCACCCAGCGGCTCGTCCACGCGCTCGCCACCGGCAACTGGGTCGGCGGCCGGGCCGGGGTCAGCCAGGTGCTGGACCGGACCAGTCACATGTCCACGATCAGCCATCTCCGCCGGGTCACGAGCCCGCTCACGCGCAGCCAGCCGCACTTCGAGGCGCGCGACCTGCACCCGACCCAGTGGGGACGCCTCTGCCCCAACGAGACGCCCGAAGGGCAGAACTGCGGTCTCGTCAAGAACTACGCGCTCTGCGTCGACGTCTCGGAGGGGACGGACGAAGAGGAGGTCACGCTCATCCTGCGGGATTTGAACACGCGGGAGATCGGCCCCGATGTCCTGCAGGAGGCCGCGGCCCCGAAGGGGCGGCGCGCCGCGCGGGTCTACGTCAACGGGAACCTGGTCGGACTCCACTCCCAGCCGATCGACCTCGTCCGCGAGATCCGCGAGCGCCGCCGCACTGGCACGCTCTCGCCGACCTTGGGCGACAAGACGTACGAGATCAACGTCCGCTACGACGACGAGATGAACGAGGTCATCGTCCACTGCGACCCGGGCCGGCTCCGCCGTCCCCTCGTGGTCGTCAAGTCGGGCGTGCCGCGCGTCGCGCGCTCGGACCTGGACGACCTCGCGCGCGGGACCCTCTCCTTCTCCGACCTGATCCGCCAGGGGAAGATCGAGTGGGTCGACGCCGAGGAGGAGGAGGACAGCCTCATCGCGGTCGACCCGTACGTCCCGCCCGACCGCTGCCCGAAGTGCGACAAGGCGCTCTCGCGCTCCGACCTCCGCTGGACCTCGATGGGCGACAAGTCCGAGGCGGCCGTGGTCGAGTGCGGCCTCTGCCACGCTAACTTCCCGACGGCGAGCCTCCTCACCGAGAAGCACACGCACCTCGAGATCGACCCGAACTTAATGCTCGGCGTCTGCACGGGGCTCATCCCCTACCCGGAGCACAACTCCGCGCCGCGGAACACGATGGGCTCGGGGATGGCCAAGCAGGCGCTCGGGGTCGAGTCGGTCAACTACCGCCGCCGCCCCGACACGCGCGGTCACCTGCTCCACTACCCGCAGGCCCCGCTGCTCCAGACCCAGACGATGCGCTACGTTCACTTCACGGAGCGGCCCGCCGGCCAGAACTTCGTGGTGGCCGTCCTCTCGTACGAGGGGTACAACATGCAGGACGCCCTCGTGTTCTCGAAGGGCGCCATCGACCGCGGCCTGGGCCGCTCGTCGTTCTTCCGTACCTACCGGGGCGAGGAGCGCAAGTATCCGGGCGGTCAGGAGGACCGCTTCGAGATCCCGCGCCCCGACGTCGCGGGCGCGCGCGTCGACACGGCGTACCGGAACCTCGGCGAGGACGGCCTGATCTTCCCCGAGCTCGAGGTCGCTGAGGGGGACGTCCTCGTCGGCAAGACGAGCCCGCCCCGCTTCCTCGAGGAGAAGACCGACCTGCTCACGCCCCAGAAGCGACGCGAGACATCCGTCACCGTCCGGTTCGGCGAGTCCGGCTGGGTCGACAACGTGATCCTGACGGAAGGCGAGAACATCTCGAAGCTCGTCAAGGTCAAGGTCCGCAATCAGCGGGTCCCCGAGCTCGGCGACAAGTTCGCGAGCCGGCACGGCCAGAAGGGCGTCATCGGGCTCATCGTCCCGCAGGAGAACCTCCCGTTCACGCGGAACGGCGTCACGCCGGACCTGCTGATCAACCCGCACGCGATCCCGTCGCGCATGACGGTCGCCCACGTCCTCGAGATGCTGGGCGGCAAGGTCGGCGCGCTCGAGGGCCGCACGATCGACGGCACGGCGTTCTCGGGGGCGCGCGAGGAGGCGCTCCGCGACGGCCTGAAGGCGCTCGGGCTCCACCCCAGCGGACGGGAGACGCTCTACGACGGGCTCACCGGACGCCGGTTCGAGGCGGAGATCTTCATCGGCGTGATCTACTACCAGAAGCTCCACCACATGGTCGCGGGCAAGATGCACATGCGCTCGCGCGGCCCCGTCCAGATCCTGACCCGGCAGCCGACCGAGGGCCGGTCCCGCCAGGGCGGCCTTCGGTTCGGAGAGATGGAGCGCGACTGCTTGATCGGCCACGGCGTGGCGATGGTCATCAAGGACCGCCTGCTCGACGAATCGGACGGCACCGTCCAGTACGTCTGCGGGAACCCGGAGTGCGGGCACATCGCGATCCCGGACTCGCGGGCGAGCTCGCTCCGCTGCCCGAGCTGCGGGAACACCTCGTCGATCTACCCGGTCGAGATGAGCTACTCGTTCAAGCTCCTCCTGGAGGAGCTGATCAGCCTCGGGGTCGTGATGCGACTGCAGCTCGAGGAGATGCGGTAGGAGGAACTCATGTCGCAAAGTCTATCGAAGCGGATCAAGAGCCTCCAGTTCGCCTTCCTCTCGCCGGACGAGATCCGCCGCATGAGCGGCGTGAAGATCATCACGGCCGACACGTACGACGACGACGGCTACCCGATCGAGATGGGTCTCATGGACCTCCACTTGGGGGTCATCGAGCCGAACCTCCGGTGCCGCACGTGCGGCGGCCGCGTCAACGAGTGCCCCGGCCACTTCGGGATCATCGAGCTCGCGATGCCCGTGATCCACGTCGGATACGCGAAGGAGATCAAGCGCCTCCTCCAGTCGACGTGCCGGGCGTGCGGGCGGATCCTCCCGGACGCGCCCAACCCCCGGGCGGAGGCGATCTCCGATTCGGACGACGCCACCCCCGCGCCCCGCTCCCGCGAGCCGAAGGACGAGCGGGTCTGCCCCCACTGTCACGAGGTCCAGCAACGGATCGTGCTGGACAAGCCGACGACCTTCCGCGAGAACTCGCACAAGATCACCCCGAAGGAGGTCCGCGCGCGGCTCGAGCGGATCCCGAACGAGGACGTCACCGCCCTCGGCCTGAACCCCCGGTTCGGCCGACCCGAGTGGATGGTCCTCACCGTGCTCCCGGTTCCCCCCGTCCAGGTCCGGCCCTCGATCACCTTGGAGAGCGGGGAGCGGAGCGAGGACGACCTCACCCACAAGCTGGTCGACGTCCTGCGGATCAACCAGCGCCTGCGCGAGAACCGCGACATGGGCGCCCCCCAGCTCGTCGTCGAGGATCTCTGGGAGCTCCTCCAGTACCACGTCACGACCTACTTCGACAACCAGACGAGCGGCATCCCTCCGGCCCGGCACCGCTCGGGCCGCCCACTGAAGACCCTCGCCCAGCGCCTGAAGGGAAAGGACGGCCGGTTCCGCTCCAACCTCTCGGGCAAGCGGGTCAACTTCTCGGCGCGGACCGTCATCAGCCCCGACCCGTTCCTCTCGATCAACGAGGTCGGGATCCCGGCCGAGGTCGCCCGCGGGCTCACGGTGCCGCTCCAAGTCACCGCCCACAGCCAAGAGACGGCGAAGGAGCTCGTCCGGCGCGGACCCGCGCCGCCCCCCGACGCGGACGGCCACTACCGGTGCGGCGTGAACTACCTGATCCGGGAGGACGGCCAGCGGATCAAGGTCATGGAGAAGAACGCCGAGGCGTGCGCGGAGCTCGTGCTCCCCGGCTCGGTCGTCGAGCGCCAGCTCGTCGACGGCGACATCGTCCTGTTCAACCGGCAGCCGAGCCTCCACCGGATGAGCATGATGGCCCACTTCGTCCGGATCCTCCCGCACAAGACGTTCCGGTTCAACCTCTGCGACTGCCCGCCGTACAACGCGGATTTCGACGGCGACGAGATGAACCTCCACGTCCTCCAAAGCCAGGAGGCGCGCGCCGAGGCCAAGGTCCTGATGAAGGTGGAGGAGCACATCCTCTCGCCGCGCTACGGCGGCCCCATCATCGGGATGCTCCACGACCACATCACCGCCGGATTCCTGCTGACGTACCAGAACCCGACGTACACGCGGGCGGAGGTCACCTACCTCCTCTCGAAGCTCAACTACCCCATGCCGCCGCCGGCCGGCAAGGACAAGGACGGCGAGCCGTACTGGACGGGCAAGCAGCTCTTCTCGCTCACCCTCCCGTCCGACCTCACGCTCGAGTTCCGGTCGAACATCTGGGCGCGGTGCGACTGCGCGCCCCTCTCGTGCAAGCACGACGCCTACGTCGTGATCGAGAACGGCGTGCTGAAGGCCGGGACGATCGACAAGAAGGCGATCGCCTTCGAGAAGGGCGCCGTCCTGGACGCGATCGCCCGGAACAACGGGATGCCGAGGGCGCGCCAATTCCTGGACGAGATGAGCCGCCTCTGCATCACCGCGATCGGGTTGAAGGGCCTCTCTACGGGGATCGACGACGAGGACGTCCCCGAGGGCGCCCAGAAGGAGATCCGGACCGCGCTCCAGGACGCGCGGATCCAGGTCACCGAATTGGTCGAGCAGTACCGCGTGGGCAAGCTCGAACAGATGCCGGGCCGATCCCTCGAGGAGACCCTCGAGGTGCAGGTGCGGCGCGAGCTCGGCCAGGCGCGGGACAAGGCGGGCGACATCGCGGGCCGCTTCCTCGGCCTCGAGAACCCCGCGGTCATTCTCGCGAAGTCGGGAGCCCGCGGCTCGATGCTCAACTTGACGCAAATGGCGGGCGCCGTCGGACAGCAGTCCGTCCGCGGGGAGCGTCTCCTGCGCGGGTACGTCCACCGGACCCTCCCGCACTTCGGACGGGGGGACTTGGGCGCGGACGCGCGGGGCTTCGTCAGCTCGAACTACAAGAGCGGCCTCTCCCCGACGGAGTACTTCTTCCACTCGATGGGCGGCCGCGAGTCGCTCGTTGACACGGCCGTCCGGACGAGCCGGTCCGGCTACATGCAGCGGCGCCTGATCAACGCCCTCGAGGATTTGAACGTCTCCGAGGACGGCATGGTACGCAACACCGCCGGCACGATCATCGAGTTCCGGTACGGCGAGGACGGGATCGACCCGACCCGCTCGTTCCAGGGCGAGGCCGTGCCGCTCGACGAGGTCGTCTCGCAGGTCCTCGGGCGCCGGGTGCGCGCGGGCGACATCCGCGGCCCCGACGACGTCGACGGATCGCCCCCGGTCACGGAGGAAGAGATGGACCTCCAGGCCGAGGCACAGGCCGAGGAAGAGGGCGAAGAAGAGGAAGGCGAGGAAGTCGGCGAGCCCGGTGAGGGCCCCGAGTTCGGAGGCGAATGACGATGGTGGACGAGAAGAAACCGGGCAAGGATTTGGCGCAGCGGATCCAGGAGGTCGCCAAGGCCGAAGGCGTCCGCCTTCCGCCCTCCCTCGTCGACGGCCTGAAGGCCAAGATCCAGGGCCTCCGACTCTCGCCGTCGGACACGTCGAAGATCCTCCACGAGGTCGCCCGCCGGTTCGGTCGCGCCGAGGTCGACGCGCACGAGTCCGTCGGGATCATCGCCGCCCAGTCGATCGGCGAGCCGGGGACGCAGATGACCTTGCGGACGTTCCACTACGCGGGGGTCGCCGAGATGAACGTCACGCTCGGCCTCCCGCGCTTGATCGAGCTCGTGGACGCGCGCCGGGTCCCCTCGACGCCGATGATGACGGTCCACGTGGACCGGAAGTTCAAGAACGACCGGGACGCGGTCGAGGCGATCGCGCTCCGGATCGAGGTCACGACGGTCCCCGACGTCGCCGCGATCGGGACCGTGGTCGAGGACCTGAAGGTCCTCGTCAGCCCGCAGGCGGCCCTGATGACCGCGCGGGGCGTGAAACGCGCGGAGATCGAGGCGGCGCTCTTGGAGAACCTGGACGGACGCCTGTTCGAGCTCAAGCCGGGCTCGGGAAGCGGGGAGACCCGGACGTTCGAGATCCAGCTCAAGGAGGCCCGGACGACCCCGACGAAGTCCCGTAAGGAGGAGCTCGTCGAGGAGATGCCGTTCAAGAAGCTCTTGCTCGCCAGCGAGGAGGCGAAGGGGGTCCAGATCAAGGGCGTCCTCGGGATCCGCCGGGCCCTGATCCGGCGGGAAAAGGACGAGTATGTCATCTACACCGAGGGGTCCAACCTGGACGGGGTCCTCGAGATCGCCGGCGTCGACGGCGTCCGGACCACCACGAACTCGGTCTTCGAGATCTACCGGGTGTACGGGGTCGAGGCGGCGCGCGCGGCGTTGATCTTCGAGGCGAACCGGACCCTCGCCGAGCAGGGGCTCGGCGTCGACATCCGCCATCTGATGCTGGTCTCGGACCTGATGACGAACGAAGGGGACATCCGCGCCATCGGCCGGCACGGGATCTCCGGGAAGAAGTCGAGCGTGCTCGCGCGCGCCGCCTTCGAGATCACCGCCGCGCACCTGTTGCGCGCGGCGATCATCGGCGAGGTGGACGAGTTGAAGGGCGTCGCCGAGAACATCATCGTCGGGCAGCCCATCACCCTCGGGACCGGCGCCGTGAACTTGGTCTACCGCCCGCTCGCCCGGGTGGCCAAGCCCGCGCCCCCGCCGGAACCGGTCGCCGCGGTCGCCGCAGAGGGGTCGTAGACCATGGACCTCGCCCACGCGTTGAAGGTCGCCCTCGAGACGGGCAAGGTCAAGCTCGGCGTCGCGGAAGCGCGCGCCGCGGCCGAGGGGAAGAAGGCGAAGCTCCTCATCGTCTCGAAGACGTGCCCCGACGAGAAGCTTCGGACCGACCGTGTCCTCGGGAAGATCCCAATCTACCATTTCGAAGGGACCGCCGTGGAGCTCGGCCAGGCGTGCGGCCGTCCGTTCCCCATCAGCGCGATGGCGATCCTGGACGCGGGCTCGAGCGCGATCCTCTCTCTCGAGACCTGAGCGAGCCGTCGGACGGGAACCTTTTCGACCGATGACCGAGATCGCGTTCGACAACGAGACGATCGGCTACATCCGCCTGTTCGAGGAGCGGACGGGCGCCCGCGTCCGCGACTGCCTCGAGGCGGAGGACAAGCTTGTCTTCCTCGTCTATCCGGGCGAGGTCCACAAGGCCGTCGGCCCCGGTGGCGTGCTGGTCGACCGGCTGAAGGGATTGCTGAAGAAGGAGATCCAGGTCGTCGAGTTCGCCGACGACCCCGAGACGCTCGCCCGCAACATCTTCTACTGGTACTCGCCGAAGCGGGTCGACCTCGCCCCGAAGGGGAAGGGTCGCCACGTGACGGTGACGGTCGATCCCGCCTGGAAGGCGCGGGCGATCGGGAAGGCCGGCAAGAACCTGAAGGTCGCCCGGGCGATCCTCCTCCGCCACTCGGACATCGTCAGCGTCAGCGTGGCTTGACCCGAGACCCACGGGGTCCCCACCGGGCCGCACGCTCAAGGGTAATGAGAAGCGCGGGGCTCTTGGTCGAACGTGGCCGTGCGCGGAGCGAAGATCCGGGCGGTCCTCTTCGACGTGGGGGGGACGCTGGTCGACGAGCGGGACTTTTCCGGCTGGGCGGACCTCGCCCGCCGGCTCTTCCTCGACCTCGACATCGACAACCTCGCCCACGCCTACACCGAGACCGAGGGGAAGTACGACGCGCACCCGCCCTCGGGCTCGCAGGAGTCCCGCCTCGCCCGGTTCTGGCACGACGTGCTCTCCCGCGCGGCGGAGCGGGAGCTCGAGCCGGAGGTGGGACTCAAGTTCCTGCGCCTGCGCTCCCCCGACGAGCGCCCGATCCGGCTGTACTCGGACGTGCGGCGCTGTCTCGACACGCTGGCCCACGAGCGACGCCATCTCGGCATCGTGTCGAACTCCTCCAGCGAGGCGAGCCTCCGCCGGCTGCTCGACCGGGTCGGCGTCCTCTCGTACTTCGAGCGGATCGTCTCCTCCGGGACCGAGGGGGTGGCGAAGCCGGACGCGGCGATCTTCCGTCGTGCGACCGAGCGGCTCCAGGTCGAACCGACGGAGACCCTCTACGTCGGCAACCTCCCGTGGACCGATACCCGCGCCGCGCTCGCCGCCGGGCTCCACTCGGTCTGGCTCAACCGGGACGGAACCGGTATGGGGAGCGACCCGCCCGAGATCACCTCCCTTCTCGAGGTCCCGTTGTGCGTGCGCCAGATCGAACGCGGCGAGATGTGAGGTCGGTACCCCCCTGAACGAAGCGCCCGACGGAAACGTTCTTGACCTCCCCGCCCTCGGGAGAGGGAGGTCTTTGTGACCGCACGACCGGGAACCCCGAGCGGAGAGGCCGCGCCCTCCCCCGAGCCTCCGGCCCCGGACCCGCGCTTCTCCCTCGCCCGGCTCAACCGCGCCGTCGCCCCCTCCGACGACTTCTACGAGTTCGCGAACGGTACCTGGCGGCGGGAGAATCCGGTGCCGTCCGACAAGTCCCGCTGGGGGGCGTTCGACGAACTGCTCAACCAGAACTTCTTGCACCTCCGCGCGATCCTCGAGCGCGCTGCGACGGGCCCGGGCGCCCCCGCGAACTCGCCGTCCAAGAAGGTCGGTGACTTCTTTGCCTCCGCCCTGGATACACGGCGACGGGAGGACCTTAAGTTCCAGCCGATCGCCGACGACCTCGCCGCCGTCGATCGCGTCGCCTCGGTCGACGACCTCTACCGGGCGCTCGCGGGGCTCCACCGGATCGGGGCCGACGGGTTGTTCCAGAGCTACGTCTACCCCGACAAGCGGAACAGCGCGGTCTACGCGTTCTACCTGGAGCAGGGAGGTCTCTCCCTGCCGGACCGGGAGTATTATCTCGACCCCAAGTTCGGCGGGGTGCTCGGGTCGTACCGGGCCCATCTGGACCGGAGCTTCCGTTCCCTGGGACTCAGCGTGAACCGGGCGACCGCGTCCGCCGAGACGGTGGTTGACCTCGAGTCCGAGCTCGCCCGGGCGAGCCGGAGCCGGACCGACCTTCGGGACGAGGAGAAGAACTACCACCGGCGCACGGTGGCGGAGCTCGGGGCGGCGAACCCCAAGACCCCCTGGCCCATCTACCTCGCCGAGCGCGAGGTCGGCACCACACCCTACGTCGTCGTCGGACAGCCCGAGTTCTTCGAGGCGGTCGAGCGCGCCCTCTCCACGCACTCCCTCGCGGAATGGAAAGAGTACCTCCGGTGGCAGGTGCTCCACAGCGCAGCGCCCTTCCTGCACGAAGCCGCCGAGGGAAACGATTTCGACTTCTTCCACCGCACGCTCCTGGGACAGGACGAGCCGGAGCCCACGTGGAAGCGCGCGGCGCTCGTCATCGACCGCACGATGGGCGAGGCGCTGGGCGCGCTCTACGTTCGGGAGCACTTTCCGCCCGAGGCCCGAACGCGGATGGTCGAGCTGGTCGAGGATCTGAAGGCGGTGTTCCGGGATCGGCTCGCCCACCGACCGTGGATGACCGCGGCGACGCGGCGTCGGGCGCTCGAGAAGTTCGCCCGGTTCGCCACGAAGATCGGCCACCCGGAGAAGTTCCGGGACTACTCCGCGGTCCGCATCCGACGGGAGGAGTACTTCGGCAACGTCCGACGGGCCCGGGCCTTCGAAGTCCACCGGCAAGCGGTCCGGGTCGGCGACCCGGTCGACCGCACCGAGTGGGACATGTCCCCGCCGACCGTGAATGCCTACTTCAGTCCGGTGAAGAACGAGATCGTCTTTCCGGCCGGGATCCTGCAGCCGCCGTTCTTCGACGTAACGATGGACGACGGCGTCAACTACGGGGGGATCGGGGCGGTCATCGGGCACGAGATCACCCACGGGTACGACGACCAGGGGCGGAAGTTCGACGTGGAGGGGAACCTCACGGACTGGTGGACCCCCGCCGATGCGCGCGAGTTCGGCCGCCGGGCCCAACAGGTCGTGGACGAGTACAACCAATTTGAGCCCCTGCCCGGGCTCGCGGTCAAGGGCGAACTGACGCTGGGCGAGAACCTCGCCGACCTGGGTGGGCTCAGCATCGCGTACGAGGCCCTCCAGCGCCGGCTCCAGCAGAACCCCGAGCGCCGTCGCCCGATCGACGGGTTCACGCCCGAACAGCGGTTCTTCCTTTCGTGGGCGCAGGTCTGGCGTCAGAACCTGCGCGAGGCGGAGACCCGTCGTCTCGCCATCATCGACCCGCATGCGCCCGGGATGTTCCGCGTTCGCGGCGCCGTCGACAACCTGGACGCCTTTTTCGAGGCGTTCGGGGTCAAGCCGGGGCGTCCCATGTGGCGGCCGAAGAAAGCCCGTGTCGCGATCTGGTAGCCCGCCGGGCGAAGATTTCCCCGGGCGTGGGCCTTAAGTAGGAGGCTCTCCTCGGCCCGCGCACTGCGGTCGGCCCCCTCCGGGGGGACGACTGTGGGACGCCGCCACGGCGAGCCGGTGACTCATGATCCGGCCTCTTCCAAGGCGACGCCACAGATGGCCCGATGGGGCGTGGAGCCCCGAGAACCCCTCCCTGGAGACGGGGAGTGACCTCTCGGAGCCGACGGACGAGATCGAATATGTACGCGAATAGCTCAATTCAGCGAGAAGAGCATAATCCTGCCAGTCAGTAGATCGGTCACGACATGTAAGCCCCGCACACAGGCAAGTCAGTGTGCACACAAATCCGGTTGATCCTGCCGGCGGGCACCGCTATTGGAGTTCGCTTAAGCCATGCGAGTCGAGAGGGGTAAGCCCTCGGCGCACTGCTCAGTAACACGCGGACAATCTGCCCTCGAGACGGGGATAACCCCGGGAAACTGGGAATAATACCCGATAGATCTGGAATGATGGAAGGCTTTCAGGTCCAAATCCTACGGGGCTCGAGGATGGGTCTGCGGCCTATCAGGTAGTAGGGGGTTTTACGGACCCCCTAGCCAAAGACGGGTACGGGCTTTGGGAGAAGTCGCCCGGAGATGGATTCTGAGACACGAATCCAGGTCCTACGGGACGCAGCAGGCGCGAAACCTCCACAATGTGGGCAACCACGATGGGGGAACTCCAAGTGCCTACACTATGTGTAGGCTGTTCTCGAGCCTAAAAAGCTCGAGAAGTAAGGGCCGGGTAAGACGGGTGCCAGCCGCCGCGGTAATACCCGCGGCCCGAGTGGTGCTCATTATTATTGAGCCTAAAGCGTCCGTAGCTGGCCGGGTAAATCTCTGGGTAAATCGGGCCGCCCAACGGTCCGAATTCCGGAGACACTGCTCGGCTTGGGATCGGGAGAGGGTGAAGGTACTCCCGGGGTAGGGGTAAAATCCTGTAATCCGGGGGGGACCACCAGTGGCGAAGGCGTTCACCTAGAACGAATCCGACAGTGAGGGACGAAGCCCTAGGGCGCAAACGGGATTAGATACCCCGGTAGTCTAGGGTGTAAACTCTGCAGACTTGGTGTTGGGGGTCCTGCGTGGGCTCCCAGTGCCGGAGTGAAGATGTTAAGTCTGCCGCTTGGGGAGTACGGTCGCAAGACTGAAACTTAAAGGAATTGGCGGGAGAGCACCGCAACGGGAGGAGCGTGCGGTTCAATTGGATTCAACGCCGGAAAACTCACCGGGGGCGACGGAGGGATGAAAGCCAGGC
>DATGZO010000004.1:0-44719 GCA_035297105.1 Thermoplasmata archaeon
GGCGAGACCGTGAATCGTACGTAAGAAGTTCTCCATGACACTCACGCCCGCGGAGGTGAACCCGCTGATTGACGGCAGCTTGCCTTCAGCCGCCAGACCGACCAGCAATAAGCTCGCCAAGATTCCAACTACAAAACCGGCTCCGAAATCTACTTCGGAGGAAACGATCAATGCGATTGATACCACCAAACCCAATCCCAATGCGAATGTGAACACGGAGCCGCCAACGGCGTTCCAGAATGCGAGCCTCGTCGCCCCGGAAACTGAGCCGCCAATGTTCTCTTCTTGGTATGCGGAAGTAAGAGTAGAATTTACGGTGGTCCCATACGAAGTTAATGCGTTCAATACCGGCGTTACAATTGGGAGGAAGATCTTGTCGACAATCGCTATGATAAACAATCGGAGCAAGATTAGAATGTCCCACATCGCGGTCCCAATCGCCTTCAGGGCGCTCCCGATCTGATTTGCCAGGTGAGTCAGTCCCAGCTTCGTCGCGAGTGCCGAGCCCAAGGCGGCGCCGAAGGCCCATGCCGCAATTGCGTTGCTCCAGACTGCGGATACATCTCTGCCCAGGTCTCCTGTCACGCCGCTTACGTCGTTCCACAGGGTGGCCCCCCACGACGTCCACGAGTTTCCTCCTCCAGTGGCCGGCTTGTTGTACAGAGGTCCGCCGTACTGTCCGCCGTTATTGTAGGACGCGTTGGCGAGCGCAGACAGTACGTTTGCGGACAAGCCAAGCGGCATCAGCTCGCCTGTGACTGCCAGGATGTTTGCACTCAGGTTTCCGGACGTGTTCTGAATCAATCCTCCGATGAGATTCTGGAGTTCTGAAGCGCCCGACCCGAGCACTCCGTCCCCCTGGTTGCTGACGTTGATCCAAATGACGGACTGGACCTGCAGTGCCTCGTAGTTCGCCCCGGAACTGTAGTTCACTTCCAGCTGAGAATTTGATGGAATTCCGCCATACAGGGCGGATTTGGATGAATTGTAACCCTGATTCGAATTGGTGGAGAAGACTCGGATAAAGTTCGATGAAGTGTTGCTCGTCGTTGACTGGTTGACTCGATTGAACCAGTCGGACGCCGAGAACGCGGTTCCCGTAGCTGTAACTCTCGGATTCACGGCCGATCCGTTCAGCAGGGTCTGGCCGAGGGGGGAAGCCAGGAAGAGCGCTCGAGGGACCAGGATGTTGTTGAGCCCGGGCTGGATCGTGATGGAGTAGCTCCAGCCGCCTTCCGCTCCGGGAACACCAGTTGTCGAGATTGAGATAACTTGGTTGCCCCCTGAGGCGGTGTCATTCAATACCAGTAAGTCAAAATCCTGTTCCGCAGTATATCGCTTGAGACCCCAAGGCGCGTTGGAAAGTGTTGTGTTGTTGGCCGGAGCGAGCAGGTAAGTTTGGGCCTTTCCCGGGTCGTACAGCACTTGGTACGAGATGTGCAGTTCTCCCGAGGTTGTGTTGTACCACTCCTGTCCTGGCTTTTGGAGCAGGTCCACAGAGTAGCCGGGGCTCGTGACCTGTTCGCTCAGGTCATTTCCGCCGATGTTGGCCATTATCGTGATGTTGACCGATGCGGTTTGATACGTCGGGACGACCGGGAACGTCACGTTGAAGGGGCCGGTATACGCGACGAGGCCGCCGGTGCTCGTGACATTAGGACCCCAGGCAGCGTAGTTGACCGTACGGCCAGATCCTGACCCTGAGGCGGACTCGATGAACGGCGCTACACCGTCGCCGCTCTGGAAGGTGGAAGTGCCGTTCCAGTGATCGATTGACACTTCCAGGTAGGGTGCTCCGAGGGGATCCACGGAGGAACCGTCGGCGATGTCGTTGCCGGTGCTACTCTGCGCGAGGGAGTTTGCCCCCCACGACAGTTTGCCCTCGACCGTGATCGTCCGATTCCAACCGAACCCGTCATTGTACTCGCCGGTTACGGCCCTAAGCCAGCCGACCTGCTCCGAATCTATCAGCCCTTCCAAAAAGACCAGACCGCTGCTCGTGCCAAGACCCGTCCACAATGCCTCCGAACTCAGTGAGTAGGAATCATTCACATTGTTCGCTTCGTGACGGGCCGGGCTAAAGGACACCGGACCACCAGGGAACTGTGGCCTCCGGTTGAAAATGTAGCTAGAATTCTCGTACCAGTATCGGAAGATTCCTGTCGGAAGTGCCGAGGTTGCCGTAGGCCCAACATCAAACGTGAGGTTCCATGTATCGAGCATGTGACTTCCCGCCGTGTCGAGCGTTTGAGGATTCAATCCAAGTTCCTTCTCGGTGTAGTCACTGACGAGCCCGTTGGTCGAATGGTCATACGGGTCGGCCGTTACGTTCTCATTGACGTAGGTCCCCCCCAGGGTCTGCAGGGTGACTGGCCAACCCCCCACCTTTTCAGCGTCAGAGAGGCCGTCCCCCGAAGTATCCCTGAGGTACCAGAAAGAGAACGAAGAATTCCGCGCCGTTAAGCTTGCATTCGCGTAAGTGTAGTTGAAATCCACGGCGAGCGCGTATATCGTGTTAGGCTGCAAGGCGGATAGGTTGAACGAGACTGTCGGCCCAATCACTGTGAACTCTCCTGCGGTAAGGGGTAGGTCAGTCACGTTGGCTGGGAGGCTGGTGTTGTAGTAGGTAACGAACAGGGAGAACGCGGTGCCGTGTTGCAGGACGTTGGGCGGGAGCGGGAAGTAGACCTCCGCCCCGCCGCCTTCGTGCGTGATCGAATCATAGGGTCGGTCAAGTTCCGAAAGATGCGGAACCGCGGTGGTTTGGAACGTGACGGAGCCCGCGCCTTGGAAGATGGCACAAGCCTGGCCCCCTACCGTCCCTGATGCTCCGAGCTGTGCGTAGTAGTACCCCCACGGAGTGAGCCCGTGCAACTGTACCTGGAATCGCCACATGGTCGACCCAGTGTAGTGCTTCCCGGGAGCCGTCTCCTCGAAACCGGGGCCGTACCCTTCATGGTACCGGATCCAACCCTCCAACGTAGCACTCGTGGAGGATGCGTTGGCATACCAGGTCAGGGTCGAGTCGGTTCCCGTGATGTTGCTTTGGAAACTCGATGGGATGGTAACGGATACCGGCAGCGTTGAGGTGAGCTGGATCGTACAGGACGAGCTAATCGTGGTCGGAGACACGGGAGAGTTGTAGTCATTTGTATCCAGAATCGGGGTCCAGCTACCGTTCCGGCCCCCTTTCTCGTCCGTCATGTTGGCGTAGAAGGTGTAAGTGCCCGTCACTTTGGGGGCGCTAAAATTGGTCGAATCGGCCAAGGCTGGGGGTTTCAGCTGGGTAGTGTAGTAGGCGTTGGGAAGCTTGAGGCTGGCGTTCCCGGAGGCATACAGGGTGTTGTTCCAGGCTGCGGTCACAAAGTAGTCGCTCGAACCGTCCGGCTGGAGCCGGACGATTGGCGATGCCGGCACGGTCCCAAACTCGGTCGACCAATTGCCCATCGCGCTTAGGCTGACGGAAGCAGGTCCGAGTGTGACAGGGTTCACAGCACTCGTACTCGTCAGCTTATCGCAGACGATGTGGTTCTCGGATTCAGCATAAATGGCTTCGGCCGAAAACGTCCAGCTCCCGTGAGAGTTAGGAGTCAGGTTGGTCAGGTAGAACCCTTCTGGATCCAACCCAGAATAAAGCTGATTCTGAGTTCCAAACGTCAACTCTTCGCTGTAACTGGCGATCCGCGTTACGTAGACCAACCCGGAATACTCCGTGACGTCAGTCGTGGCCCCTTGGCATCCACTAGCAACTGTGAGGCGACTAGACGAGTTCACAGTGATGAATCCCGGGGTGAGATTCAAAAACACTGCAGTGGGGTTGATCCCTTGAGGGGTAACGAACATCCAATCGCCCCACTGTTGGCTCTCGGCCTTCCCCGGGGTTCCTGTGACCACGTTCGACGTTCCGCTCAAGGGATCGATGGTGAATGACCCGGTCATCGGCGTTCCTGGCCAAGGTGGCGAAGGGAACACAGCGAACCCGAACGCCTCGAGGACTCGCTCGCCGAGGACACCGAGTGTAGCGTTGATGTCGAGAGCTCCGACGATCGGCGAAACATCGGAAGTACCGGTGCCGATTGTCGCACCACAGCCGGTGTTAATCGTATACAGCGGAAGGATCG
Organism: Thermoplasmata archaeon; assembly: GCA_035297105.1. Lineage (GTDB taxonomy): Archaea > Thermoplasmatota > Thermoplasmata > Lutacidiplasmatales > UBA184 > Lutacidiplasma. The sequence continues at coordinate 4,122 of DATGZO010000004.1, forward strand.
GATGGGAAGTGAGTCGTGGATAAACGTCGGAAGCGATTATGTGTTCGGCCGAACAGAGGTAACTGTGGCCCTCACTGAGGGCAGTCAATGCCGACGTTAGGTTGGCGTTGATCTGGGATCGGAAGGCGGTCAGCGCGCTCTGGGAAACGGGAAGGAAATCGTCAGTGGGAGCCGAATCGAATGTGGATTGGAGCAGATTGATAGAGGCACTGGGTGTCAGCATCGCTCCGGTTAAGAACAGGTCGGAGACGTTGGTGCTCGCGTTCCAGGTGTTCCAAATGTACACCGGTCGCTCAAGAGCGTCAACACTGACCGAGACGTCCGTCGGCCCGTTAGGGCCAACGGACCGGCTTCCCACCAATGCCTGGGGGGCGAGCAATGGACTCCCGGAGACCGAGAAGAGCATCTGGTCCGCTTCAGAAACTCCCGTGCCAGTGTCGAGTCCGGCGACATAGACGTAGCCCGCGGGGCTCGAGGCGGCCTCGATATTGACAAAGGACCCCAGCGTCGGCGCTCCGGTGAGATAATCGGGACCCCAGGTTGCGCCGGCAGTGGAGGAACCGATAGACCGGAGAACGGTGCGATTCTGTTCCTGATCCGTCACGAAAGCGGTGAAGTAGCCTCCTTGGGCAACTGCGGATACCTGTCCGGGGACTCCCTTCGGGGTCTGTAGCAGAGTGTCTCCGATCGAAGTGAAATACCGGGATCCTGCCGTCAAATTCAATGGGAAGAGCTTGGTTCCGGTGTATCCTGGAGAGCCAACAACTGTTGTGGAGTAGACTTCGAATTCCTTGGTCCCGACCAGAGAAGCGAACACCGCTAGGGTACCATTCGCCCCGCCTACCGAGGTTGTCCAGACGGGAGCGGCTGACACCGCCTTGGGAAGTAGGGTTGTGATACGCGCAAAACTACCGGGGAGAGGAGTTGGATAGGAGAACAGATCGTACACACTCGCCGAACTCTGGAGCCCGGTAGAGTTGACGAGCACATCCACTGTGCCGGATCCCAAAGGAGCAATCGCAGAAAGCGCGGTCGAGGACAGGAAAGTGACCGAGGTAGCGGGATTGGGTCCAAACTTCACCGTGGCGGTCGAAATGTACCCGGTTCCATCGATGGCAACCGCTGTCCCAGCTCCACCGTAGTTAGGCGTGACAGAGGTGACCGTCGGTCGGGTGCCCAATGTGTATGTGAACTTGTCCGCGGAGACTATCGCGCTTGTCCCGCCCGCGTCGGTGACACGGATATCGACCTTGGATCCGACGACAGCCCAAGGGGCAAGGGCGACCAATTTATCCGGCGAGATGTAGGCGATCGTGGTTGAGCTGTTCGCGCCGAACTTGACCGTCGAGCCATCTAGGAAGGCCGTTCCGGTGATGTTCACCATGGTTCCAGCCGGACCAGATGCTGGCACAATCCCGGTTACTATCGGCGCGGGAAGCGTCGGGTAAAAGAACTCGTCCGCCGCCGACTTGGTACTAGTCCCTGCTGAAGTCGTGACCACCACATCTATCGGAACCCCCGTCGGGGGTCCAGTCGGTGGAGTGACGGTCAGTTGAGTAGGGCTGTCGTACGTCGTTGTCGCCGCCCACTTGCTACTGCTATGCTCGAAATCGACGACGAGACCCGACGTCTCAAAATTGGTGCCGTTAACGAGGACCGTGCTGGCACTCGTCTTGTAGTTGAGATACACCGATGTGACAGTGGGAGCGGAGATGAGTGGATTGACAATCCCCTCGTAGCCGACTGGCGGATTTGCCGAGGGGTAGGCCCGGCAGTTCATGGGGAAGGTCGTAGCGGTCAGGTTCTGGGTAGTAAGCGTGGTCACGAGGATGCCACATCGAGTAATCGCTATCCCGGGGGAGGTTCCGGCAAGCGGGGTCCCGTTGGTGACGATGACCCATGTATTGTTGTCCCCTAGCTCGAAAGAGGCGTAAACGTAGGTGCTCGTTCCTGAGGCCGCGGCAACTGCGATAGCCTCCCCGCTCGAGGCGGCTGCGAGACCACTGATGCCCGCCGTTCCGAAGGTCGCTATGACCGTAGGATTGCTCCATTGAATTGGCAAATTTGCTACGCAACTCGAGGCGCACTGGGCCGACGAGTTTGCCGCCGTCGGTGAATAGAGACCTGACATGAACTCCAGGTAAGCGTTCCCGAGTGCATCGGTATCGACGTAAGCAAGTCCCTCCTCGGTGAAGTTGCCCGATGTGAACGTCACGAATTTTGCCTGGCTGATCGAATCGGGCCTCGGAGTAAGCTGCTGAGGGGCCGGGAAGCTGGAGGGCGCTACAAGGTAGGGATAGCTAATGGTCGAATTGTTTCCGGTGCCACCCGAAGCGGACCTCAGTCCGCTGGATGCTTCGCCCCAAGTGTCGGGGTTGAGGTACGTGGGCGATATCATTAGCAGAACTGCGAAGATGGATATTGGGACTATCAGCCACCGGCGCCGGAAGGCGCTCCCCCCGGCATCGAGCCAACGTCGCGATCTCTTCGAACTTCCGCGGGCCGCCGCCCTGAGTGTCGCCCGTGGCATATGGTCAGATTGCGGGTCGTCCGCAAACCGTTCGGGAGTGCTCACCATCGTTGCTCCGGGGGCCGCGTCAGACTGTTTCGATGGATCCCAGAAACCCAGGAACCCGGTCTGTCGCGGCTCCCGAAGCCGCGTGAAGCGATGGTCGCCGTCTGTCCACAGGGGACCAGCACGGGAACCACCAGACGGCAGAAGGGGTCCTGCGATATAATCCCCTAAGAACCGAAATTGCTGTTGCGTACGAGAAATCCTTACTTCTTGGAGGCGTAGAGCGTCTCGCTTCGTCCGAAGGTTGCCAGAGGGCTTTCCCGATTAGTTCTGTTTACTGCCGAACCGTGTAACCCGGGGGCGGAGGGACCCGTACATCTAATTTGACTGGACTAAGACCCTCTCCGTCAGAGAGACCCGCTCAAAATCAGGGATTGGGTCCCGACGTCCAGGGCTTACGTCGACCACAGATGCTGGGTGTCGACTCCAATCCTGCGAAGCCCTCAGCGCCCTCGTCAGCGGACAGTATCAATCGCGTCACGGGAGCCGCTCGAGCGCCCCGCGCCTTGAGGAGTATTTGCGGGAGTTCCGCCGAATATCTGGGGGGATTTAACTCCGGTCACCACCAACATCACGCGGATCGTGCTTTGCATCGTCGGGTCGACGGCCGCCCCCCAGATGATCCGGGCGGTCGGGCTGATCGTCTTCTGCACGACCTCGGCCGCCTTCTGCGCCTCGCTGACGGTCATGTCCGGACCGCCGGTGACGTTGATGAGCGCGCCGGTGGCTCCCGCGATGTCGACGCGCAGGAGCGGCGAGTGGATCGCCTCCATGACGGCGTCCTCGGCCCGGTTCTCGCTCTCCGATTCCCCGATCCCGATGAGCGCGACGCCACCGCCCTTCATGATCGTGCGGAGGTCGTTGAAATCCAAGTTGACGAGCCCCGGCCGCGTGATGATCTCCGTGATGCCGCGGATGGCGCGCGCCAGGACCGAGTCGGCGACCTTGAACGCGGTCTGGATCGGAAGTCGGGGAACGAGCTCCAGGAGTCGGTCATTCGGGATCGTGATGACCGTGTCGATCGTCGAGCGGAGTTTTTCGAGGCCCCACATCGCGTTCTCGTTGCGGACGAGCCCCTCGGAGGCGAACGGCAGGGTGCAGACGGCGATCGTGAGCGGGTTCCCGCCGTTCGCGTCCTTCGCGGCCTGCGCGACCACGGAGGCAGCCCCGGTCCCGGTTCCACCGCCGAGGCCGAGCGTGATGAACACCATGTCCGAGTTGGCGAGCGCCTTCTTGATCTCGTCCTCCGCCTCGCGGGCGGCCTGCTCGCCGACCTGTGGAAGGGCACCGGCTCCGAGGCCCCGGGTCAGGCGTCGGCCCAAGAGGATCTTCTTCGGAGCGTGGATCGCGAGGAGGTGTTGGGCGTCTGTGTTGCACGCGATCATGTCGGCGCCCGAAAGGCCCTCCTCGGCCAGCCGGTTGATCGTGTTGCATCCGCCGCCGCCACAGCCGACGACCTTGATGTTGGTCTTGAGGGACGCGAGGACGGCCTCGAGCTCCGCGTCGTCGTTCGTGGGCGGGGGCGGTTCGGGCCCCCGACGAGTCTCTCCGGGCAGATGGGCCAGGATTTCCTGAGCGAGCGGTCGCGTCACGCGGTTCCTCGCCGGCGGGAGCAGGGACCCCATTATAAAGCGTTGGCCGGGTTTGCGCCGCCGTGGAGTACTCCGAGTGGGCCCCCTACTACGCGCGCATTCGCGTGCAGCTCGGCCTCCCGTTCGACCGGGAGGAGGAGGCGCTCGCCGGACTGAAGCGGGTGCTTCCCCCGGCGGCCACCGAGCGCCCGCTCGAGCGCGTCGGTCGCAAGCTCACCGGGCGGGAGGTCGTGGTCGTCGGGCTCGCCCCGGGCGCGGGCCCCCCTCCCCTCTGGCGACGCCCCGCGGGAGAGGAGCCCCTCGCGGTCGTCGCGGCCGACGGGGCGACGGCGACCTGTCTTACCGCCGGCATCGTCCCCGACGTGGTGGTCACGGACCTGGACGGTCCGATCCCCGCCGAAGTCGCTGCGAACCAGCGGGGCAGCCTGGTCGTCGTGCACGCGCACGGGGACAACCAGGGCGCCGTCGCCGAGTGGGTACCCCAGTTCCCGGGGGAGCTCGTCGGCTCCTGGGCCGGTCCCCCGACCTCGGGGATCATCGACGTGGGAGGGTTCACCGACGGGGACCGGGCCGTGTTCCTCGCGGAGCATGTCCGGGCCCGCCGGATCCTGCTCTGGGGGTTCGATTTCTCGCGGGTCGACGAGACCGACCGGGCGATCCGCACCCGCAAGCGCGTCAAGCTCGCGTGGGCCGCGCGTCTGGTCGGTGCTCTCGCGCGCGAGGGCCACGTCCCCATATCGATGTGGGCGAGGGATGGGACGCTCTCGTCCTACCCGACCGGGATGGACGAAGCGACGACCAGGTAGACGACGTTCGGGCCGTCCTCGTACACCGGCAGGAAGGGCATCTCACCGAGCCAGTGGATCGCCGCCGAGCTGAGCGGGGCGGCCGAGTCGGACGGGTTGAGCGCCACACCAGCATACATGACCGAGTCCACGGCGACCAGGTCGATCGGTCGATCCGCGTACGGCGTACCCGAGCTCCGCAGTTCGGCGTAGGCGGTCGATGCCTCGCTCAAGTTCCCGGTGAACAACACGGACGTCGTGGTCCACGTGGCCGGATTCCCGTCGAACCCGAAGATCATGGACGACAGGCGATGGTCGGACGCCACGGCCCACGTCGGGGGAGCCGCGATCCCGATCCACATCCAGATCGCGGCGTCGCCGTGGGTGAGTCCCTCCTCGAACCCACCCAAGTCGTTCTGGGGAGGGTAGACGATCGCGGCGTTCGCAGCGACGAGGACCACGATCCCGAGGACTCCCGCGACCGCCGCACGTCGGCTTTCCGCGTGGTCGAGACGGGAGATGAGCCGCGCCGCTCCGACCGCCGCGACCAGGCCGACGGGGATCAGGATGTACTCGACGTGCCGCGAGGCCGGGATCGCCGCCGTGAACCCCTGGAAGGAGGGCCCGAGCCCGGAGGCGACCAGGGCGACCATCGCCGAAATGCCGAGGATGCCCGCCCAGGTCAGGGTGAAGAGCCCGAGCCGGGAGGACGTGAGGAGTCGTCGGCTGCCGGCGCAGAGGACCCCGAGACCGAGGACGGGAACGAACCATAGGATGGCGCCGGGCTGGGTGGTCTGGGTCGTCCCCGGCAGGGGAACGACCAAGAGGGTCGCGATGCCGGCGAACACCACGACCGCGAGGATCCCGGCGTCCCGTAGGAGGCTCCGGTCGCTCGGCAGGCGCACCCAGGATCGCCGGGCCACGGACCGTTGCCGGCGAAGGTGGATCAAGAGCCCGGAGATGGCGAGAGCCGCGATGACACCGGCCTCGAGGCCGCCGAACCCGACCCACGCGTGCTGGGCAAGCCCCGGCAACAGTACTTTCGCCACGAAGGAGTACGTCCCGTAGAACCAGAATGCGAACGTCGCCGTGACGAACCCACCCAGGAAGACGAGCTCGCGCGTCGGGAACCGCTTGCTCCAGAGGCCGGGATGCCAGAGCTCGAGGAGGAGGAGACCGCCGAGGGCCCCGATCACGAAGAAGTACGTGGAGAGATGGTGGGTGACGATCAGCGCGCCCCCCGTCAGGGAGAGCGGAAGGAACCATCGCACGTCGCGTCGGCTCTCCAAGAACATCCACAGGGCCGCGACCGCGAGGAAGTCCCCCAGGGCGAGCGGCGCCGGGTGCGCGATCGAGAAGAGCCGGGGCATCGCGACCGAGCCGAGCGCGGCGGCGAGCAGGGCGACCGAGTCGTGGGGGTAGAGCCGACGGAAGAGGAGGAAGAGCGGGAACACCGACAGCACGGCGACGACCGGGATCACGACCGTCAGCGCCGAGAAGGCGTCGAGACCGAGGGCGCTCCCGCTGGCTCCGGCCAAGAGGTAGATCCCGGGGAAGTCGGGGTAGGCGCTCCCCCAGCCCGCGTAGCCGGCTCCGTGCGGGATCGATCCCGTGGAGAGCAGCGAGGCGGTGAGCGTGTAGTACTCTCCCGTGTCGGAACCGAAGAGGGCGTACGAGAGGTACGGCTCGAGCGCCAGGAAAACGAGGACGAGCGCCATCCCCACGAGGAGGACCGCGACCTCCGGACGCACCGGGGCGGAATCGCTCCCCGTGCCCTCTCCCTGAGGGGAGGAGGCCGGGTCGGACGCCGAAGCCATCGGGACCCCCACGCGCCCTACCGTCAAAAATCGTCCCGCTGCACCGGTCTCGGGCGGGCGGAGATGATTCCACGGCCGTACTCTAAATAGGGGGGCTTGGTGCGGCCGATTCAAGGCGTTCTCCGATGGTCCCCTCTCGTGCCCCCAAATCCGCGTCCCGGCACTCCAAGCCCGCCGCCAAGAAGGCGAACCGACCGGCTCCGAAGCCGACCCCCCGCCGACCCACCCCGGCGAAGCCGAAGAAGGCCGCCCCGCCGAAGACCGCTCCCAAGAAGTCGGCCCCGAAGGAGAAGGCGCCCGCCGCGCCCCCCCCTCCGCCGATCCCGGAGATCCGCCGGGCGGACGGACGCCGCCACCTCCTCTCACTCTCCTTCGTTCGCGACGGCGACGAGTTCATGGCCCGTATGGAGACCGACACCGGTCACATCACGGAGCTCAAGAATCGCGCCCTCGACCAGCTCCTGACCCTCGTGGCGGGGGAGCTCGAAGACCTGCTCGAATAGAGCGTGCGGTCGACCGGGGCGGAAGGCTACTCCGGGTCGAAGAGCCCGGATTCGACCTGGTAGGTCCGTCGGTGGCCACTCCGGTCCCCGACCTCGACCAGGTCCACGGACCGGCTCGAGAGGAGCCCGTCCGGAAAGTGTTTCAGCACGCGCGGAGCCAGGTCGGCGAGCGGACCGAACGTGCGCCGCGTACCCCAGCGTCCGACGACCACGACCGTGTCCTCTCCGACCTCCACATAGCGGGGAGCGGGGGACAGGGCGAAGATCGCGCTCCCCACGATGAGGAGGGCGGCCACCCCGAGAAACAGCTCGAGTCCCTGTTGCACGCCGGGGTGGCTCGCGTCCACGGACGCGAGGTCGAGGGCCGTGAGGAGGACGGTCAGGATGAGCACCACGGCTAGGTACAGGATCGTCGTCCGCACGGCCCGCTGCGTCCCGGCCCGGTTCGGTCGACGGCCGCGAGACCCCGCGGGAAGGGGCGCCAGGGGAGCGGGCCGATCCGTGCGGGCCCGAGGAATGCGGACGGCGCGTGGTCCCGACACGGGTCCTGATCGTTCGAGGGGGGCGGGACCGCCTTAAAACTAGTGGTCCTCGGCGGGGCGGGCCCCCGATCCCGGCCCGGCGGTCTTACGTGATGAGCGCGGCGTCGATGGGCGCGGCGCTGGGGGCGACTGGCCGGGGAAGTGGTTTCGAAAGGTCCACGAGAGGGACCTTGCGCGCGATCTCCTTCGCCATCGCGGAGCAAGACGACGCGGGGACGGGGTGCGCTGTGTAGCCGGGCAGGGCAAGGTCGTAGGTGACGACCTTCTTCTCGGCCACGGTCTCCCACACGGCACGGAAGACACGGTCCGCCGCCTCGCGCTGGCCGATGTGTCTCAAGAGGAGCTCGAGGCACAGGATCTCGGCGACGGGGTCGGCTTTGTCCTGACCCGCGTACTTCGGCGCCGAGCCGTGGACCGGTTCGAACACGGCGAGCGTGTCACCGTAGAGGGCCCCGGGGGCCACGCCCAGTCCGCCGGCGAGGCCGGCGCACAGGTCGGACAGGATGTCGCCCATGAGGTTCGTCGTGATGATGACGTCGTACTCCTCGGGCTTCTTGACGAGCTGCATGCACATGTTGTCGATCAGGCGCTCGTCCGCTGTGATGTCCGGATACTTCGCCGCCATCTCCCGGAAGGCGGTCTGAAACAGCGCCCCGGTCGTCTTCATGATGTTCGCCTTGTGGACGCCGGTAACGTGGCGGCGATGCTCGCGCCGGGCCATCTCGAACCCGAACTTACAGATCCGGTCGCACGCCTTGCGCGTGATGACGTTCACCGTCTCGGCCGCCGAGTGCTCGCGGTCGACCCAGTGCTCGACACCGGAGTAGAGCCCTTCCGTCGCCTCCCGGACCACGATGAGGTCGGTCTCGGGGAAGCGGGTCCCCTCGCCGGCGATCGACCGGGCCGGGCGGACGGATGCGTACAGGTCGAGTTCCTGGCGGAGCGCCACGTTAACGGAGCGGAACCCGCCCCCGATCGGGGTCGTGATCGGACCCTTGAGCGCTAAGCGGTTCTTGCGGACCGAATCGAGCACCGCGGGAGGGAGCGGGGTCCCGGTCGCCTTGATCGCGGCCTCCCCGGCGTCGACGACCTCCCAGTCGATCGAGACCCCCGTCGCCTCCGCCACGAGCCGAGCCGCCCGCGTGACCTCGGGTCCGATCCCATCACCGGGGATCAACGTCACCCGCGTCGCCATCGAAGCCTCCGAGGCCGTCGGAGCGCAAGGCGGATTTAAGGAGCCCCCCGAGGCCCCCCTCGCCCCGCGTGACGGAGGTCGGTCGATTCACCGTTCACTCAGGTTTTTTGGGATTTATGAGTATTCTTATACAACCTAGTAATACAATGTCCCATGTTCGAGGTATCCCATCCCGAAGTCCTGGCACGAGATTGGTTGCCGCCGGTCGTTCTCGGCCGGGAGAGGGAGGTGGCGGAGGTCGTGCGCCGTCTCGACCCGCCCCTCCCGCGTGCTCCTCCACCTTGGGTGGTGGGGGTCGTGGGAACGTCCGGTAGCGGGGCCAGCGCCGTCGCACGCCGAGCGGCGCGCGAAGTGGCCGACCGGGTCCGTTCGGAGTGCCCCGGCCCGCTCCCCCGCGTGATCTCGGTGCGGACCACAGGCCTCCGCGGGACCCACGGGGTCGCCAGCGCCCTCCTCCGTCATCTCGACGAAGGGTTCGACGGCCGTGGGTTTGCGGTGGCCGAGATCCTGGCGGGCTTCCTGCGACGGCTCCGGAGGGAAGCCCGTCCGACTGTGCTCGTGGTGGATGACCTGCACATCGGGGGGCCTGACCTCGGTCCGATGCTGCGCGCCCTGGGGGATCCCGACCGGTTCCTACCCGAAGGGGAGTTCGGGATACCTCCGATCTGGACGATCTTGGGGGGCACGCCCGAGGGCTGGGCCACCGCCGTCGCGGCCACCGGGGAACGTCTCGCCCTCGGTCCGCCGGTTCGGCTCGACCCCTACAGCGTTCGCGGCCTGTCGGTGCTCGTCCGCGACCGGGCCGAACGGGCGCTCGGTCGGCCCCCCGCGGCCGAGCAGGTCGCCCGCATCGTGGAGTTGGCGATCGCCGACGGAGGGGGAGCCCGTCGGGCGCTCGACCTGCTCCGACGGGAGCTCATCGGCGGGCGGCCGGAAGCGGCCGACTGGGGGGCACGCTGGGGGGTCCCCCCCTCCCTCGTCGAAGTGGAGACTCGCGTGGTCCGCGCGATCGAGGCCGTGACCCGGGACCGGGAAGCGCGGGTCGGGGACGTCCGACGGTGTGAGGCCGAGCTCGCCCGAGCCCAGGGGACACGACCCCTGCCGGCGACCACGCTCTGGCGACGGATCGTCCGGCTGGAGCGCGCGGGGTACGTACGTCGGGACATCCGGCCCGGCGGGATCGGAGGAACGCGGTCGATCGTGCGCGTACTGACGCCGGTCGACGAATGGGTCACGTCCGCCCGTCGTCCGGAAACTCGTCGAGACGACGCACGGTGGAGCGGGAACGGGGCGGACGGGATGGAACGGGTTCCGTCATCGGGGATGGCGACAGTCGGTCTGCGTCCTCCTTCCGACCCAATTGACTGAGCACGCTCCGCGCCAGCACCGGAGAGTGAAGCGCGTTCGCCACCCGCTCGAAGGGCGCCTGCCGGATCGCCTCCCGATCCGCGAACCCCGCGCTGTACAGGAGGCGCGCCCGCACCCGGCCGATGCCCCGGAGCCGCACGAGGTCGAGCAGCTCCTCCCGCGCCCCGTACCGGACTCGTAACGACAGGTCGTCGATCGTGCGGCCAAGGCGTCGCTGGAAGACGGTCGCGAGGCGCCCTGCTCCGAAGAGGAGCCACTCGGCATCCTCGACCTTGTTCCGCAGGTCGCCGGCGCCGAGGCCGTAGCGTTCCGTGAGCTCGACGATCGGGACCTCGTCGATCCACGCCTCGAGGATCGTCGCCGTTTTCAGCGACGCGAGCAGCCCGTCCAGATCGAGGTGCATCGGCGGTTCGTCCGTCTTGACGAGGAGCTCCTCCGCCTCCTCCGTGAACCGTCCCAGAAGGTCCGCCTCCTCGCCGCGACGCAGGTAGAGCGGAGGGAGGTCGGGGGTCGCTGCGATCGCGGCGAGCAGGGCGAACGCCCCGACGCCGAGGGGCGCCCGCTCCAGGACCTGGCGGAGCACGACGGCGCTCAACGGGTCGAGGTAGAGCTCGCTCGTGAGGGCTCCGAACCGGGTCGCCTTCAGGTTCGTTCCCGGGAAGAGGAGCTCGTTCTCCTCCAAGAAGCGGCGGACGTTCTTGACCTTGGTTTCGAGCTCCACGAGCGGGAGCGTGCGACCGTAGAACGTCGCGGCGAAGAAGGAGGTCAGTTCGGCCTCGTTGTGCACGGCCCCGCTCGCGACCAGAGCGAGGACGTGCATGCGCAGCGCCGGTTCCGCCGCGAGGCGGCTCACGACATCCTCCGGGGGGGCGGAGAGATACCCGTCGAGCAGCCCCTCGATCGCGTCCTCCGATCGGGCGATCAGGAGCGCTTCCCCGGCGGCATCGAACCGCGGACGGCCGGCCCGGCCGAGCATCTGGTGGACCTCCCCCGCGGGGATCGGAGCCTGCATGCCGAGACGGTCGTCGTAGCGGGTCGTGTCCCGGACGATCACGCGGCGGGCCGGCAGGTTGATCCCGGCGGCGAGGGTCGGGGTCGCGACGAGGACCTTGAGCGTCCGGTCGAGGAACGCGTGCTCGACGACCCGGCGTTCCGGATTGGTCAGCGACGCGTTGTGGAACGCGACCCCCGAGGGGATCATCCCGTTGAGCCGACGCATGCCGGCGGTCTCCTCGTCCGAACCGGTGGCGAGCTCCCCCGCCCAGGTTCGGGCCCGAGTCCGCTCTTCGGACGTCAGGAGGGCGCGCACGGTCGGGATCAGCGACTCCGCGACCTGCTCGCTCGCCCGACGGCTGTTGACGAAGACGAGCGCCTGCCCGCCCTCCTCCACGACCGTCCGGACGAGGCGCGGCACGGGGTCCCCCGGGGGCGGGATCTCGCGGTCGGTGGTGTCCGTGAACCGGATCCGACCGTCCGAGTAGACGCCGAGCTTCAGCGGGACGGGGCGGAAGTCGCTCACGATGTGGCGCGCGTCGAGCCATTCCGCGACCTCCCGCGAATTGCCGACCGTGGCCGAGAGGGCGACCAGCTGAAGGTCGGGGTACGAACGGCGCAACCGGGTGATGCTGACCTCGAGGGTCGGCCCCCGTTCGGGGTCCCGAAGGAGGTGGACCTCGTCCACCACGACCACGCCCAGCCGGTCGAGCCACGGGCTCCCGCGGCGAAGGAGGCCGTCCGCCTTCTCGCTCGTCGCGACCAGGACGTCGAGCTTGTCCAATTGTTCGTTGGAGAGGTCGAAGTCTCCCGTGGAGAGACCGACCTTGAGACCCAGTTCCTCGAACCGGCCGAGCTCCTCGGCCTTCTCCTGGGCGAGGGCGCGTAGCGGGACCAGGTAGAGTCCGGTCCGGTGCGCCCGAACCGTACGCAGGAGGGCGAGGTACGCAACGAGCGATTTCCCGCTGGCCGTCGGGCAGGCCAGGAGCACGCTCTCTCCGGCCAGGACGGGTCCGAGGGCGGCCGCCTGCGGGGGGAAGAGAGCGGTGATCCCGTCGTGCTCGAGGACGCGGCGTAGGCCGTCATCGATCGGGAGCTCCGCGAGCGGGACCGATCGGTCGGACGGAACCGACTCCGGTGGGGAGTGTCGGGGCGGGGACCTTCGGCGCGGCACAGTCGCGGCAGGATGGTGCGTGCTAAGCCCTTTGCGACGGCGCGTCCTCGACGAGCGCCCGCCCGAGGATGAGCTCCTGGATTTCGCTCGTGCCCTCGACGATCGGGAAGACCCGGGCGTCTCGCAACAGCCGACCGGCCGACGCCGAGCCCCGAACCCCGTCGGGTCCGGCCACGTCGACGCCGGCGGACGCGATCGAGACCGCCGCCCTCGACGCGACCAGCTTGGCGACCGAGGCCTCCAGCTGGAACGATAGGCCGGCATCCTTCCGGTCCGCCGCCCGGTCCACCAGCGCTCGGGCAGCGGAGAGTTCGGCGAATGCGCGGGCGAGCGCGATCCGTTTCCAGTCGTCATCGTGCGCGCGGACCGCGGCCCGCATCTCTTCGAAGGCGGCCCTCGCCACTCCCAGGGCGCAGCTCGCGATCCCGACCCGACCTCCCATCAGCGCGCCCAGCGCGACGTGGAGTCCCTCGCCTTCCTTCCCGAGGAGCGCGTCGGACGGAAGGTGGACCCCGTCGAAAAGGAGCTCGGTCGTCTCGCTTCCCCGCAGGCCCAATTTCTCGAATCGTTGGGTCACGGAGAACCCGGGAAAGGGACCCGGCACGAGGAACGCCGAGATCCCCTTCGACCCGAGGCCGGGGTCGTGCGTGGCGAACACGAGGACGAGACCCGCGTTGGCGGCGTTCGAGATGAACGTCTTGGAACCGGTGAGGGTGTAGCCGTCGGGGGAGCGCTCGTACCGCGTTCGCAGGGCCGCCGTATCCGAGCCGGCGCCCGGCTCGGTCAATGCGAACGCTCCCACCCGTTCCCCGCGCACGAGGGCGGGTAACCATCGTTCCTGCTGAGCGGGGGTGCCCCACGTCGCGATCGGGAGGGAACACACGGACAGGTGAACCGCGAGCGTGACGGCCACGGCGGCACTCGCTGCCGACATCTCTTCCAACACGGCCGAGAGCTCCTTCGTGTTGGCCGACCGTCCTCCCCATTTCGACGGGAGGCCCAGACCGAAGAATCCGTCGTGCGCCAAGGACCGCAGGAGCTCCGCCGGGATTCGATCGCTCCGATCGATCTCCTCGGCGCGCGGACGGACCTCCCGGTCCGCGACTTGGCGGGCCCACGCTCGGGTGGGGTCGCTCGCCGGTGGACCTGGCTCCGTCACGGGCCCTCCCAGCACGACGCACCCTTAATGCGTGGCGGCGGGTCGGCGGGTCCGAGCGGCGGAGTAGGGAATGCCGGGCACGCCGACACCGAAGGACCGATTCACGGCCCTCGATACGCTCGCCGTCGTTCGCGAGCTCCGCGGCCACCCCCGGGCTCGCGTCGACAAGGCGTTCGACCTTCCCGACGGAGGGTGGTCCCTCGCCCTGCGTGTACCGGGCGAGGGACGCTTCGAACTCCTGCTCGTGCCCGGACGGTACACGGCGATCCTCCCGTTCGGCTCCGAGCGGGCCGAGGAGCTCTCCCCGTTCGCCCGCGACCTCCGCCGGGTGCTCACGGGAGCGGTCCTCGACCGCGTGACGGAGCCGGCCGGCGAGCGGTCGCTCGAGATCGGGTTCACCCGCGGCGATGCCGCAGGCGGGATCCTCGTCCTGCTCGAGATGTTCGGAACCGGGAACCTTACCGTCGCGGTCGACGGTAAGATTGCCGCCGTCGCCCACTCCCGCCGGTGGGCGCACCGGGTCGTGCGCGTCGGGGCCGAGTACGCCCGGGCGCCCGGCCGAGCCGACCCGTGGGAGCTGACGGCCGAAGCGATCGAGGAGATCCTCAGCCGCTCCCGGACCGACCTCACGAGCACCCTCGGCGCACGCCTCGGGCTCGGAGGCCCGCTCGCAGAGGAACTGGTGGCACGACTCCAGGTCGACGGGCAATCTCCGGCCAGCCTCAACGCGAGTCTGCACGCCCACGGCCTGCACGCGGCCCTGGCTACCCTCCGGTCGGAGGTGGGAGACCGGCCCGGCGGGTTCCTCTACGTCCGCGAGGGCGCCTTGCTGGACGCCACTCCGTACCCCTCCGCCCGCTGGAAAGGCGAGGAGGCCGTGGTCGAGGAGACCCGGGCTCACTTCTCCGAGGCGGCCCGCGACTACTTCCGCACGGTCGTGCCGGCCGCCCCGGACGTCGCGGCCCTTCAGGCCTCATCCGAACGCAAGGAGATCGACCGAATGCTCGTCCAGCAACGAGCGGCGGTCGAACAGCTCGAGGCGGAGGTCGCGCAGCTCCAGGCCCAGGCCGAGCGGATCCTGGCTCACTATCCCGAGGCGGAGGCGGCGCTCCTCACGGCCGCGAAGGCGGGCACGGCGGACCAGCCGGTCGAGCTCATCCTCGAGGACCATCGGATCACCCTCTCGCCCCGCCGCACACCCCGGGAAACGGCCCAGGGGCTCTTCGAGGAGTCGAAGCGGCAGTCGACCAAGCTCGCCGGGGCGCGGCACGCGCTCCTCGAGACGGAGGCCCGGGCGAGCCTCCCCTCGACCGGCGAGGCCGTGGTCGCCGCCCGGGCCCGAGCCCGCGCGGTGCCACCGAAAAAGCAGTTCTGGTTCGAGAAGTTCCGCTGGTTCGTCAGCTCCGAGGGCGCGGTCGTGATCGCGGGACGCGATGCGGCGTCCAATGACTTGGTCGTGCGACGGAACCTGAAGGACGGGGACTTCTACCTCCACGCGGACCTGCACGGCGCGGCGAGCGTGATCGTCAAGCGACCCCCTCCGGGTTCCCCGGAGGTGACCGAGGTCACGCTGCGCGAGGCCGGTCAGTGGGCCGTGGCGTTCTCGAAAGCCTGGCGCGCCGGGCTGGCATCCGCTTCCGCGTTCTGGGTGACGCCCGACCAAGTCTCGAAGTCCGCCGCATCGGGAGAGTTCGTACCTCGCGGGGCCTGGGTCGTCCACGGGACCAAGCACTTTCTGAAGGACCTGCCCCTCGAGCTCGCGCTCGGCACGCTCCACTACGAGTCGGAGGAGCGGTGGACCGCGGCCCCGGAATCGGCCGTCCGGTCGCGGGGGACCGTTCGCTACCTTCTGTCGCCGGGCGAGGACCGGGACCGGGCCGCGCGGGAGGTCGAACTCGCGAAGGATCTGGGAGTGTCCCGGTCGTTGCTCCAGTCGCTGCTCCCTGCGGGGGGCCTCTCCCCGCGACGGGCGTAGACCCGCTGCACTTCTTCCGCGGCGAAGCGGTCCCCGGGCTGGCGCCACGTCTGGCTGCGCGCACGCAGGCCTACGATCGTCGCCACGGTCGTCGGCAACTGGATCGTCGATCCGACCTCCAGCATGGTGCCGGGGGCGATCGGCAGCCGACCGGCCTGGGTCCGGCGTCCCTCGACCAGGGAATACAGCACGTTCGGCCCGGACTTGCGCACGGTCCATACGGTGTGCACATCCCGGACCCGACCGACGGACAGCGGCTTGCCCGCTCGGTCCTCGAGCTTGTGGATTTCGAGGGGCTCGGAGGACTCGGGAACCCCCGTCCCGAGTTGCAGCTTGCGGTCCGCCGGAAGGGTGATCCGTTTCCGTTCCGAGCGAGGGCCGTCGGAAACGATGAGCCATACATCGGCGGTGGTCGGGACCGTGGAGACGAACGGATGGGAGAGGCCGCAGGTCCGGCATCGCGCGACGCCGCGCACCACCGAGGCCTTCGGCCCGGGTCCGCGTCCCTCGAGATGGAGGATGCGGTGGGGCGTCTCCGCTCCACAGACTTCGCAGGGGAGCCGAGCGGAATGAAGGGCGGCCGCAGCGGGGTTCTTCGGGGGGGTCGGCGACTCTTCCTCCACGTCGGGCACGGAGAGGTGAGGTCAGGTCGGTGGCTTGAGGCTTGGCCTCCCGTCCGGGTCCGGATCGGAATCCCGGTCCGGTCGCCGCCTAGTGGCGCGGGACGTGGTCCGCGGAGGGGGATGGGGACGGCGGGTCGTCGCGGGTCAAGACCTCGGGTCCGTCCCGATGGACGGCCCCCTGCAGGTAGGCGATCCCGCCGATCGTGAGGCCGGCCCCGAACCGCGCCGGCGTACGACGAGTGAGCCAGAGCAGGCGAGCGTACTCGGGGTACCGGAACCCCATCACTCGGAATTTCCGGGCGCCCCACATCGTGTGCTTGCCACGGCGCCAGGGGGAGACCGTGGGCGCGCGTCCGGGCAGTCTCGGTTTGAGGTCGTCCGCCACGCGGGAGAGGAGGACCCGCTCAATCCTAAAGCCCGCCCGGAAGGCGCGTAGGAGGAGAGGGGGGTCTTCTCGCTCCTGCGTGTCCGGGTATCCGCCGGCTCGCTCGAACGCTTCCCGCCGCCACGCGTAGAAGCGCGTCGAGGAAGGGTCGACGTCCCCGGCCCCGACCGCGTACGCGAGGCCGATCTCCGGCCGGTCGCGCAGGCGCCCGGCCAAGGCGGCGAATACGCCCGGCGCATACCGATTGTCCGCGTCGACCTGCGTCAGCACGATCGGTGCGTGGGACATCCGTACGGCCAAGTTTCGGCCGACGCCCCGATTGCATCGCTGAGAGATCACCGTCACGTAGGGGTGGGCGCGCGCGGCCTCCTCGAGCCGCTCCCGCGTCCCATCCGTGGATTCGGCGTCCACGACGACTAGCTCGCCTACGTCCAAGAGTTGCGGTAGGATCGTTCGAAGGGATTCCTCCAACGACCAGAGGTTGTTCCGCACGGTCATGGTGACCGAGAACGACGGGAAGTGACCCGCTCCCGGATTCGCCGGACCCGCCGCGGCGTTCGGTGCGCTCACGACCCTCCGAGCGGATCCCTCGTCCGGCGGACCCCTCGGTCCGGAGTCCCCGCCACGGCCCTCGGGGCTGCAACCGGGGGGGCGGTTAAAGCCCTGGGGGTGGGCCCGACTATCCGAGAGCCCAACGGCGAAGGCTCGACCGGAACAGGAGACGCCGGGCCAGGGCGGGAGAGACCAGGGCCATGCCCGCCGCGAGCCGGACCCCCCGGTCCCCCTTTCCGGCGCCGGCCCGGAGCGCCCGCAGGGCCGCGCTCCGGGCCCGATCCCCTGCCTCGAGGGCCGCGAAGAAGCGGAAACCTTCGGCCGCCCGCGTGAGGTACTGGGTCATCGGCGAGGCGGGGCCCACTCGCTCGGTCGCGATCCGGGCGAGGGTACCGTTCGCGCGCGCGAACCGCTCGGACGCGATCCGGTGGCGGGTCCGGAACTCCTCCGGCGTCGCGCCGCGGGCATGGGACATGTTCCGGTCGTGCAGGCGGAGGAGGGTCAGCGGCTCCGGTGTGATCCGAACGCCCGCTCGACCGCTCAGGAGCGCTGCGACGAGCCAGAAGAGGTCCGCCGACCAACCGGCCTCGCGGGCCGCGGTGATCCAGTCGACCGCCCATGCGCGGCGGACGGACGTCGAGGAGGAGTTCCCGGGCCAGATGGTCTTGACGAGTTCGCCGAAATCCCGACCGTCCCATTGGTCGAACCGTTCCGGGTGGGTGGCGGCCAGTTCCGGGTGGGAGGCGAGGATCGGACGACCCTCTGCATCGATCGGGCGTTGGGCGTGGTCGTAGTAGAGAAGCGTCGGGTCGCCGCCGAAGAGGGTCCGGACCCGAGAGAGCTTCTCGGGCGTCCAGACGTCATCGTCATCGAGGAACGAGACGACCTCGCACCGGGCCGCCTCCAGGCCGCGGCACTGCTTCTCGGCCGTGTCGGGGATCGGGCAGAGGACGTCCAAGTATCGTCCTGCGCACCCTTCGATCGGCCCCGTGAAATTGCGAACCACGACGACCTGGTCGGCCCCGCCGTCGAGCGCGGAGCGGACGGCGTATGGAAGGAAGGCGACCCGGTCGTGGGCGGTGATGACTGCCGTGACGGTCGGAGCGTTCACGTTGATACGGCCCCGTCAGGGCGGCCCGACACCGAGGACCGCTTTAGCTCCGCACTCCCCGCTCCGAACCAGGGTCGGAAGGTCCGGTGATTCCATCCGGGAGGGGCGCAGGTCAACTCGGGCTGACGCCGCCGAGATAACCCCGGGCCCGGTCGGATAGGACGAGGAGCGATGGCCGCCCGTTCTCCCGCCGCCCAGCCGACGGTCGCGTCGGTCGCCTCGCTGGCAGCCCGCCTGGACCGCGTGCGCACGAGCCTCCTCGAGCTGGAAGGAGCGGCGGACCTCGCCCAGTACGGCGCCCAGCGCGACAGCGCTCGCAATCTCCTCCACTATCTCGCCTTCCGCCGGTTCGACCTCCGTCGGGACCAGGCCCGCCTCACCCACTGGGGACTCTCCTCGCTCGGCCGATCGGAGGGGCACGTGCTCTACAATCTGGACGCGGTCCTCGGTTGGCTCCACTCCTTGGGAGGGGGGATCCGCCCGGAGGGACCTAACTCGACGGGGCCGGACCCGGAGCGCGGTCGGCACCTTCTCGCCCGGAACGCCCAAGCCCTCCTGGGTCCGAAGCGTCCGGGCCGCGGCGTGCGTATCATGGTGACGATGCCCGCCGAAGCAGCGACGGACTACGGCCTCGTTCGTGAGTTGGTCGAGGCCGGGATGGACTGCGCCCGGATCAACTGCGCGCACGAGGGGCCCGCCGATTGGGCGCGCATGGTCGCGCACGTCCGTCGTGCAGAACGGGCCACCGGACGGCGGTGTCGGATCGAGATGGATCTGACGGGACCCAAGATCCGAACAGGGCCGATCCGGCCCGGACCTTCCGTCCTCAAGATCCGTCCGAGCCGAGATGCGTTCGGCCAGGTCACGGCTCCCGCCTCGTTCTGGCTCGTCCCGATGGAGGGGCGACCCGAGAACCGGCCCGAGGGAAGGGCGATCCCGGTCCCCCGAGCTTGGCTGGCCCGTCGTCGGATCCCCGAGCGGGTCGAACTGGTCGACGGACGGGGTAGCCGTCGCACGCTCCGGCTCCTCGAGCGCACCGGCGACTGCGTCCGTGCCGAGTTGGTCCAGACGGTCTATCTGACCCGCGGGAACCTTCTTACCGGCCCCGCGGCCGACGGGGGAGAGGACCGCACGCGCATCGGGCCGATCGAGCCCATCCCGCAGCGCCTGCGCTTGGAAACGGGCGACCGCCTTATCGTGACCGCGAGACCGGATCCGGGCGAGGGGGCTCGCCGAACTGCAGACGGACGGATACTTCGACTGGCCCACATCGCCTGCACGCTGCCTGAGGGGCTGCGGTCCGTCCGCCCCGGCCAGTCGATCTGGTTCGACGACGGCCGGATCGGGGGGATCGTCCGTTCCGCGACGCCCGAGCGACTCCGGGTGGAGGTCACCCACGTATCCCCGGGAGGGACCTGGCTGGGTGCGGACAAAGGGATCAATCTCCCCGAGACTGAACTCGACCTTCCGGCCCTGACGGAGAAGGACCTGGTCGACCTCCGCTTCATCGTGCGCCACGCGGACCTGGTCGGGCTCTCGTTCGTCCACACTCCGTCGGACCTGGAGCGGTTGCGGGTCGAGCTCACCCGCCTCGGACGGCCCCGCATGGGGGTCGTCCTGAAGCTCGAGGTCCGCCGCGGCTTTGACGAGCTGCCCGGCATCCTGTTGACCGCCCTCCGGACCCCTCCGGTGGGCGTGATGATCGCCCGGGGAGACCTGGCGGTCGAGGTCGGGTTCGAGCGGCTCGCGGAGGTGCAAGAGGAGATCCTCTGGCTCTGCGAGGCCGCCCACATTCCCGCGATCTGGGCCACGCAGGTGCTGGAAGGTCTCACCAAGAGCGGGCTGCCGTCCCGGGCCGAGGTCACGGACGCCGCGATGGGCGAACGGGCCGAATGCGTGATGCTGAACAAGGGACCCCACGTGGTCGCGGCCGTGACGGCGCTCGACGGCATCCTGAGACGAATGCAGTCGCACCAGGCGAAGAAGACCGCGATGCTGCGCCACCTCCAGCTCGTAGAGCGGTTCTTCGACGGCCGTCGGGCGGGCGCCCGCGCCCGACGGGCCGGTCGGCCCGCCGCGGAGGCGCCCTTACGCCGGCGACCGGCCGCGGGTGGGGCTGCCCGAATTTGAATCGGGGTCCCGGGCTCCCAAAGCCCGAAGGATGGACCAATAGAGCGGGGCGAGGTGTGACCCTCGTCCCGTAGCTACCCCACAGCCCCGCATCGACGGTCAGACGGCGTCCACCCGTTTCAACGTTCGGCCGATACGGCACTCGGCTGGGTTCGGGTCGACCTTCTCGATCCGGTATCGCTGCTTCGCGGGCAGGTTCGGGCCGGCGCAGTCCCACCAGTTCGGGCAGTCGAGGCGCCGGCACGGGTACCGACTGACATCGACCGAACTCCCGACGACCGCGCCGCGCGCCTCGACCAGGAGGGGCCGGGCGACGGCCTTCACCTCGACCACGTGGGCGTCGGTCTCCTGGAGCGCGCAGGGGTGCTTGATGGGCCGGACCTTGGTGATCGTGTAGCGTCGCCCGGTGTCGAGCGTGAGGCAGGCGTGCCGGTACGGGCAGGTGCGGCACACGGGCGCGCCGCCGCCGTAGACGAATTCGAACCCTTCGTGCGCCTCACTGATCCCGATGAGCGTGATTTCTGCCATACTATCCGATCACTCCGGTGACGTTGGCCAGTCGTTCGGCGGCCTCGCGCGTGAGGCCGTTGTCTCCCAGGATCGTGTACCGGTCCGGCCGGACCGAGTGCGCCATGACGAGCGCGTGTACGACCTCTTCCGTCCGCACGCCCAATTCGCGGGCGGTCGTCGGGGCGCCGATCGTGTGGAGGGCGCTCTTCAGCCGACGCCAGTCGCCCCCGTGGAGGTACATCATCATGATCGCGCCGACGCCGCACTGTTCCCCGTGGAGGCTCGGATGCTCGCTGACCCGGTCCAGCGCGTGGCTGAACAGGTGTTCGCTGCCGGAGCAGGGACGCGACGACCCGGCGACGCTCATGGCGATCCCGGCGACCAGGATGGGCCGGATCGCGATCCAGACCGACTCTTCGAGGTTCGGTTTGATGGAGGCGGCGTGGTCCATGATCTCCTGGGCGGCGTACTCCGACAGCGTCGCCGCCGTGCTCGAATACTCCTCGTTGCGCAGGCGGACCGCGAGGCGCCAGTCCAGGACCGCGGTCACGTTCGAAATGACATCGGCGCACCCGGAGGCGAGCAGGCGGAACGGGGCTTTCACGATCAGTTCGGTGTCGGCGATGACCCCGACCGGGACGGCGGCCTGCGTGCTGGTGGCGGTCGCACTCCCATGGATCGACGCGCGCGGGGACGAGATCCCGTCGTGCCCCGCGGAGGTCGGGAGGCTGACGAACGGGACGCGGAGCCGGTTGGCGACGACCTTCGTGATGTCGATCTTGCTGCCGCCTCCGGCCCCGACCAGGAACCGGGCGCCGGCCGCCCGGGTCTCCCGTTCCACCCGGTCGACCTCCTCTTCCGTCGCCTCGTGGGCGATGATGGTCGAGGCTTCGAATTTCGATTCCTTCAGGATCTCGGTCGCCCGGTACCCGGCGAGTTCGGCGGTCTTCGGGCCGGTGATCACGACGCCCCGCTCGGGGAAGTCGAACTGCCGGCAGGTGGAGCCGAGGTCGGCGAGCACGCCGTGGCCGACGAGGACGACGCGGGGGAACACCATCCCGCGCGCCTTGCCGAAGGGGGAGTCGAGGACCGACGGCGTCGAATGCGTGCGCGCGCCCTCTCCTGACATCCTCGAGAGGGCGGACGAGGGGACGTCCCTCTTTAGCCTTCCGTGGCTATCGGCCGCGGACCTCGCCCCAGAGGACCTTGTGCTCCTGGAGCATGACGCGGACGTCCAGGTGGTCGGCGAGCACCCAATCGGCGAGCCGGCCCGCCTCCGTCCCCCACACCGGCTGGAAGACGAGAGTGGCCGGACCGGAGTACTTCCGAACCACCCGTTTCGCGTACAGGTAGTCCGTTCGGTCGCCGACCACGAACTTGATCACATCCCCGGGCCGAAGGAGCGGGAGGTTCGCCCACCGGTTCTTGGACTGCATCCGGGAGCTCGGACACTTCACGTCCACGCTCAACACCACCCGGGGGAGTTCCAGGTACGGGCTCACGTCGAGCGAGCCGCCGGTTTCGACCACGGTCGTGATCCCCCGATCGGAGAGTCGCCGGACCAGGTCGACCGACTCCCGCTGGAGGAGCGGTTCCCCTCCCGTGAGACAGACGTACCGGGTACGGTGGCGCGTGACGTCGCGGAGCAGCGAGGGGATCGACCGTTCTCGGCCGGGCCCGAACGAGTAGACGGTGTCGCACCACGCGCAGCGGAGGTTGCACCGGGCGGTCCGGATGAAGGTCGTGCGGACGCCCGTGAGGGGTCCCTCGCCCTGGACCGAGTGGAAGACCTCGATGATCCGCACGAGAGCGCACTCCGGTTCGACCCACATTAGCCTTCGGGCCGGCCGGTTCCGTTGCCGGACCGCTCCCGAGAATTCCTCATATACCGTGGCCGGGTCGAAGTCCACGGATGCCGCTCCCCGACGCCGCCCGATGGCAGGAAGCATGGGCCGGCGCGGGCCTCGCCCGAGCGCATCGGGTCCCGGGGCGTCGCAAGTACTACGCCTTGGTCGCCTACCCCGGACCGAGCGGGTTCCTCCACGTCGGTCACCTCCGCGGCTACGCGTACGCCGACGCGCTCCACCGTTACCACCGGATCACCGGGGCCCAGGTCCTCTTCCCGTTCGGGGTCCACGCCTCGGGTCTCCCGGCCGTGACCTGGTCCCATCGCGTGAAGGAACGGGAGCCCGCCACGATGGCCCAACTCGAGGAGCACGGGGTCGATAGCGCGACGATCGCCCGCCTGGAAGATCCCGAGGAGGCGGCCCGTTTCCTCGGACGCGAATACCTGCGCGTCCTCCGGCGGCTGGGCGTTCTCGTCGACGAGTCGACCTACGTGACGACGGTGGACGAGGACTACCGGGCCTTCATACGCTGGCAGTTTGAGGCGCTGCGCGAGGCCGGGGCGCTCGTCCAGGGAACGTACTTCGGCTCGGTGTGTCCGGTCTGCGGTCCCGTCGCCGTCGACCCGTCCGAGACCGACCTCTCTTCGGGGGGCGATGCAGAGAAGATCCGGTTCACGACGGTCCCGTTCCGACTGGACGACGGTCGGGTCCTCCTCGCAGCGACATTGCGCCCGGAAACGGTCTACGGTGTGACGAACCTCTGGCTTGCCCCCGGTGAGATCCTCGTGGCGTGGCACCACGCCCAGGGGACGTTCCTGCTCGCCCGGCCCGGGGCGGAACGGATGGTCGAGCAGCACGGCGGACACTTGGGGCACGAGGTCCCCGCCTCGGAACTCCTGGGCCGGGAGGTCCATGTGCCACTCCGCGAGGTGCGGGTCCCCATTCTCGAGAGTCCGCTGGTCGACCCCGCGGTCGGCTCCGGCGTCGTGATGTCGGTCCCGGCACACGCCCCGGCCGACGCCGCGGCGCTCCGGGCCCTGCCCGGACCGTCTCGGGCCCGGCTCGGTGATCCTCCCGTCCTGCTCGAGCTCGGCCCGGAGGCCTTGAGCGCCTCCGAAAGCGAACTGACCCTGGGAGAGGGACTCCCCGCCGAACGCGCGCTCCGGTCGGCCGGGGCCCGCGACCTGTCGGATCGAGAGGGCCTGGCCCGGGCTACCGAACGGCTGTACCGGCTCGAGTTCCTCCACGGGCGAATGACGATCCCTGCCCTTGCCGGGGTACCCGTCCGCGAGGCACGGGAGCGCGTTGCGACGAGCCTGAGGGAATCCGGGAGCGGACTCGAGCTCCAGGAGTTCTCGAAACCCGTGGTCTGCCGAAACGGCCACCAGGTCGTCATCCGCCGCGTCCCGGATCAGTGGTTCCTCCACTACTCGGACGCCGAGTGGAAGACGGCGACCCTGTCGGCGGCTGCGCGAGTGACCACCGCTCCTCCCGAGTACGGTCGGGAATTGCCCTCGATCCTGGACTGGTTCGGCGACCGGCCGTGCACCCGCCAGGGCCCCTGGCTGGGGACGCCGTTCCCGTTCGACCCGGCGTGGACGATCGAGCCGATCGCGGACTCGACGTTCTACATGGCCTATTTCGTGGTGCGGCGGTTCGTCTCCTCCGGCCGTCTCCGGACCGAGCAACTGACCCCGGCCTTCTTCGATTTCGTCTTCCGGGGTCGCGGGTCGGGGGAACCGACGGTCGATCGGGCCCTCCAGGACGAGGTTCGCTCCGAGTTCCTGTACTGGTACCCCGTCGACCTCAACATCGGCGGAAAGGAGCACAAGCGGGTCCACTTCCCCGTCTTCCTGTACACCCACGTCCGCCTGCTCCCACCGGAGCTTCAGCCGAGCGGGATCTTCGTCCACGGCTGGACGACGGGGCCGGCCGGCGTGAAGATCTCGAAGAAGGAGATATCGGCCAAGGGAGGTCGGATCCCCCCGATCGACCAGGGGGTGGACCGGTGGGGACCGGACGCGCTGCGGCTGTACTACATCTCGTCGGCGTCACCCGCCCAGGACGTCGAGTTCGACCCCGACACGGTCGACGCCGCGGCCGAGCGGGTCGACGAGATCAGTCGACTCGTACGGGACACGGTCGGGGACGGTCGCGGACCGCCCGAGCTCGACGCCTGGCTGATCTCCCGCACGCGCGATTGGGTGCGCCGCGCACGCGAGGCGTTCGAGACGATGGACCTCCGCCGAGCGGCCGAGATCGTGTACGTCGAAGTGCCGGCGCTCATCCGGCGGTACTACGCGCGAGGGGGCGAGGCGGGCGCGGCTACCGATCGGGTCGGACGGGCCTGGATCCGCTTCCTGGGACCCATCACCCCGTTCGCCGCCGAGGAGCTCGGCGTCGGTCGCGGAAGCGCGCTCGTCGCCACCCTCCCTCTGCCGACGGCCGAGGAGTTCGACGCGTCGCCGGAGGCCGAGGCCCGGGAGGTCTTCCTGGACCGGGTCGAGGAGGACCTCCGCGCCGTGCTGCGAGCGGCCGAGGGTCGCGGGGGCGGTGTCCCCGAGGAGGTCATCTTCTACGTGGCCGCGCCCTGGAAGGCGACCGTCGAGACCTGGCTCCGGGAGGAGGGCGACCGTCGTGAGCCGGTGGGCGTGCGCGAGATCATGTCGAGGACGAGTTCCCACCCGGAGCTAGCGGCCCACCGCGCGGAGATCCCCCGGTACGTCGAGCGCGTGGCCGCACTCCTCCGGTCCGAAGGGACCGCCCCTCCGCCCGCGTTAGACGAGGCCGCCGCCCTCCGTTCCACGGAAGCGTACCTGGCGCGCCGCTTCGGGTTCCGCTCCGTGGCGGTGTACCCCGAGTCCGAGGCCGGTCCGCACGACCCGAAAGGTCGACGCGAGCGCGCACGGCCGGGACGACCCGCCTTCTTCTTGGTCGGCGGGAACCATCCCACGACCGCTTGATCCGAAACGATCGCGGCCGGCGCCGGGCCGGGATCAGCGGGACTTGCGCTGGGGCGTCTTCGGGAAGTTCAGGTACATCCGGGACGGGGTGGGGTGGGAGGAGACGGTTCGGTACTTCGCGGATTTCTTGTCCGAGTAGCTCCGGCGGACCGGCCCCGAAATCTCGAAGTAGATCAGTTGGCCGACCGGCATGCGGGCGTAGATCCGGACCGGTACCTTGACGCTCATCTCGAGCGTCCAGTAGTTGCAGAATCCCTCGTCCCCCTTGCCCGCGGTCGAATGGATGTCGATCCCGAGGCGGCCGACGCTGGACTTGCCCTCGAGGAAGGGGACGAACCCGTGCGTCTCGGTGTATTCCTCGGTCACTCCGAGGTAGAGTTGGCCTGGGATCAGCACGAACCCGCTCGGAGGGATGCGGAACTCCCGGACGGGGTTCGCGCGTTTCGCGTCGAGCGCTCCGGATCGGTAGACGGAGAGGTAGGGCCCCAGATGGACGTCATAGGAATTCGTCCCCAGGCAGTCGGGGCGGAAGGGACGGATGACGATCCGGCCTCGGTCCATCTCTTCGCGGATCTTCGCGTCGGAGAGGATCATGCCGACCGGGGGCGCGACCCGGCCCCGCTATTTAACGGGGGGCGAGAGCGGCGTGGCGGATTCCAACAGGAGCGACGCGTACCCCACGACGTCGCGCATCGGCGTCGCCTCCCCCGAGTGACCCCAACGCAGGAGGCGGGCGGTGAGCGGCTCCTCGGCGAGGGCGGCGAGCATCACCGTGGTCGGGGCGATCCCGCACATCGATATCTCCTCCGCGGTCACGGTGTCGTAGAGCCGCCGCGCGTCGCGGGCGAGGATGGCATCGACGGCCAGCGCGTCCAGCCGGCGGGCCGTCGCCGCGGAGACGTAGTGGGAGAAATCGGTGGAGGCCAGGAGCAGCACATCGCGGTGCTCGACCGCCGCCCGGACGACCCGGGCGATCTGCTCGAGCCGGGCGAAGGTATCGAACCCGACCTCGAGCGCGACGAACCGGGGGTGGGGCAGGACGTACTCGAGGAACGGAAGTTGGACCTCGATCGAGTGCTCTTGTGCGTGGGCCTCCTCGTCGACCTCGAGGGGCGGGTGGTCCAGGGCGTCCCGGAGCGTGGGGTCACATGCGGTAGGGCCGAGCGGGGTCCTCCAATCCTGGGAGGAGAGGGCGGCGCCACGGCTCGCCCCGTGGTGGTCCACCCCGAGGATGAGGACCGACTCCGGCGGTCGCTCCGCGGCGATCGCATGGTAGGCGAGCGCGGCGATCGGTCCGGAGTACTCATACCCCGCATGCGGCACGACCGCGGCGCGGATCCGACGGGTGGGCGTGCGTTGGCGGGAAGGAAGGTCGCCGGGTCCCCGGTCGGAACGAAAGCAGGCCTCGATCTGATGAGCCAGTGCAGCTCCGTCCGCCTCGTAGAATTGTCCCGCGACGGCAGGGGGGCGAACCTTCTCCTTCATCTTCCTCTACGGGGGCCGGAGCAACGCGACGACCGGCTCCGCCTGGGACCTCTCGAGGGGGACGCGCGACCGGGGGTGGAACGGGTTAGCTTCTCCGTACCGCGGGATCACGTGGAAGTGGACGTGAAAGACGATCTGGCCGGCCGGGGCACCGGCGTTCAGCGCGACGTTGTAGTCGGGGGCGAGGCGTCCAACGCGGCGGCACATGCGGTCCAGGGTCCGGATGAGCGAGAACTGCTGGGCCTCGGGAAGGTCCGTGAGCCGCTCGCCATGATGCTTCGGGATCACCAGGAAGTGGCCCCGGGTGAAGGGAAAGATGTCGAGGAAGGCCATGGTGGAGGCGTCGTCGTACAGGAGGTAAGCGGGGGCCCGTCCTGCAATGATCTCGCAAAAGACACAGGCGGGTCGACCGGCCGCGCCGTGAGTGCCCATCGGTGGAGCGAATCGCCGGGGCGACCTAAAGGGTTGCCTCGCCCGGCACGAGCCGGGGGTGGGGCGAGCCTCATTAGGGGTGCCCGCTAGTCTTAGGCAATGCGCCTCCCCACCCTAGCGAGCGTGCTGCTCGTCACCGTGAT
Source organism: Thermoplasmata archaeon (assembly GCA_035297105.1). Classification (GTDB taxonomy): domain Archaea; phylum Thermoplasmatota; class Thermoplasmata; order Lutacidiplasmatales; family UBA184; genus Lutacidiplasma. Next base: position 31,981 of record DATGZO010000004.1, read on the forward strand.
CCTCGTCCTCGTCACTCCAGTGGGAACGCTCGGGCATCCGGCGGCGCGGGCGCCGTCCCCGACCCTCCCCACGTTCACGACTGACGCGCTCCCCCTGCCGGCCCGCGCGTCGACCGCTCTGCTCGCCCCGACCTCGTCCGTCGGGATCACCCTGACCCTGCCGTACTCCAACTCCGACCGGCTGTCGAGCTTGCTCACGGCCGTGGAGGACCCCGCTTCCCCGGAGTACCGCCACTTCCTCACGGCCCCGGAGTTCCGGTCGGAGTTCGCCCCGAGCCCGTCGACCGTTGAGGCGGTTTCCGAGGTACTGCTCGGCCACGGGGCGAGCGAGCTCTCGGTCGGTCCCAACCAGGCCACGGTCAGTGCGCTCCTACCGGCGGGCGAGGTCGAATCGCTGTTCGGGGTCGAGCTTCGGGTCTTCGCCGAACACGACGGGGCCCCGATCTACACGGCGGTCGGGACGGCGTCGCTGCCGCCGGCGCTCGTGGGCAGGGTCCTCGGTATCGGGGGCCTGACCAATGCGGCGAACCCGGCCCTGAATCTCGAGATGACGAAGTTCCTACCCCGACCCGAGTCCGTTCGGGCGCCGACCGCCTTCGTCGACTCGAACACCTCGCAGCAGTGGTTCGTCGGATCGGACTACACACAAGCGTACGGCGCGAGCGAACTCCTACCGGGCGGCTCGGTCGGGGCGAAGGCGACCTATCCGACGCACATCGCGATCGCGACGCTCCTGTTCAGCTCCTGGAACCAGTCGTCGAACGCCAACCTTCCGCCCTGGGACCCGAACGTCGTGTACACGTACTTCAACAACACCACCGCGCCGGGGTGGCCCGCGCCCCACCTCGTCGGCGTGCCGGTGACGATCAATGGGGTTACGGCCCCGCCGCCGGGGTCGCTCGGCGCGGCAAACGACACCACGGGGGCGGAGTTCGAGAACTCGCTCGACCTCGAGATGGCGGAGGACTTGGCCCCGGGTGCCTCGATCTACAATTTCTACATCCCGGGCAGCAGCGTGCAGAACGGAGCGCTCGCCGATATCGCTGACGAGCTCGCTTCCGCTCTCTCCGCCGCGCTGAACTACCCCTACACCGGCGTTACGCTCGGGGTCGTCAGCGGTTCCTTCGGGCTCCCGGACCTGAACGATACGGCGTGGAACTCGGCCCTCGAGCAGGCCGCGGCGACGGGGGTGACGGTCGCCATCGCGAGCGGGGACCAGGGGGACGCTCCCGATTCCGACACGGGTCGGAGCGCGGGCCCATGGCCGACCTGGCCGGCGACCGCCGCGTTCGAGACCAGCGGGGTCCTCTCGGTGGGCGGAGTCTCGATCACCATCCACGGCGTTCCGACCGCCACGTACAACGGCGCGGAGCTGAACGTCACCTACGACTCGAACGAGACCGGCATCTCCAGCATGGCCGCCTGGTGGAACAACGTCGGGCCCCCGGGCGGGTGGGCCGGCACGGAGGGCGGGCTCAGCACCGTGATCCCCGAGCCCAACTGGCAGTTCCATTCAGCGGCGCAGCCGGCGATTGCGAACGCGGGCAACACGGAGGGTACGGGATTCCTCGGCCGGGCGGGGCCCGATCTCGCGTTCCCCGCGAACGCGACGCTCGCCTACGTGGTCGCGGACGCGCAGGGCAACCTCTACTTTGACGTCCTGGCGGGGACGAGCGTGGCCTCGCCGGTCTTCGCCGGGATTCTCGCCGACGAGATCGCCGACAGCAATCACTCCTTCGGGTACCTCGACCCCGAGCTCTACCGCATGGGGGGCTACTACGCGAGCACCTCGGTCCCGTCCGACCCCTTCCTCGACGTGACGGTCGGTCACAACTTCGTCTTCTCCGCCGGTCCGGGATGGGACGCGACCACCGGCTGGGGTGGGTTGGCCGCCCCGCTCCTCCTCACCGCGCTCGCGAACTCGACGGTGGACAACTACACGTACACCGGCCCCACGCCCGGACTCAGCGCCCCCGCGCCCGGGGCCCAGTTCCCGTGGGTCGCGGTCGTCCTCATCGTTGTCCTCGGGGTCGCTTCGGCGGTCGCCCTCGCGGTGGCCTTCGGCCGGCCGCGACACCCCGTGCCCTCCTACCCGCCCTCGGCGGCGTGGGGCCCCCCGGCCGGGTTCTCCGTGCCGGCGACGGGGCCCCGGGACCTCTACGGAGTTCCGCCGGCCGCCGGACCCCCCCTCGCAGCCGCCACCTTCCTCTGTCCCTACTGTGGCGCCCCGCGTCCTTCCGAGCCGGTGCGGTGCCCGCGGTGCGGCGCGTTGTGAGCGAGCCCGCTCCTTTGGCTGGGGCGCCCGGAGCCCGTTAGGGCGTGGGCGGGGCGACTTCGAGGGGCGGCTCGGACGTTGCCGGCGACTCCTCGCCCGACACGTCGGGCCCCGGGGCCGTGGGTCCTTCCGGCGCCACGGTCGCCACGACCGCGGGCGGCACGCCGAGCTTCTGTTCCAAGAACCGTCGGATCTCCTCCGGTCGCGTCGAGGCGATCCCGAAGTACTCGGCGAAGCGCCGGGTCGTCGTGAGCTCGAGCGTGGATCCCTTGGGATCGGTCTTGACGAGCCCGATCCCACGGAGGTGCTGCACTTCTTCGTAGGCGACGTCGCCGAGCATCCGGACGAGATGGCTCTGGAGGATCGGCTGGTGGTAGGCGATCAGCGTGAGGGCCTTGACCGTGCGGGGTGCCATCTCGACGGGCGTCACCGCGTGGACCGTGGCCACGTACGATTCCTGAAGCTGGAGCGCGTAGCGGTCGCCGACCCGACGGACTTCGAGCGCCGACTGGCGGTGCTCGTAGGTCTGCTCCAAGGTCCGGACCGCCTTCTGAACGGGACGGTAGTCGGCGAGACCGAGCGCGTCGGTCAACTCCTTCACGCTCATTGGTTTCCCCGCGGCGAACAGAACAGCTTCCACCTGGAAGACGAGCTCATCGAGCTTGGACGGCATTGGTTCACTCCTTCTCCACGACCGCGATCCGGGTCTCGGCGGTCCGAACGACCAGGACCGGAGAATCTCCCAAGACCTCCTGGTGCAGCTCGACCGAACGTTCCCGGGCGAGGAAGAGGAGCGCGAGGAAGATCGCGACGAGCCGGTCCCGTCCCGAGAGCGGGCTCCAGAGCTCGAGCATCGGGAACTCCTGGCCGACGGGGTGGTGGCAGGCGGCCTCCCAGGTATCGAGGAGGTCGCGCTCGGGAACATCGCCGTGGACCAAGACCTCGGGGGGCGCGCGCTGCTCCTCGCGGAGCCGGTCGCGGAGCTCCTCGACATGGAGGCTCCGGCGGGCGTCGGCTTCGGCTTCTCCGAACGCCCGGACCAGTTCCAAGAGGGAGACGGGGCGGGTCTCGGGATGGCGCACCATCTCGAGGAGAGGCGGGGGCGCCGCGGTGCCGAGAATGCTCGTCGTCACGTCCACCGCTTCCGGTGTGGTGAGCATCGGAAGGTACCCCTCGTCCTGGACGTCCGACGCCATCAGCTGCGGGCTCCCGTCCTCGTTGGGTTCGGGGAGGTCCCGGGTCCGGAGGATCGCCTCGGACTGCAGGTAAAGGATGTTCCAGGCCATGTATACGAGCCGGCCGGCGATCGCGAAGTTCAGGTCCCCGTCCTCGCGCACCCGGTCGAGGTACGACTGGGTGAACTTCACGAGGTCGATCTCCCAGGGGTCGAACTCCTCGTCCATCACGAGCTCGAAGAGGAGCGCCGTCGCCCGCTGGAACGGGTCGGGGATCACGAGGTGGACCCCCTCCTTCAGGTTCTGGACCAGCTTCAGGTACCGCTCGAGGACCGGAGCCGCATCCTCGTCCTCGCCCAGGAGCGCGCGGTGAAAGACGAGGTACCGGAGGACCTTCTCGGCGGTCTCCCGGGGCACCCCGTTCGGGCCCGTGAGGTCGGTCGCCTCGGTCGTGGAGAGGCTCATCGCGCCTCCAGGGGGCTGTTCGGGGGCAGGGCATCCGGCGTGCGGGCCCCTTCACGGGCCTCCACGTCGTGGATGTCGTCCAGGTGGATCCCGATGACGCGCGAGCAGCCGTCGCCGCGCATCGTCACGCCGAACAGGTGGTGGGCGAACTTGAGCGTCACCTTGCGGAGCGAGATCACGATGAACTGGGCGCGCTCGGCGTTCCGGCGGAGGAGGCGGCCGACGTACTCCGCGTTCAGCCCGTCCAAGGACATGTCGATCTCGTCGAAGACGTAGAGCGGGCTCGGGTCGTACCGCTGGAGCGAGAAGATGAACGCGAGGCTCGCGAGCGACTTCTCCCCGCCCGAGAGCTGTTCCAGGCGAGTGACCGTCTTTCCGACCGGGCGGGCCTTGATCAGGAGGCCACCGGCGAGGGGATCGTCCGGGTTCTCGAGGGCGATCTCGCCCTCGCCCCCCGCACTGAGCTCGCCGTAGATCTCCTTGTAGTTCGTGTTCACTTGGACGACGACCTCGGCGATCTTGAGCCGCTTCTTCTTCTCGATCTCGCCAACAAGCGCGACCAGCTCGGTCTTCTCCGCCGTCAACCGCGTGACCTCGTTGCCGAACTCGTCGAGGCGCGCCTTCTCGGCGTCGAACTCCTCAACCGCGCGTAGGTTGACCGCACCCATCGCTTCGAGCTGCTGGGTAACGGTCGCGATCTTGCGCTTCAACTCATCGAGCGGGACCGGCTTCTCGTCCGCCTCGGGCTCGGGGAATTCCCGGAGCGCTTCCTCAAGCTCGTTGTACCGGGCCTCGGCCTGGGCGAGGCGCGTCTCTTCCTGGACGACCAGTCCCTGGCGGGTCGTGAGGTTCGCCTGGACCTCGCCGAGCTTCCCGGTGACTTGGAGCCGCTCGGTCTCGAGCGTCCGTTTCTTCTCGGCCAAGATCTTCTGGGTCTCGCTCTGCTTGGACTCGACCGATTTCAGGGCATCGAGGGCGGCCCGGGCATCGCGGGCCTCCTTCTCGGACTTCGAGATCTCCTTCTTCTTCGACGCCAGCTCCGCCTCGGCCTTTTCGAGCTCGGCGCGGTGCGTGGCGAGGTTCGCGATGAGGGCCTGGAGGGAGGCGCGGGTGGACTCGAGCTCGCCGTTCGCCTTCATCCGCTCGTCGGCCGTCTTCTGGGCGGCCTCCTGGAGCGCGCGCAGGCGGGTGGAGATCGCCTCGGGGAGTTGGCCGAGGTAATCCTCCTGGGCCTTCGCGATACGTTCCTTGAGCTGAGCGAGCGATTCCGCCAGTTTCTGGACCGACGTTTCCGCGGCCGAGAGGGCGAGGGTGGCTTTCTGGGCCTCCTTCTCCGCGGCCGCGATGCGGGCGCGGGACGCACCGAGCTTCTCCCGGGCAGCGGTCAGGTCGCCGTCGAGCATCTTTCGGGTGGATTGGTGTGCCTGATCCTGGATCGATCGGGTCGCGAGTTCCTGGGCGACCACCCGCAGGCGGTCGCTCGTTTTCCCGAGCTCCACCCGGGCGGCGGACTCCGCTTCGCTCTTCTCACGGAGCTCGTCGCCGAGCCTCTTCAGCTCGACCGCGCTGTCGGCCCCGCGTCCCTGGCTGGAGGGGTCAAGATAGCCGCCCGAGATGGCGCCCGTCGCTTCGATGAGGTCGCCGGTGAGCGTGACGAGACGAACTCCGCCCATCTGGGCGCGAGCCTGGGCGAGGTCGTCCATGACGACGGTCTCCCCGAAGACGTACCAGAAGGCGGCCCGGAGCGATTCGTCAAAGTGGACGAGGTCGACCGCGAACCCCTGGGCGCCGGCGGCCTTGGCCACGACCATGGACTTGCCATGGGGTCGGCCCGGGAGCATCTTGTTGAGAGGAAGGAACGTCGCCCTGCCCCGCTTTTCCTGACGGAGGAGCTGGATGCACTGTTCCGCGACCTGGTCGGTCTCGACAACGAGCGCCTGGAAGCGGTTCCCTCCCGCCATCTGGAGGGCGGTCTTGTGCTTCGTGTCGTACTGGGCGAGCTCCTCCACGGTCCCTCGGATCCCGCTGATCTTGCCGAGGTTCCGCTGGGAGAGGAGGTAGTCGACGGCCGCGAGCTGGTTCGGGCGGCCACCGGCCTCCGATCGAGCCTTCAGCCGAGCATCCAGTTGTACGTACCGGCGGTTGAGCTCCCCCACCTCCCGCTCGAGGCGGTCCGCGTCGGCAGTGAGTGCCTGTTCCTTCGCCTTCAGAGAATGGAGTTCCTTCTGGAGGTCCCCGGAACTGCCGGCCTCGGGCGAGCCCTTCCCCGGCGCGGCCTCCTTCATCCGGAGCTCCAAGTCCTTGACCTCGACCTCCCGCTCCCGCAGCTCGTCCTCCGATTGGGCCTGGGCCTGCTCGGACGCATGCAGCGCGGCACTCGAGGCCTCCCGGAGCTGAACCGCGTCCTGCCACGACCTCTGCTGGGCGTCGACCTGACGCTGGAGTTCCAACTGCGACTTCCGGGCTTCCGCGAGACGGTCGACACCCTTTCCTTTCGGAGTGGCGGCCCCCTGGATCTCCCGGGTCTGCCGGTCCGCCTCTGTTTGGAGCGCCTCGAGCTTCTTCGAGAGGGTCTTTTCGGTGGTCTCGAATGCGCTCTTTTGGGTCTCGTCCGAACGGACGGACGCCGTGAGCTCTTGGAGTCGGGCCGAGAGCGCGTCGCACGCTTCCCTAAGGTGGGAGAGGTTCTGGTCCAGCCGAGCGAAGGCGATCTTCTTCGCGTCGAGCTCTTCCTTGAATTTTACCGCCGCCGCGCCGCCGGCTTCCGCAACTTCCCGGTCGACCGCGTCGACCGAGCTGGCGAGCTCGTTCTGGCGCGTATCGAGTTTCGTCCGCTCGGATTGGAGGCGATCGATCTCGGCCCGCGCGGCCTCGACCTGACGCCGACACGTGGAAAGCTCCTGTTCGGCCAGTCGGTGGCCGGCCCGCGCGAGGCGTGCCTCCGTGCGCCGCCGGTCGTCCTGGAGCTCCTTGTACTGGATCGCTTGGAGGCGCTGGCTGCCGAGGGTCCCGAGGTGGCCCTGGACCTCCCCTAAGAGGGTCTGGATGCGCGCGAGGTTCGAGTCGAGGTCGACCCGCTTCGTGGCCGCGTGCTCGAGCTCATCGTCGTACTGGCTGATGCCGGCGAGGCGCTCGACCAGGCCCCGGCGCGGGATCGGGCCCATCGTGACGATCTTGTTCACGTCCCCCTGCTGGACGAGGTTATAGCCGTCCCCGCTCAAGCGGGCGTGCGAGAGGATGGAATCGATCTCGGTCTGGGTCGTCCGCTTCCCGTTGACGTAGAAGTAGGAGTAGTACCCGTCGGGGTCGTTCGGGGCCAGCTTCACGTACCGGGTGACCTCGACCTCGGCCGAGTCCAGCGGCAGGAGCTTGTCGGCGTTGTCGAAGACGAGGGAGACCTCGCACTCGGTGGAAGGCTTCTTCGAAGAACCCCCGTTGAAGAAGAGGTGGGTCAGTCGTTCCGCGCGAAGGGCTTTGGAACTCGTGGGTCCCAGGACGAACAGGATCGCGTCGGAGATGTTCGACTTGCCCATCCCGTTCGGGCCCGCAACACCGGTGAACCCGGGCTGGAAGGGGATCTCGGTCGCGCCGGAAAAAGACTTGAAATTCCTCAGCTTGATCCGTTTCAGATGCATCGAGCGCTCCCCCTCACTGCCTGAGCCTCTCGCCGCTTCCCGTGCCGATTCTGGCTGTTTGTCAGACAGATGTCAGCAAGGGTAAGCTGTTCTGTCAGCCATATTTAAGACTACGTTTGGTGAGGTACTGTTCAGAATCGGGTGGTGGAGGGGTCTCAAAATTCGGCTGTCCGGTTAACGGGTGGTCGCGAGGGACTCTCGAGGTGGAATCGAGGTGAACGAGCACATTTCAATGCGCATAGCGGTGTCTGACAAACGGACCCCGAGGGTACGGGGGATGCCCTCGAACCGCTGATTTCTGACGGCCGGACACTCGATCCGGTACAAGTGTCTGACACGCGGTTTTCGGCTCACCTTTCACCTTCCGCCGGCGACGCAACCCCCTAGAAACAGCACGTCCTTTCCCCCGTGAGGCGGCGTTCGATGGGAACTCCGGTGGTCGAAGCTTGGGCGGATCAACGCACGCCGGCTCTCGCTATCGTCGCCCGCGGCGACCAGATCCGACCCGTCTCACCAACTCAGTACGAAGTGCAATCCCAGAGCCGTCCGGGTCGTCGCTACGCGATCTCGATTCGGAAGGATCGGTGGTCGTGTACCTGCCCGTTCCACCGATGCACCCACATGACCTGCATCCACATTCGTGCGATCCGATACTCCGAGAGATTGGGAGATGAGTCGAGCTCAGAGGCGCGGGCGCATCAGTGCCCTCAGTGCGGATCTCCCCAGGTCATTCGATTCGGAAAACGACACAATCGATCCGGAACGGTAGATCGGTACCGTTGCCGATCGTGCGGGGGTCGATTCACCCACCGGGAGGGAGCCTTGCGCCTCCGACATGACACCCGAACGGTCGCGATCGCCCTGGACCTGTACTTCCGGGGTCTTTCCCTCCGAAAAGTCTCAGACCATCTTCGACAGGCCCACGGTTTCAAAGTGCGACCGTCTACGATCTATAGCTGGATCTCGCGGTTCACACCACCCGCGGCCCGTTGGATGGATTCGCTGGGCGCCCGTACGGGCGAAAAGTGGCACGTGGACGAGACCGTGGTCAAATCGGACGGTGCCCCGCGGTGGGTTTGGAATGTCGAGGATGCCAGTACTCGCTTCCTGATGGCCACCCACGTCACGAAACTGCGGAGAGTTAGAGACGCTCGGGTTCTACTTCGGCGCGCGAAGGCCTCGACTCCCGACCGTCCGATCACGGTCCTTTCGGACGGTCTACCGGCATATCCGAAGGCGGTGGGTCGAGAGCTTGCATTCCGAAGCGGAGCGGAGGTCGTCAATCCCCACGAGCGAGTTCCGTCCATCCGGGCGAAGCGATCCAACAACCTAGTCGAGCGGTTGCACGGGACCGAGAAAGAGCGGATCAAGGTCATGCGCGGGATGCATGGTCGGAAGGGACCCAAGCTCCTGATGGAGGGGTTCCGAGTCTACTACAACATGGTGCGCGACCACGCTGCGCTAGACGCTACCCCCGCGGTCGCCGCCGGAATCCCCGACCGGGGCGGCTTCCGTTGGAAGGAGATTCTCCAACGTTCGAGCCGACCCGTCCCTCGGGGCCAGGTCGAGATCGAGTTCATCGTCGGATAACTGGCGTTGTCCATCAATCCCCCCTCCGGGGATGCTTGTTATCGCTCAGCGATGCCCTTGGGGGAATGCATGGTTAGACCCCATGACGCTAGCACGTCCCCGTCCGTCGGCAATCTCTCTTCCGGTCGCGGTTGGCGTAACCATCGCATTGCTGATCATCGCAGGTTGGGCAGTAGTTTCCCGGCCTCCCGGGACTTCGTCCCCGAATTACTTTCCCGCTCTGGATTATAATCAAGCGGTCGCAATCGCGAATGCGACTGTCCCTTCCGGTTCGGGGTCCTCTTGGTTTCTCAATTCGCTAGTCGGAATCGACGCTCCTCGGCCATGGGACGCGCCCACCGCTTTCTTTTCGGCCGCCTGTCAAAATTTCGCGGGTCCTAACCTATGGGATCCCACCGGATTCCCGTTGGCCAATGCCCCCTTGAGTTCGGGTCTTGCGCCGTTCTGGATATTTCTCTACATCAACGATACCGATTTTGGCCTCCTGGTGACCGTCGCCAACGGGACCGCCCAATCCATTGGTCCACTCTCTCCGACGACCCCGTGCGGGTCGGCCCTTCACTTCGCTGACCTAGCGCTAAATTTTGGGAGTGTCCCCCCGCTCAAGGACAGTACCACCATAGGACCTCCCTCGTGGACTGCTGTGGGTGATGTGTTCAACTCGAGCCATCCGGGTACAATCGCTCTGTACGCGGTCGGGCAGAATTTGGTCGGGATCTCGGGCGGAGCCTCCATGGACGTCACATACGAACAATGCGGAAGCCCCGGAATCACTGGGGATGCGGCCTACACCCTCTACGATCCCAGCAACCCTGAAGTGCGAAACTTCGGAACCTTCACCTGCAATTTCAACGCCTACGAGGTATCCGGACCGGCGGCAAGCGGCGCGGTCCGAGTCGGGAGTGAGCCCAGCCTGGTGGCGAACGTTGCGTATCTCAACTCCACCGAAAGGGGCGTGCTCAACGACTCCTGGGGGCTTACCACCTGGATGACTCAACTCTTGCTTCAAAACGCAAGCGGAGCACCGTATGTGATGTCAAACGTGACGTGCGGGCCCGGTGGTTTGAATGCGACAAACTGCCGGCAATCTGGTAGTGGCTGGTTTGGTGTCCTCACGGCTCCGAACCTGAGATGGCTTGACGTCTTCTCTTGGCAAGGGGGATCCGGTAGCTGGCTCTTCCAGAATGTTCCGATCTATCAAGGGGATTCATTCCTGATTGAATCTACCGTTCCTTCTGAATTGAGTGCAGGCAACCTGCACTTGATTAGTAATCCAAATTCCATGAACATCGTGATCACCAGCGCCTTCTACACGGGGCCTCCAGTTCCCTGACGACACGATTCCCAGCTTCGGCGTTCCGCTCATTCTTCTCCAGTACACGGGGAGACCGCATTCACTCGCACCTCCCGAAATTGGGCGGGCACCGGGAGGCGGTCTTCGCCACCCGATTCGCGGACAGAACCGTTTGGTGAGGCACTGTCCAGCGTCCGTCGAGGAGAGGTTTCGAGTTTTCGCGGGGTCGGTTAACGGTCGACCGACCTTCCAGCGCGGTTGCGACGGGTTCGCACCCGAGCGAGCCGCCGTTCCGGTTCCGCTGGCCGATCGTGAACCGGCATTTCCTCCCCGCCTAGGTGGGTCGGCCGAACCGCAGCCCGGGCGACCCGCGGCCGCCGGCGGGTTCGGTCCCTTGCGGGGGTCCAGCCGTGAAGGTCCATTCGGACTCGACCGCCGCGGAAAGTCACACCCTCCATTTCCAGTCGCAGGCGCTGTTCCCGACCCTCTTCCCCCGGCAGGGCTATGCGACCGCCGGCGCCGACCACCCGGTGCCACGGTAACCCCTTCCCGCCTTGCAGGGCCCATACGGTCAGGCGGGCCGCACCCGGGAATCCGGCGGCTTCTGCCACCTCCCCATAGGTGATCACCTTCCCGCGCGGAACGTCGGCAATCACTCCCCGAAGGATAGTAAGCGTAGCCAAGCTGCCATTCCCCTCCTGCCATCCGCAGTCGGTAATATGACACTCGCACCCACCGCTCCTCCGTAGATCGGGGAGCACCGAATTGCGGACGCATACAGCACAAGTTCGCGCCTTGGAACTGGATCGAGAGCTCGGCTAGGGCTAACGAGGGCGCACGCCCGCCTTGGGCATCCCCGAGGGCCCGAGTCCCGGTTCAGGGAGCAGATGAGGGTTCCGACTCGATCTTCTTGATCTTGCGGTCCGCGGCGTTCAGCGCCCGGTCGGTTTCATTGGCCTTGGCCTCATCGGAGGGTCGACCGGTTTCGCTCGCCTGGTTATCGGCGGCCTCCCACAGAACGGCGGCCTCCGCTCTTTCCTGATTCGCTGCCTCGAGGCGTTTTACCTTGTCGACCACGGAGACGTACCGATCCGAGGATGCACCATAAGCTAGGTCGCGGCGTCTCCTATGCGGACGCCTCCGTTCCGGGAGACCCGAAAGGTCGAAGGGGGTGGCTCAGCGGGGCTCCCCCTCAGATCCGCACCCTAACGTTCGGCGGCTTTGACCTCGGCCCGCGTGACATCTCGCTCGAGCGGGTGGTCCTGGGCGTAGCGCTCGGCGATCGCCTCGAACTGGAGACCCGATCGGATCAGCTGGCGGATCTCCTCCCGTCGCCGCCGTTCGCGTCGGGCGAGCCGGTCATAGGCGATTCCCGAGGGAGATCTTGGGTCCACCGCCCGGTGCCCCGCCTCGGGACTGCGACGTGGGAGGTCGCGTGTTCCCTCCCGAGGGCCGTTCTCACTCATCGGGGCCATCGAGGTGCGCTGGGCTAATCATGCCTTCTTTGGAAGTGCGAACCCCGCGCGGAGCGCTCCCGAACCGCTTCGGTGAAGATGTCTCACGCCCGGTGCAAGGTATATCGGAAAGCCCGCCCTTGAGCCCAGCGTGTCGGCTACCTTCCGGATCACCAGTTTCACCCACGTAGCTTTGCTCGCAGGAGTCGTTTCCATCCTGGTCGCCGCGGCGGCCGCTGCGGGGGTGATTCCCGGGGTCCAATCCATCGGAGGCGGCTCCCATACAGGTCCGCTGCCCGGTTTGCCCGGCCTGCCTCCCGCCGGTGGTCCGAATTCCACTCGCCTGCCACCCTCGAACGGCACCGGCCCGTCGGGAACCTGGGGATGGACCGAGGTGCCGACTGCTACGGCCCCGTCCCCTCGGGCCGGAGCCGCCCTGGTGTATGACGCGGCCGATGGGTACACGCTCCTCTTTGGCGGTTGCTCCGCCTGGGGCGGCCTGTTCTGGAGCCATGCGTGCACCGCACTCGGGGACACTTGGATCCTCAGCAACGGGAACTGGACGAACATCACAGCGAATCTCACCGTTTCTCCGCCGGCGCGCGCCGATGCCGGGATCGCGTACGACAGTGCGGAGCATCAGGTCGTTATGTTCGGCGGGTTCGACGGGCCTCTCTTGCTCGATGACACTTGGACCTTCATCGGAGGCCACTGGACCCAGGAGCATCCGGCCGTGAGCCCCTCGGCGCGGTTCTCCATGGGCATGGTGGGCGCCCCGGGGGATGGGAACGTGGTGCTCTTTGGCGGCGGCAATCAAACCGGTGCGAACGTGTTCAACGACACCTGGACGT
>DATGZO010000005.1:0-21336 GCA_035297105.1 Thermoplasmata archaeon
CCCTCGCATCAACGAGTTCGGGGGTTGGCGCGCTCTTCGCTTATGAGTTTCTAGAAGGGGCCGCCGCAGACAGCCGGTTTGCGGCGTCTGTTCTTGTTGGCATTATCGTCCTTTCGTTCGCCCTCGACTCTCTCGGATTCCTGGTCCAATCACCTTTTCTCATTCTCTTTGCATTCGCGCTGGGTGCAATTGGGACGGGGGCGGTTCTGATTGCTGGCTACGACTCGGAAGGGCTCACCGCGAGTCTGGTGGCCTTTGCTGTCGTTTCTGGGGGTTTTGCTGTTTTTATCGACCTCATCGAAGCATTTGAGTACGGTGGTTAGCCCGTTGGATGGGGATCCCCCTGTCCTCGACTTAGACCTCACTGGGCAGTCGAGACTTAATCATTCACTCCACTCCTCTAGGCGTTGGGTGGCCTTGGCAATTGGCATTGGGGTATTGATTGGATTTCCACTGCTAGATTGGTTCGTGATCCGGTTCGTCGCCTTACATCCGGATGAGACAGTCGGGGGATACTTCATCGTCGGCTGGTCCGTTGTGTTCATCTTCCTGTGTTTTGGTATCATGTGGTGGCTGTTTCGGCTATGGGACCGCCCTCCGATCCGAATGCGGATTTTCACAGATCGGATTGAGTTTGTCCTGAGCTCGGGCGTGGTCAGAACCGTCCATTGGAAGGATCCGTCAATGCGTCTCGATGTGATCGTCCGCACGGGGGACCCAAGAATTCCCCGAGAGAGCATGGTGATGCTCGAGGCTTCCATCGTCCCGCGACCTGCATATCACATGCTTACCCCGGTCATCCCCCAGACGTACATCCCCTATGGAGCCGATGAAACAATCATCAATGGGGCCCGATCGGCCAATTTGTCGATAAGAGAAGAATCATACACGCCAGATTTCTCGGGAGGCTCTCCGCGGAGATGGATCCTCCACCGGATCGGCAGACCCTAAGTTGCAGCCAAGCAAATCGTTTGGGCGAGCGCTTGCTACGTTTTCTCAGACATGCAGCGCGTTTTCGGGCACGAACATGGATTCTCGGGGCAGGGGAGCCTTTACGGGCAAAGCCTCCCGGCGGAGCTGCGTCCCATAATTCGACAGATGGCTGAGTTCCTCGAGGAGGGGGACTCTCTTCCACTGGAACGGAGTCGGGTCTAAATGGCCGGAATCTCTCCTCGAGATGCCCGAAGACCGTCGCGCGGCCTACCGCGCCTATGACCGAGTCCGTCGGCATGAGCTCGAGATCGTCACCCGACTGCTCGAGGAGATACTCCCCGAGATGCGCAAGCCGCGGGGATGGAGCCACCAACCCCACGCTGGTCGTCCCGGCCCTCACCGACGGGGGCGGCCCGAGCGCTTTACTTGGGAACCGATGGCCAAGGCCCTCGGGCTGATGCACGCGCTGGGGTGGGACTACCGGCAGGCGGAGGGGAATCTCTGGGTCGCCTCCGACCTCCGTCGGCAGATCGGCCTCGAGGAAGCGCCCTCCCGCATGACCCTCTGGCGCGCGGAGCGACGGTTCTCCGAGGAGTGGCTCCGTGAACTCAACGAGAAGGTGCTCGCCGCGTTCAAAAAAAAGAGCGGGACCCTGGCGGAGGAGTTCGAGCGGTCGCGGCGGACTCGACGGGCCTCGGGGAGCACGCGAGGGGGAAGTGGCGGTCGTTCCGATTCGGGCGGAGGCTCTCCGTCCGACAGTTCCGGAAGCTCCCTGTCGTCAGCGAGTGCCGAGGCGAAGGACGGGGCCTGATCCGCGCGTGGGCGCTGACCGCGCCCCACACGTCGGACGGTCCGATGCTCCGAACCCTGCTGGACCGCATGGAGGCACCCCTTGGCCCGGTCCTCGGGGACGCGGCGTAGGCGGGCCGACGGAACGTCACGTATGTCGCCGAGCGAGGGGGCGAGCCGTATTTCCCGCCGAAGTTCCGATGGACGGCCCGAGCGAATGGGCATCCCGCCTGGCGGAGAATGGTCTTGCGGTACCGCCATCACCCCGACCTCTTCCACGAGACCTATCGGCTCCGAGCGAACGTGGAGGGTGCGTTCTCGGCGATCAAGCGCCACCAGGGCCCCTTCCTCCGCGCTCGGAGCGCCGTGATGCAGCGACGGGAGGCCGGTTGGCGGATGATCGCGAGGAACGTCGATCTACTGGCCCGAGCGAGGGCCGCTCGGGGGACGCCATGAATTATGGGACCCAGCCTCCCGGCGGAGTATAGGTAAATACTCCCTGAAGCAGTCCGGTCCTGATTCGTTCGTCTTCGACCGCCCCGATTCGGCAGGGGTCGCCAGCCCAGTCGGCGGGGCTTTCCCAACCCGTGGGGGGGTCCAAGCCGTCCCATGGGACCGACCGACCCCCCAAGGACGCCCTTCGACCGGCCGTTTAGCCGTCCGGTGCGAGGTTCCACTAATACGCCGGGCGTCCGGGTTAGGAAACCCCGGTCCTCAGTTTTCGACCCGCCGGTTCGGTAGGGCGACCGGCGAGGCCCCTTAAGTAACCCAACGCCTCGGGTCCGTTCGATGACGATGCTCCATTCTCGGTCGCTAACCCTGATATACCCCCAGATTTTCGGGGGGTCGTCGGCGCAGTCGGGACCGGGCCGCAAGTCGGGCCCCGAGTTGGACGTCGTACACTAGGGTACCATGGCATTCCTCGACCGCGCTCGCCGCGCTCAGGACGAGTTCGACGGCCGCCTCCGCACGTTCGGCCACGGCAAGTACGGCCGGATCCTTAGGATGGCCCGTCGGCCGACTTCGGAGGAGTACGTCAAAGTCCTCGGGGTCACGTTCCTCGGTGCGGTCCTGATCGGGTCCACGGGCTTTCTCCTGTACATCTTCTTCAACCAAGTGGGACCGTGGCTTTGGGCCGGCCTCTCCAGCCTGTAGACCGGAGTGGGAACATGGCAGGCCGAGCGAACGAGGAGGAGATCGGTCTTCTTTCGGGCACGCCGCCCGAGGCCGCTGCGAAAAAGCCGGCGGCGACTCCCGCGGCCGTCGCGCCCGCGGCCCCGGTCCCGGTGGCCCCCGCCGCGGCCCCGAAGCACGACAGTCGCGCCTTCCTCACGCTCCAGGCCGCCGACGACACCGTCCGCAACGTCACCGCGGGCCTCGTCACGACCCTCTCCGCCGTCCTGACGAGCCGGCTCACCGGGCCGACCGTCGCGAAGCTCACGATCGAGATCGGCTACACGTCCGCCTACCCGGACGAGGGCGCCGAGTGGCCGGTCCGTTGGTCCCCTCCGGGAAAACGGCACCTGACCGAACTGTTCCCGCGGAAGGAGACCCAGGCCGTCACCCTCCAGCCCAACCAGGGCGTCCCGCTTTCGTTCGAGGTCACCGCGCCCGTGGGCGTGCGCTATGGGGACCGCGTGGAGGTCCGCCTCGCCGCCGAGCTCGAGGACGACGGGAACCCGGTGCTGCTGACCCTCGCGTGCGTCGCGCGCCAGGCGGTCCTCGCGATCAAGACGTCCCGGGGCTACGAACGCGAGGTCGCCGACACCCTGCTCGCCCGGACGGAGGAGAAGCCGGACGTCGTCTTCGCGCTCCTCGTGCCGAGCTCGCTCCGGGGGTACGTCTTCGCGGAAGGGATGAGCTTCGAGGCCGTTCGGGAGATGCTGAAGGGGATCCGAAAGGCCCGGGGCCTCGTGGAAGGCGAGACCACGCTGAAGGAGGTCGAGCCGCTCCTCGTCCCCAAGATCACGGTCGAAGGGTTCGTGGAAGGCGCTATCGTCGAGCTCATCTCGGGCCCCTTCAAGGGCGAGAAGGCCCGGGTCAAGAAGATCGACCAGGCCAAGGAAGAGATCACGGTCGAGCTCATCGAAGCGGTCGTGCCGATCCCGGTCACCGTACGGGGCGACCACGTCCGGATGCTGGAACGGGGAGGGTCGAAGGGTGGCAGTTGAAGTAAGCGTCCTGGTCGAAGGCGGTAAGGCGGCGGCCGGTGCAACGCTGGGCTCGGCCCTTGGGCCGCTCGGCGTCAACGTCGGCCAGGTCGTCACGAAGATCAACGAGGAGACCAAGCAGTTCGCCGGCATGCGCGTGCCGGTGATCATCCGGGTCGACCCGAACACCCGCGCGTTCACGCTCATCGTCGGGCGGCCGCCCGTCGCGGCCCTACTCCTCAAGGAGGCCAAGAGGGAGAAAGGCTCGGGCAAGCCGAAGACCGAGATCATCGGGGACGTCTCGCTCGCGGCGATCAAGCGGATCGCGGAAGCGAAGGGCGAGGACTTGGAGGGCCGCACCGACGAGGAGCGCGCCAACCAGGTGATCGGCAGCTGCGTCTCCCTCGGGATCACGGTCGGCGGCCAGGACCCGCGGACCCTCCTCAAGGAGCGGATCGCGGCCCGGGGCGCTCGATGATGGGCAATCCGGGTGGTCCCCCGCCCGACCTCGCGAACGCCGAGATCGTGGACTACAGCGTGATCGAGGGCGACGGCCGCGTCCGCCTGAAGCTGAAGGACGGCTCGATCGTCGAGATCCGCCTCGAGATCATGAACATCCTGCGCGCCGGCAACGACCCGAACACGGGACTACCCGCGTACATCGTCCAGTCGGCCCCGCTCGTGCGGCTCGTCGAATGCCCGAAGGAGCTGCGCAAAGCGCCGCTCCGTCCGGGCGGACCCCGCGATCCCAAGGCCATCACCGGCTTCGGCTGAGCTACTGGCTCGCCCCCGCCGGCACGTCGAACGCGTGGGCGGCGTCGGGCCAGCCGTAGAGGCTCTCTTCCAGCTCCTGGTCCCCGACCGCGACCTGCGTCACGCCGATGGAATAGGCGCCGAGCCGCTCGTAGAAGTGGCGGGACGGGTTCGCGGAGAGGACGCGGACCAGTACGCGCTCGAACCCCCGTTCGTGGAGCGTCCGCACCATCCGGCGCACGAGCTCCCGTCCGATCCCCTGGCGCTGGTGCTCGGGGAGCAGGTAGATCGAGACGAGTTCCCCGTCGTACCCGAAGCTCGGCTTGCGGGTTGCCCCACCGACCGCGTACCCGACAATCCCGAACGGATCCCGTTCCGCCACCAGCACCGGCTCGTCGGGGCGGGAGGTGAGTTGCTCCCGCCATCGCCGTTCCCGCTCGACGAGCTGTTCTGAAAGACGGGCCAAGTGATCTTCGGCGCAGATCCCCCGGTCGGCGACCAAGACCGAGCGGAGATGGACGTCCGCGAGACGAGATGCGTCAAAGGGACCGGCCGCACGGAAGGTCACTCCTGGGGACGGGTCCGTCGGGCTCATCGTAGTGCCCCGGAGGACGGAAGCGCGCCCGCATAAGGTAGCCCGACCCGGTCGGGGTTCGGCACCCGAATCGAGCCGGGTCCGCCCCAATAACCTCATAATCGGCCGGCCCGGTCGCGCCGTCGTGGAGGACGTTCAGGAGACCCCCGCCACCCCGCCGGAGAATCCGGGCGGGGACGAGCGCTTCGGCTACTTCCTCGCCGGGGCGATCCTCATCGCCCTGGGATGGGTCTTCGGTGTCTTCGAGAACATCGCGCTCCATTGGGCGGCGCGCACTTCCCCGTTCACCCTGTTCGGGGTCCACATCGGACCCAACTTCGGGGAATATGCCTGGGCGGTCTTCGGATTCGGCCTCGTCACCGGAGCGATGGGCGTCGTCCTTCTCGGAGTCGGCCGCGGGACTCCGGGCGGGCCACTGGTCCTCCCGGGCGCCGAGTACTAGACCCGACCCGGGGCGACAGGGGGCCGGACGATCCGGCGGGACGGAGGGGCTCGGGCTTCGACCGGGTTCTTGGTCTGGCGCTGGGCTTGCAAGCAGTCCGAGCAGAGGCGCTCGTCCGCGTCGAGGCAGCCCCGGCAGAACGTCCGCCCGCAGATCGTACAACCCAGGGTGGCGGGAATCCCGCACCGCGCGCACTGACCGACGAACATCGCGGGCCTCTCCCGTGGAGACCGGTCAGTCGAGAACTCCGCTCGTTTTAAGTCCTTCGACAAAGCCCGCGGCGTACGAGCGTCGGGTCACGTACCGGGCGGCGGCGCGGGCCCGCGCGCTCGCCGACGGGAAGCTCACGCCCCAGCCGGCCGCCCGTAGCATCTCGACGTCGTTGTCCCCGTCCCCGAGCACGATCGCGTCCGGCCACCCGAGCCCGAGCGACGCGAACGCGCGGTCGAGCGCCGGGCGCTTCCCGGCACCGGATTCCATCAAGTGGATGGCGTAGCCGGTCGACTCGACGTGGACCGGGCGCCCGGTGAGCACCCGTCGGATCCGCGCCACTGATACGTTCGCCTCCAACGCCACCTCGCTCTCGCGCCAGCGGTCGGTGAACAGACGTCGGACAGGGAGCCCCGCGCGCTCGAGGATACGGAACGCCGAGCGAGCGACGGCCGGGTTGGCGAGCCGTTCGACCCGGTTCTCCCCGTGGGGTCCACCCGTCCAGAGCATGCCGCCGTTCTCGGCCACGATCGGTCCGGAAAGTCCAAGGGACCGGTGGAGCGCGAGCGCGATGGGAAGAACGTTCCCAGTCGCCAGCACGACCGGAACGCCCCGGTCCTCGAGCGACCGGACCGCCGCGACCGCACCCGGGTCCAGGCGGCGCGACGCGTCGGTGAGCGTGCCGTCGACGTCGGTCACGACGACCCGGAACGTCCGGGTGGGACGGGGCGGAGCTCGCCGGCGAGAAGAGGCGACCATGGCCGTACCTACGGAGGGACGGACGGGCTCTCGCCGCGGAGTCGCGCGATCGCGCGCCGAAGCGATTCGGCGACCTCGCGGCCATCCCGCTTCCCGCGCACTTCCCGCATCACATCCCCCATCAGGGGCGACAGCGCGTCGTCGCCCCGTTCCTGGACGAGGAGGGCGTTGGCCCGGACGATGCGATCGACGATCCCATCGAGGTCCTCGCCCGGCGGTGACGAGAGCCCGGCCCGTTCCACGGCGGCATCGACGGAAGAAGCCCCGGTGGCCAGCGCGGCCAGCACCGTCGGGATCCCTTCCTTGGAGAACCGGCCCCGGGCGGCCCCGGCGAGCACGGCGTCCAAGGTATCGAGCGCGAACGGGGCGGCGTCCGGATGCTCGGCGAGCACGGCGGGGACCTCCTGGGTCAGCAGGCGAGCGACGGGACCCGCGGCATGGCCCCGCTGCACGAGGGCCTCGAACTCCTCGAGTTCCTCGGTGCCGTCCAGCTGCCGGATGAGCTCCATCGGAAGTTCGTACTGGCGCGCGAGTCGCTCGCGGCGGACCGACGGACGTTCGGGGAGGTCGCCCCCCAGTCGCGCGAGCAGGGCGGCCGAGACTTCGACCGGAGGAACGTCGGTCTCCGGGTACATTCGGTCCCGGCCCGGGAGCGGACGGGAGAATCGGGTTCGACCATCGGGGAGCGGGTCCCGCGTCTCCTCGGGGATCCCCTCGATCGCGGCCCGGGCGCGACCCGCCACCCGGTCGAGCGCGAGGGTGGCCCGTGCGCGCGAGGGGGCCGCGACCATGACGAACGCATCGAGCTCGCCGAGCTCCAGCGCTTGGCGGAGCTCCTTCAGGAGTCCTTCCTCGATACCGTGGCCGGGCAACTCGTCCGAATGGAGCAGCCCGCCCAAGCCGACCGCTCGCGCGTAGCCCGCGAGCTCCCTCCCGAGTCGCTCTTCCGTGCCGGCCGGGGAGGCGAGCAGGCCGTGGAATCCCCGCAACACGAGCGCGAAGGCGACCCCGCCTGTTCGGTGGACCTCGGCCATCGGCCCGTAGTGGATCTCCGAGAACAGAGCGGTGACCTCGCGAGGAGCTTCCTCTGGCACCGAAGCACCCCGGCGGACCAGTTCGTCACGCACCCCGAGGAGGATCTGCTGTCGGCCGACCTCGCGGTCGACGTAGTCCTGGATCTTCCGGAGTTCCTGGACTCCCTTGATCTCGATCCGGCGACCTCCTTCCGTCGAGACGTTGAGATCCTCTCGGATCGTTCCGATCCCCCGACGGACGCGTCCGGTCGCGCGCAGGAGCGAGCCGATCTCCGCGGCCACCTCTCGCGCTTCGACCCCGCTTGTGATGTCCGGGCCGGTGGCGACCTCGATCAGCGGGATCCCGAGGCGGTCGAGGCGGTACGTGACTCCGTCGGCAGATTCCCCCATCCGGCGGGCCGCGTCCTCCTCCAGGCAGATGGAATCGATCCGGTGCGTACGACCGTGCACATCGATGTGGCCGCCGGTGGCGATCAGGGCGGTCCGCTGAAAGCCGGAAGTGGTGGAGCCGTCGACCACGATCTTTCGCATGACCTCCACCTCGTCGACCGGGCGTGCTTCTACCATGAGGGCGAGCAAGAGTGCGGCCTCGAGCGCGGCCGCATCGAGGGGATGGGGCGGCTCCTCGTCCATCTCGACATGACAGCTCGGTGGGACGACCTCGTACCGGTACTGGAATCCGCGCGCCGCCTGAAGGGTCGCGGCGGCATCGACCGCACGGCTCTCGCCGCCGGCGGCGCGAAGCGAGCGGACGAACGTGGTCGTGATCTCCTCGGAGAGCTCCGCCGGACAGGCACAGAACAGTTTGCCGGTCGAAAGCTGCTGATGCACCTCGAGCCCCGCCTTCATTTCACCGTCACTCCCGCGTGGCGGTCCAGGAACTCCCCGGCGCGGGGCGTCCGGAGCAGTTCCGCGACCCCTTGGGGCGTATCGGAATGGCCGAGCGCCCAGAGCATCTTCGTGTAGGCTGTCTCGGGGAGCAGGTCGTCGAGGTAGAGCACGCCGGCGTGGAGCAGTTCCCGCCCCGTGGCGTACACGTACGGGTCGGCCCGGCCTCCGAGGCACTGCGTCGTCATGGCAACTACCTTGCCCGCGCCGGTCGCCGCCCGGATCCATTCGAGATGGTCCGCGCCGACGTGGCCAAGACCGGTGCCCGCGAGAACCACACCCCGCAGCTCCCGGACGAGGAGCTGAGCGAAAGTGGGGTGCAGGCCCGGGTAGAACCAGAGGAGCCCGGCTCTCGGGTCGATCGGGCCATCCAGGCGGGCCGGGCCCGAAGTCCGAGGGCGGGCGAAGTCGGCGACGGAGACGCGACCTCCTTCCACCTTCCCGAGGAGAGGTCCGTTCCGGGTCTCGAACGCATCCCTCCGGCTCGAGTGCATCTTGCGGACCCAGCTCCCTCGATGGATCGCGAAGCTGGTATCCGAGAGGCCCGAGTGCATGACGACCACCACCTCGCCCAGGGCCGCTTCGCGGGCCACCTCAACCGCCGCTCGGAGATTGGAAGGACCGTCCGACGAAGGGCGGTCGGGGGACCGCTGGGCCCCGACGAGGGCCACCGGGCCGGGCAGGTCGACGAGAAGGAAGCTGAGGGCAGCCGCCGTGTACGCGAGGGTGTCCGTTCCATGCGCGATGACCACGCCGACCGCTCCCTCGTGGAACGCCGCCACCACCTTTTCCCCGAGAACGACCCAGTCGTCCGGACGGAGATCCTCGCTCAGGCGATCGAAGACCGGGAGGATCCGCACCGGACCGAATCGCTCGAGCTCCGGATAGAACGCGAGGATCTCGTCCTCCCCCTTGACCGGGCGAACCCCTCCCGTCTCGTAGTCGACCCGCGACGCGATCGTCCCCCCCGTGGTCAGCAGGGCAACCCACGGCTCCCCGGCGTGGCCGCCACGTCGGGAGGGGGCCGAAGGAGGCGCTCGCGTGTCGTGGGTGGCTTCGGGCAGCAAGTGATACCGGGCGTTCGCTTCGATCCGGAGACCGACGTTGTACCCGTTCGACAGCTTCAACTGGAGGATCCGGTCGCCGGTAAAGCCGTGAGTGGGAACGACGGTTCCGACCCAGGTCCGGCCATGACCATCCTCGAGCTCAACGCGGCGGCCCATCGGCAGGAGGCGCAGCTCCGGCCACGGGTCCTTCCCCTTCTCATCCCCCATCGAGCGGATCCAGATGCCGGACGGTCCGGGGAGCTTGACGCGCTATAAAGTGTGGCGCGCCGACCGCCCTGCGCGTCCCCGGGCTTTTATAGACGACCCCGCTCGCCGCCGCCGGGACGTCGTCCCAACCGATTGCCCGTGTGGGGTAGCTACGGGCCGGGGTCTTCCCCCGACCTGCTGCAATGGATTATCCTAGAGGCCTGCGGAGCCTCAGACCTGGGTTCGAATCCCAGCACGGGCGTCCCAAATTTCGGGGCGTTGGATTCTTTATAGGGAGGAATAGGGGTGCCCACTCATGCCCCGAAAACCCCCGCGGCTCAATCACCAGAAACTGCGGGAAGACCCCCTGATCCGAAGCTGGTTAGATGAGAATCAGCTCCGTTCCGTCAGGACGGCGGACGTCAACCTGCGACAGTTGGGCCTCTGCCTCCATGAGGTCGGTCTTGGCCCTTCGGAACTGCTGGCCGAGGCCCGCTCGGATCCCTCCCGCCTTCGGAAGCGATGGGTGGTGTATGCAGGCGACCTTCAGAAGCGGGGACGCCTCACGACGTACATCGCGAAGACCTTCGTCGGGGTGTCCAGCTTCCTCCGACATCACGAGGTCGATTTCCACGGTTTCCCCCGACTCGCCGTGATCCGCGGCGTCTCGATCGAGAACGAGCGGGTTCCGACGCAGGACGAACTCGGGCGGCTGCTCCGCGCCCTTCCGCTGCGGGGCCAGGTATCCGCGCTGCTCATGGCTCACTCGGGACTTCGGCCGGGCGCGTTCTCCGTCTACCGGTCCGGCGATACCGCCCTCCGGCTGGGCGACCTGCCGGAACTGGACGTACGAACCCTCGAATTCCGAACCCTGCCCTTCTTGATCCGGGTTCCGGGGGCGCTGAGCAAGAACCGCCGTGCCTACGTGACCTTCGGTTCCGAGGAGCTTGCTCAGACCCTCATCGCCTACCTGAAGGAGCGACGCACTCGGCCCCGGTGGAGGAGCGGCGCGACCGTGGACCCGGAAGCTCTCTCGGGACAATCCCCTCTTGTCGCAGTTCGCGACACGCAGACCGAGAACGGGTTCGTGACGGTCAAAGCGCTCACCGCCGAACTGCGGACGGCCATCAACAAGGTGGTGCCGAGCGACACCAGCTGGAGGCCCTACGTGCTCCGGAGCTACGCCTCCACGCAACTGCTCCTCGCGGAGGCGAAGGGGCGTATCCCGCGGGACTTCCGCGAGGCGATCCTCGGGCATGACCTGGGCGTGAGCGGCCGGTACAATCTATCGAAGAAACTTCAGCCGACAATGGTCGAGGAGATGCGGGCGGCCTACCGGCGCTGCGAGCCGTTCCTTTCCACGGTCCCTTCGCGCACCGATCAGGACGCGCAATCCAAGATGGCCAAGGTGATGCTGATGGGCTTGGGATACACCGAGAAGGAGCTCGCCAAGCTGGATTTCGACAGCTTGGACGTGGGCGCGTTCCAGGAACTCGTGACCAAGAAGATGGGACAGAACGCCGATGCGAACGGGACACGCCAACGCCTCGTGGAAGGTACGGAACTGCCCCGGTACCTCGATGAGGGGTGGACGGTTGTCACGACCGTGAATGGGCACCAGGTCGTGCTCAATCCGCCGGGGTCACGATAAGGCGGTACCACCCAGGCACCTTGGCTGCATACTCGGAACGTGGGATCTCGTCGGGCTCGCCCAGGACGAGGATCCGAACAGGGTTCGACGCGTCCAGCCCTTGGACCATCGCCTTCAGCTCTCGGAGCGAAACCATCAGGTCCGCTCCACCGAACCGCGGGAAATGAGATGGCGGCCGCGAGGACTGTGCTTCGGACGATGCCTTGGAGGAAACGTGGATGCCTCCCTGCGCCATCTCGGCCGCCACCGCGGTCAGCGAGCGGACTCGACACTAAGTAGCGAAGTTGGCCAGTGAATTGTGAAAGGCGGCTCCGTTCATCTTCCGCGAACGCCGGCGGCCGTATCACCCTCGACCCTCCCTCCTCGAGAGCATGGACGCCACCACTGAAAATGTCCACCGCGAACTGCTGCTGCCCACGCCGACCGAGGAGCCGCCCGAGATGCCACCGCTGGTCTGGACCTCGCTCGCCCCGTTCTGGCTCGAGATCCACCGAGAGCCGGCGGGGCGGGTCCGATACGCGCTCGGGTCTCCCCAGGCGACCGACCTCGAATCGATGTTGATCTATCTCGAGAACACGCGCCATCGCGTCGCGGCGGGGTCGCCGATCGCGTGCCCGCTCGCTGACCTCACGACCCGCGGTATCTTCGTGCGGGCGGTCGCGGTGCAACGGCATCACCACTTGCCACTTCGCATACCTCAAGATGCGGACGCGGCAGGTTTCCTCCTTCGGACCCTCGGCTCTCAGACGCTCCAGGACCACGACGTGGTCCTTCAGCTCCTGTTCCAGCGGGCCCGGGTCTGGGAGTCGGGTCTCTTCTCGGCCCGTTATATGAGCTACGCGGAGCGGCACGGCCGCGCCTTGCGGGCCGAGATGGACGCCCGTCGGGCCGAACCAGCCTACCACGTCGAGCTGCGCGCCCACTTGATGGGCCCGCAACCGGACCAGTCGCTGATCGCGCTCGGGGCATGGCTCGAACAGTGGACCACCCTCGGCGGCGTCCCCTGGCGGACGTGGAAGGTCATTCCGCGCAAGAAGGAGCAACCCTTCCACACGGCGTTCGCGACCCACGACTTCGCACGGTTCTCGAACCGGCGCGGGCGCCGCGATGTCTCCGCGACCGAACTCGGACACCTTCTCTCGATCCCGTGGGCCACGTACCACCCGGAGTGCTCGTACGCAGGAGCTCCGCGGGGAAGGGCGGGTAGGGAGAGCCTGGTTTCCCGCTCCCCGGTCGCCCCCCAGTTGCCGACGGTTCGGGTCTTGCGGTACCACCCTGATCCCGAGCCCAGTCCCCGTCCGCAGTTCATCCTCGGGGCCTATGACGGTCGTCACGTGGCACTCCCCCCGGAGTGGAATCACGCGGCCCTACTGGGGCGGACCCAGTCGGGAAAGTCCACCCTGGCTCTGAATCTGGTTCTCCAGATCCTCGCGAAGCAACCCGATGCGACCGTAGTCGTGGTCGAGCCCACGGGGACGCTCGTAGGGGGGATCGAGTCGCGCCTCTCTCCAGAGATTGCCTCGGAGACAATCGAGATCGACCCGGCCCACGCCACCTTCCAAGAAGATGGCACAACCATGGTCTCGGTTCCCCTCAACCTGCTCCGACAGCCGGACCCGGTCGACGACGAAGAAAGCGATACAGAACGTGACCGCTGGGCCGAGGCGCTCGCGGGCGACCTCCTCGCCGCGATCCGGAGCGCGTGGGGCGAGGAGAGCATCGGCGGGAGGGCCGAACTGGTCCTCCGCGCCTTGGTCCAAGGGTTGTCACAGACACCGGGTTCGAATCTGGTCGACGCGTACCACCTGCTCTCGTCCAAGCCCGCGCTCCAGAGATTCATCCGGACCGCCCCTCCCGGGCCTCTCCGCGACTTCCTCGAGCGGCACCTGCCGCGGCTGGACTACCAGTTCACGATGTCGTCGCTCGACAAGGTCGGCAAGATCGCGACCAACCCCCTGTTGCGGGTCGCGCTCTGCCAGCGGAGCGGGGCGGTCTCCTTCGACCGCCTGCTGAGGCACCGCCTGCTGCTCCTGAACCTCTCCAAATCGGCTCTGGGAGCCGAAGGAGCGAACTTCCTCGGCGCGGTCTACCTGAGCCAGCTGTGGGCGGCGGTCCAGCGGTCCGGACGGCCCGACCACTCGGTTTACCTCGTCCTCGACGAGGTGCACAACTACGCCATCCCCGCGCTGGCCGACATGCTGAGCGAGGGAGCGAAGTTCGGCCTCCACGTCGTGGTCGCGACGCAGTTCCTCCACCGCGTCCCGCCCCGGGTCCGGGCCGCCCTGCTCGGCAACGTGGACGCGTGGTTGTTGTTCTCGCTGGGCGTCGAGGACATGGACGACGCGTGGAAGATCGTCAACGGGCAGACCCACGGCTGGACCCCCCAGGACCTAGTGGACGGCCTCCGGCCGCACGAGGTCGCCCTGGCCGTGTCAGGGGGCCTCGTGAAGCTCACGACCGACCCCAGCCCGCCTCTGGGTCCCTTGGCGACCGAGAACCACCGGACCGTGACCGAGAGTTCCCGAAGATACGCCCAGCGGGAGGACTCAGAGGCCTCCCCGTGGCTCGTCGGGCCCGAGGTGGTCCAAGGCGTGATGGCGGGCCTCTCCACGGGCCCGAGGACCCGGGAGGAGCTGGAGGACTCGACCATGCTCCCTGGGGCCCAGCTGGACGGTGCGCTCGCGCTGGCCGCTTCCGAAGGCGATGTGGAGCCCAACGAAGACGCCGGGCGACTCCGCCTCACTTCGCGGGGACAGGTCCATCTGGCGGCCCTGGAGGGCCGTCGGAACGAGGGGGAGGAGCACATTGAGACGCTCACCGAGTTCGCAGTCTTCCTGGAGAAGCGCGGGATAGCTCTCAGCGTCCCGAAGCAGGTCGCGGGCATCCTGACCCCCGACGGCCAGTTCCAGTGGGGCTCGGCGACCTACAATGTCGAAGTCGAGTGTTCGACCGTGGCCAAGGCGGCGGGGCAGGTCATCCGGAACGTGAAGAAAGCCCGCGCGGCTGGCCACCGGGTCCTGATCGTCCTGCCGGACCGCTCCGCGGTGCCGAGGACCCTGGCGTTGGTCGAGGATGGGTTCCCGGGCCTCTCTCTGTGGGCCGACGGGGTCGGGCTGGTGTGGAAGGAGGGGAGGGCGGCGTTCCGGCCGTTCGCCACTCCTGGGATACAGGTCTGGCCGTTCCTGAGCGGGTCTGGGGCTGTCGAGGCGGAGGTGGCGGACCGGCCCCCGTTGCCGGTGGTTGAGACCGACCCCCTAGTCAGCCAGGTTCGGGAGGTCGTGAGCGCCCTTCTGGTCGCGGGAAGAGCCGAATCCACCCCCCAAGAGGTTCTCGCGCTCCTGAGGGCCTCCGAGCGTGGAACGTACTCCGAGCAGCAGGTAGGCACTGCATTGCGGTCCCTTGGACTAGACCGAAGACGGAGCCGGCTTGAGGGAACACGGTTTCGAGTCTACGACTTGCGACCTGCTGGACCAATCTCTGACGCAGCTGTCCCAATGGGCCCGTCCCACCCCAAATCCGCCCAACCGGAGAGCCAAGGTGGGACAGAAGGTCGGGCCAGCAGTTCGCCGAGAGAGAATGGGGCCCCTGGCCCAGCTGACACGGCTGTCCCAGATGATTAGGAAAGGGGGTGGTGAAAGATTGGGAAGTCTGGTCCAGAGGCGGAGCAAAACTCAGCTGGATTTCGCGCGATCGAACTCCTGGATGTGCCAAAAACCCACTGGGGGGTTCGGCTTGATTCGGGTCCGCGTAGCGTAGCCTGCACGCAGGATGCTTCCAGCAAGGAATTCGAACGCTTCCGGGGTTAGGGCAATTCGGTCGACTCCCACCACCGCGAAGTAGCGAGCGTCGTCGATGGCCTTCTCAAATCGACCAGGGTTCGGTTTCAAGACGCGCTCGACCAGCTTGAAGTGTAGCTGGGCCCCCTTAATCGCGACTTGGCGTGCCCGGCCCCCCGCGTAGACAAACTCGAAACCCGACTCGGCCTGCCGTAGTTCGACCGGGCCGGGAGCAGTGTAGTACATCACGAACCAAACCAGGAACGCGTCCCCGGCGACAAGGGCCAGAAGGATCGGTTCGAAGCCGTGGACTGCGAGCTGCCAAGCGATGAGGATGGCGAAGAACAGGAAAAATCCGACGCCAGCCCAGCGCGCTGGCCGATTCATGTTGCGATAGTGCAGTGATGAGACCGAGGATAGGTCAAAGGACGTCATGCGTCGATTTCCGCGTCAGCCGTGAAATCCGTTCACCGTGATAACAATCCCGGCGCGGGGCGGACCCGCGAGCGGAGCGAGCGGGGAAGGCCCCGACCACGGGCGGGTCTGGCACTTACAGATTCGCGGAGCCGCTGGCCGTGACGTTTTGTGTGGTGCTCGAAATGCTCAGAGAGTCTCCGGTTACGTTCCACGAACTCGGGATAACGATGGTGATGTGTTGTTGAGAGACGAATGCGGCGTTAGGGATCACCCAGGCCGAGCCGTGCAAGGTAGTGCCGAAGCTGTCGAGCCACTCCCCGCTCGCGGAAGTAAGAACCGCAAACCAACCCGTGGCGTTCCCCGAGCACGAACTGAGATTCGAAACCCATTGTGAGCATCCCGGAGCCCCCGTCCCCAGCGCAGAACTACCGGCGTTGGTGAGGTTAAGCGCGACCATCCATGTGACCAAGCCGCCCGCGTCGTACGTGGCTGGAAAAGTGTTGTCGAGCGGAGGGGAGGTCAAACCAAGGGTCATGTTTACCCAGGTCGAGGCGTCTGCGCCGGAACTTTTCGGTATCGAAAAATCGACCACGTAGGGAGCGTAAATCGTGGGGTCCAGGCGGTACACATTCCCGCACCCTTGAGTTCCGTTGAAGTTCTGAATTAGAGACCCGCCCGGGTTCGTAATGAACATCTGAACGGGTTGAACGGCGGCGAAACCGACGATCCCACATCGCGAATACTTGACGGTGTTCCCGATAAGGTTGCCCGAGCCCCAGTAGGCGAATCCGTAGTAATACGTCACGTACCCTCCCGGATTGTTCGACGTCCACTCCGATCCGCCTGCGGCCCACGCCGTCTTGGCGGCAACCGAGGAATCGACTGGAAAGCTGGTCAACATTAGAGCCCAGTTCCAGGGAGACGCGGTAGAAAGCCAGGTCGACTCCGCGCACGTGCTGTTGTACGGCATGGGTGCGTAGACGTGAGCGGTCCCGAGGACATCGGTTGCTACCTCGATGCTATGGCTTGCGTTGGAGAAGAAGACGAACTGCCAAAACGGGGCCGTCCCGGAGTTGAAAGTCCCGTTAAACAGTGGGATCGTGGAGTTCCAAAGGGTAACTCCGGGAAACTCAGCGCTGCAGGAGTTGACACTCTCGTTGATCCGAGGCCAAGGAATCGATGTCGGGCTGAACGGTAGTGGAGTAGCGATTCCCCAAAACCCGTACAGCGTCCAAGGGCCACCTAGTTGATTGCGTACGGACTCATTGATGGCGCGTAGGGCGCCATACAGCGTAGGCCCGTCGTCAATCACTGGAGGGCTGGCTGTGGCGTTCGGTCGGGTGACCGCCCATCCTGCGAAGACTCCACTTGCAACGACAATCCCGACCACCAAGCCTGCGAACGCGGCTCGCCGTCTCGGCTGGTTTGGTTCTCCGCTACCCATCGGCACGCCCCGGGCGTCACGCCCCCGGAGTTCTAGGGGTCAGGACAATTTGACCCTGCCGGCCCGCCGTTCGGCGTGTAGGCCCACAGCCCGATGGCGTCAGCGGTGTTAGATGACTGAGAACCCCCCTCCCCGTAAACCACGAAGCATTCCCCGTTCGACCCATTCGCGAACGCCTCCCACGAGAGCGTGTTGGATTGGGTCTCGGTAGCAGTTTGGGACCATGTTACGTCCGCCACGGATGTCGAAATATCTACGTCGTAGATGTCAACACCGATAGAGAAGTCAACCGACTGCACGCCCACGGTTTCAGTGACAGTGCTCGTCGTGACCGAGCCGCCAATAGGGTACTTGTACTGGATGAACTGGCCCTGTCCTCCTGTACCCCAGCCCGACACATAGTAGAGGTGGAACTCCGTAAAATTCTGAGGAGTCATGAAGGTGGGAATCGGGGCTGGTCCAGGGGAAAGCGGATTCCCGAAAGTCGCGTAGCGATCCACAGAGATGTTGGTCGCTCTAGTCATTGCAACAAAGCCCATTGTGCCCGTGGTTAAGAAGCGCTGGTCCACATTCAAGCTCTCGTTTTCTGCTGAGTAACTCTTGCTCGCTCCGGCGCTTGTCGCGGAGGCAACGCACCCAGTAAACAGCCAGAAGAGCTGCCAGCAGGTTGTGGAGCTGGTCGTCAACGTCGTCCCCTGAGTATACGTGATGTAACTTCCAGCCGCACCGTTTGTTTGCATCACATTACTGGGTCCCACCCCGATCGGGTAGTACGGACTGACGTAGATTTGCGGTACGACGATGTTGTAGTCACCGTACGTGTAAACGAGGAAAGTGACATTGAAATTTCCGTTCCAGTTGTTTCCGTTCTTGTTGTTCTGCGTGAAGAAGTTCAATGCGAGACCCCCGGTGCACCGATTTACCGCAAAGCTAGGCAAGTAGAGCGAGTAATACCCGGCCGTTGTCGTCCATCCATAGTTGTTGTCGATGGCGACGCCGCTAGAAGAATAGCAGTAGAGTGTCACAACCGATCCGACAGGGGCCGGAGAACCAGTTGTGTTCGTGAAGTAGCCGGACACCGCGCCCATGGTGTTTGCCTTGTCGGTCCAGGTCCCGATGGTCGACCCTGCATAGTTGTGGTGGCCATTGGTGTCCGTGCAGCTCGCTGAGGCGCTCACCTTGTAGTCGTACGTCAGGTTCGGGGCAAGATATCCGACAGAAACTGTCGTTGGATACAACATCCCTCCATCCGGCATAAGTTAACGAACCTCACCTCGACCACTCCTCTCGGAATCGGTGCCGCTTGACGTGCGGATCGAGGGATGCCTCGACGAGATACATGTTCAGGGCGAAGCGATTCCCCCGCTCCTTCGAGAGCCCGAGGTCATAGAGCATGGCGCTCAGGAGGTGCCGAGCTCCTCGACGGAAGTTCACCGCGAACCGCAGCTGGGTGTAGCGCGATCGGATCTCCTCGGGAGCCCGCCTCCGCACCAGCGTGTGGAGCCGGCGGCTGACCACCAACGTGAGTAGCGCCGACCAGATCAGCGCCTCCACCACCTGCGCGTTCGTCGTTCGGAACTGGTCGAGGGCGTAGTGCGACTTGAGTTCCTTGAACACCAGCTCGATCTCCCAGCGCATCGCGTAGAGCCGAGCCACCTCTTCCGCGCTCAGCACCTCGGGGCCGACGTTCGTCAGGTAGAGGTGGTACTCGCTTCCCGCCTCGTCCCACACCGCCACCAGGCGACACCGAAGGGTGTCCCCCGAGCGCTGGCCGTTGTAGGTCCGGCGGCGGAACGCGAGCTCGACCTCGGCGTCCAGGGTCTGACGCTCGAGGCGGGGCAGCACCTCGCTGAGTCTCTTCCCTTCCAGGTCGATCGCTCGACCTCGGTGGACGGTGAGCGAACGGACGAAGAGCGGGTCCGCGCTCTTCTTCCATCGGCTGACGAAGAACCCCCCGTTCTCCCCGATCTTGGCGAACAGTCGGTGGGAGTAGTAGCCCAGGTCGAAGAGGAGCAGGCGATCCTTCACCCACGCGCCGACCCGGAGGAGCTTCGCGTCGTGCGTGCGTTCCCCGACGAGGGCCACGGTCTTCGGACCGTTGGCCCGCACGCTCACCAGCAGGTCGACCTTTACCCCGGCGGCGATCTTGCGGGAGCGGGTGGCGGGCCACCTCTTCGCGAGGCTCGCGTGGAGGCGGACCACGCTGGAGTCCTTCAGGAGGAGATCCTCGAAGCGGGCGAGCTTGGGGTCGAGCTCGCGGCCGGGCTCGTGGGCGAGCTCGGCCAGCGCATGCTCGAGGCACCGCTTCAGGAACTTCGAGAGCTCGGGGGTGAACCGCAGGTAGAACCCCGGGTACGTGAGGGGGAGCTCCGTGCGCTCGGCGTACCCGGCCCGGAGCTCCTCGAGATGGCGATGGAGCTCGACCCCGAAGTCCAGGATGAGGGTCCAGAGGAAGGCGACGGGTCGGATCGTCCGCTCGCGTCGTACAAAGCCGGTCTCTCGAGCGAATCGCTCGATCAGCTCCGACGGGAGAAGCAGGTTCAGGGCGTGCTCGACTTCGCCGCGACGGAGAGGGGTCGGTCGCACCGGGGGAGGGGGATGCCTCGGCATCCCGTAGAACTGCTCGGGGGAGCATGAACCCCGTCGGTTCGAGAGGAAACGGTCAGGACGGCAGCGACGAGGCCGGCGTTAACTTATGCCGGATGGTGGGCCTCTATCTAGGGGTGGCTTCACTGGTGCTGACTTCGGTTGGTTTGGTCCTGCCACAGACGTCCTCGGTTCTCAAGACCCTGGGCCTATACCAAGAGATTCAGGCGGGAGTTGGGCTCGCACTAGTAGGCGTCGACCTAAATTTTCTCGGCTATGTATCGGGAGACTGACCTGGTATGGCTGTCCCCGTCGGGGCTTCAGGGTGGAAAACCAACTACCCTCGTAACTACGCAATGAGCATGGTGAGCCGGGAATCGGTGTCTCTCGACAGAATTGTACGAGGAAAGTTCCTGCGACCGATTGCGGCTGTCCTGACTTATGTTATTTTGCCAATATCGGTTTTGTTTGGGCTGATTGATTGGTTCATCGGGCGCACATTCACTTTCTGGTTCGACCTTGCAGCCTTAGTGGCGGTGTCAGTTCCTGTCGCCTTCCTGGCTTGTGTCTTGGTGATCATCATCGGAAATTATGGGATCATAATCAAATCTGACGGGATCCAAGTGCTTGGATACGCACTTTCACGCCGTAGGTTCACCAGTCGATTTGCGCCCTGGAACGAAATTCAGCAAGTGGAGTCTTGGGGGCTCTACTCCGAGACGATCTGGCTTGGTCACTCCAATGTTGCCCTGATCGTAACAGCCGAAGAGGCGAAGCTGATTTTGTCCGACCCCAGGTGCCCGCTTTACGGTCGCGTGCCGCCCCGGATTGCCAGACAAATTGAATTGGGAGTTTAGAAGCAACCCGGGCGACCTCTTGGAAACATTGGTTGGCGTGTGGGCGCACTATGCCCCATTCGCCGCGGGCTTCCGGGCGGGGGGGGGGCAGAGTTGTCGTCCGTGGGGCAGGTAATGGCGAGGCGATGATTGGGGACTCTTGCCAAGAACTGGTTCTATTGTTGCCCCCCCGGGTTTCTGCCTAACGGGGGTTTTCTGGGCAAGCCCGTTGGCCGTAACCACTCAGGTTTCTGGAGTTCTTGAGGGTGCTCCGAAGGCCGGGTAGCCCCGCCCGGTGAGCGCGTCGCCCACCACTCGCAGAAACTCGACGCCTCGCTTACGACAGGTCCGATAGACGGTCAGCAGCCTTTCCAAGACCCACGCTCCCATCCAGGAGCGACGGCCCCCGCTGATCTTCCGGAACAGCACGCCCTGGCGGATCTGAGTCTCGGCCTCGTTGTTGTGCCACGGGACCCCGGGCTCGATCGCGAAGGTGAACAGCTGCCCTCTCCGATGCCGCAGCTCCTTCGCGATCCGCACGGCATCGGAGTCCTTCCACGGTTCGTTCAGGAGGCGGGTGAGCGATCGCCTCGCGGACCCCTCCACCCGACGCCTCAGGCGTGGTGAGGCGTCGGGGTGGCCCTCCGACCAGTGGATCACCCCCCGAAGGATCCTCCGCACTCCATCGGCGAACCGGAGGAACTCGTCGGGCGGATGCCCCGCGCTCATCAGCTTCGGCTCGACAGGCTTGAGGAGTGGGCGCGGCTCCACCCGGTGGATCCACTCCGCCCTCTCCAGCCATCGATTCACGTGGAGGAGA
>DATGZO010000006.1:0-92389 GCA_035297105.1 Thermoplasmata archaeon
CGTGGGAGTTGAAGAACACCGTCGGATAGAAGTGCCAGGGGACTTTCGTGTCCATCGCCCAGTCCTTCGGGTTGTAGCTCCCGCACGGGACCGCGCCATTGAGAGGGTTGGGAGGAGGGAGGCCCGAATTGCAACCGCCGAAGGTGTCGTTTTCGGGGTCGTCGGTCGTGTGACCGGATTCGAATGCGAACGCAACGGGTAGGTCGCCTCCCGGACTCCAGGGAAGCGCGTCGTCCACGTTGTTCTCGAGGTACGCCGGGTTGAGCGGGTAGTCGAGGTGGTGGTTGTAAAGACGCAAGTGGGAGGTCACTCCGAGGGTTGTGTCGACCACCGAGATCCGCTCTCCCGTGGTCGAGCCCTGCCACCCGGTCATGTTGACGTATAGGTGGTCTCCCTCGTTCATTTGGAGCGGAGTGCCGTTCGGCTCGTTGAGAGGTGCGGCGAAACACGGGTCCTCCTGCCCGTTGGAAAGTTGGATCTGCCAGGCCACGGCAAAGGCGGACCAGACGCCCACTTGAACGCCGCCCGCCCCGTTCGTGTCGGGGTACATCTGGAGCTCGAGGAAGCATTGGCCATTGTAGCCGTACGGATCGTAGAGATTCATCCCGAACCAGATCGCGATGTAGATGTCCGACTGGTTGTGCGCGGAGCTCCCGTCGACGGGGAGCGAGACATTCCAAGAGACGTTACCCCCGCTGCCGGGGAGGTCCGAATAGGGGTTGATAGCCGGCTCATCGTGGCCCAGGCAACCCGTCGAGTAGACCGATTGGCCCCCCGCCGGCCACTTTCCCACACAAATCCCCTGGGGACCCGGATAGCTGCTACCGCCCGACCACTGCTTTAGGAAGGAGGAGCTCGTCATACCGGCAGGTGTGGTCGGCACCGGGGCACCGGGAGGCATCGCCGACGGCCCCCAAGCGGCGGGGATGTGGGCGGGAGTCGGGCCGGAGTAAGCGAGGTGAGGGACCAATCCCGAAGGTAGATTCGCTCCGGAGGTTCCCGCGCCGGGAAGACTCGCCGGAGCGGTGGGAACCGAAACGGACGCCACGCCCGCATTCAGGGAGTCGCTGATGGAGGCCCCATGGGCGGGCGGCGACCCGCCCGCGCTGGCCAGATTGGCCCCGACGCCGAACAGGAGAATTCCCACGATCGCGACCGCCCAAATCCTCGCCTTCGCTCCGATCATAGACCGCACTCTTCTCCGACGAAACAGGGCCGCGGGAAGCTCCTCACCTCAGGGCTCATCGAGGAGCGGGTTTCCCGAAAGGCGCGGCGTGCGGAAGGCCCGTCGGAGGCCACCATGCGGGGGGCAACGCACCTCTCTATTAATCAGACCGGAAAAAGAAGGACGCAGATTCTGCATCCGAGCCTTCAGGCGCGGTCGATGTGGATAGGTATCCTCCGGGCGACCAGACGGATGAGGATGGCACCGGGGAGAGCTGGGAGGACCAGCAGCACCCACTCCCACAAGGGATTCGGCACCGCGGAGAGGATCGCTCCCCCGAAGAAGATCGCCGCGAGGCCCGCGGCCCCGAAGAATGTGTTGAAGGCGCCATTGTAGGACCCGATCTCCCCCGCCGGGGCGAGGTTCGAGGGCAGGGTAGTGGTAGGGATGGAAGCTAGGTTCTCCCCGAACGTCAGGATGAATACGGACAGGAAGAATATCCCCGTCGGGAAGAGGAGCCAGAGCGCCGAGATCCCGAGCAGGAGGAAGGCGACTACGTACAGCAGACCCCCCGCGATGGCGATGGAAGTATGCCGGAGTCCGAGCACGTGCTCGGTCGTGAACGATTGTCCGAAGACGACGACGAGACCGTTCAGGGCGAGCCCGATTCCGAGGATCGAGTAGGAGATCCCCATCTTGTTGTGCACGAAGAGCGCGAACGTCACGTTCCACTGTCCCGCGGTCACAAAGATGAGGGCGAACCCGGTGGCGACGAGAAGAGCGGTACGGTCGCGGGCGAGGAGGGCGAAACTCTGTCGTAGGCTCCGGCCGGCCGGCTCACCGGGGACGGAAGTTTTCGGACGAAGGGTACGTTCCCGAAGTCCCACATCGTACGGGGACGGGTGGAGCAGCGCGAGGACGAACACCATCGCTCCGGCAATGATGATGGAAGCCAGCGTAACGGCACCCGTGAACCCAATGAAGGCGACGAGGATCCCACCGAGAGACACCCCCGCCGCGAAACCGGCGTTGAAACTGATGCGATACCAGGTGAAACCCCGGGTCCGCTCCGACCCCTTCGCCCAATCGGCAATGTAGGCGGAGTACGCGGGACCTGTGGCCGAGAGGATCGATCCGGCGACAACGGCGATCAGGATGGCCAACACCAAGGATCGGATCTCGAACGCGTACGCCAGAAACCCGGTGAAGACGGCCTCGGTCGCGAGGCTGAAGATGATGAGGCGGCGACGCCCTACTCGATCCGTCCAGAGACCGCCGACGAACCCGAACGGAAGTTGGACGACCCCGATGCCGACGAAGATGATTCCGATCTCGAGGTAGCCGACATGAAGGATCGCGTAGAGGAACAGCGCCAGGAACGGGTTGTACAACGCGGCCCCGAACGTGCGGATGGCCATCCCCACAGCCAACAGCCGCAGGTCGCGTTCCACGGGGGGTCCGAACGCGTGTACAACTAACTAGCTAGCGCACGTCCGGTATGCCTCGAACGTAAGGAGCGGTAACGATCGGTCGAGTTCGAGTCGATGAGTCCAGCATTCCAGGGAGGCGGAGTTGCACTAGCCGTTGCACCTACCAGCGGGTCGATCGGGGCGGCGGTGGGTCGTCGCTACCGACGGCTCGGCTTCGCGCGATGGCCGGCGCAGACAGGGCATCTCCAGGTCTTGCCGGTTGGTGAAGCCGCGAAGAACACCGGTGAAGCGTGGACTCGTCGGAAACATACGAACAGGCGGCGCTCCGTCCCGTCCCTCGCCCGGAAGGGGTAGAGTCGCCAATAGACGATCCGTACCCCCCTGCGGGGTTTGGCAGCGGCGAGCTCGCGTTCGGCGGCTCGACCCAGTTCGGGGCCCCGGCGAGTTGCGATCCGCAGATCCCGCGAGCGCACGAGCGACGCGGGGAAGGTCCAGCGACGAAGGGCCGCCCGAACCGTGGGGGTCGGGTCGCGCCGCGTCCACTCCGCGTACGAAGTGACCGATACCACGCCCGAGGGACAGGCGCGGACCTGCCACGAGCCGGGGAGGCGGCTCGAGATGGACCGGGTCCCAATGGGCTTCTCACAATGTCGATAGCACTTTCCGCCGGGCGATTCGAGCGCCCTGCTCAAAGTGGGGGACAACGCACCGCGGCGTCTCAATCTGCCTCCCCCCTTTCGACCGCTCGCAACCACTGGCTCTCGAACAGATCGTCCCATGCACGGGCCGTTCGGGCCACCTGTTCTGAGAACCCCGTCAGCAGGTGCTGCACTCGCCCGTCCGACCATTCGAGGAAGACCTGAGGGATCAGGTAATCCGGAGACGCGTCACCATACTTCCGAACCAGCCGGTCCGCCTCCCTTTCTTGAGCGCGACGGTCGATGTCGAGGGTTTGGAACCGAATCCCGAGGCGCTTCGCGAGCTGCCGGCCCTTCCGGACGGACAGGGGAACGCAGTGGGGACACCATTGAGCCAGCACGACGGTCAAGCGACGGGGTCGGACGGCGGACCGGGCGTTCGGCATAGGGTCCGCCATCACATCGGGTGGATTTAGCCAAACGGTGCCGAACGTCGACCGGGTTCTGGAGTTCGCCCCGTTGGGTTCGGTGGATCCCGCGACTCGATTCCGAGAATGGGGCTACGCGGGCCCGGCTTCGGCGGCCGAATCCATGGCCATGTTACGCTGTCGCGCTTCAAGAAACAAGATCACACCGATCGGGACACAACCGGCGCCGACCAAGATCAACAGTAACTCCGACCACAGCCAGGGCGCGGCCGGGTGGGCGACGGAGATCAGTCCGAGCACGACCAGGATGAGCCCGGCCGAAAAGGCCGCCATGGACGCCTCCCCTGCGAGAAAGATGAGCAATGCGGGCGCCAGGAACGCCGCAATCAACGCGCCGATGAATGCGTTGGAGAACCCCACTCCGAAGGGGCCCAGTTCGGAATTGTTACCCGGGCCAAGGATTCCAACCACCAACAAGATCGCCCCAAAAATCGCCAGGGCGGTTCCGCGTCGCTGAGCGTCCTCATAGTAACTGAAGTCTCCAGGGTCGTACCCTCGGTTCTCCAGTTCTGCATAGTGGTCCGGCCCGTCGTAGTAAACGAAGTCTCGGGCTCCGTAGTTGCCGCGGCGCGGCACGGATTCGGAACCGAGCTGAGGACGGGATTCCTCCGGTTCCAGCGGGGGCGACATCGAGCTGGCTCCGTCCGGTCATCGCGGACCGCCTCATAGAATTGGCGTTCAACCGAATCTGCCCGTCACGCCGCCTCAACCACGGCCGACAGGGCTCGGCTGGGAGTCGCCGGTACCATCTAGCCCCCCGCCGGGTTCCTCCGGTGGGCGCGGCTTCGCTTTGGGTATATGTACCGCTCACTCGCGTGGCGAGGCCGAGCCTGGCGGTGACAGGGCTCGGAGTGAGAACCGGAACCATGCGGAAGCCGAAGAGGAGCGCGCGACGTTGGCCCCTGACGATTCCTTTCGCCCTCGGCATCGCTCCCCCACCCAGTGCCGACCTCCCTGTGAAGCCGGCGGGCCGTCGTCCGAATCCCCGGATCGCCCAATGGAAGAGGACTTGGTACTTCCTCCGCCGAAACAGCTTGGCCATGGTCGGCCTCGGGATCATTGCGTCCCTGGTCTTCCTCGCCTTGTTCGCCCTGACCCAACCGTTTCCGTGGACCAACCTGAACAACTACTGCGCCTACACGCCCAACGCTCCCGGATCGTACTGCGCGCCCGGTGAGGCCTCCGTCTGTGTCTACACCACCGGCACCGCCCCGCCCGCCCCCGGTTGTTACGTGACACCACCGGGCTATCCCGCCTTCATTCCCCCTACTCTTTCACTATCGCCCTATTCTACGGGTCCACTTCCGCTCGGTTCCTTCATTTCAAGCACGGTGAATCCGGGCTCGGTCACCTTCTACAATCTGTATCAGGGGATCGTCCGGGGTTCCGAT
This sequence comes from Thermoplasmata archaeon, assembly GCA_035297105.1. GTDB lineage: Archaea > Thermoplasmatota > Thermoplasmata > Lutacidiplasmatales > UBA184 > Lutacidiplasma. The sequence goes on from DATGZO010000006.1 coordinate 5,113, forward strand.
TGGTCCCTCTCCCTTTCTGTCTCTATCGTGGGCGCGACCGCGATCATCGGGTTGATCGTCGGCTCGGTGTCCGGATACTTTGGAGGATTCATCGACGAAGCACTGATGCGCCTCACCGACATCATGCTCTCGATACCGGCGCTGCTGTTCGTCCTCATCACCGTCGCGGTCGTATCGCAGCTGGCCATCTTTGGAGATTCGCTCTCCACCCGGATGGCGTTGCTGGTGGGCGCGTTCGTCATCGTCAATTGGCCGCTGTATGCGAGGATCGTCCGGGGGCAGGTGCTCGTCACCCGGGAGATGAAGTTCGTCGAGGCCGCCAAGGCGAGCGGCGCGTCGAGCGCACGCATCGTCCGGAAGCACATCATTCCGAACTCGGTCTACCCGGTGTTCGTCCAGATGTCCCTCGACGTGGGGTCCATCCCACTGACGCTGGGAGCGCTGGTCTTTCTCGGGTTCACTACGATCTTCCCTTCGAACACGTTCCCGGAATGGGGCTCCCTATCGGCCCTCTCGGTCAACCCGCACGTGCTCCAGGCGATTCTGGTCAACGGCGAACTGGGCATTCCGGTCTACGTCCCGTGGTGGATGATCCTCTTCCCGGGTCTCATGCTCTTCCTGTACGCGCTCAGCGTCAACTTCCTGTCCGACGGGCTGCGCGATGCACTGGACCCACGCCTGAGGCGGTAGACGGCGTTCTTCGTCGGAACCGAAGGCGCATAGACCCACCTTGCCGGTCGGCGGCCGACCGACCAGGGGCTGGGTGCAATGGCGGTTGCACCCCTACGGGTCGAACTCGCGCTTCCGGACCCGTTCCACGATGTGAGAACGAAGCTCGGCTCGGGACAGGGTGCGCGTGTCCTTCGTCCCCCGTACGCGAAGGGCCACCGTCCCATCGGCGGTCTCCTTGTCGCCGAGCACCAGGACGTACGGGATCCGTTCCACCTCGGCCGTTCGGACGCGCTTGGAAAGCGACTCCTCGGTTCCGGCGACCTGTACCCGGATCCCGTCCGCCGCCAGCTCTTGAGCCAGTCCCGAGGCCGCCTCGGCTTGGCGCTCCGTCACCGGAAGGATGCGCGCCTGGACCGCGGCGAGCCAGGGAGGGAGTCGTCCTCCGGTGTGCTCCAAGAGGACTCCCAGGAACCTCTCGAACGACCCCAGGATGACCCGGTGGATGACCACGGGCGTGTGGAGCTGGCCGTCCGGGCCCTGGAACTTGAGGCCGAACCGCTCGGGGATCTGGTAATCGAGCTGGATGGTGCCCGTCTGCCACGGACGTCCGAGGCTGTCCCGGATGTGGATATCGATCTTCGGACCGTAGAACGCACCCTCGCCCGGTGAGACCCGGTACTCGATACCGGATCCGCGCAGGATCTTCTCCAGGATCGCCTCGGCCCGGTCCCAGGTCTCCTTCTCGCCGAGGAACTGGGCGGGGCGCGTGGAGAGCTCGTAGCTCCATTTCAGGTGGAACGTCGAGAACGCCCGGGCGATCCAAGCGAGCAGGGTCTGGATCTCCGGCTCGATCTGGTCCTCCGTCACGAAGAGGTGGGCGTCGTCCTGGATGAACTCGCGCACGCGGGTCAAGCCGTGGAGCGTGCCGCTCGCCTCGAGACGGTGAAGCGGCGCGAACTCGGCCAGGCGGAGCGGTAGCTCGCGATAGCTCCGGGCCCGGGACTTGAAGATCAGCATCGAGCCGGGGCAGTTCATCGGCTTCCAGCCGAACTTGCGATCGTCGGCCTCGGTGAGGAACATGTTCTCCCGGTAGTGTTCCCAGTGACCGCTGGTCTCGTAGACGGACTGGGCCCACAGGAGCGGGGTCCGGATCTCGGAGTAGCCCGCGTCCTTCAGGTGCTCCCGCACGAATCGCTCCAGCTCCTGGAGGACGATGACCCCGTTCGGGAGCATCGCCGGGAACCCGGGGGCTTCCTCAAAGAAGGTGAACAACTCGAGCTTCTGCCCAAGCGAGCGGTGGTCTCTCGCCTCGGCTTCGGAACGGAGCTTGAGGTATTCCTTCAATCCGGCTTCGGTCGGGAACCCGACGCCCCGGATCCGCTGCAGCGTGACGGTCGCCTCAGGCTTGTCGGGGGTGATGGCGGAGAAGCCGAGGATGTGGACCCCGGCGAGCCAGCCGGTATCCGGCACATGCGGTCCTCGGCAGAGGTCGACGAACGTGCCGGTCTCGTAGTAGGAGACCGGCTCTCCCGGCGGGATGTCGCGGATGTACCGGAGCTTGTGGGGGTTCGCGGAGAACAGCCGTTCGGCTTCCTCACAAGTGACCTCCCGCCGTTGGAACGGCTCCTTGGCGTGGGCGCTCCGGCGCACCCCGGTCCGGACGGCATCGAGGTCCGCGGGAGTCAGCGGCCGGACGTCGAAGTCGTAGTAAAATCCCTCGTCGGTCGGTGGCCCCACGGTGGGGAGGGCTTCGGGGATCGTCTCCACGAGCGCCTTGGCCACGAGGTGCGCGGCCGAGTGTTGGAGGATCTCGCGTCCCGCCCGGTCATCGAAGGAGAGCGGGGCCACGTGGGCCGACGCCGTGAGCGGGCTCGAGAGGTCGGCCGGCCGACCGTCGACGAGTCCAGCGAGGCACAGCGTCGAGCCCGGGGCGTCCCACTGACGGAGGGCATCCCCCACGGTCGTGCCGCGAGCCACGTCGAGGGCACGACCGTTCGGGAAGGTCAGATGGATCTCGTCCGCCACGGTTCTCTCCGAGGAACGGCGACCGCTCCCCCTTCTAAAAGGCTTGGCTGACCGCGAGGGCGAGCGGGGACGGCGGGGCCGGCCCAAGAGAGCGCGGAGGCTAACGCCCGCGCGTATCCGCCGTCGTTCCGACCTCGGGCCGTACCGATCCGTGTCGTGCGCTCAGCTCGCCCATTCACTCATCACCGTTCAGCTGGTTCTAGTCTTCATCATCGCGCGGCGACACGGTTGGGGAATCGGAAGGAGGATTGTCGACCGGAAAGACGAGGTCCTCGAGCACGCGGTCGAGGTGGAAGATGCCGCCCGCGGCCCCCACTTCGGTGAGGCGTGTCTGTTGGGTCACGTCGAACGTGCCGTCGACCCACGTGGGTCCGCCGGCGGCCAGCGAGCGGATCAGGATCCAGTCGGGGTCCTGCTCGCGCGGGGAGACGATCACATCCGTGATGCCGATGCTGCGCGCGAACTGGACGAGAGTGGGAGCGTCGGTCTTGTCCGGCTGGGTCCGGGCCGTCTGCACCCGACCCTCCACGAGCTCGACCTCGAACGCCCAATCCGTGGAGAGCTTCCACGCGCGCTTCAACTCGACCGAACTGCGCAGGTACGAGCTCGAGAGCACGGCCCGCTGCGCGCCCGCGACGAGGATGTCGATGGCCGCATCCGCGGTGGCCACCCCGGAATCCACCCAGAGGTCCATGTCACGGGAGAGCTCCTGGACGTACTCCAGTTGAGGAACACCCCGCTCGATTCCGTCGAGGTCCACGAGGTACAATCGCTCGAAGTCCGGCTCCAAGCGGTCGACCACATCGAACGGGTCCAGGGCGGGCCCCGAGCGCGTGTGGACCCGCACCGGACCCTTCGGGCCCGGCAGGCATACCTGCCCTCTGCGGAGCATCAGGCACGGGATCAGGAGAGGGGCCGAGGGAGAGGCCTCCGCCCCGCTGGAGGCGGCTCGAGCCGACGTCGGGGATCCGTTCGCCACGGGCAACAGACCTCGCGGGGGGTTATCCTGTTTGGCGGTCCCGACCCGGGCGCTTTTCCCCCGGCGGGAGATGGCCCTTTCGCCAGGAGGTAGAGGGCAGCTGACGGTGGTCCGAGTCGGCAACGGCTGGCCGCTGAGGAAAGTCCCCTCTCCGGGAAACACGGGGTCGGGTCGGAGCCCGACGGGCGAGAGTCCGAGCTCCGGAGCAGAAACGACACAGCCCGACGGTACGGTGATGGTGGTGCACCGGAGGTTCCGTCGGGATATGATGAAACGGCCGCCTCCCCGGGAGCAAGCCCTGACTGACGGGGTGAGGAGTTTCCCTGACCGTCGAGGAGAGCGCGGAGTCGAATGTTGCCTGAAACGGAAAGGGGCTTACTACTGCCACCTGGCCGCACCGGCGAGAAATCGCCGGTGCGTTACCCGCGCCCCACCGTCGCGCGAACCCTGATCGGCGTCCGAGCGATCTCACTCCGGGTAGGGCCAGCCCGACCGTCCCCTGGACCAGAGGCGCGACGCGATCGCCCGAGACGGATACGGCGGTCGCGTGGAACGGCGACCCCGATAGCCAATGCCGTGAGTTCTGGGAAATCAACCCGCGGTCGAGAGCGAGGGCCAAGCCGACGTTCGAGAGAATTGCAAGGCTCATCGGCGGGACCGTAAGGTTCGTGGGTCCGCCCGGTCCCCACGTCAGGTTGGTCGGACTCGCCGACGGCCCGTTCCAAACGAAGATCGAGGCGTTCGCCACGTTGGGGAGGGCCTTCGCGAGATCGAGGCTGAATGTGTAGCTCGAGTTGATGTTCAGGAGGATCAAGTTCGTGAGCGCGCCGGCCGACGGGCCACCCACCGCGGCGAGCAGGCCGCTCGCGGGCGAGTTCACTCCCATGGGAGCGGCGAAGGCGCCGACGCGCTGGGCCAAATCCGCGTACGCGAAGTAGGCCGGGGACGGCGCCCCGGTGTCGGTGAACCAGGAGCCGGGAGTGTCGCTCTCGAGATTGTAGTAGTCCGCGGATGTGAGGTCGAGCGGGAGAGTTTGGAGGATCTCCGCCGACACGTACGTCGCCAGGTAACCCCCTGCGATCTCGTCCCCCTGGGGAACGAGCGTTCCGCTTCCGAGCTCGTCGGCGAGCACGCTCAGCCGGCACGTCGGGCATGCCCCTTGGAGCTCGGACAGCGTCGAGTTCACCCGGTTGGGGAGCGCGGACCCTCCCTGGAGCGAGGCGAACCAAATCGCCGGCGGTTCCGGGCCATTGATCGTGCCGGCGGGATAGACGTGGATCGCGATTCCTGAAAGGTTGGGGCCGTTCGTCGCTACGTCGTCGGTGATCCACGTGGATTGGGAGCCGCCGGCCCCGACTCCCCCGATTCCGAGGATGGGTGTGGAGGGGTCGACCGTGCGGATCGCCGAGACGTACGACCGGACGAGTTTAGCGAACCCGACGGGGGTCGTCCCGATGTCCTGGCTCGAGTTCCAGGACGGCCACGGAACCCCGAAATGCGTCCACATCAGGGGCTCGTTCCCGATTTCCCAGTACGTCGGCGTGAAGTGGAGGTTCTGGATCGAGTAGCTTACGATCGCCGCCGCGAGCGAGGAGTTGTTGACCTCGGCTGGCAGGGTGACGATCGATTCGCAATGCACCCAGCCGCACCATGCTACGAACTCCGGATAGGTCGTGGCGGGGGAGACCGCGGTCCCGTTCGCATTGTAGATGACGCCCTGATCCGAATCTCCCAAGGGGTCGAAACGGTCTCCGAGGGCCCCCCCGGGCCAACGCACCATGCGGGCGCCTGTCGAGTTGATGGCGGCGGCATTCGCCGAGGTCAGGGTCTGGTCTGCCCGAAGGTCCACTCCGAGACGCCCTGCGGTCAGCGGAACGGGGGAAGCGGTAAGCGCCGTCAGGTTCGCATTTGCGGGCGGGCCGGGAGGCACGACACCGGGCGGGGACGGCGTGGGGCTCGGAGCCGGGTGGGGGGGGAATTCCACCAGAACGTAGACTCCGACGCCGGTGATCAGGAGGACGAAGCAGAGCGCGATCGCGACGGTGGTTCGGTCCCACCCCGTGGGGGGTGGGGGTTCTCTCTTCCGCGACAACCCAGTGGGTCCCTTCCTCTCCCAGCCCGACTACCGTTGGGGCCTAAGACCCTCCGGGCCCTCGGTATGGGAGGTCCCCCGAAGCCGAGTGGCTCGGCTCGGAGGTGGCGGGAGGAGACCGAAGAGGCGGCGGACGGAAGTGGGCCCGCCCGATCCCATAGATGGCCACCAAGACCAACACAACTCCCAGTCCCTGAAGGAGCGAGAGACGTTCCCCCAGCAGGAGGGCCGAAGCGGTCAAGGCGACCACCGGGACGAGGAAGAGGTAGGCGCTGATCTGGGCCGCCGGGGTGCGGTCGAGGAGCGTGAACCAGATCGCATAGCCCACCGCGGTCCCCGCCAGGCCGAGCCAAAGGGCGGCGGCGACCACATCCAGGGTCGGAGCCGGGAACGACGTGGGGGTCAGGAGCACGGAAGCGAGGAGGAGGCCGGAGAATCCCCCGGCGAGCTGATAGACGCTGGCCGACAGGATCTCGGGGGTCCGGAACCGACGTTGGAAGAGGACCGTCCCGAGAGCCCAGCTCACGGACGCCGCCCCGAGCTCGAGCAACGGGAGGACCGAGACGCCGCCGCCCGTGAGGGACCAGAATTGGGCGATGAGAGCGACTCCCACGAACCCGACCCCGATGGACGCCCACGCTCCGGCGCTGAGGGGCCGACCGAGGACGGGAGCGGAAAGGAGGGCGACCCAGAGCGGGAAGGTGTAGATCATGACCGAGGCAATGCCCGGCGGAACCGAGCGGGCCGCCACGAACCACAGCCCGAAGAACAGCGTGGTGTTGGGGAGGCCGAGGAGCAAGGCATCTCGTTTCGCGCGCCGATCGAATGCTCCCCAACCGCGGGCCGCGGTGACGAGCACGACCATTCCGCCGAGCCCTATCCCGCTGCGGAGGGTCGCCAGCCAGAGGGGTCCCGAGCCGGTCAGTCCGAGACTGACAAAGAGGTAGTTCAGCCCCCAGATCGACACGAGGACTGCGAGCAGCGGCCAGGTCGCTTCCGACCAGGGTCGTGGGTTCACAAGAAGGGGGGAATCGTCGCCGACTTAGGCGTTGCCGGGGGATGTGCGCCGCTCAAATGGGAGAATTCAACGCGCGGCCCCTCGAAGTTCTTAAGGCGAAGACCCCCTCTCCCGACCGATGTCACTCCGTGGCCGCGACCTGATCTCCATCCGGGACCTGACCAAGGAGGAGATCCTGGCCCTCCTCGCCTCGGCCCGGAAGATGATCCCCTACGCCGAGGGAAAGCGGGTGATGCACCCGCTCGCCGATCGCATCGTCGCGATGGGTTTCTTCGAGCCTTCGACCCGGACCCGGCTCTCGTTCGAGGCGGCGGTCCATCGGCTCGGGGGCAACTGCATCACGATCGCCGACGCCGCGGCGAGCTCGATGCGCAAGGGCGAGAGCCTCTCCGACACGATCCGGATGCTCAGTTCCTACGCCGATGCCATCGTCCTACGACACCCCAACGAGGGGGCCGCCCAACTGGCCGCCCGGGCGGCCGACGTCCCGATCGTCAACGCGGGGGACGGGGCGGGCCAACACCCGAGCCAGACCCTACTCGATCTAGCGACCATGCAGGAGGCGTTCGGAACCCTCTCCGGCCTCAAGGTCGTCCTCTTGGGCGACCTGCGATACGGGCGCACCGTCCACTCGCTGGCCTATGCGCTCGCGCTGTTCGGGGTCGAGATCGTTCTCTCCTCGCCACCGGAGCTCCGCCTTCCCCAGGAGCTGCGCGACGAGCTCGAGCGAACTGGGGCCAAGATGTCGCTCGAACCCGACATGCGGAAGGCCGTCCGCGACGCGGATGTCCTGTACGTCACCCGCATCCAGAAGGAACGGTTCGGGGACGAAGGCGAGTACCGCAAGGTGGCGGGCTCCTACCGGATCGACGCCCACATCCTCGCCGACGCGAAGCAGCGGCTCGTGGTCATGCACCCCCTCCCGCGGGCGGGGGAAGTGGCCCCCGAGGTCGACCGGACGAGCCACGCGGCCTACTTCCGGCAGGCATTCCTCGGCGTGCCGGTCCGGATGGCCCTTCTCGATGCGATCCTGGCCGGACCCAAGGGGAAAGAATGACCGCCATGCGCGAGCTCCGCATCGCGGCGATCAAGAACGGGACCGTGATCGACCACATCGGCAACGGCCTCGCGATCGATGTGCTCCGGATCATCAACGCCCGCGGTCTCGACCGGGACTCGACCGTCTCGGTGGGGATCCACGTGCGGTCCGGGAAGCTCGGCTGGAAGGACATCGTCAAGGTCGAGAACATGGAGCTCTCCGCCCGGAAGGTCAACGCGATCGCCCTGATCGCGCCCACCGCGACGATCTCCATCATCCGGGACTTCAAGGTCCAGGAGAAGCGACCGGTCGACCTGCCCGACACGATCGTCGGGGTCGTGACGTGCCCGAACCCGAGCTGCATCTCGAACCAGGGGGAGCCGATCGAGAGCGAGTTCCGCGTCACCCGCCGGCGTCCGGTGGTCCTCACGTGCGTCTTCTGCGAGCGCACGATGGACGACTTCCTCGCCCACCTCGCGTAGGCCCGCCGCCCGATGGTCGACCTCGGGGCCGCCACCGGGTTCGTGGCCGTCTTCGCGATCGTCGGATTCTTCGAACTCTTCGACCGGACCAGTTTCGCCCTGATCGCCATCGCCTCGCGCGCCCGACCGTTCCCGACGTGGGCGGGCGGGGCGCTCGCGTTCGTCGCTTCGACGGCGATCGCGGTCGTCGTGGGAGTGGGGTTCACCGATCTGCTCGGACCGGGCCACATCGGCTGGCTCCGGGTCGCGGGAGGGGGAGTGCTGCTCGCGTACGCCGCGTGGGTCTACGTCCAACCTGCGGAGGAGGGCGAGCGGCCACGGGGACCGCCCGGCTCCGCGTTCCTGGTCGCGTTCGCGACGATCTTTCTCCTCGAGATGGGAGACACGACCATGATCTTCGAGATAGTCTTCATCGCCGACTGGGGATGGCTGGTGGTCCTGGTGGCCGGTGCGTCGGCGCTCGTGACCGTCGCCGCCTGGGACGTCGCGCTCGGCCGTCGGCTCGGCCTTCGGGTGCAGCCCGAGACGCTCCGCCGGATCGTCGTGGTGGTGCTCACGATCGTCGGAGCCGCGACGATCGCCTACGGGCTAGCGCCGAGCGCGTTCCCGTCGCTCGGGTTCGCGGCGACGGGCTAGCGGCTCCGTCGGGGGCAGCTTGCCTCCACCATGAGCGGACGCGGGCGCCCAGCGCGCCAGGTCGGGGAGAAGTTCCTTCCACGCCGGCGGGAGCGCGGCGGCGACCTCGGGCACTTCCAGGCGCAGGGCGAGGGGTTCGGCATCCTCGGGCCGTTTCCGGGCGTACTCCAGGAGAGCGAGTCGCAGGAGGGCCTCGGCCCGGATCCCGGGGAGCCCCGTCGATTCGGTCTCATCGATGAGCGCGAGCCACCGTTCCCGGGCCGGTTCGCTCAACTCCTCCATCGCGAACTGCCGGCCTTCGACGAGCCACAGGCGCAGGAGAAGAGGGGACGGGGGGAGCAGGTGGAGCGTCTCCGCGATCGTGCGCGAGCGCGCGAGCGATTCTTCGACCCCCTTGGTCATCCCCTCGTCCAAGAGACCGGCGACGATCGCCAGGCGATGACCGAGCTCGACGGGCAGGAGCTTCTGCCGCTGGAGCGCGGTCAGGCTCTTCTCCCGGATCAGGCGACCTTCCGCCGTGTTGCCACGGGATTCCAACAGCCGGGCCTCCAAGTCCTCGGCGATGTAGTCGAGCTCCCATCGGCGCGCCTTGCCGAGGACGATCCGGGACGCCTTCAGGAATCGGCCCGCGAGCGCTTGTTCCTCGGGGGTCCCATCGATCCGGGAGAGACCGACCGCGACGAGCGCGATCGCCTGCATGTGGCCCTCGGGAAGGGTGCGGGCGAGGAGCGCGGCGCGGTGGGATTCGGCCCGGGCCTTCTCAAAGTTCCGGCGAAGGCTGTGGAACTCCGCGAGCACGGCCTCGATCAACACCTCGATCTCGACGGCCCGATCGTCGTGGGCCCGCTCCGCGAGCTCGGACAGGGCCGTGATCAGGGCCGGCCGGGGACCGACCCCGCGGAGGATGAGGACGAGCGGTTCGAACCACTCGGCGATGAGGTCGTGGGGGACGTGGGCTTGGAGCGCCCCGCTCAGTCCGTCGCGAAGCTCTCCCTCCGCTTCGGTCAGTCGGCCCGCCGAGAAGAGCGAGCGCGCGTGAAGGAGCCGAAGTTCCGCTTCCACTGCGAGCCGTTCGCCGGCCGGCACCGCGCCGGTGCACCCGAGGGCTTCGGAGAGGAGTTCTTCCGCGCTGTCGAACGCGAGGAGCTGGAGCGAGAACTCGGCGGCCTCGAGGAGGTTGCGGAGGGCCATCGGGCCGCGGAACCACGCCAGGTAGTGGCGCGCCACCTCGATCCGTCGAGCGAGGTTCGGCTCCGGCGAGAGGGCGGCCAACGCGTTGGCGATCTCGAGGTGCATTTCCTTGCGCTGCGCCTCGGGAATCAGGTCCGCGGTCAGCGGGACCCAGGGAAGGTGGGGGATCGTGACCTTCCCGTCGGTGACCTTGATGAGTCCGACCCCCGACGCGGGGAGCAGCGCGTCCGCGAGTTGCGTGAAGCTGAGCCGAGTCACCCGGGAGAGCACCACCTCCCCGACGCCGCCCCCCAACAGGGCCACGTAGCCGGCGATCCGCTGACTGAGCACGGGGAGGTCGTCGAACACCGCCTTCAGCCGATGCGCCTCGCGGGGGTCCCTCAGCGGCTCTAAGATCCGCACCCAATCGACGTCCCCCCGTCCCAAGAAGGCCTCTTCCCAGGCGATGTAGCCCGGGTTGGTCGAGTCGAGCGCCATCACGATCAGGAAGGGTCGATAGCGCGCCCGTCGGGAGAGCGTTACGATGAACTCGCGGCTGTCCGCGTCGAACAGGGCCGCGTCGTCGATGAAGATCACGAACGGCTGGGGGGTGGGCCCGCGGAACCCATCGAGTAACTCGTGCCAGAATCCCTCCGGGTCTCCTTCGTTCGCAGACCGTCCGCGAACCGGCTGGCCCAGGAAGGAGGAGCGCGGGCGCTCCCCACGGCTCCGCCGGCTCCGGGGGGTTTGCTCCGGAAGGTACGGGATGGGGGCGAGCGGGGGCGCGGGGACTCCGAGGGGGGAATCGTTGTCGGTGGCCGACTCCTCGTGCGGGGCATCCGCCGCCTCGGGAGATCGCAACCCGTCGAGGGCCCCGAACGGGATGGATCGCGACCGATAGCTTCCCCGCAATTGGACGACCCGGGCGTTCCGGTTGGCGAGCAGGCTCCGGAATTCCTCCATCAGTTCGGATTTTCCACTGAGCGGCGGCCCGGTGACGACGACAGTGCGGCCCGAATTCTCGGCGAGCCCCTCGAGGGCCCGAAGAAACGGGGATGGGAGGGAAGGCACCCGGTACCTCGGCCAATCAACGGACGTCGGGGTTATGATGTTGCCGCGCGGTTTCGAAATCCGGCGCGAGCGTTATTTGAGCCCTCGTGTTGGCGCCCACGTGTCTCCTTCTGTCTCGGCCCGGCGTCGTGCCTACCTGAAGAAGCCCGTCCGCGCGGTCGATGTGACGAACGGCAGAGGGATCGGGGATCTCGTGGACCAGTTCCGGTCCAGTTCGATCCAGGCCCGGAACCTGGGACGCTGCCTCGAGGTGTGGGAGAACGCCCTCACGGACCGAAAGCGCCCTACGATCCTCCTGGGTCTCTCGGGGCCGCTCATCGCGGCGGGGCTGAGGAAGGTCCTGCGCGACCTCGTCGACTGGGGCCTCGTGGACGTCGTGGTCACGACGGGCGCGGTGATGTACCAGGACCTCTACCAAACCACGGGCGGCCGTCACTGGATGGGGACGCCGACCGCGGACGACGTCCAGCTCCGGGACCTGTACCTCGACCGCATCTACGACACGTACGTCGACGAGCTCAAGTTCGAGGACACCGACCGCGCCATCGGCAAGATCACCGAGCAGTTCCCCCGACGACCCGCCTCTTCGCGCGAGTTCCTTCAGTTCCTCGGGGAGCGGTTCGACGACCCCGACTCGATCCTCGCCACCGCCGCACGGCGGGGTGTGCCGGTCTTCTCTCCCGCCTTGATCGACAGTTCGATCGGCATCGGTCTGACGCTCTACTACCAGAAGAACCGAAAGCGCGCGGACCGGTTCATCCTGGACGCTGTACGGGACAACTATGAGCTCGTGCAGATCCTGTCCCACTCACCCCGCACCGCAGTGATCTACATCGGCGGCGGGACCCCGAAGAACTGGATCAACGACGGGATTGTGATGGCGAACTACGCGTTCGGGCGGGAAGGAGAGGGCCACTTCTACGCGCTGCAGATCACGACGGACGTCCCCCACTGGGGGGGCCTCTCCGGGAGCACACTCGATGAGGCCCAGTCCTGGGGTAAGATCTCCCGTACGGCTACGCGAGCGATGGCGCATGTGGAGGCCTCCATCGGACTCCCACTGCTCGCGGGCGCCCTTTGGGACCGCCGAAAAGTCTGGCAACCGCGGACGCGGCTCAAGTTCCACTGGACCGGGGACGAGGTCAAGATCACGCGGGGAAAGTAGGACGAGCTCGGGAAATCCCGAAGCGGAGGGTGCCCCGATGACGTTAAGGCCGTGTGACCCTGTAGCACGGGAGCCCTGCTCCGGCCCACCCAACAGGGCCCCCCGGGCGGGGGCACTATCTCCGTTTTCAGAATTCTGGAATTAGTGCGCATTTCTACGTGTTCATGCGCACCGTATAACCGACCTTGGAAAGGGGTCCGGATCTTGTGTGCTTAAATACGCCTAAAATCGAGGGCCCATCGGAGGTGAGACCGCACAATGTACATCCCCGCTCTGCCGCCGGTTCCTCGCGAACAGCTGTAAGTCCGACTTCCCGGGGCGCACCCTCAGGGGTGCGTCCCGAGCTACGGCTGGGCTGGAGATACTTCATCGACAGGCTTGCCGAGCGCTCCACCGGGGGGACTGCTAGGCTGCAAGGCTGCCGTAAGGCCCGGAAATTCATCTCTCAAATTGGTGTTCAACCAGTCGAGCCCAAGTTCATCGGCCAAAGCCTTAGCCTGCAGGTAATGCTCTGCGGCCCTAGTTTGATCCTTCTTGTAGCTGTACGCTTCGACTAGATACGCGTGGCTGACGGCAAGTGAGTCAGAATGAGGCAACCGTCCCAAGATCTCGACACTCCGTTCACAGTGGACGATCGAATCCTGAACCAGTGTGGGCTCCCCGCCTTGGTCGGCTACATGGAATTCAGTGGATCCGAGGAGACCCAATGTGTGGCCAAGCACCAAGTCGTTTCCAAGCCGCTCGGCGAGGGTGATGGCCTGCTTGGCGTAATTCGCCGCGTCGTCCAGATGGCCGGTTTGAATCGCCAGAGCCGAGAGTCCACTCAGCGCGTACGCAAGCTGATTGACGTAGCCCAAAGACTCTGCTTCTGACCGGATCTGATGCATCTCCCGGCTGGCCTCCTCCATGCGGCCGGTCACGGTGTAGGCCCGGGATCGCACAAGGAGAAGGTTGAACACGATGTCGACCCTGCCTTCCGCTCGAGCCTCAGGTAGGGCCGCCGCAATCACCTGGAGCGTTTCCTCATGTCGGCCACTGTACAGTTCCGATAGACTCGTCCACGCCGCGATGCTCTCGAGAGCCAGGTCCGTTATCCGAGTCCTTCTTGCGTATTCGAACGCGGACTGGTACTGGCGCTCTGCCTCCCGCTTGTCCCCAGAGGCCTCGGTCAATCGGGCCTGGGTCAGCGAGAAGAACGCCTGAAGTCGTCGGTTGATGGGGCCGAACTTCTTCGCCTTCTCGAACTCGGCGATGGCCTCGGGGACCTGCCGCAGACGGATCAAAAGGTCGACGATCGAGAGCAGGCACTGGCACGTGAGGACCGGGTCGTGGTCCGCCTCTTCCATGGCCCGGCGAAGGGACGCGATCGCCTCCGCGTAGTTGGAGTGCTGCCGCAGGAGCTTGATTTCCGTGTTCAGGGCACGAACTCGGCTCGGACCGCGGGGTAGCACCGTGGAAAGATGGCGCAGCGCGCTTCGGAGCGCCTCCGAGTATCCGAGACTGAGGAGGACCTTCTCCTGCTGGGTGAGCAGTTGGAGGGCGGCCTTCCACGACTCCCCCTCAACTAGGTGGAGGAACCGAAGCCGGACCGAATCCGCCCGGTGACTCCGGGCAAAGTAGGAGGCCAACCGGATGTGGGAAGCCCTTTCCTGGCTGGGACGGACCTGGTTCAGGATCGCAGCTCGGACCACCTGGAGGATTTCGAGCTGTCCCTGAAGCGTTCGATGGAGGATCCCCATTCGAGTGAGATCCTGGACCCGGGCCAAGGTGAGCGCCTCGGTCTCCGTCAGGAAGCTCAGGGGAAGCGGCTCGTTGGCGATGGCCAGTGGCAGGATCGCCTCGAACTCGACCTCCGGGAGGCGCCGGAGGACACCGCTGGGCAGGGCCGAAGCGGGTCCGGAGACCTCGGGGTTGTGCACGGCGAGGTTCAGGAGTAGGGGCGAACCCAGGGTGGACTGGAAGACGCTCTCGAACCGGTCGGCGAGTCCACCTGCCCGATCGGTCAGATCGTGGGCGGAAGCCCGGTCCAAGCCCCCGACCGTCAGCCGGTAGGTAGGCACCTGGTCGAGCTCGAAAATGGGGGCCTCTTGCGAGATGAAGTACAGCCGGTGACCACCCCCCCGGATGAGACCCTGGGCGAACTCCTTCAGGAACCGCCCGAGCTCGGACCCTGCTAGTTGGGTATCGTCCACGACAGCCACCAGTTGCCGTTCTCCGAGAGCGCGACTCGCAAGATCGGCGACCTCCTTGGGTGTCGGCGGGCGGGGGAGCTGCGCATAGTACGCCAGCTGCCGGGCTCCCAGCACCTGAAGTGAGTGGGCGAGCGCGCTCACGAAATGGCGAGGGGTGCTCGCGGGGCGGATGGCGAACCAGAACGGGATCCGTCCCCGGCGCGTCTCGCGGAGGTGTCGACTGACGAGGGCGGTCTTACCCATCCCGGGGGCCCCGTCGACGAAGACGGCCGTCCCCAGCCCCCCGCGCACGAAGTCGGCCAGTTGGCTCAATTCCTCCCGCCGGCCCAGGAAAGGGTGGGGGGGTGCCGGGATCTCGCCCGACAGGATGGGGACTTCCTTCGTTTCCTTCCGGAGTCGGGTCCGGCCCTCCTCCGTCAGGTTGTAGGTGATCTGCTTTCGGACTCCGTCCCGGACGAGCTTTCTTCGGGCCGTGAGGAGCCCCTCCCCGATCAGGCTGTCGAGCGGGCGGGACATGGAGCACGGGTGGTAGCCCAGGGCCCGGGCGAGCTCCCGTTGACTGATGCCGAACACCGAATCGTCGGCGGGGGCGTGCGTCTGCACGTAGTCGAGGATCTCGATGGGAAGGTAAGTCTGCCCCGCCACGAATAACTCCGAGCGTCTCCCCCCTACTTAGAGTTATTTTGTACAAATCAACTCCCGAGCTTTATATCCCGGATTTGCCCAACCAATCATTGCTATGACGCGCTCGCGGGAAAGCGGTGCCTACCTCGGAGGCATCGGAACGATGCTCGGGGAGACTCGGGCGTGCGACTCCTGTGGGGGCGTTCACGAAAGCCACCCGTTCGGCTTCCAGCACCGGGACGGACACGAGTGCCCGGCCCTGGTCGAGAAAGACTTCGCGATCGTCAGCCTGCTGGACGGAGAGACCGACCGTCCGGAAACGCTCTCCGATGAGTTCAGCATCGCCCTCCCCCGCTCGGACCTCCCGGTCGCCTTCGGGGCCGTGCCGATCCCCTCGCCCCGTGACTCCCGATCGCACCAGCGCACCCTGGAAGTCCCCTGGCTGGCCCCGCCTACCCTGAGCGAGGTGGTCTGATGCTGCGAGGCGGACGCGCCCCTCCCTCGGGCACACTGATGGACACGATCCGGGGTCAGCCCCTGCGGGCCCGGGAATTCCTGCTCGCGGTCGCTCCCCTCCCTCGCGGGGAAGCGTTCCGCATCGGGGGATGGCCTCGCTGGCTCGTTCCCTCGGAGATCTACCTCTCTCCCAACATCTCCACCAAGGGGTCGCACCGACGCGAACGTCACTGAATCACGATGTTTAGGCTCCGGCGGGATACCCGGTCCCGCCGGAGCCGGTATTTTTCCCCTCCTCCGAAAAACGAGGACCGGGAGGCGGTTCCTCCGCGCCACAAACGAAAGATACATCCCGCGAGTGGACCATCCGGTACTGGTTCATGCCTGAAACGAAGTGTGCCGTCTGCGGCGGGCCCCTCGACCACGGGTACTTGACCACCACGAACGGCTCGGGACTCTTCTGGTCCCACGACAAGACCGACCTGCGCTTTCGGCCCACCGGACTGGAGGTCCTGGTCCCGACGGGGTTCGGCGGGACCTACTCGGCCAACCTGTCGGGCCTTCGCTGTGCCCACTGCAAGACGATCCTCGTCAGCCTCCCCAAGTAGGGCGTTCTAGGCCCCCGCGACGGTCAGCGGCTTCACCAGGATCGTCGGGCCGCTGAAATTCTCGGCCAGGGCGGCCGTCGAGCCCAGAAGGGCCAGGTTCGTGAGCATCGTCGGGGTTCCCGCCGGCCCCAGAACGACCCCCCCGACGGTTCCGCCTCGGACCGGCTCGGCGAGCTTCCCGTGCCGGATCCGGTAGCCGATCCGGATCTCCCCCCCGAAGGCACCGGACAGCACGTCCGGGCTCGCCCAGCCGAGCTGTTGGACCCAGATCCCGTCCCCGGCCGCCTCCACGACCTCGGCGTCCGACCCACCCTCGCCGGGTTCCAGCACGATCGTGGTGGGCCCGATGCCCGGTTCGTGCGCGAACCGCAACCAGTCCCGGCGGCCGAACGAGAGGCCACGCTGCCCGTTTCCGGTCGGCGGCACGCCGAACGCCCCCGAGTGGCGGACATCGTAGAGCAGGTCGGCCGCCGCCCCCGCCCGAACCAGCGGCCGCGTACCGGTCGGGTTCCCCTCGTCGTCCCATGGTGTGGAGTTCGGACCCCACGGGAATCGCCCATCGTCCTGGATCGTGACCGCGGGGGCCGCGATCGTGCTGCCGGGGGTCGGGGCGATGTCGCGAAGGCGGGAAGCTCCGGAGAAACGGAACCCGACGACCCCGGGGAGGATGGTGGACGTGGCGACCGCCGGCAGGACGACCGGGAGCTCCCCGCTGGGCGGGGCTTTCGCCCGACGCGCGTCGCGGGCGTACTGGGCCCACATCGGCACTTGATCCCCCGCGCGGGCGGGGTCGGCCTTCCGCTCGACCCCATTGACCCAGTACTCTCCCGGGGGCGCGCCCTCGGGGCCCCCGAAGGCCTTGACGGCGACCTCGAGGTCCATCGAGGTCTCCGCGTACTGGGACCGGAAACCGGCCGAGTTCGCGATCGAGATCTCGGAGAGGGTCGCCCGCACGGACCCGAAGCTGGGGAGGGCGTCCGTGAGGGGCTCGAACGGGGCGAGCAGCGCGGCCACGTACTCCTCCAGGCGCGGGAGGGGCGAGTCCCACAGTTTCGAATCGAGGATCTCAAGTCCAGGAGACGTAGCCGCGGAGCTCGGGAGCTCGATCCGCTTCGTGGGAAAGGTCGAGTGACCCGCGACGGCCTCGGCCCCCGCGAGGGCCAGAATGATCCCCGCCTCAGATGAATCGGTGGAGGCCTGGAACCCGGTACCGGTCTTGTCTTCGTGCAGGCGGAAGACCCGGAGGCCATACCCCTCGACCAGGAGCGGACCGCGGAGGAACTCGACCACCGCTCCGTTGAAGTGTACCTCGTAGCGCCTCGAGCGCTGGCCGAAGACCTCCCACGGGGCGGGCGTATGCAGCCGGTCCGCCACCCGGTAGGCGACCGGGTTGGGGGAGAGCGGCGGCGTCATGCCGGCCCCACGACGGCGGTGGAGAGCAGGTAGGCCCCTCCGGTGCCCGCGGGAAGGGTATCCGAATGCCCCTTTCCGCATGTGCCCGGATCGATCATGAAGTCCTTGGCGCTGCTGACCCCGCGGATGGCCTCAAGGAAGTCGAGAACGCGACCCGAGAGGGCCATGGAGCTGACGAGTCCCTTTTGCTCCCCGTTCTGGATCACGTGGCCCTTCTTCACCTTCAGCTGCATCTGCCCGCCCTGCGGGTCCTCGATGCCCGAGGTAGCACGTTCGAGGAGGATCCCGTTCTTGGCCTCCTTGACCAGCTCCTCGTACTTCCAGTCCCCCGGCTCGACGTACGTGTTCGTCATCCGAACGAACGGTCGGCTGACGAAGTCCGCGCGGCGCGTGTTGCCGGTGGGCCGGGCGTTTAGGACCGTCGCGGTTTCCCGGTCGTGCAGAGCACCGACGAACCGTCCCCGGTCGACCAGGACCGTCCGCTGGCCCGGGTTGCCCTCGTCGTCGAAGTAGATCGTCCCCCATCCGCCGGGGTAGGCGCCGTTGTCCACGATCGTGAGGAAGTCGGGACCGACGGTCTGTCCCAAGAGCGGTTTCAAGTACGAACGGTCGCGGACGAACTGGTCGGCCTCGGTCCCGTGGCCGAACGACTCGTGCGCAAAGATCCCGGCAACCCCGGGGTCGAGCAGGACGGTCATCGTGCCCGTCGGAGGCGCGCCGGCGGTGAGGAGCTCTCGGGCCGACTCCGCGACCTCCTTGACCTTGGCTTCGGTCAGGTAGTCGAGCTGCTCCCGGCCGCCGAGTCCACCCTCCCCCAGAAAATCGAACTCGACCTTGCCGGACTCGATCGCGAGGGGGACCACGCTCGACCGTGCCCGGGTGACCCGCTGGTAGCACCGCGCCCCCGCCGTGTTGAGGTAGAGGCGCTCATCGTCCTGCCACCCCATGTTCACGATCGTATCCTTGATGGTGGGGACCTCGCTCGCCCACCCGAGGATGTCCCGCGCGAGATGGATCATCCCCTCCATGCCCAGGTCGGAGAGGGGATGAGGCGGATCTGTCATCCGCTCCGCCACGGTGGTCGAGGAGGGCCCCGGCGGGGGGGTTCGGGCCGGACTCGCCTTCACCGCCCGTTCCACCGACTCCGCCGCCGCGTCGAGACCGGCGGCCGTCAGATCGGTGGTGGCTGCCTCGACCCACCTCGTCCCGGCCCACGCGCGCACCGCGGCGCCCCGGAAGAACGGTTGCGAGGACGGGCTGGTCGACCGGCGGTCGAGCCGCAGGCTCTGGCCCCGCGCACTCTCGGCCATGATGTCCGCGAACGACGCCGCGCGCTCGAGTCGGTGGAGGATGCGGGCGAGGTCGTTCTCGGAGGCGCGGAGGTCCGGCATGGGAGCGTCCCAAGCGAGTACACGCCTTAATCATAGCTCACGACCGGACCTCCGCCGACGCGCGGAGCTTATGCGAGACGGTGCATGCCCGGTTCCGCCGGCACCTTGCGGTCGGTGGATGCATGAAATCTCCTCCCCGAGACTTTGGGATCTTGGGCTTCGACCACGTGGACGTCCGGGTCGCCAACCGGGCCAAGCTTTCCCGGTTCCTGGTGGAGCAGATGGGGATGGACGTGATCGGCGAGGGCGGGGACCACGTCTACCTGCTTTTCGGCGATCAGGTCTTGGGGCTGCACGACGCCAAGGAAGGAGAGAAACCGACGGGACTCGACCACATCGCGCTGCGCGTCAGCGAGTGGACGGGACTCAAGAGCCGGGTGGCCCGCGCGCGGGTCGCGATCACCGGGGAGAAGGAGCGGGAGGATTCTCGCTCGCTCTACCTGCGGGGGCCCGACGGGATCCGGATCGAGCTCGTCTGGCGCCCCGACCCCCATGCCCACTCGTGCCGGCACTCGCCCCCGAAGGCGCCGACTCCCGAAGAGTCCGACGAGTAGGGTCCTGGGCCGCTACTTCCGGGCCCGTGCCATCGGCCGGACCAACGACGGGACCGGCGTGAGCCACTTGGCGTACTTCGGCTCCTCGCCTCCGATCGCCTTCTGGAAGACGGCGAGGATCTCCCTCGTGACCGGTCCGGGGGCACGCGCGCCGATGGGGAAGTGGCTGACCTCCTTGATCGGAGCGATCTCCGCGTACGTCCCCGTGAAGAACGCCTCGTCCGCGGTCAGGAGCTCGTTGACCGAGAGGAGCTTCTCGATCACCGGGTAGCCCAAGTCGGTCGCCATCTCGATGACGGATTTCCGCGTGATGCCGAGCAGGATATCCGACTCGAGGCCGGGCGTGTAGAGCTTTCCGTCGCGAACGAGGAAGATGTTCTCCCCGGAGCCCTCCGCCACGTAGCCGGCGTGGTCCAGGAGGATCGCCTCCTCATACCCGTCCTGTTGGGCGTCAATGCCGGCGAGGTAGCTCGACAGGTAGTTCCCCGACGCCTTCGCGAAGGAGGGGATCGCGTCGGAACGCGGCTTGCGGAAGGGCGAGATCTTCGCCCGCACGCCAGCCTCCGAGCCCTCGCCGAGGTACTTCTTGGCCGGGATCGCGGCGACCGCGAGCGACACCTTCCCCTTCGAGTTCTTGACGCCGAGCGAGGGCTCGCCGCGATAGACGATCGGACGGATGTAGGAGGGAAGGACCTCATTGGCTGCCTGGGTGTCGATGATCGCGCGCTCGATCTCCTCGGCGCTGTAGGGGATCTGCATGTGGTACATCTTCGCCGAGGTGATCAACCGGGCGACGTGGTCCGAGAGCCGGAAGATCGCCGGCCCTCGCGTCGTCGGGTACGCCCGGATCCCCTCGAAGACCCCGACCCCGTAGTGGAACGTGTGGTTCAGGACGTGGACATGGGCGTCGGCGAAGTCCACGAGCCGGCCGTCCATCCAGACCTTGCGTCCCACCGCTGCCATCATTTGTTAGGACCCGACCGGGAACTCCGTGAGAACCCAATCGGCACTACATTAAATCCTTAGACCTGCGCCGAGAGTGGTTGGGGCCATAGGAATAGCAAAATCCCCGTAGGACCTTCCTCGGCCCGCCTCGCCCGGGGGCCGGGACGGGGGGAGAGGGCGGCGGTGTACAGACCACCATCGGGGCTAAAGCCCGAACGCCATATCCCGCACGTGCGTCGTTCTACCCGGATCAACCTCAGCTCGGACGAACTGGCTCGACTCCGAGGCTGGGTCGATGACCCCGCGACCCCGGCCCGGGTCCGCGACCGGTCCCGCATCCTGCTCTGGTCGGCCGCCGGTCATTCCGACGCGGAAATCTCGACCGGACTCGGCAAGGACGTGGCCACGGTCGCGCTGTGGCGACGACGCTTCCTGCTGCATGGACTCTCGGGAGCGCTCCGCGATGCGCCCCGCCCCGGTCGGAGGCCCAAGCACCGGGACTCCCTCAACGACCGCATCCTCGACGCCACGTTCAACGAAACGCCCCCTCGCGGAGCGCGCTGGAGCACGCGCGCGCTCGCCCAACGGTTCGGGGTGAGCCACATGGTCGTCCAACGCCTGTGGCAGTCTCAGGGGGTCGGCGCCAAGACCTCGTACCGGATCCCGGATCGGTTGGCGGGCGCCCAGCTCCCGTTTGTAGACTTGCTGGGGGTTATACTTCAGCCACCAACGCGGGTCGTGATCATCGGCGTGGAGCTCACCGGGGAGTCGCGAATCGCCCACGTCGAACCGTTGTTCCAGACCTTGCGGACGGAGCTCTCCGGAGGGCATCTTTTCCACTCAGTCCGAGCCGACCCCGAGGACCTGATCGCGTTGCTCGACGGGTTCCATGAGATTCCGGCCGGTCCGCCGGGACGGCGTTTGCAGCTCGCCAATCTCCTCATCCTCCTCCGAGAAATTGATGAGCGGACGAGCGCCACGACCAGGGTCCATCTGCTGGCCGAAGGTCGGGGCGCGGCGAAGGACCCCCGGCTCGCGGCCTGGATGCGCCTCCATCCGCGCTTTGTCCTGCACAACCTGCCGGTGGGTTCGGAATGGGAACGCGAGGTCGGCCGCTTCGTCCATCAGTGGCAGTCCGTGACACTTCGCACCGGCAGTTTTCAGGGCGTCTCCGCATTCACCCGGGCCGCAGCGAGGTTCGCGGCCCGTCCTCCCGTCCACCGCGACGGCATGGCATGGAGCATCGGACCGATGCTCGATCGCGCTACGCAGCTTCATGCGAGCGGATCGGCTGTCCCGCCCCTGCCCAATTCCACGCGGTCCGTGGACGGCACATCGGCTCAACCACCGCCCACGTCAGAGAATTCACGACTTAGTGAGAAATTTTCGTTACGAACCGTGGGTCCTTAATAAGCAGAACCCGTCCCCGCATTGCCCCTAGGGGCAGAACCGGGAATCTAAGGAGTGAAGGAAGGAAGAATGGTAGCAAGAGCATTGTGGACATCTATTTTGGTGGTCGGGCTGTTGGCCGTGGGCGGAATCGGCTTTGCCGCGTTCACCGCGACGTATCAGGTGAACGTGCAGGGCACCGCCGGCAACCTCTCGATCGCGATCGCGAATTACAACACTCAAGTGAGCAGCTCGTACGTCGGCTGCGTCGGGAGCATTTCGGGCACCTACCTGAACATCTCGGCGGGACCGTTCGCGCCAGGCGACTGGTGCCAGGTTTACGGGAACATCACGAACACGGGCAACGTGCCCGCGACCGTCCTCGCCAACTGGCCGCACAGCGGCATCGACGCGTGCTTCGTTTGGAATGTGACGTACCCGACGCACAACCCCAACGTGCCGCCCTCGGGCCACGGCCTCCTACCGGGCGCGATGGAAAAGTTCCAGTTCGCACTCGGCTTGAACGCGACGGCCGGCAACTCGTGTGAGAACCACGTGGCGACGGTGACGATGGACTTCACCGCGACCTCGATGGCTCCGAGCGCGCCGTTCCCGTAGGAAAGAGGCGGTAGCCGGAATCAAGCGGAGAAGAAAGTGGTAGCAAAAGCACTGTGGACTTCGATCCTGGTCGTCGGACTCCTGGCCGTGGGTGGACTGGGCTTTGCGGCGTTCACCGCAACGTACCAGGTGAACCTCCAGGGCACGGCGGGCAACCTGAGCGTCGCCTTCGGGGACTCCAACATGATCACGAGCCAGTCGTACGTCGGCTGCTGGGTCTCTGGTGAGGGCAGCAGCTGGCTCAACGTCAGCGCGGGGCCCTTCGCCCCGGGCGACTGGTGTGAAGTGTTCGGCAATCTCACGAACACGGGGAACGTCCCCGCGACCGTGACGACGTCCGCGACCCTGACCGATCCGGCGGGTTGTTTCGAGTGGGCTCTCTTGGCCCCGGAGTCGAGCTCTGTCACGGTGGCCCCGGGCGGCACCGTCGCCTTCCAAGGCGCCCTCGAGCTCAACCCCGCCGATGGAAACAGCTGCCAGAACACGGTCGGAACTCTGTCGGTCACCTTCACGGCGACCGCCGGCAACGGCAACGAGAACGGGCCCTTCTGAGCGTAGGCTCCGAGTCTCCAGCACGTCCAACCCCTTCCTTCCTTTCTTATCCTACGACGGGTAGCGGGACACCTTGACCGGAGCGGCCGTCTCCTCTCGAAGGCCCCGATCGGTCCTGGCTCCGGGCTCGGACTAGACCGATGATCGACTCCACCGAGGTCACGATCCTCCTCGGGACGATCGTGTTCCTCGCCCTCGTGCCAGCCGCCTTCCGACACTCCTGGTGGCCCTGGTCGGCCGCCGCCATCACGGTCTTGCTGGCGATGTTATACGACGCGCTCAGCTCCCTCGCAGTGGGCTCGTGGTTCTACCTCGGCTATGCGCTCTTCGCCACCGCACCCCTCCTGGTCTTCTTGGTGTACGTTCGGTTCGCCGAGCGCGCGCGCCCGTTCGCCTTCGGACTCACGCTCCCCCAGGGGCAGACCCGGCGGATGGTCGCGCTCGCCCTCGTCCTCGCCGGCGTGTACTTCGTGCTCACGCTTGAACCGGGCTTTCTCCAGGGATTCACGGTCCCGGGCCTTCTCGACCCGGAAACGTTCGCGGTCTTCTTCCTCACGACCCCGCTGATCGCACTGGGGCAGGAGGCGGTCTTCCGCGGGTACTTCCTCACGAAAGTGGCCGGTCGTCATCCGTTCCGGCACGCCCTGTTCGCTTCCTCGGCCCTCTTCGCCGTGGTCTCGTTGAACCCCTTCCTCTTCGCGGAGTTCTCGTTCATCAGCCAGGTCCCCACGCTCTTCCTGACGGTCGGTACCGGGTTCGTCCTCGGCATCTTCCTCGGCCTCTTCTTTTACAAGGCCCATTGGAGCCTCCTCGGCCCCTGGGTCTTCCGTTCGGTGGTACTCGGGATCTCGCTCCTCTTCCCGGTCGCGGTCCGGGGCTTGGGGTGGGAGACCGTCTTCGTGCTCGACCTGATCGCGCTCACCGCCGTGATCGTGGTCGTGTTCGTCGGCCTGCGGGAGCCCCGGTTCGAGGCCCGCCACTACCTGGACGAACCGCTCCAGCCACGTCGAAGGACGCTGCTCGCGCGCGCCCGCGCGCGACGGCGGGCGATCCCTCTGGTCGTCGTGCTCGGGGTTGCGGTACTGCTCGTGGCGTTCGCCGGCCCGATCGGGTCCGTTACCTCCCGGGCGCCGGTTCGTGTTCTCGCCATCGAGACCGGCAGCATGGCGCCGACATTCGATCGGGGGACGCTCGTTCTCATCGAAACGGTGGGGGGGCCGTCCGACCTCGAGGTAGGGGACATCGTGGCGTACAACGCGCCGTATCTCTCCCCGAACGGACCCGTGGTCCACCGCATCGTCGCCATCCACTTGAACGGCTCCCAAGAAGTGTTCACGTTCAAGGGAGACGCCAACCCGAGCCCCGACCCACGCCCGGTCGTGTTCAGTCAAGTGGTGGGAAAGGTTGTGACCTACGTACCTTACCTGGGCTACCTGGTGCTGAGCCCGGAGCTCTCCGTGTCGATCCTCTTGATGCTGGTCCTCTTCGGATTCTACCGGGGTTCGCCGGACGCGACCCCGGTTCGCCGACGGCGACCCGTGTTCCCACTTCGGAGGGAGCGCGCATGAGGTTCGCGGCCCTGCTTCTGGTCGCCCTTTCCCTCCTGCTCGTGGTCGCGCTGTACGCCGAGGTGAGCATCGATGCGAGCCCCACTCAGACGACGACGTCGGGCACCCTTCTTTCGTTCTCGACCACCACCAACTTCGATTACCGGGCGACGCTTCGCCCCAACACCCTCTTCGGCAATGGAACGCTCGGCCCGGGCGGGGGTGCCCTCTACGAGAGTCTCGTCCTTCGGCTCGACCTGACGTACTCGTACTGGCTCAACCTGAGCGCGCCGGCGAACGTGACGTGGGGAGCCGGGTTCTCCGTTACCATCGCGGTGCCGGGCCAGTGGACGTACACCCTCAACTACAGCAAGCAGGTTCTCCCTCCCGAGGTCTACACCACCTCCGCCCCGTTCCACGACGACACGGAAGTTGCGTTGCCGCCCTTGCTGAGCCTTCTCTCCACGTTCCAGAACGAGACGCGGTCCAACCCCTCGAGCTACGACCTCAACTTCACGGCGTACGAGGTGGCGGCCATTCAGTACGACAACCTCCCCGCTCACTCGGTGACGTACCCGGTCCTGACCTTCACGCTCGCCTCGGGGGAGCTCGTCCCGGGTCCCTTGTTCGCGAGCTCGAACGGCTCGATCCCGACGACCCTCCCAGTGACCGACTCTTCCCGCTCCACCAGCCTTGACCTCGCCATAGCGGCCTGCGTGATCCTCGCCGCCGGCGTGGGCATCGCGGCGGCCTTCACGCTACGTCCCCGGAACAAGAAGGTCGACGTCTCGGCCGAGGTCCGCTCGATGACCGCCGCCTACCAGGACGCCATCGCGACCACGTGGACCGCGCCGCGGAAGGAGAACGTCGTAGTCATCCGCGACTGGGAGGACCTGATCCACGTGGCGGACATGTTGGGCAAACCGATCCTCCGGTACGTGCTGCGCAAGTACGACCCGCCCCGGCACTTCTTCTACGTACTCGACGGACAGGTCCAGTACATCTACCTCGTTCCGCGAGAGGGACGGCGGGCCGAGGAAGAGATCGCGGACCTCCCCTAACGGAGGAGCATGAAGGCGCCACGTAGAATGAAATGCGCTTGGAAGAAATTTTGAGGGAACCCACTAAAATGGATTTGACTCCGGACTTATGTTCCTGCTCGACTAAATGGTTGCCAGGTCAATCGTTACACCCCCTCTACCAGTTTCGCGCCAAACCCTCCGAATCCGCCACACGGTTCTGAGTTCACCGTCGCATCCTTTTGAATTCTGGGCGTCATCGGGACGCTCACACCGCGACTGGCTGACGATAGTGCTGGCCGTTGGGATTGTCTTGTTTGTGAGTGTGTCAACCGCCGGAAATTGGGGCCACCAACTCCAACCTAAGAACGTTTGGGCTTCTCAGATGGGTCAAACGAACGCGGCGGTCAGTCCGAGTCTTTGCGGACCCCCGTGTCCGTATAGTTCGCTTCAACTCGTCTTGCCGCCCGCTCCGGTCACTGGCTATCTTGCGAACATCAAATTCAATGGTACCATCTACACTCAGGACACTATTCTGAACGTGTTGCCCGGTACCTATCCGGTTTCTTTCGTGAGCCTGTATTCAAGCAATCCTGGAGCTGCCTTCCTTAACTGGACCGTAGTGAGTGGTTCCGTCGGTAGCACTACGTCCTCTTCCACCACCTTTACCATCCTTAGCGGCGGGCTTTCCCCGATCCTCACCCTGAACGTGTTTCTCGTGACCTCTGTCTGGGCGGGGTATGCCGTGGCGGGGCACGCTGGTACAGTAACGCAGGTCGCCGGTTCGTGGGTTCAGCCTACGATGGGATGCAACCTAACCAAGAGCAGCAAGTCGGGGGTCCAGTTCTCGACATGGGTGGGGTTGGATGGTCTGTGGTCGACGAACCCGTACATTGAACAGATTGGGACGGAAGCGGTGTGTTCTCCGGGCGGTGCAACTTCCTATGGGGCCTGGTACGAATTCGGTAATGGAGTTTACCCAGGTTCGGTCGCCATTACAACCATCACGCCCCATCCAGCCGACGTATTCTCGGGAACGGTCGTATATAATTCCGCGACCTCCAATTTCACGATGAGCCTAACGGACCTCACCACGCTGGCGAGCTTCTCGATCACCCAGCCCTGGTCCTCCGCTACCGAATCATCCGCGGAATGTATTCTCGAGCAAACGCAACCTTACTTGGCGAGTGAGTTCTGGTTCGTGGGCCAAGCCGGTTTCGGAAGTATGCACACCGGGGTCACCAACACTTGCGATGCATCTGTCCGCTCCGCTCTTTCTCCATTCAGCTCTTTCAACTACCTTACCGTCGAGTTCTATTCGGGTACGTCGCATCAGCAACTTTACCCCACCCAGCTCGTAGGTGGAAGTTTCAATGTCAACCACGGCTGAAGGATTCCTATCGAATACGTGAGTCGGTGGATTTCGAATTCCCACATCGACTGACGCGTGCCGAGGCCATACCCCCCACATCTATCGGGCTACCAGCCTTGAGACATCAAGGCACAGCGTGATCCTTACCGCTCGAGAGGCCAACCCGGGATTGTGCCGCCCCGACCTCGCCCTGATTCCGCGGCGCTCGCGACTGTTGAGAGTGCGGAGGGGAGTGTCCCCTCCGCCCCCTTGTGGAGGGGATCGGTCCCAGGTTTCGGATCGACGGATTGGAATCGATTGACGCAAAGTAGGCACCTCGTAACTTCGTTGGCCGGCTATCACCCCACTTTGGTGTGGTCTTCTGGCGTGGCGTTTTGCTTGGGGACGCCGGCCCTCCCCCTCGAAGGAACGGGGAAAGACCTTCACGACTTTCAGGTTCAGGCCCGCGAAAAAGCCCAGACCGCGCCGGTCCGGCGAGCGATCCAGGCGGCAGGTCGGTTCGACCGGATCTCACCGAAGCGCAGACGATGAGCCCCTGACGCATCCACGTCCACGGAGGCGAGGTGGGAAATCGGGCGGCTCTAGAAGGTCTTGCGAATTGAGGGAAACTTGTTTGCAGAATTTGTGGTGCGGACGGTTGTTAAATAGGGTGCGAGATTCGCGCGTGCCGGAATATGGCCGACCGTCGAGCAGTTCTGCTGGGCACCGCCTTGGTGACTTTGATCATGGTCCTGTCTGCGATGGGACTCCTCCTCGTGGTGGCTCCGCCCGCGGGCGCCCACTCGACGGCCGTGTCCGTCGTCACAACGGGTGCGCCCGCGCGGATGGCGGCGGGCGGGACTTCGAGCCCTCCGACATCGGCGGGCCCGGCCAGCCGACTCAATGTGCCGGCGACCTCGACGACCCTGAGCCCTCTCGCTGAGAAGGTGCTCACCTCGGCCCATGCCCAAGGCATTCCGAACCGGGACGTCTTCGTTCCCCGTGCCGGAGCCACTCCCGCCCAGGAGGCTCGTGCCGGGGCCCAGGGCCACGTGACCCCGTTGTACGGCCAGTACTCCCCGGCCCCAATTGGGCTCGCCGATTACGGTCTCTCCGCGAACACGAACGGCAACGGGAGCATCGTCCCCTCGATCCTCAACACCTCGGCTCTCCTTGCGACGTTCGCCCCGAACGCCACCGGCGTTCTCGCGGCCTACCCCTTCGACAGCTCGCCAGACGCCTACGGCGTACAATTGAACGCCGTGAGCACGGCGATCAACCTGTTCGGAAACTCCAGCTACTCGTTCTGGACGCAGAACGTCGCCGAGTTCTACCCGACCTCGGGGACGCTCTACCTCGTCACCAATGTCTGGAACTTCTCCGGAGCATCCATCTCGGGCAACGCATTCTACACCACGGGGACGCTGGGGACCGACAACTCGGCGTCCTACGGGTCGGCCGGATTCTACTACTCCGAGTACATCGTCACCGGTCTCTCGTATCCGTTCACCCTGAATTTGTACATGAACAGCACGCTGAACTCGACTCGGAACATGGTCACGTTCTCCGTCGGGATCAACGACCCAAGCAACCCCGGCGTGTCAGGCGGTTACCCCTACGACTACGTCGTGTTCAACTCGTCCGCGGCGGTCCAGTCGAACTACGAGGCGAACGGCTTCACGTACAACGCCCTTGGCCTGACCAACGACTTCGAGGTCATCCTCGGAGGGCCGGGCGGCGGCGCCACCTCGGACCTGTTCGATGCGGACGCCAACCTCTCCCTCCAGTACTGGAACGCCAGCGCGGGCTCCTACGAAGAAGTCCCGACGGCGTTCTCGTATGGCGGCGAGACGGGGGAGACGGTCACCGGCGCCAACGTGGCCTGGGCGATCAACTCCACGGGTTCTCCCTACGGGGTCGTCACGACAGGGCCTGGCATCCTGGAAGGACTGTGGAACGCCACGGGCGCCCAGGGCGCCTACCCGGTCACCCTCGACATCACTCCATCGAACGCGTTCTACTTCGTAGCGCCGAACTGGACGAGCAACTTCACGTATGAAGGGGACCCGTACTGGGCGCCGCAGGAGTTGAACGGCGGGGTCTTCTACCTCGCTCCCGGGAACTACAACATCAGCATCCTACTGAGCGACTACGACCCGGTGTACACGAATTTCATCGTGACGTCGGCCGGTGTGACCATCACCATGACCCTGACGGCCGACGCGTCGATGGGCATCTACGCCCCCTTATACTTCTGGAACAACAATCAGTTCGCCGCGTTGTCTAGCAGTGGATCCGGCACTCCCTCGAGCCCGTGGCAGATCGACAACACTCAGACGCTGGCGTTCCCCTCGGTGTTCGGTCTGTTCAATGACTACACGTTCCCCGTGTTCACGGGCGTGTTCATCTGGGGCACGACCGACTCCGTGGTCCTGAACGACATGCCCGCGCTGACGACTGGGTCGCCCTACATCAACTTCCCGGCCACGAACGACCTCGGGTACATCTTCTACTACGCGTCGAACATCGCGCTCGTCAACTCCACCCAGATCAGCGGATGGTTCACGACGAACGTGGCCTCCGGGATCGGGTACGGGTTCATTGGGAACTATTACGCGACGTTCAGCGTCCTCGAGTGGGAGTCGACCGGAATGCTGTTCTCGGGCGACACCTTCCAGGTCCAGGCGGGCGGCATCTACGCCGCCGACGGGACCTCGAACACGTTCTGGGGCAACACGTTCGAGGATGTCGCGATCCCGACGTTCGCGGCGTGCGCGACGTTCCACATCTGCGCCGAGAACCTGAGCCTCGGCCTCCAGCTCGCCGAGGGCGGCGACACGGTCTACAACAACGCGTTCAACCTGCCGGACCCCGCGTCGGAACCGCCGTTCGACCTGTACACGGGCTCTGAAGTGCTCTGGACCAACACCTGGAACATCACCCCGACCCCCGCTGCGACCGTCAACTACGCGGCCGGCTGGCCGGACTTTCCCCTGACTGGGACGATCATCGGCAACGCGACCCAGGGCGGCAACTACTGGTCGAATTACGGTAACAGCGCCAACCCCACCGGCATGCTCCCGTACAACAACAGCCAGCCGACGGGCGCACCCTACGGGCAGATCTACAATGGGGGCGACTACTACCCGCTGGTCTACACCTACTACGCGGTCACCTTCACCGAGTCGGGCCTCACGGCCGGTACCATGTGGACGGTCACGCTGAACAGCGTGGCCCAACACTCGTCGGGAACGACCATCGTGTTCAACGAGATCAACGGCGTGTGGCCCTTCACCGTCTCGCTCGTGAGCGGCTACCACGCGCCCGTCCCCGCCACCGGGTCGATCACGGTGAACGGTGCGGCGACCGGACAGACGGTCACCTTCACGGCGATCGCCCCGCCCCCGACGTATACCGCGACGTTCACGGAGACCGGGCTGGCGGCCTCGACCAATTGGTCGGTGACGTTCAACTCGGTCGTGTACTATTCGACGACCGGTACCATTAGCATCTCGGGACTGGCGAACAATACGTACCCGTGGACCCTCAGGGCCCAGACCGGCTTCACGGCGAACCAGACCACCGGCAACGTGGTGATCGCGGGCGCGGACGTGGCGACCTTCATCGGGTTCACGGCCGTGACCCCGGCGACCTACACGGTGACGTTCACCGAGACGGGCCTCCCGTCGGGAGCCAGCTGGACCGTGACGCTCGCGGGCACTCCGAGTACCCAGACGACGGCGTCCATCACGTTCTCGGGTCTCGTGAACAACACCTATGCCTACACCCTCGGAGCCGTGACGGGCTACACGTCCTCGGTCACCTCGAGCTCGGTGATCGTGGCCGGTGCCTCCAAGACCGTGGGCGTGACGTTCACCGCGTCGAGCAGCCCCCCGCCGTCCGGCTCGGGTAGCAGCAGCGGCCTGTCCACGCTGGACTGGATCATCATCGGCGTCGTGATCGCGGTCATCATCATCGCCCTGATCATCGCGCTCGCCATGCGCGGCCGGTCGGGCGGCGGTGGGTCGAACACCGGAAGTTCCCCGAAGGAAGAGTCGGGGGACAGCTCGAACATGGACGACGGCTCGTCCGGCGGGGGCTCTGCGTAGGGGTTCCGGCGAACCCAGGGCCAACCCTTTCCTTCCTTTCTCCTTCGGTTCATCCGACCGGGCGACGGCCCTCTCAGGCCACCGGGCCACGGGCCGGCACCGGGGAAGAGCGGCGCGCGGATTCTGCAGGAATCGCCGAGGTCACGAGACTTAAGTAGCGAGCCCCGTTCGCAACGGTGAACATGGCCGACCGTCGAGCCGTACTGCTGGGCGCCGCTCTCGTAACCGTCCTCATGGTCCTCTCTTCGATGGGGCTCCTTTCGGGTCTTGCCGGAGCCACGGGCTCTCACCCGGCTACGGCGGCCACCGTTAGCGCCACCACGACCGTCTCGAGTTCGGTCGCCCCCGCACGGATCCCGGGCGGCTCGACCGGGTTCGGAGGCGGACACTTCCTCCCGACCCCGACCGCCGCGAACGCCCCCACAACGACCCGGGCCGCCCCGTCCGTGGGTTCGGTCTCCCCGGTCGTCGCCAAAGTGGAGAGTCAGATCGCCAACCACCAGATCAATCCGTCGAGCGTCTTCCTCCCGAGCGCCTTCACCCACACCGGCGCCGCCCCAGCGTCGGGGATCTCTCCCACGTACCCCGGCACGCCGGCGCCAATGGGCCTCGCCGACCTCGGGGTCGGCGCGGGGGGCAATTACGAATACAACACGACCAGTTTCGCCTCATTCCTGACCCTCAACAACTTCACCGACTACAACCCCGGTTATGCCGGGTGGGACGCCCCGCCGAACTACATGACGTTCCAGCTCAACACGGTCACGGTCAACGTCTCCTACCCCGGCGGTACGCACGGGGTCTTCTGGATCCAGAACGTCGCGCACTTCAACGGGACCGACCTCCAGTTCGAGAACAACATCTGGAACATGACCGCCGCCGGGGTCGGGCTCAATGCGGGAACTCTCGCGCCCGGATACCAGGGAACCCTCGTTGCCGGCGAATTCTACTACACGTACGGACCGCTCTTCCAGGTCCATTACCCTTTTTCGCTCAACCTGTACAACAACATCTCGACCGCCGGCGGCGTGCCAAGCGTCTACTTCAACTACACGATCACCAACGCGACCCTCGGCGGGTTCACCCAGAATTGGTCGGCGTACTACGACCACGTCACGTTCAACGGCAACCTGGTCTCGGGCGCTCCCCCCGAGTTCGAAGTGAACGGGTACAACTACAATCCCGCCGGCCTCCTCTGGGACGCCGAGCTCATCTTCGGCGGGAACGGGGGCGGCGCCAACGCGGTCATCACTCAGCTGAACGGTTCGGCCAACCTCGAGTCTTGGAACAACGTCACGAAGCAGTACACGAACGTCTCGTCCGCGTACGACTACGGTGAGGACACCGGCGAGACGGCCGTGGGCGTCGCGAGCTACTACCTCGGAACCACCGAATACCTGAGCCAAGGTCCCTCGATCCTGTACGGGCTCTGGAACACGGCCAACTCCTCCTTCGGCCCGGCGGCCCTACCCGGCTGGATCTCCGTCACCTACGGCACGACCGTGAACTACGCGTTCAGCTTCTTCGAAACCGAGGACAATTACTACACCGCGGGCGACAACTGGAGCTACGCTCCCACGGACCTCGCCGGTATCGGGGTGACCCGACTCCCCCCTGTCTGGTCGAACAACGAGTACGACTTCGCCGCTTGGGCGGACGGATACGACCCGGTGAGCCCGCTCATCGTCGGGGGCAACACGACGGTAGAAGTCCTTCTCAACAGCGACCCGAGTGTGTTTAACGCCCCGGTCTACCTCAGCTCCGACGCGCAGGCGAGCAGCTTCGGATTCGCGGGGATCTACGGGGTCTCCTGGACGAGCATCTCCGGCGTCAGCAATCTTTCCATCAATGACAGTAAGGCGGCTATCGCTCCGGCGTTCCTCCAACTGAACGATTTCCGGTTCGCCACGTTCTTCCTGGCCGCCGTGGATAACCTCACCACGTCGGTCTACCTCAACGGATTCCTCCAGGACCCCACAACTTTCAACTACAGCTTCTACGCGCACACCCTCCATCTCCCCGGTTGGACCCAGGGTTACTACTTCAACTACGGCTCGGGAATCTACACCGTCACCAACACGACCATCACCGGTAACGCGGATGTTGAGTTCTGGAGCACGCTGTACAGCAGTGCCTCCAACATCGTGACGTCCGGCGACTCGTTCGGAGTCGACGTCCTCCAGGGGAACTACACGGAGTTCGACAACATCACGAGCGAGACCGGCGCCAACGCGATCGGCGTGATGAACTCCTACGAGGTCTTCGGGTACGATCTTTCGTCCAACGGGACGGACGTGAACGCGGTGCCGAGCTGGGCGGCGTACCTGTTCGCCAGCCAGGACGTCTACCTGTTCACGACCACTACGACCAACGGCGCGCTCGGCATTTACAGCGACCAAATCGAAAGCTTCTACTACGTAGGACTGACCGCCACCAACGCCTACGCGGCCCTGGAACTTCTGGACACCGGCTTCGGCGAGGTCACCGACCTCCTCGTCAATCACTCCTACGGCGTCTACGCCGACCTCTACGGGTACGTCGACTTCTACAACTGGACGTTCACGAACGGCTCCTCGGGGGGCAACCTGTTGGACGGCGTCGGCGGGGAATACGTGTACGGCCTCAACGTCGTGGACTCGAGTGGGCTATACCTGGAAGGGATCACGGGCCTGCTCGCCCACTTCATCAACGCCTCGGGCCCCTCGAGCTACGGGATCGAAGCGTCAACGACCAACTACTCCTCCTTCTACAATGTGACCGCGGTCAACAACGCCGAAGGGGTCGTCGTCGAAGGGGGGCAGAACGTTTCGGCCGCGAACATTACCTCCCGCCTCGGTTCCTTCGGATTCGGGATCCTCGGCGCCCAGAATGTCACGGTCGCGAACGTGACCGTCTCCGACGGCGCGGCGGGTGCGCTCGTGGAGAGCAGCGAGAACGTCACGGTCGCCAACGTCACCGTCTCGGGCGTGGGCGTCGGGGTCGGCGTGATCGCGGACGAGTACGTCCTGGTCGACAACGTCAACTCGACGGCGGCCACCCCCGGGCCGGAGTACTTCTCGACCACCCAGATCCGCAGCGCCCCCAACGCGGCGGTCGCTTCCATCCACAATGAATACGCGGAGATCCTGCACGTTTCCGCGTACAACGCGGGTTTCGCCCTCGAGGACAACGGCTCGAACGAATTGCTCGCCGTGAACATCACGTCCTGGTATGCCCAAGTCGGTGTCCAGTTCAACGGGACGGTGAATGCCACCGTCGCGGAGGCGTTCCTGTTCGGGAGCGGCATTGGTGTGGTGTTCCAGAACACGACGAACGTGGATCTCGAGGCGAGCACCTTGGAAGCTTCCGCCAGCTACGGGGTCTCGGTCGAGAACGGCAGCGAGATCTTCGTTACCGCGAACAACTTCGTCGCCAACAACGGCGCCAGTACCAACGAGCACTTCGACATGTACATCTTGCAAGCCGCGTCCGTGGGGGCGACCTTCGTGTACTTCGACGTGTCGGGCGTCGGTAACTACTGGTCGGACTGGAACCCTGCAGGCGGATCCTATATCATCGCGTCCGGCGTGACCGACGGAAACCCCAGCGGGTACTTCATCACCAACTGGCTCGAATTCATGGAAACGGGTCTCCCCGCCTACACGACGTGGGGATTCACGCTGGACACGATCACCTACACGACCAGCGCTCCTCTCGTGTTCATCCCGAGCTGGTCGCTCGGGGACCCGAACCTCGGGTACGTGGTGGACCCCCCGGTGGGGTACACCCCGACCCCCGCCTCCGGGACCGTCCCCTACACGGGGGTCAACACGACCGTGACGATCGCCTTCGCGGCTATCCCGTACACCGTGACGTTCGACGAATCGGGACTCGCGAGCGGGACTTCCTGGTCGGTTACGTTCGACGGAACGCCCCAGTCGGGGACGGGCAGTTCGATCGTATTCTCGAACGTCATCGTCGGAACCTACGCGTATACGATCGCCCCCGTACCCGGCTACACCGCCCTACCCACCAGTGGCTCGGTCACGCTGGCAGGATCGGACAAGACGGTCGATGCGGCGTTCACCGTGGTCACGTACGCGGTCACCTTCACGGAGAGCGGGCTCGCGCCCGGTACCTCCTGGTCGGTCACGCTCGGATCGCAGACCACCCCCTCGACCACGAATACGATCCAGTTCGGCGAGCCGAATGAGACGTACACCTACACGATCGCCGCGGTGGCGGGCTACACCGCCAACGTGACCCACGGTTCGATAACGGTCCAGGGTCAGGCGAAGTCGGTATCGATCGCGTTCACCGCAGTGACCCCCGTGACCTACTCGGTGACCTTCTCCGAGACGGGACTCGCGACGGGATTGACCTGGTCGGTGACCTTCGCCGGGACCCCGAAGTCGGCGGCCGCCGGAGCGACCATCACCTTCGCGGGCCTCGCGAACAACACGTACTCCTACACGGTCGGAGCCGTCACGGGCTACACGTCGTCGGTCACCTCGAACTCGGTGATCGTGGCCGGCAACTCCCCGTCCGTGACCGTGACGTTCAGTGCGACAAGTAGTCCGCCACCGCCCGCCTCCTCCGGGAGCAGTGGCGGCCTGTCCACACTGGACTGGGCGATCATCGGCATCGTGATCGCGCTCCTCATCGTGGGAATGCTGGTGGCCCTGATGCGGCGCGGTCGGGGCGGAGCGGCTACGACCCCTGCCGCGGCCACGAACCCGCCACCCCCCAAGCCCTGGGACGAGGGAAGCGCGGGCCAATCCCCCCCGGACCCATCGGAAGGGACCCCCTAGTACGACCGAGGGCGGCCGGGACCAACCCTTTCTTTTCGTCTTTCCTGGCTTCGCTGGCGGTTGAAAGCCACGAGGGGCCGGAACACCACCCGCCGTGGATGGAATGCCCCCCCGCCTCAACAAAGAATCCAGGGGCGAGGGTTCGGAGGACGCACCCCCGCCCCGGAGGGGAGATTTCGGTCAGCAGGCGCCGCGTTCGACTACCTCTTCGCAGTGCGAGGCGGGCGTGACCTTGAGCGTCCCCATCTGGCCGAACGGGGCGAAGTAGTCGCGCACTTTCTTCTCGTTCTCTGCCTCCACGATCAGGTAGAGGTGGTGGCCGCCATTGGCGACTGCGTCGCCGTGGACCCGGATGCCGGCCTGGCCCGCGCTATGGATGATGGCCAGAAGGCCAGCCGCCATCTGCGGGTTCTGGGCGGGGCAGCGTTCGCCGGGGTGGGTATGCTCTGCGATGAAGAGCGCCATGGGCGAGCGTCAAAAAGGGGTGGGATAAGAGGGTCGAGTTGGGCGTAAATTCCGCCCACCTCCGACGGATTTCGACTCGGGCCGCCCCTACGCCCGACCCGGTGACCCCCGATGGTCAGCCGGTCGCCCTCGGGAGGGGTCCTCGAGCGTGCCGGAAAGTACCGTCACGGCCTCCCCTGAGATCGCGATCCGTCGACCCTCCACGCGGACCCGAAACATTCCCCCTCGTGGGGAGGCCTGATACCCCGTTACCTCGGATCGGCCCAACCGGGTGGCCCAGAAGGGTCCGAGGATGCACTGGATCGACCCGGTCACCGAATCCTCCGGGACGCCGTAGTTGGGAGCGAAGAAGCGACAGAGGTAGTGGTACTCCTTCCGGTCCGAGAGGGCGGTCACCACGACGCCGCGGCAGGGGATCCGCGCGAGGGCGTCGTAGTCCGGGACGAGCTTCCGCAGCTTCGCCGCCGACGCGACTTGGACCAGGTAATCGAACCGGGCGCGGCCCACAAAGGAGAACGGGAGTGGGATTCCCTTCTGAAGTCCGGCGGGGGCCCGAACCGGCCGCACCGGGTCCGCGGGGAAGTTCAACTCGAGACCTGTCCCGGTTCGTCGGACCCGCAGCTCCCCGCTCTGGGTGGCGAAGCGCGCGGTCTCGTCGGGACCCAGGAAGCCCCGTTCGAACAGGACGTGGGCCGCCGCCAGGGTGGCGTGGCCACACAGTTCCACCTCGACGGTCGGACTGAACCACCGGAGCCGGTACGTCTCGCCCTGTCGGTAGAGGAAGGCGGTCTCCGCGTGCTTCATCTCGGCCGCCACCGACTGCATCCAAGCCCGGGGTGCGGGGCCGTTGAGGAGGCACACTCCCGCCGGATTCCCCCGGAAGGGTCGGGCGGTGAAGGCGTCGACCACGAAGATGGGCACCGGCATGCCGACCCGAATCGCCGGGGTCTCTTATCACAGGAGGGTCCCGCGAGGGGATCCGGCCCTCCCCCGACTACGACCCGGGCTCACTTTGCCGTTCGTTCCTTCCCTCCCCAGGCCCAAACGGCCAGCCCCGCTACGACCGATGCAACCAGGATGCCGGCCACGATAGGTGCCAGCGCGGCGACTTCGAAGGCCCCAACCGGGGAGGAGGGGCTGGGGGTGAACGTCACGTTGAACTCGGCGACCGACCGGGGCTCCGGTGGCGATCGGGCCCCGCCCGGAGAGTGAGGGGCTCCGAGCACCTGGGGAAAAGCGGGGCGACTCAACCCCGACCTGCTTCCGAGGGTGCCGGACAAGAGGAGCACAACCAAGCTAAGGATCAACGCGACGGCGCCCCCGCGTGCCCGCCAAGGTATCCGCCAATACCCCCCAACGGTACCGCAAGAGAACGGATTAGGGGGAAGCAACACGCATTTGACCCTCCGCGGAGGTCTGTCACTCGGACAAGAACCATGGTCGAGTACCAGGACGAGGGTGTATTCCCCGCTCCGCCGGATCAGGTATGGCGCCTGCTACAGGCCCACTTGGACCCGGCTCGGATCACGGCGATCCACCCTCTCGTCAAGTCCCATGCCGTGGTCCGCCAGGAAGGGGACGTCACCACGGTTCGTCGGATGATCGACGTGCGGGGGAAGCTCCTCCCTTCCGAATGGAAGGTGACCAGTCGCCCGCCCGAAATGAGCCGATGGGACATCGTGAGCAGCGAGGGCCCGTGGGCGGCCGGAAGTTGGATCGAAAACCACTATTCGGAGGCCTCGGGCGGCACCCGGATCGTGACCCGGGGCGACGTGAAGGTGAAGGTTTTGCCCTTCATCCTTCCCCAGCGCCCGGTGATCCGAAGGATCTTCTCGGACATCGATCGCGAGGACGTGGCCTACCTCCCCCGACTGCGTCCCTAAACACCCCGGACGACCGGTGGGCCGGTCTCCACACGGGTTATCCTATAGAGCGGGACCTGCCAGCCGGATCCGTCGGCCGGCCGGTAGTGAGAAGTTTCTGAAGCAGGTGTCGTTGGACGATCCAGGAGGAGCGGACCGGCCGGACCACCCAGGGATGACGGACTTGGAGCGCCGTCCAACGTTCGGGGACGACCCGGAGGGACGGGCGGCGTCGAAAGGGAAGCCTTCGCTTTGGGTAGGTGATCAGGGCAACCCCTCCGGGCCGAAGGATCCGCCACGCCTCATCGAGGGCCCCTTCCTTGTCGACCATGCAGCAGATCACGAGCGAGAGTAAGACCCGGTCAACGGAATCCGATGGGATGTTCGGAACCTGGGCGGCCGATCCGACCCGGAACTCGACCTGGCCGGCCCCTCCGACCCTGCGCTGGGCCAAGGCGAGGTTCTCCGAATCGATGTCGACGGCATAGAGGTGGCCGCCGGCCCCGATGCGGCGGAGGATCTCCGGGTCGAAGTAGCCGACCCCCGCCCCCAGGTCGGCCACGGTCTCCCCGGGACGGGGATCCAGTAGGGTGACCTCGCGAGAAGGAGGGGCAAAGCGGCGTCGAAGCGGGTTCTCCAACGCCCGGGGGTAGCACATGCGGTCCTCGGCCGCCATTGGAAGGGTCGTTCCGGTCGCCATGCTTGCCTCCGGGAGCCCCGGAACCGTCGGGGCCACATCACCCTGCCCCGCCGGTGTCGGGACACGGTGCAGGGCGTCGGGCCGCTCGGCAGGCTAATGAGGGCGGCTCTCTCGGACAGGGACGGGCGCGATCCGTTGCGAGCACTGGTCACCGGGGGCACCGGTTTTCTCGGGAGCTACATGTCGACCCACCTGGCCAGTCAGGGGACCGAGGTGACGGCCACCTACCTTCCCCGCGTCACTCCCAAGGGTCCGGCCCCCCTTGGGGGTATCCGTTTGGTCCCTCTCGACGTCACCGACCGCCTCCAAGTCGAGCGGACGGTCGCCGAGTCGAAACCGGACGTGGTCTACCACTTTGCCGGCCAGGCCTACGTCATCCCTTCGTGGGAGGACCCCCTGGGGACCTACGCTACGAATCTGACCGGTACCCTGCACCTCCTGGAGGAGCTACGCCATCACTTTCCTCGCACCCGGTTCGCGTTCGCGGGCAGCGGCACGGAATACGGGGACCCCCCCATCGTGCCCACGCCCGAGGACTCCCCGCTCCTACCCACCAGTCCGTATGCGTCCAGCAAGGCGGCGGCCGACCTGCTCTGCTACCAGTACTTCCGCAGCTTCGAGATCCCGGTCTTCCGGTACCGGATCTTCGGCACGACGGGCCCGGGAAAAAAGGGGGACTCTACGAACGATTTCGCGAGCCAGATCGCGGCCATCGAGGAAGGGCCCTCTCCCCGAGTACTGAGGGTGGGAAACCTCGACCGACGCCGGGACATCCAGGATGTCCGGGACGCCATCCGGGCCATGGTAACGGTGGTGGAGAAGGGCACGCCCGGGGAGGCCTACAACATCGCGAGCGGGGTCCCGCGGCTGGTCCGCCAGAATCTCGAGACCCTCCTCACGTTCGCCCGGAACCCGATCACGGTGGAGTCCGCACCGGAGAAGATCCGCCGCGTGGACGAACCGGTCCACCTGGCCGACATCTCCCGGTTGACGGCGCTCGGGTGGGCCCCTTCGATCCCGTTCGAGCAAACGCTCAGGGATATCCTCGAGAGCTGGCGGGCGGCCCGCTGAACCGGCCCCCGTGAGGCGATGGCCCGGCGCGGATGCGGCGACCGGGAGAAGGGTTAGTCGGAGCTAGGGGCGGCAGGAAGAGGTTCGCGTGACTTGCTCCTTACGCCGCGGGAGGCGGAGGGGGTGGCGGGCCGCCCGCTCCGGGAGGCGGGCCGGAGGCCGCGGCGGGGGGCGGGAGGCCGGCGGCGGAGGGTTTCTTCCGCCGCAGGAGGAGCAAGGCGCCCACGACCACGATGACCACGATTACCCCCAGCAGGAGGTAGAGACCCGTCCCGGACGTGAGGGAGAACCCCGCCGAGGAATTAGGACTTGCCACGGTCACGGAGGCCTGGGCCGTCGACTTGACCCCAAAGGAGTCCGTGACGGTGACACTCACGGTGAACGTGCCCGCTTTCGAGAACGCATGGCTCGGAGCCGCTCCGGTGCCGGTGTTCCCATCCCCGAAGTTCCACGCGTACGTGGTATAGGGTGGATCCCCGTTGCTGACGGTGACCGAGAACGCGACGTTCGTCCCGGCCGGGGAATTCATCGGGAACGCCGTGACTTGGGATGCGGTGAGGAGGGGGAGCACATGCACCGTGACCGTCGTCGTGTTCGTGATCCCGTCCGAATCGGTGACGTTCAGCCGAACTGGGTAGCTACCGGCCGTGGAGAACGTGTGGTGGGTCGATGCTCCGGTCCCCGTGCTGCTGTCTCCGAAGTTCCAAGTGTAGGTAGAATAAGTCCCACTTCCGCCCGTGGCCGAGCCGCTGAACGATAGCGGGAGTCCAACTTCGGACGTGGTGACGTTGGCGGAGGCGTGCACCACCAGGGTCGGAACCACCGTAATGTTGGCGTAGACGTACTCTATTCCCCACACCCAGTCGTCGACGTACGCTACGACCGGGTAGGTCCCCGGATGCGCCTCCTTGAACGCCGCAGGGCCGAAGGCCCAGGCCGTGGTGAAGTTGATTCCGTAGCGGTCGGAGCTGAGAATCGGGGTGCCGTTGACCGACACATCCGCCGCCGCCCACGGGCCGGATCCGGTGCCCACCTGTACGCTGACGTTGATACTGATTAGGCTGCCCACGTCCGTGGGGTTGTGGACGATCGATAGGGTCAGATTGGGCGCGGCCTCGAAGGTGTACGAGCTGATGCTGATCGCGATAGCGCCGTTAAGCCCCCCGAACAGAACCGGTGCGATATCGGTGCTGTTGGCGGCCATCTCACCTTCGCAAATGGCTTGGTCCGGCAACGACCCGGCGTAGTAGAGGTAGCTCGGGAGCCACGTTCCGCCCTGGAACTGCCACGAGTCGCCGTAGACCGCGATCGAGCTCGAGTTGAACCCACCGTACAGCACGATCGCGCCGATCTGGCCATCCCAGGTCATCTGGCCGTAGGCACGGCCCAAGGGGTAGTACCCGCATACACTCGTGAGGGAGTCGCACCCGACCGAAGTTGCGGTGAGATTATTCCAGGTCGTGCCGGAAAGTTCGAACGTGTAGTTCGTGTCGGTCTGGCCATCGTATCCGCCGAAGAGGAGGAGCGCGTGGTCGGCGGCGTCGTACGCGAGCGACTCGCCAGCGACAGCCCAATTGAGGCCTCCCGGGCCAAGGGCTGCGCTACCCCAAGTGGCGGTGAGTTCCCACGTTGTCGTCCAACGACTCCCGCAGGTAGTCGGGAACGAGCAGCCGTCCACGTACACGAGCGCGTGAAGGGCGGGGTCCCATGCCATGGCTCCGTCGAAGGCCGGAACGCTACCGGTCGTAGCGGTGAGGTTGTACCAACCGGTCGAGTTGAATAGCCAAGTTCCGACGCTCGCACCCGTGGCATTGTATCCACCCGCCGAGATGACTCCGCCGAAAGCCGGGTCGTAATCCATGGATTGGGCTTCGAGGGGTCCCGGTGATGTGGGGAAACTCGCGGTCACGTTAGTCCAGGAGA
The DNA here is from genome assembly GCA_035297105.1 of Thermoplasmata archaeon. GTDB lineage: Archaea > Thermoplasmatota > Thermoplasmata > Lutacidiplasmatales > UBA184 > Lutacidiplasma. The sequence continues at coordinate 47,041 of DATGZO010000006.1, forward strand.
TGCCTTCGTAAATCCAGGTGCTACCTGCCGGGCATTGGGTCGGGGTGCATCCCCCGTAGTACACCAGCGCCCCCGTCCCGTACAGGGGATCGTAGGCGACCGCGCCCTGGTAGCCCCCACCCATGGATCCCATGTTCGAGGTCTCATTGGTCCAGGAAGGCTGGAGGGTGGCGACTAGAGGTCTCGCCGCAGGGAGACCCGTCCCCGTCATCGTCCCGGCTTGATGAAGTGAGGGAGAGCCCCCGAGGGCGCCGCTGGAGCACGTGGCCGATCCAGGTGCCTCGGTTTGGCAGGCCATCGAGGTGCCGTGAGTAGGGCCCTGCCCTTGGTCCAGTGCGGTGATCCCGCTCGTCCACAACTGCGAGGTCGCCGGCGCGACGGCTGTGGAAGAGGACGCCGAGACGGCGCCGCCATTCGTCGGGATTAGTGCGAGGGCCGGGGAGGCCGCCATCACCAAAGAGATCGCAATTACGGCCAGCCAAGACGCCATACGCCGGGAGGACATGCGATTATCACGTAAGTCGTAGTATTTCTGACCACCGTCCGGGGGGGGCCCTTCCTCGAGGGCCCCGGGACGGCAGCTAGGAGGGAATCGGTGGGCGCGGCCGGTCCTCCTCCGCTCCTGCCAAGAGCTGTCAGGCTTGGGGGAACACGGGGGGAAGGGGAGGATAGTTTTCGTTGAACTGCAAAGCCGAATCGCAACGGTTCAATGATTCGATCTAAGGAGAGAAAGTGAACCTGTAATAGATATTCATATGCACATACATATGCATATCACTACTTCCGCACCTACCGGGCGATGGCAAGTGGTCGCAAGTCGGCCTCCTGGACCTCGACTGCACCCAGAGGGTGGGGGCAACTTGGTCCGGGCACGGGGAGGGGATCAGAATCTCCGATCGGGCTAAGAATGGCTCACCCATACCTATGATTCTACAAGTAAGTGAGAGCCATTACTCAGGATGCGTATAGGAGTAATTGCCGAGAGACTGGGCGCCCGAACCCGCAGATCCTTCCGGCTTGGCCCGCCCGAACCCCGCCTCAGATCCAGGCCCTGGCAGGGGGCCAACTGCGCCGTATAACTCATGTTATACGCCCTCACCTCAGAGAACCCTTGAGGCCCCCAGGGGCTCGAGCACAGGCAGACTATCCCTAATGCAGACTGAGTAATGCTTACAACGTAATTATAGTCTCATACACTCGGAATACAGGAGAATAGCGGGTTTGGTGGGTTTGGCCCGAAAACCCCACCCCCCGGCCAAAGATCGCGGATCCGAAGGCGGGACCCACTGGTCGGAGACCGACGGGACCTCCTGTTTACACCTGTACGATTTGACAGCCAGCCAAGTAATGTAACTACCATTACTTTGAATGTTTAACCCCTACACGGGTGACTTTGAACCGCCATTTGCCGGTGGCAGCGGGTCGTACGGGGGTAAACAGCTCGTCACACCCGTTCGCCTCGAGGGCTCCCCACTCGGCCAGACGCCATAGCTCCTCGAAGGAAGGGTTCCCCGAGGCCCGACGGGCCGCCTCGGCGATCGCGCGGGCGTCAATGGGCAGGACGGTGAGTTTTCGGCGGAGACGGTCGACCGCGGTCCGGCGGGCGACCTGGGCCTTGGACGGAGAGCGCCGCGCGAGAACGGAGAGTTCGAGCATGGCCCGTTCGGTGGTGGCCACTTCCACCCCCCTTAGGCGGCGCAACAGTTCTCGGGAACCGGGATCCGCCTCGAGAACCCCTCGGAGGGCCCCTGCATCGAGGGCCTTCACGGCGTGCCCCTCCGGGACGGAACCGAACTCCCTGGAGCGAGGCCCGCCCGGCGGCGCTTCTCGGGAGCCCAGGCGCCCCAAAGCTCCTCGAGCCCCTCCCGCTGATCGAGCAACCTACGGAAGAGCACCGTAAAGCTCTCCCCGGTTCGTTTTTCTCGCACTAGCGCGTCGTATACCGCCTTCTGCACGGCGATATTTCGGGACGACATACATACTCATATTCATATGTAGTACTAGAAGACTGGGCCCGAAACGCGGCGACGAAACGAAGCGACCGGACCCGCCACAGGTACCCAGTTTGATCGCGCCCTGCCTCCCCGAGGAGGAGCGCAGACCCCCCTCGGGACGGTCCACTTGGAAACGGGAGGAGACGGAAGGGGGCGCCGTACGCAAGCCATTTCCCTGCGACCCCATCCGGGCACCTCGTGGAGCCCGAACGGCCCCGGCTCGTGATGATCGGGCTCGACTCGATGTCCCCGGCCCTCCTCGAACGCTTCCGAGACCGGACCCCCCGGCTTCAGGCGCTCTTGAGGCAGTCCACCCAGGCCACTCTCGTCAGTTGTGACCCTCCGATCACGGTGCCTGCCTGGGCCGTCATGTGTTCCGGAGCCGATCCGGGGATGCTCGGACTGTATGGGTTCCGTCACCGAAGGCCCGGCAGCTACGACCGGACGTACATCCCTGCCTCTTCGACCGCGCAACGCCCGATGATCTGGGATGCTCTTTCGAGGGCCGGCCGGCGCGTGGCCGTCCTCGGGATGCCTCCGGGGTACCCCCCGCCTTCCGTCAACGGCGTCTACGTCTCGGATTTCCTGACACCGGACGGGGTCACGGACTGGGCCAATCCGTCGTCCCTCGTGCCCGAGCTGGCCCAGGTCGCCGGAGGAGGGTTCTTTGACGTCGCCTTTCGAATCGATGACCGGCTGGCCGTGGCGCGGGACCTCTTCGAAATGACTCGACGCCGATGGAAGGTCGCTCGCCACGTCTGGCGGAAAGAGCCGTGGGACCTCTTCGCGATCCATGAGATTGGCCCGGACCGGGTCCATCACGCGTTCTGGAAGTACTTCGACCAGTCCCATCCACGCTTCGCACACGATGCCAAGCTGAGCGGGGTCGCCGGAGACTTCTACGCCCTGCTTGACGAGGAAATCGGCCAATTCCTTGACCTCGTCGGCCCGGATGTCCCAGTCCTGGTCGCCTCGGACCACGGCAGCCAGGCGATGGAAGGGTGCTTCTGCATCAACGAATGGCTGATCGACAAGGGCTTGCTCCGTCTCAAGAGACCCCCCGCCCGAACTGGAACCCCCCTCGAAGAGGCTTGGGTGGACTGGGGGAAGACCCAGGTTTGGGCCGCGGGCGGCTATTACGCACGATTCTTCCTCAACCTTAAGGGCCGAGAACCCCAGGGCATCGTGGCACCGAAAGACCAGGCGGCCCTCACCGAGCGACTCCGCTCGGAGCTTAACCAAGTCAAGAAGGAGGACGGAACCCCCCTCGGAGTGCGGCTCTTCTCTCCTTCCGAGGTCTATGAAGAGGTCCGGGGGGACCCGCCGGACCTGATGGCCTACTTCGGCGACCTCCGGTGGCGATCGGCCGGGACGGTGGGCCACGGCCGCTGGTTCACGACTGAAAACGACACGGGACCGGACGATGCGGTCCACTCGTTCGAGGGGATCTTCGCCTACCGGGACCCCCATGACCCGAGGGGTCGCCAACTCCCGCCCCAACGGATCCGCTCCGTGGGGGCCACGCTCTACTCGCACTTCGGCCTGCCGGTTCCGGGGTTCGTTCGCGGAGAGCCCATCATTCTGGGCCCCGCCCGGCGCCACCGATGAGTATTTGACCCCCTTCCCGGCCTATTGTTGCCGTTTACGGGTCGATTTTCATGGTTATCTCCGCAAGTATTGCACCCACCAAGTCAAAAGGGACCTTTTTCCCGGCGGAGTCCCCGAAGGTCCAACGACCCCGAACCACCTCCGTCACCCATCTTCTGGACCGTCTGCAGCACGTCACCGCCGAGGAGATCTCGGACCTCGCCTCGTACATCGACATTGCCAAGATCGGCTGGGGGCTTCCGCTCCTGCTTCCGAAAGAACGCCTGAAGGCCCGGGTTCATCTCTATCAGAAAGAGGGCATCGAGGTCTCCACCGGCGGGACCCTCCTCGAGTACGCGGTCGCCCAGAACCGGGTCCCCGCCTTCCTCGACGAGGCGCGGGTGATCGGGTTCGACCTCATCGAGATCTCGAGCGGCATCCTGGAGCTGTCGGCGACCCAGATCGCCCGTCTCGCCGATGCGGTCCGGGACCGAGGGCTGCCGTACCTCATCGAGGTCGGAAAGAAGGACCCCCAGCACCAGCTCTCCCTCAAGGAGACCATCAACCAGATCGGCCACGCCCGCACCCTCGGCCCCCGGAAGGTCATCGTCGAGAGCCGCGAATCAGGACGCGGGGTCGGCATCTACGACAGCGACGGTGCGATCAAGTGGGACTGGGTCCGCTCGATCCTCGCCGAGCACCCCCGCGAGGAGCTGATCTTCGAGGCCCCCCTGGAGAGCCAGCAGATCCAGCTGCTCCGGGAACTGGGGGGAGACGTGAACCTCGGCAACGTCGCGCTCGCCTCGGTCGCCCCCCTGGCCTCCGAGCGCATGGGGCTCCGAGGGGAGACGTTCGGCACGATTCGCACCTCCCGCCCCGTCAAGGGCCCGCCGGCAGCCAAGTTCCTCTACTTCCTCCTCGAAAGTTACCGGGGTCTGGACCAGTCGCAGCTGGCCCAAATGTCTCGACTGCCGCGACGGACGGTACAGAGCGCCCTCGAATCCCTCCGCCAGCAGGGACTGGTCCAGGAGTCGATCTCGCTCCAGGATTCGCGCCGGCGCGAGTACCGGCTCACGTAGGGCCGCCGCAGCCCTCCCCTACTGAGGGAAAGGAGGCAACTACCATCGAGGGGTTACGGTGAGCATGAACGCTTCCCCCAATCCGTCCATGGAGGGCCGTGTCGTCGTGATCACAGGTGGAACATCCGGGATCGGTCTCGAGACCGCCCGGGGAGTCGCCGCCCGAGGGGCCCACGTCGTCCTGGTCGGGCGCGGTGACCCCCGGGTGCAGCAGGTAGCGACGGAAGTTGCTCGGTCGTCCGGGAATCCCCACGTGGAGGGTCTCCCCGTCACGGACCTCGCGCTCCGGTCGGAGTGGATGCGGGTCGGCCAGGAGCTCCTCCGACGGTACCCGGCCATTCATGTGCTCGTGAACAACGCTGGGGCGTACATCGCACATCGGGAAACGACGTCGGAAGGCATCGAGAGGACCTTCGCCCTGAATGTTCTGGCCCCGCTGGGGCTCACTACGCTCTTGGCCAACCGGATGCGAACCTCGCCTCCCGCCCGGATCATCAATGTCGCTTCCGCCGCGCACGTCCGTGAGTCCGTCCACCTGGAGGACCTCCAGGGAACCGGGTCGTACCACGGGTTTCGCGCCTACGGTCGCTCCAAGCTGGAGCTGGTCCTGCTGACCCGGGAACTCGCCCGTCGGCTCGCCGGCACGGGAGTCACGGTGAATTCCTTGCACCCGGGTTTCATCCGCTCGGGATTCGGTCGGAACAACGGAGGCGGGATCGCCCTCACGATCCGGTTCTTCGCCCTGATCGCGGGCCGGAGCGCTCGGACGGGAGCCCGCACCCCAATCCACTTGGCGTGCGATCCGGACGTAGCGGGAATCACGGGGGAGTACTTCTCCGGTGGCCGAGTGGTCTCCACCTCGCGGGCAGGGCGTGACATGGCGATGGCACGCCGGCTCTACGAGGTGTGTGTTCCGCTGGTGGGCCTGCCGCCCGTCCCAGAACCGCCCGGGCCCGTCGTGAGTCCCCCCTCGGCGGCCCTGGCGAATCGGGCGTTCGCGACCGAGTAACGCCTTCCTAACGCGGGGGGGCCCTTCGGGCGAGCTGCGCTGCCCCGATCATCGCCGCGTCCTCGGCAAACCGGGCGCGGACGACCCGCGCGCCGGCGGCCGGGGGTTGGCAGCGGTACCGAACGGCCCGTTCGACCGCCGGGACCCAATCGGGCATCCCGGCGACCAGCCCTCCGCTCATCACCAGAAGGGAGGGGTTGAACGCGTTGACCACACTCACGGCTCCGTCCGTGAGATACTGTTCGGTCTCGGCCACCAGACGGACGGCCAGAGGGTCCCCGGCCCGGAACTCCTGGAAGACCGTGTGGGCCGTGATCTGTTCGATCGTGCCCGCGCGTCGAACGAGGGCCGCCCCTCCGCTCGGGTCGGCCTCGACCTCGAGCCGGGCTCGCTCGCCGATCGCCCAACCTCCCACGTAGGCCTCGAAGCACCCGGCGTTCGGGCAGTGGCATCGACGCCCGCCGGAAACGATCGTGATGTGACCCACCTCGCCCGCGGCATGGGTTCCTCCCTCCACGAGGACGCCCCCCAGGACCGCGGATCCGCCGATGCCCGTCCCCAGGGCGAGGCAGAAGAGGTCGGATGTGCCCACCCCGGCCCCGAACTGCCATTCCGCGTAGGTGGCGGCCCGGGCATCGTTCACGACGGCGACCGGGGTTCCGAGCTCGTGGGCGATGCGGGGCCCGAGCGGGACGTTCCTCCATCCCAGGTTCGGCGCGTGGATCACCATGCCGGATGGAGGATCGACCTGCGCGGCCACGGCGACCCCCACCGCGAGCGGGGGTTCCGAGGCCCAGTCGAGACACGTTCGCGCGGCCCTCAGGACGGCCGAGATGACCCCGTCCGGCCCGTCGTTGGCGTGCAGGTGCCGCCCGCTGTGGTGGATGACCTCGCCGTGCGCGTTGACGAGGCCGCTGACGACCTTGGTCGCTCCGAGGTCGATCCCGAGCGTGAGGTCCGCCGTTCGTGCGACGGACGGTTCGCTACTCTTCGGGGATCTGGCCCGCGTGCTCCGACTCGGCATACTTGTGGACCACGTCGACGTACGTCGAGTGCGACCAGGTCAATGGGGTCGCGCTCTTGGGCTCTCCGGTGGTCCGGTCGAGCTGCTCGGGAAGCAGCTCGGTGGGGGTACCGTGCTGCGCCACCCACTCGATCAGCTCCCGGCACCGGTTCCGGTCGCCGAGCCGGAGGCGCGCCTCGGCGAGCCAGAGCGTCGCGATGATCCAGGGATTCTCGTTCCCGTAGTAGAGGTCCCCCTCATACCGAGCCAGCCCTCCCACTCCGGGACACCAGAGACGGGCCTCGATCCCGTCGACCGTGGACCGGGCTCGCGGGTCGTTCCAAGGAAGCAACCCGAGCTTGAGCGCGAGCAGGACCGAGGCGTCGAGCCGGTCGTCCCGGGGAGTGATCGACCGGAGGAACCGGCCGCGATCCGAGTCCCAGAGATGGCGGAGCGCCGCCGTCCGGATCTCCTCGCTCGCCCGGCGCCACGCTCCGGGGTCCTTGCCGATCTCCGAGGCGATCCGGGCGGCCCGCTCGAGCGCGTGGGCCACCGCCGACGTGGAGTACGTGTGGATCCCGAGCCGTTCCTCCCACAGGTCGAAGCTGGGGGCGGGCAGGTGGGTGACCGGGTCCCGGAACCCTTCCAGGAAGGCGGCGGCCCCCTTCACCAGCGGCCAGAGGTCGACGAGGACGTCGGGGTCGGCGCCCCGCTTGAAGTGGTGCCAGACGGCGGCGATGACCGAAGCGGTCTGGTCGATCTGGAGGAACGGCGGCGGGTGCCAGGTGCTGCCGATGGCGCCGTCCGGGAAGTGACGGTGGAAGAACGACCCGTCGGCACTCTGGCAGGCCTTGGCAAAATCGAGGAACCGGGCGGCGTTCTCGTAGAGCCCCGCCTCGTCCATCGCTTTCGAGACGTACCCCCCGTCGCGCCACCAGCAGTAGTTGTACGTGTCCCCGGCCGCGACCAGGGATCGGGTGTCGGGGGAGGCGATGATCGCACCGTTCGCTCCGGTGCAGTGTCGAAGGAGGATCACGCTCTGTCGGTAGACGTCCTTCGCGCGCTCGCTCAGGTCGCGCGGTGGGTTGGGGAGCCGGCGCTTGGTCCAGGTCTCCCAGAACCGCTCGGACTCGAGTACGAACCGGGCCGAGCCTCCGTTCCGGACGTAGTCCCGGACCTGGTGGACCGCCGGCAAGGACCGCCCGGCGACCAGGAAGAGCCGGAGCTCCGTGTCCGTATCCGGACGCGCCTCGACGTCCCATTCCATCACGCTGTCCGCCGCCCCGTGGGCCACGGCCCGGCCCTCGAGCCGCCCGTCCTCCGCATCGACGTACGTTCCGCGGAGCCCCTTCAGCGTGTGCTCGCCGCAGACGGCCCGGGTGTACGCGGGGTCGCTGAAGAACTCGAAAAAGTACCCCCGCTTGTAATGGACAAGGGAGGGGATCGACGGGTCGACGTACGCGGTGTCCTGGTACATCGACTCCGCGATCTGGAACGCGTGGTAGGCGAAGAGCCGTAGCGACCGGGCCGGGTCGGCCCGGATCCGGTACACCCGGGCGATGAGGTCGTGGTTCGGGTGCACGTGGTCCCGGATGCCGAGCGAGATCCCGTGCCCCTTCCACGTCGACTCGGGAAGGTGCCCGGCTCCGTACGGGGCCTGGGTGATTTCGTAGCCGTTGCCACGGCGCAGCCATCCGAAGCGGGAGGCCCCGACGTCGAACACGCCGACCCGGGCCTCCCGGAGCTGTTGGAACTGGCCGGGATAGGGGTAGAAGAGTTCGTTCCAGTCCCCATGTTCGTTGACCGTCAGGAGGACGCGGCCGTTCCCGGTCAGGCCCGTGATCATGAACCGTCCCGGGCCATTGCGGGCGCGCGGCGAACCCCACCGTTCATGGTCGGGGAAGGACGGGGCCGCGGGCTCGTATAACCCCTCGGTTACAATGGCCGCGTCGCGGCCGGGGTGCGGGTCACTTCAGGATGGGCACGCCCAGCCGTTCGAGGGCTCTCCGACGCAGGTCGGTGAGGGCGTTCATGTAGTTCGCGTAGGCGTCGTATGGGCTGTCGTAGCTCGAGAAGTACTCGTGGACACCCTGGTCCGCGCCGTGGCCGCCGACGTACATGTAGTAGAAGTGGTCGGAGGTGAGGAGCTTTCGCCAGTCCGTGAGAATGGCGGGGTCGTTGGCCCGACGGGCGACCAGGCCGACCTTCTTCGCCGCCTCGAAGGCCGAACGCTGCAGGTCGTTGCCCAGCCAGGCCCCCAGATCCCGGTTCTGGTCGGCCCAGCTCATCGTGTAGGGGACGCTGAGGGGACCCCGGGGGACTCCCTGGATCGCCTCGTCGACCGTGGCCCATCCCAAGTGCGGGTGCTGGGCCACCTTGTCGGGGAGAGCGCTCAGGAAGTCCAGGATCCCCGTGCGGGCCGAGTGGTGCTCCCCGAACGTCTCGAAGTCCATGAACAGCCCGACCAGCTCGCCCGGAGTGGAGGCGATCCAATCCGCGTACTTCTCCGCAGTGAGGGGGTATTCGGACCAGCCGGTCGAGGAGAACCGGAACCCGACGTCGTCGCTCAGCGGGTAGTGACGGAGCAGCAGCATCACGGTCGGCGCGGGCGCAGCGCAGTACCGCATCGTGGCCGGTTCGCCCTGGAGGGCGCCCTCCCAGCCTTCCGCCAGCATCCCGTGGAACCGCTCGCTTTCCGCGAACCGGGCCAGGTCGTCGGAGTAGGCGAGCTCCGTCATCCGGAGCACCTTCGGGTTCGCGCCGAACTCGCTGTGGAGCATCGCCCGGTGCATCTCGACCTCCTCATGGAGCTCGGGCGGAGGGAGGAGGAAGGCGAGGGAGTGGTAGTACGTCTCCGCGACCAGCGCGACCTGGCCGGTACGGTAGAGCTCGCGGACGCGGTCGAGCACCTCGGGGGCCGCGAGACGGGCCTGCTCCAGGAACGTGCCCGTGATGGAGAGGCTCACCCGGAACTCGGACCGCTCCCGCGCCGACCGGATGAGCCGGTCGAGCGTCGGAATGTAGCAACGGTCCGCGATGCCCCGGAAGATCGCGAGATTGCGTTCGACGTCAAAGTACGAGCGGCCCGAGCCCAGGTCGAGGTAGCGGAATCGGGCCAGCCGCCAGGGCTGGTGCATGTGCAGGTAGAGGACGATCTTCACCGCCGGCCCGCCACGTTCATCGCCTCGAGATAGACCGACACCGTCTCCCGAGCGCGCTCGGACCATCCCTCTCGGAGCGCTTCCCACTGCCCCTGCTCACCCATGGCGCGGCTCAGGGTCGGGTACTCCAGCAGTTCCGCGATCCGGCTCGCGAACTCCTCGACGTCCCAGAAGTCGACGTGGAAGATGCCCTGGGAGATCTCCGCGACCCCGCTCGTCTTGGAGACGATCGTCGGCACTCCGGCGGCCATCGCCTCCAGCGCGGCGATGCCGAACGGCTCGACGACCGAGGGAAGGACAAAGACCGAAGCACCGGAGAGGAGAATCTCCCGCTCCTCCTCGGAGACCCGTCCCAAGAACATCACCCGGTCCCCGATCCCGAGGGCGGCGGTCAGGTGGAGGAGCCGGGAGTACTCCGACCCCTCGCCGGCGATCACGAACAGGACGTCCGGGAAAACCGGCACGACCCGAGCGGCCGCCCGCAGGAAGGTGTCGACGCCCTTCATCGCCGCGAGCCTACCGACGAAGAGCACGACGCGGCGATGCGGGTCGATGTTCGCCAGTCGGTCGCTCGGCCGCACTGCGTTGTAGATCACGCGGATGCGGCCCGGGTCCGCGTGATAGCGGTCGATCAGCTGCTGCCGGAGGTGTCGGCTCACGGCGATCACCCGCGTCGCGGCGTCGATGCCCCGCTGTTCGCGGTCCAGGATGTGGCCCCACGGGTTCCCGAGCGAGCGGTCGTATTCGGTCGAATGGACGGTCATGACGAGCGGGCGGCCCATCCGGTGGGCGAGACCGTTCCCCCCCTCGGTCCCGAACCAGTCGTGGACGTGGATGACGTCAACGTTCCCGAGGTCCGAAAGGTTGGCGACCCAGGTGTTGTACCCGTCCGTCGCGTTCCAGAACGGGCTTCCGGGAACGTTGCCCGCCCAGTACGCGGGCGGAAACTCGCTCGGCTTTCCCCCCTCGGGAGAGCCGGGGTATCGGATCGTCACCCCCTCGACGGGGGTGAACGGGCCGGTGAAGGGCGTCAGGAAGGTGATGCGATGGCCGAGCCTCGTGAGCTCCTTGGCGAGTTCGTAGCAGTGGACCCCGAGGCCGCCCGTGTGATGCGGCGGCCACTCCCAACCCACCATGACGATGTGGAGGGGTCGAGGGGCGGTGAGCAGTCGGACCCGGGAGGGAACCCGGGACGGGCGAGGGAGCGGCAACGGGTTCGTGGCGAGCTCATCGATCCCTCCCCCGGGGACGGCGGCGGGGGTCGCCCTTCGGACCTCGGGTTTCGTGCGGCCGCTAGCCCGCCGGCCCTTGCGCCTCTTTCGGGCCGGCGGCGGGCTCCGACGAGCCGAGTGGTGCACCTCCGAGGAGGAACGGGTTGGGGTCTTGCGCTTCACGACGGGTCGCCCATCAAACTGGGGCACTTGAACCCGCCGCCTGCGGATCGTGCCCACGTACGGGGCGGCGAGGGAGCGTCAGAACCCGGCGAGCAGTTCTTCGATCGCGGCGCGAGGCGAGGAGGCGCGGGTGACCGCGCTCGCCACCAGGATCCCACGGGCGCCGAGCTCGAGGGCGACCGCCACGTCCCGACGGTGATGGACGCCGGCCCCGCAGAGGACCGCGGTGGTCGGGGAGATGGCGGCCACAGCCCTTACGGTGCCCGACACGACCTCGGGACGGGCGGTGGAGACCGCTCGGTCCCCGCCGATCAGCTCGGGGGGCTCGACGGCGAGGTAGGCGGGATGGGTCCGGGCGAGCCGCCGGGCGGCCTGCTGGTCCCGGGCGCAGACGACGGCGACGAGACCGAGCCGGTGGAGTCGGGTGACCGTCTCGCGGGTCTCGGCCGGTGACAAGGGATGCTCCGAGTGGTTGACGAGGCTCCCCTTTCCGCCCGCCGCCGCCACCGACTCGGGTGGGACGAACCCCGTGTGGGCCCCCGTGGCGACCGAGTCCACGTGCTGGGCCAGGACCGGGATTCGGAGGGAGCTCGCCAGTCGTCCCAGGTCGGGCGTGGCGGGGGCGACCGCGACGGGGACATCCGCCGCGCGACCCAACTCTTCCAGGAAGCGTCCGACGCGTTCGGCCCCAGGACCCAGGGCGGAGGGGTAGGCTTTGAGGTTCACCAGGAGCAAAGGCCGCCCCAGGGGGGCGGAATCAGTGCGGCGCGACGGCACGGGTCCGCTTCGGGCGCGAACAGATGGCATACTCGTCGCCGTCGAAGAAGACCTCCCGGTCCGGGTGCTTCCGCTGGAGCTCGGAGATGCGGGTGAGGACGTCCTCGAGGGTGGTCGATTCGTCATTCGGGTCGATCCGTACGTGCACGGTCTTCTCGGGGTGGTCGTGTCCACGACCCGTATCGACCATCGCGCACCGAGGGAGCCGGAAGCGGCGGGGGGGCTATAAGGGTTCGACAAGCACCAGGAGTCGTAAAACCCGCCCACCCCGCGGGGCCGGAAGGGAACGGCGAAGCCATTCGCGTGGGTCCGAAAACCAATGGAGGAACCGGTTCCCGGGCCGAGGGCAAACGTTCCGGCCCGCGGCCGGGAAGGGGTTGGAGAGGTCGCCTACTCCTGCTCGCCGAACCGCTTGATATCTTCGGGAACGTCCTTGGTCACGACCGGGGCGGCTCCCTGGACCTGGACCCGCACCTTCTCGACGATGTCGGGGTTGGCCAGCGTTGTTACGTCGCCGATGGCCATCCGGTTCGAGATGCTGGCGAGTACCCGCCGCATGATCTTCCCCGAGCGGGTCTTCGGCATGTCGGGGACGACGTAGACGTTCTTCGGCCGCGCGATCTTCCCGATGATGTCCTCCACGGCCTTCACGACCTTCTTGGAGACCTCTTCCGCCTGGCCCTCGTGCCCCGGCTTCAGCGAGATGTAGAGGTCGGGGACCCGGCCGCGGGTCTCGTCTGCCACGGGCACGACCGCGGCCTCGGCGACCTCGGACACCGTGAGGATCGCCGATTCGATCTCCTTCGTCCCGAGCCGGTGGCCCGCGACATTGATCACGTCGTCGACGCGGCCCAGGATGCGGAAGTAGCCGTCGGGGGATTGGGTCGCTCCGTCTCCGGCGAAGTAGGGCCAGTCCCGCCAGTCCGTGCTCTTGGGATCCTTGTTGTACTTTGCGTAGTAGGTCTTCACGAAGCGATCCGGGTCGCCCCAGATCGTCTGGAAGATCCCGGGCCATGGGTTGCGGATGCAGATGTTTCCCGCGATGCCCGAGCCCCGCTTGACCTCCTGACCGTTCTCGTCGTAGAGCACCGGGTGAACCCCCAGCACCGGCGGACCCGCGCTTCCCGGTTTCATCGGGTCGAGGCCGGGGATCGTCGAACAGAGGAAGCCCCCGTTCTCGGTCTGCCACCAGGTGTCGACGATTACCGCGGAGCCCTTTCCGACGACCTCATAGTACCAGCGCCAGACCGCTGGCTCGATCGGTTCCCCGACGGTCGTCATGTGCTTGAACTTGTAGTGGTACTTCTTCGGCTCGTCGGGTCCGGCCTTCCGTAGCATCCGGATCGAGGTCGGGGCCGTGTGGAAGATGTTCACCCCGAGCCGTTCCGCGATGCGCCACACCCGACCCGCGTCGGGAAAGGTCGGCACCCCCTCGTACATTACGCTCGTGGCCGCCAGCGCGAGCGGACCGTACACGATGTAGGAGTGGCCGGTGATCCACCCGATGTCGGCCATGCACCAGTAGACGTCGGTCGGGTGGATGTCCTGGTAGTACTTCGCCGTCCCCGTGACGTAGGCGAGGTAGCCGCCGGTGCTGTGTTGGCAGCCCTTCGGCTTCCCCGTGGTCCCGCTCGTGTACATCAGGAACAGCGGGGCCTCGGCGGGCATCGAAACGGGCTCGATGCGGTGTCCCCGGTACTTCTTCAGGAGGTCGTTCACGACGAAGTCCCGTCCCTCGACGTACGGCGACTTGGTGGAGTTCTTGCCCGGGTAACGCTGCCAGACGAGCACCTTCTCGACCTTGTGCCCGTTCTCCTCTGACGTCTTGAGCGCGATGTCGGCCTGGAGTTTGTGGTCGCTGAGGGTGCCGTTGCGGTAGTACCCGTCCATGTAGATCAGGAGCCGGCTCTGCGAGTCCGCGGCCCGCGAGCCGCACGCCTGGCCCGAGAACCCTCCGAAGACGACCGAGTGGATCACTCCGAGCCGGGCGCAAGCGAGCATGGTGACCGGCAGCTCGACGCACATCGGCATGTGCACCGTGACCCGGTCGCCGGCCTTCAGGCCGCAGTGGTCGCGCAGGACCGCGGCCATCTCGTTGACCCGTGTGTAGAGCTCCTGATAGGTGACCGTGACGACCGGCTCGTCCTCCGGCTCGGGGACGTAGATCAGAGCCGCCTTGTTCCGGTACTTCGCGAGGTGTCGGTCGATGCAGTTGTAGCTGACATTGAGCCGCCCGCCGACGAACCACTTCCAGAACGGAGCGTGGCTCGTGTCGAGCGTCGTCGTCCAGTACTTGTCCCAGCTCAGGAGGTCCCCGTACTCCTTGAAACAGTCAGGGAACTTGTCGATCGTGAACCGATCCCGGAAGGACGGGTCGGTCAGGTTCGCCTGACCCACGAACGACGGCGGAGGTACGATGTGTTCCTCCTCTCCCCAATGGACCGCGATCTGGGCTTCACTGGTCTCGGTCGCCTCTTCCCGTATCGTCTTGGTTGCCATCGGTTCCTCGCCCCTCCCCGGGTCGACCGGACCGTATCTGCCGGGCTCCCCGGAAGGGTAGCCGTTCCATCGCGGTGAGATATTAAAGCGTGCGTAACCCTAGCTCGGCACCCGGCCCGTCCTCGTCAACCGCTGCCCGTGGGAACCGCGGTCGGAGCGTACGTTGGGATCCGAACCAGGTGGATACCGGCCACGAGGGACCAGAGCAGGACGGGTGCCACAATCAACCGTTCCATCCCCCCCACCCCCAATCCGGAGTACGTCCCGTTGAGGAAGAGCACGAGCGCGATCAGGTCGACCAGGCCCGACACCATCGTGAAGGTGCGGAAGCCGTCCCAGCGCGTGTCCCGGAACATCGCGAACCCGAGGACGATGAGGGCGAGACCCCCACCGGCGAAAGCGAGGAGGGCCGAGAGGGAGTGGATCGTGATGTTGACATCCTCCGGGGAGAGGCCGACGCCAATCGAGCCCAAGCCGGCGAGGGCGAGCAGCCCGAGCCCGATCCTGCGGGACTTGCGGGGCCGAAAGCCCGTCCGGATGAGGAGGACGGCGAGAACGATGAGGATCCCCATGACGATGATCCCGACGTTGAACACGTCGTGCCACGGTGAGCAGGCGTAGTGGCCGCCGAACGAGCCGGTGCCACCGAAGACTCCGCAGTTCACGGCGCCGAGGTCGGAGATGTAGTTCTTGCTCAAGCTGTACGAAGAACCGTAACCGATCTGGGTCACGATCATCGCGACCAGGAACTCGACCGACGCCAGAATCAGTAGGAGGGCACCGTGATGCACCGAGCGATGTACCAGGGGACCATACCGTTCGCGAGGAAGCCGCGGGGTCGCGGCCTCGTCGGCGCCGGCCATGAGATCTCTACTCCTCGCGCGCGTTCCGTTGGTACGAGGCGTCGCTCGCCCGCTTCAGGCGAGCTCCGTCGCGGTCGCAGGTCGGACGTGCGCTCGGGGGGACGTCGATGACGTAGCCCCCGCCGCACTTGGGACATTCATAGTACGGCATGTCGACAACCCTGCCCGGCCGAGCGCAGGTCCGCTATAAAGGGGTCACGATACAGCCGTAGGGGGCCGACCATCGAGGAAAGGAAGGTTCGCCCGGCCCGCACGGCCTCTTCCGGGAGAGGCGGGGGGCGTCGCGCTCCTGCGCCCCGAGGAGCACGGGCCACGCCCGCCGGATCGACGGAGGAAGATCCCCGGACCCGGTTCCAGCGCCTCGACGAGTATCGGGTATCCCGTGAGTGGGAGCGCTACGAGGGCACCGCGCAGCGACGATTGTTCCGGGAGCTACGGGCCCGATTCCTGGACCGACATGCTGCCTCCGATGGATGGGTCCTGGACCTGGGGTCGGGTCCGGGCCGATTCTTATCGCATATCGGTCGACCCGGGACACGCCGCGTGGCCCTCGACCTTTCCGTGGAGATGCTGCGACGCGTGGAACGGCAGGGCCGGACTCCGCCCGAACTAGTCCGGGGAGACGGAGTCAGTCCGCCTTTCCGGCCGGGCGCCTTCGGCGAGGTGGTGGTGTTGGGGAACGCCCTCGGGTTTGCGGGGAGCGAATCGGACCGTCTCTTGGTCGCGGCCGGCGACCTCGTCGGCCCCGGGGGGTCGCTGATCCTCGAGATCGTGGCGGGAGCTGGGGAGAGGGCACGGTACCTGTGTCGGCTTCCGGCTAGCAGCCTCGGGCGACTCTTCCGGGTCCCGACACCAGCCCTCGTGGCCCGGGTTGACCGCGAGGGTTTCGCCCTCGATCCCCCCCGGAAGTCCGATCCCGGCACCTTCCGGAGGTACATTCCGGATGAACTCAAGGAAATGATGACTCGGAGAGGTTGGTGGATCGAGGAGACAATGGCGGTCGCCCCCGCCTTGGGCGGAGACCGGGAGAGACTCGAGGGGGTCGCACCCGACCCGCTCGCGTGGGCCCATCTTCTCGAGTTGGAGGAGAGCGTAGGTCACCGGGAGGAGCGAACCCGAAGGGCCGCGGCCGTTCTGGTCGCCGTTCGCCGCCCGGCGCTCGGGAGCGCATGATTAAGTAACTTGGGTCGCCCATCTTCTCAGTAACTGAGTTAATGGCGAAGGTTACCCCCGCCACGACCGCGACGGACGCCGATCCCCCTTCCAAGGGCGGAACCGCTGCCGCCTCGTCCACCAAGACCACGAAGCCGAAGGGTCCCGCACCGACCTCACGATCGGTCACGGTCCCCCAACCCGAGGACATGGAACATGCGAAGGAGGATGCCCTCCTCCAGCTCCGTATCGGCCGTTCCGCCCACCTCTATGCGGTCCTGATCTCGGCCGCCCTCGCTCTCGACGGGATCCTGGTCCTGCTGCTCGACCCGACCCTCCCCCAGCTACCGGCTTCCGCCTCCGGACTCGTCGCGCTGAACGACAGCATCTTCCTCTTGATCCCGATCGCCGCCGGAGTAACGATCGCGGCCATCGCTCTAGTTACGAAGTGGGAGGCCTACCAGCTGTGGCCGTGGGAGCTCCACTTCTCAATGACGGTCGGGGCCGTCGGCTTGAACGGCCTCATCGCGGTGGTCTACGCCACGCGCCTCGCCGGTGTCGGACCGTTCGCCCACCTGGCCCTGGTCCCCTGGTTCTATCCGGTGACCCTCGTCGGGATCAGCGTAGCGTTTCTCGGACTCGCGCTCACCTGGACCAAGTGGTCGGTACATCAGTGGACGAGCACGCTGTGCGCCGTCCTGCCGATCGCGAGCGCGGCGTTCCTGTTCGTGGCGACTCCGAGTGGAGCGTCGGGGGCGGCCGGACTCGCGATCAGCCTCTTCCTCTCCGCCATCCTCTACCAGACCTCGGGTTCCTTCCTCCACCTCATCTCTTCCGGTACGCGGCCCCACGAGCGGGAACTGATCACCTCCGGTCAGAGCCGGATGTTCCGCCTCGCCGACGAGGTCCGCGGCAAGGAGGAGAGCCTCCACTTCCGGGAAGCCGCGATCCTGAAGCGCGAGTCGGACGCTGAGAACGCCGAGGCGTCGATCGCCCGGCAGAACGATTCCCTGAAGGAGGGTCGCCAACAGCTCGACGACCTCGAGCTCGATTACCGGAAGCGGTCGGACGATCTGATCGACCGGGAACGGACTTGGGCCGGCAGGCTCGCCGAGATGGATGCCCGGACCCGACTCACGGAGGATAAGGGCAAGGCGATCGAGCTCCGGGAACAGGAGGTCGGGCGACTCGTCCCCCAGGTCTCGGCTCGCGAGCAACGGCTGGTCGAGCGCGAGGCGGAGCAGACCCGGCGCGACGTCGAGATCACGCAGCGCGCCCAGGAACTCGAGCGACGTTTCGGCACGCTACCCGAAATGGAAGCGCGCCTCGAAGCCCGTCGCAAGGACCTGGACCAGAAGACCGCGGAACTGTTGCGACGCGAAGGAGAGGTCGTCTCGCTGGAGACCGCGTCCAAGAACGGGCTGAAGGCTCCGACCAGCGCGCAGGCCGACCTGACCACGCGCGAGATCAAGCTCCAGCAGTTCAAGGCGGTGCTCGACGAGGCGAACGTCGCGCTCGGTCGCCGCTCCCGCGAGACCACCGACAAGGCGAATCAGGTGCAGGATGCGCAGAAGAAGCTCGCCGACCGCGAGGGGGCGCTCGCCGCCCGCGAGGCGACCTTGAAACAGCGCGAGGCGGAGCTCGATCAGATCCGCCAGGCGGCGGAGGACCGACGCGCCCAGTACGATAGTGCCTCGAAGGATTACACGGGACGGGTGGACGAGCTGGGCCGCCAGCAGGCGGAGACCGCGCAAAAGGCCGCGGACCTCGACCGTACCCTCAAGACCCTATCGGATCGAGAAGCCGTACTGGCCGCCCGGGAACAACGGATGACCTCCGA
Organism: Thermoplasmata archaeon; assembly: GCA_035297105.1. Classification (GTDB taxonomy): domain Archaea; phylum Thermoplasmatota; class Thermoplasmata; order Lutacidiplasmatales; family UBA184; genus Lutacidiplasma. Next base: position 65,399 of record DATGZO010000006.1, read on the forward strand.
CCGCTCCAGCCTCGAGCAGCGGGAGCAGATCCTGACGTCCCGCGAGCGGCGGCTGGACGCCAACGAGGCCGAAGCCGGTCTCCGTCGTGCCGCGCTCTCCCAGACCAGCAACCTCTCCATGGCCGGCATGGCCGCCGTCGCGGCGGCGGGCCGGCTCGACGACACGTCGCGCTCGTCCGCCCGCTCGCGCGCGACCGACTCGACGACGGTTACCGACCTCGCCGGGGAGACCGGTGGGGGAGCGAGCGAGACCCTACGGGCGGGAACGCCCCACACCGACGTGCAACGACTCCCCACGGGAATCCCCCGGTTGGACGACCTCCTGGTGGGAGGCCTGCCCGCGAAAGCCCACATCGTCCTCCTCGGGGATGCCTTCGTCGGGAAGGAGATCGTCCTCTACTCCTTCATCGCCGAAGGACTGAAGCGGGGCGAGCCGGCCCTCCTCGTGACCGGGTCCCGGTCGCCGGAGGAGGTCGCCGCCAGCCTCGGGGTCGTTCTCCCCCAATTCAAGGACTACGAGCAGCTCGGCCTCGTCACCTGGATCGATGCGTCCGGCTCGACGGCCCCCGCGACGCCCCATCGACTGAGGGCGACGGGGCCGGAGGACCGGGCCGGGATCCTCACGAACCTCGTGAAGGCCTCGAAGGGATTCGAGGACGTCCACCAGACCCCGTTCCGGGTCGGGTTCCTGGGTCTCTCGGCCGTCCTCGCGGGGGGCGACGCGCGGACCGGGCTCTCCTTCCTCCAGAACGCGGTCGGGATCCTGAAGATCCGCGACGCGCTCGCGATGTACTCCCTCGAAGGGGGGGCGATCTCGGACGCCCAGGTCGAGGCCCTCCTCAGCCGGATGGACGGCGCAATCCTCTTCCGCCAGGACCGGGACAAGACCTTCCTGTCGGTCAAGGGGCTGGGTGAAGTCCAGACCCATGACTGGGTCGAGTGCCGGGCGACGAACCGCGCGCTGATCATCGGGTCCTTCGCACTCGAACGGATCCGCTGACGCGGGGTCGTGCTACGGGGCTTTCCGACCGACAGAAGGCGTTCCTTCTCGTACTCTTTGCTCCCCTCTTCGCGGAGATGGTGAGCGGCTCCACCCCTCCGCTCGCGTTCGTGTTCCCGTGGGTCCTCGGGATCTTCATGATGATCTACGGGGCCAGCGCGCTCCTGATCCGGGAGGCGACGATCCGGTGGAAGACCGGCCCGGCGGGGGTCATCTCCCTCGGCCTCGCGTTCGGGATCCTCAACGAAGGGATGGCGGCTCACTCCCTCTTCAACCCCTCTTGGCCCGACCTCGGCCGCCTCGCCGGGTTCGGGTACTACGGCGGCGTGAACTGGATCTGGACCGAGTGGATAGTCCCGTTCCACGCCGTCTGGAGCATGGCGTTCCCGATCCTGCTCGTCCGGCAATTCTGGCCCGACATCCGGGACCGCCCCCTCGTGTCACTCCGGTGGTTGGCCCTCGTAGTCCCGATTCCGTTCCTCGGCGCCGCGATCACGACGGCCTGGTTCATCGGGTACCCGCCGACCCTCGTCGAATGGATGGGGATGGGTGGCGCACTCCTCCTCCTCGTCTTCCTCACCTACCATTACGTACCTCGCCTTCGGAGCTGGCGTCCCCTCGGGAACTACGTCCCTACCCCTCGAACGGCGGCCGTGGTCGGGGTGCTGTTCTTCCTTGTCGGTCAGGTCGGGATCTTCTCGACCGCGGGGCTGGGGCTGAGCGCGGCGGTCGTGTTCCTCCTGGTCGTCCTCCTGTTCGGGGCGTTCGCCCTCTTCGGCACGGCCTTCCGCGACGATCGTTCGGGGGAGCGCGCCCGCTTCGCGTGGACGATCGGGGGCACCGGTTTCTACGTCGCCCTCTCGCCGTTCTCGGAGTTCTTCCTGGGGAGGGCCGGCCTGGTCCCCATCGACGTGGCGTTCCTCGCCTTCGTCGTCTGGCTCTACCGCCAGCGCGCCGCGGGACCGGAGGGGCTCGCCGGGGTTCCACCGGCCGGCGCGACGGGCGAGCCGGGCGCCCCGGTGGGCTCGACGTAATCGCGCCGGTCCGCGAGGTACCGGGGCGTTTCGCCGGCGAAGAACCGCCGCACGTTCTCCACAGCCATCCTCAGGCTGTACTCCTCCGCCCCCGGGACCGCGCCGGCGGAATGCGGCGTCCCTACGAAGTTCGGCAGGTGGGTCCAGGGAAATCGCTGGCCGAGGGTGCCGGCTTGGTAGTCCTCGTCCCACCAGACGTCGAGCGCGACCCGGAACGTGGGATGAGCGGACAGATGCTGGAAGAGGGCTGCCTCGTCGACCGTACCTGCCCGACCCACGTTGACGTAGATCGCGGTCAAGCGCATGCGGGCGAGTTGGTCCGCACCGATCGAGGCCCGGGTCGCCCGCGTCAGAGGGCGGACGTCAAAGACCACGTCCGCGTCGGCCAGCGCCTCCTCCAGCCGGTGGGCCGGGTATACCGCGTCGAGCTCCGGTGCCATTCGGCCGTTCCGGTTCAGCCCGACCCGACGCACGCCGAATCCCGCGAGGCGGCGTGCGATCTCGGTACCGATCGCGCCGTACCCAAGGATGAGGGCGGTCGTTCCCACGAGCGAGATCGCCGGCGGCGGGGGCCGAAGGCGACCCTCCGCGACCATCCGGTCGCTCGTCCGAAGGGAACGAGCTGCGGCGAGCGCGAGGGCCACGGCGTGTTCGGCCACGAAGGGAGCGAATCCCCCCACGTTCCCTGCGATGCGGACGCTCTCGGGGAATCGCTCGAACGGGAAACCGTCGAGACCCGTGTAGGCCCGTTGGACAAAGGCGAGCTTCGGTGTGGTCTCGGCCCGGAAATCGCCGAGCTCCCGTTCCACCGACCCGACGAGGAGGGCCTCGACTGACGCGAGGTCGGCCCCCTCGGTTTCTGCGGCAAAGCGCCAAGGAACCTCCGGGAGGAATGCGTCCACGGTCGATGCGACCGAATCCCTCCGGCGCAGGGCCACGAGGAGCCGAGGCGGGGACCGATCCATGGCGAACCCAAGTCCCCCGGGGTTCATCTCCCTCTCCCCTGCCGGCGCAGGAGGAGGGGTCAATGGTGCGCCGGCGGGGCCGCGGAGGGGGACGTCATCTCGATCGCTGCCTCGACGGTGTGCGCCGCCTTTTCCGCGAAGGCGCGCGCTTCCTCCGTCGTCTTCCCTCGGGCGACCGCGACGCCGAGTCGACGGTCCGGGTACGCCTCGGGCTTGCCGAAGAGGAAGATCCGGACGCCGGACGGCGCGAGCGCGGTCGAAAGTCCCCCGTACGAGGGCGCCCACCCCGAGGACGAGGCGAGGATCACGTGCGCGGCGGCGGGAGTGGTCGGCTCCGGGCCCGTGTACGGGAGCCCCAGGATCGCCCGGGCGTGCAGCGCGAACTCGCTGTTCCATTGGCTGCCCAGCGTGACCAGACCGGTATCGTGAGGGCGAGGAGAGACCTCGCTGAAGTAGACCGTCCCGCCCTTCACGAAGCATTCCACCCCGAAGATACCGACCCCGCCCAGCTGGTCGGTCACGGCCGTCGCGGTCGACTCGAGCCCGCGGGCCACGTCGGGGGGGAAGACCTCGGGCTGCCAGCTCTCATGGTAGAGCGTGCCGGGCCGAAGATGGGCGACCGGCTCCATGACCGACGTCACGACCCGACCCTCCGGGTTGTAGTGGCGGAGGGTGAGCATCGTCACTTCCCGGTCGAAGGGGATGAACTCCTCGACCATCACCCGGGCATTTCGAACTCGGCCGTGCTCGCTAGCCTCGAGGTAGGCGGCCTCGACGGCGCCCGCATCCCGTACGACCGACATCCCGTGCCCGGAGCTCGACATCACTGCCTTGAAGACGCACGGCACGCCCAGGTCGCGAACGGCCTGCTGCGCCTCGGCGACGCTCCCGACCATCGCGAAGGCGCTCGCCTTGACGTGGGCCTTCTCGGTCGCCAGTCGGCGGATCCGTTCCCGGTCCATCGTGGCCCTCGTCGACTCGGCCCGGGGGATGACCGTCCAGCCCTCCTCTTCGAGTCGGACCAGTTCGGCCGTTGCGATCTGTTCGATCTCCGGGACGATCACGTCGGGGGCCTCCCGGTGCACGAGCGCCCGGAGCGCGGCCGCATCGGTCATCGCCACGACGTGGTGGCGGTGGGCGACCTGCATCGCGGGGGCGTTGGCATACCGGTCCAGGGCGACCACCTCCGCCCCCAACCGCATCGCCTCGATCGCGATCTCGCGCCCGAGCTCTCCGCTCCCGAGCAACATCACCTTGGGGGCGTTCCCTACGACCGGTGTGCCGATTCGGTCGCGGAAGCTGACGCCAGCGGTCCGTGCGGGAGCACTCATCCCGGGCGGCACGGCTCTCGGGTCCATAATCTCCCGCCCCGGTGGCCCGGAGTGCCGGGCAGGGTTAAGCCCAGGAAGCGTAGGCTGAACCGGTGAACTCCGTGGGTGTGCCGACCGTTACTTTCGACCTCTGGTACACCCTCGTTTTCCTGGATCCGCGAGAGCAGGACCGGTACATGGACCGGCAGGCGGAGATCGCGGTGCGTGCCCTCCAGTCGGCGGAGCCCATACCGGTCGACGGGCCGGAGCGAAAGGCGGGGGAACTTCGGGCCGCATTCCTCCGGGAGGTCGCGCGCGCGACCGACGCGGCGGCCGACGGGGAATCCGTCCCATGTTCGGAACAGTTCCGGCGGGCCGCCCTCTCCGCCGGGCGCGCGGCCGACCCAGAGGGGTACCTGACCGAGCTCGCGAAGTTGCTGGCCGCCACGCCGCTCCAACCGGTCCCGGGGAGTCTCGAGTGCCTCGAAACGCTCCGAGGGGCCGGATACCGTCTCGCTGTCGTCTCCAACACGGTCGGCGAGCCGGGCCGGGCGTTTCGGCCTCTCCTCCAGGGGTTGGGGTTCGACCCCTTCATCGAGACGTACGTCTTCAGCGACGAGCTCCCCTGGACGAAGCCGAACCCGGAGATCTTCCGGCGCGCGATGCATCTGATCGGTTCGACGGCCGCCGAGACCGTTCACGTCGGAGACGGGTGGTCCGACATCGAGGGGGCCCGGAGGGCCGGACTCCGCGCGGGGATACTCTTTACGGGGCATCCCCCCTACACGTCCCGCTACCGGCGCTTCACCCTGGGGCGTGCGGGAGAGCCCGCCCGGTCGCCCCTCACCGCCGCCCGCTTGGCGGACGTCCCCGAACTGGTCCGCCGCCTTCTCCCGAACGGGGTCGGTTCGCCACCGAGCGGGAGAACCTGAACCGGCCTACTCTTCGCCCATCGTCCGCGGCTGGGGAATGACTCGGGGCTGGTCCTCGAGACCGGGCATGCCCGTCTTGCCCCGGACGATATCGCAATCCTTCCAGCTCACCCCGACGGTGACCCGCGGGAAGGCGACCTTGAGCGTGTAGCTCGCCAGCTTGCCGATGACGAGCCCCTGGGAACCCGCCACGAGGTTCGGGTTCATGACCGACAGGTCGCGGGTCAGGATCACTCGCGTCTCCCCGAACACGATCTGGGCCAGTTCCTCGCGGTCCTCCATGGTCGCACCGTTCGACGCCTCCCGGGCCATAAGATTGACGTGCGACACACCAGGTCGTTCCGGAACACGGTGGCAGAGACCTTAGGTGCGGCCGGACCTGCCCGCGCCGTTATGGCGCGGGTCCGAACTCCCTCTTCCTCCCCTTCACCCCTCCCCCGCATCAGCGGTCATGCGCGCCGCAACCGGGCGCTCTGGGAACGGACCGCCGAGGCCTACGAGAAGCGGCACCACTCCGAGCTCGGGATGAAACACGCGATGTCCTGGGGTTTCTGGCGCGTGCCGGAATCGCAGCTTCGGTTGCTCGGGCCGGTCCGGGGCAGGGAGATCCTTGAGCTAGGGTGCGGCGCTGCACGCTGGTCCGTGGCCCTGGCGCTCAAGGGCGCCCACATGACGGGGCTCGACGTCTCGCCGGTCCGTCTGGCGCAGGCCCGCCTGTGGATGGAACGCGCCGGGGTCGAGTTCCCGCTGGTCGAGGCCAGCGCCGAGTCGCTGCCGTTCCCGGCCCGACGATTTGACACCGTGTTCTGCGATTGGGGGGCGATGACCTTCGTGGACCCCTACCGGAGCGTTCCCGAGGTCGCCCGGGTCCTCCGACCGGGAGGCATCTTTGCGTTCTCGAACTCGAACCCCTTGCGTTCCGTGTGCCAGGACCGCGTTCGGGACCGAATGAGCCGATCCCTCCTGTACGAGTACTTCGGCCTGCACCGCATGGAGTATCCGGAGCAGGAGGTCGACTTCCAGTTGACGTTCGGGGAATGGATCCGTCTGTTCCGCGAGAACCGCTTCGTCGTGGACGAGCTGATCGAGCCGCGGCCGGCTCCCCGGGCGACCAGTACCTTCCTTTCCCCTCGTGAAGTGGCCTGGGCGCGTCGGTGGCCGCTCGAAGTGATATGGAGGTTGCACCGAGTCTCCGGACCCACACCACGACGGTCCCGGCGCACCCGAAACTGAGCCTTTACTGCCCGGCGGAGGGTAGGGCGACGGGGAGAACGTTCCCCCCGTACTTTGTCGCCTGAAACTCGTGATTTATGTAGTAGGACGCCGTGCGCCGTGGTAACATGTCCGCCGGGGGAATGAACACGGAGGCGGGAGCGCCGAAAGCGGAAGCGCCTGGCTGGTGGGCGGATCCCGGCACTTTGGGGTTGCTGGGCTTCGGGACCACCACGATCTTGGCCGGGCTCCAAGTCGGGTTATGGACCGGCGCGGGAGCCGTCCTCTCGATGGCGATCTTCTTTGGAGGGATCGCCCAGATCATCGCGGGACTCATCGGGCTCCGCCGAGGCAATGGGTTCGCAGCGGCGTTCCTTTGCTACGGTGCGTTCTGGCTGGCGTTCAACTGGATGTTGACCGCCCCCATCACGCATCTCGGCGTGGCACCGGACAACTACGGCATAGCGGCCTTCATGTTCGTCTGGATGCTGGTCACTCTGACGTTCACCTTGAGCGCCCCGAAGCACGGGATTGGGGTCACCATGGTTTTCGTCACGCTGCTCATCGCGTTCGCGCTCCTGACCTGGATGTTCGACGCCACCGCGGGCGGAACGATGATCTCGAAGAGCACGTCCGAGGGGATCGGGGGCGAGATCATCCTGGTGGGCCTCCTCGCCTGGTTCGTGGCGACGGTGCACCTCACGAACGCGCAGTACGGTCGGAAGTTCCTCGCGATCTAGGGTCGGGAATCTGCGGCCGAGCCAACCCTTTCCTTCCTTTTCCCAACGTCATCGGCGGGGCGGTTGACCCCGGTCCGGAGGTCAGCCGGGGGCAGCCTGGGACGCGGGGCGGTCGAGACCCAGCTGAATGAAGCCCCGGGCGGCCAGGATCGAGACCACGAACAGCGGGATCAGGAAGAGGTCCGACCCGGGCCAGGCCACGCCCAGCGCCTCCCCCAGCCAGAACGCGGCAAAGGTGAACAACATCGAGGTCCCGAAGAGCTTCAGCCACGGGACCTTGATGCGACGAAGGCGCTCGTGGACCAGGAGGGCGAGGACGACCAGGATGCCCCCCGCCAGCAGGGCCCCTACGATGGCCGAAAGAGCGTAGCCCGCGGCCGTCAGTCCGAGCAGAACGACGACGACCTCGACCGCCTCCACCGCCCCGGCGCTGAACCCGGCCCCGAACTGGAAGCCGTCCGCGTACTTGGAGGGGGGCGCCGAGCTCGGGGGGAGTGCGGCGCGACGGTAGGAGCGGAGCGTGCTCCGGAACAGGAATACTCCGAACGCCGCGAGCAGGAAGGCCGAGACCCACAACAAGTAGGTGTGCGCTACGACCGCGAGCGCGGCTCCGACCCCGATGGCCAGCAAGGAGACGACCCCGACGCCCGCGACGGCCCCGGTGGCGCCCGGTCGGACCGTCGGATGGTCGGCGGTGACCGCGATGACGAGGACCACGACCTCGGTCATCTCGAGGAGAGTGAGGGTGAAGGCGACCAGTACGGCCGGAAGGTAGAGCGTGAAGTCCACGGGGACCTCCGAACGAGCTCAGCGCACCGACCAGGTCTGCAATCCGGCCGACTCGAGGGAGAAATCCATGACGGAACCACCGGAAGCCTGCAGGACCTTCGCCACCTGGGCGCGACGGGCGAAGTCACAGAAGAGGAGGAGGAAGCCCCCCCCGCCGGCACCGACCAGCTTGCCGCCCAAGGCTCCGGCGGCCCGGGCCTTGGTGTAGATCTCGTCGACGCGAGGGTTGGAGATGCCTTCGGCGAACTGCTTCTTGAGCTCCCAGCCCTCGTCGAGCAGGCGACCCATCTCGTCGATGTTCCCCCGCACGAGCTCGTTCTTCATCGCGATCGCGAGTCGCTTCGTGCCGTCGAGGGCCTCCATCGTCTCAGCCCGGTTGCTCGTGTACTGCTGCTGGCGCTGGAGGAGCTCGTTGGTGAAGTGCCCGCCACCGACGTAGGCGAGCAGCAGGCGGTAGGAGAGCTCGTTCGCTACCTCCGGTCGGATCTTGAGGGGGTTGACGAGCGTCTTCGAGCCCATGAACTCGATGAAATTGAACCCCCCGAACGCGGCCGCGTACTGGTCCTGGCGGCCGCCGGTGATCCCGAGCTCGGTCCGTTCGATCCGGTAGGCGAGCTCGGCGATGTCGTAGGACGTCCACGTCTCCTTGAGGTAGTGCTGGAAGGCCCCGACGAGCGCGACGCAGATCGCCGAAGAGCCCCCCAACCCCGTCCCCGGAGGGGCATCGGAGTGCAGGAACAGGTGGAGCGATTCGTTGGCGGCCTCCGGCGTTCCGGGCGGGCGGAGGACCTTGAGCGCGGCCTTGATCAGGTCGAGCTCCCCGTTGTAGAACAGGTCGGAGGGCCGCTCGTACTTCGCCTTCACGTTGAAATCGAGCGACTCGACCGTCGTGCCACCGTTCGGCTTGGGGGTGGCTTCGAGCGTGACGTAGGCGAACTTGTCGATCGTGCAGTTGAGGACGGCGCCCCCCTTCTCCTCGGGATACGGCGAGACGTCCGTCCCGCCGCCCGCGAAACTGATCCGCAAGGGGGCCTTCGCCCGAACGATCCCCATCGACCGGCCGGGCGAGCGACCCCAGCGACTTAATCCTTCCCGAGGTTCGACGCGCCGTCGCCCCGGGGGTGGGCCGCGGCGCTTATTCCCCGGCCCGCGCCTGGGCGGGCGTGACGCGCCGGTACCCGAGCCCCTCGCTTGCGGTCGATGCCGTCTGGCTCCGACGGGGCCGGGTTCTCCTGGTTCGTCGAGGGCGCCCTCCGTTCCGGGGGAAGTGGGCCCTGCCCGGCGGGTTTGTCGAGATCGGGGAGACGGTGGAGGAGGCGGTCCTCCGCGAGCTTCGCGAGGAGACCGGGCTGGAGGGCCGGGTCGGCCCCGTGATCGGGGTCTGGTCCGACCCGAAGCGGGACCCGAGGAAGCATACGGTGTCGGTCGTCTTCCGGATTCGGGGCCCCGGTGGCATCCCCCGGGGCGGGGACGACGCGGCGACCGCGGAGTGGGTCCCCGTGCGCCCCCTTCCTCCTCTCGCGTTCGACCACGAAAAGATCCTGCGAACCGCCCTCCGCGGCGCCCTCCCCCGCCGTCGCCGTTGAGGGCGCGAGAGGGTTGGGTTCGCTACTTCGCTTCCCGGCTCCAGGTTCCCCCACTCGGGGCGGTCGTCAATCGGGCGACCCGGCCCGGGTCGGAGCCTCGGCTCCAGGAGAGGACGGCGGCGACCCCCAGGATGGCGGCCGAAACGTAGAGGGCGGCATGGAGGCCCACCAGGAACTGGCTGCTGACCCCGCCGATCTCCGTCCCCAGGAAGACGGCGTACGCGACCCGGGGAGGGACCGTGGCCGACGCGATGGTGAAGGCGAGGACGAAGCTGAGGAGGGCGCCCATGTTCTGGAGAGTGCTCCGAAGACCGCTGACCGCACCGAGACGGTCCGGCGCGGCCTGGCTCATGATCGCCATGTTGTTGGCCGGGAAGAACATCCCCGTCCCCACGCCGGTGATGAGGGAGATCACGGGGATCCAACCGAGCCAGGTGGAGACCCCGAGCAGGGAATACCCGACGATCCCGAGCAGCATCATCACGATCCCGCCGGTGGCCATCGCCCGGGTGCCGGTGCGGTTCGCGAGGCGGCCCATGAGCGGGCCGCAGATGGCGCCGACCACGTACCCGGGGACCAGGAGCAGGGACGCGTTCAACGGCGAGAGGTCGCGGACCCCCTGGAGGTACATCGTCAGGAGGAAGACGATCGAAAGGTAGCCCAAGCTCTGGAAGAACCCCGCCGTGAGCGAGAAGCTCAGCAGCCGGTTCCGGAAGTCCCGGACCTCGATCATCGGCGCCGCCACGTGGAGTTCCGTGTAGACGAACGGGGGGAGGAGGAGCACTCCCACGAGGAGGTAGGCGTAGTGGAGCGCACTCCCCCCGTAGGCGGCGGTCTCGATCGCTCCGTACGAGACGAGCCCCAGCATCGCGGTGAAGAGGGAGAACCCCAGGAGGTCGAACCGGGTCCTAACGTTCGGAGTGACCGGGAGGGCCCGGAGACCGAGGGCGACCGCTCCGATCCCGATCGGGATGTTGATGAAGAAGATGTAGCGCCAGCCGAGCTCGGTCGTGATCACGCCACCCAGAAGGATCCCGAGGACCGCCCCCACTCCCCAGCCGAGGGCGAGCATCCCGAAGGCGGCCCCCCGGCGGTGCGGAGGGAAGACGTAGGTCAGGATGGCACTCGCGTTCGCGAAGAGGAGCGAACCCCCCACGGCCTGGAGCGCGCGGGCCGCGATCAGGGTCGTCGCGTTCGGGGCGAACCCGCAGAGCGCCGAACCGATCGTGAAGATGGCGAATCCGAGATTGTAGAGGCGGCTCCGACCCCACAGGTCCCCGAGCCGTCCCGCCTGCGTCGTGAGGGCCGCTCCGATCAGGATGTAGAGCAGGATGGCCCAGATCAGGACCGTCAGCGGGGCAGAGAGGTCCCGCACCATCGTGGGCAGGGCGAGGATCACGATCGTGGAGTCGATCGCGAACATCAGCGATCCGATCGTGGTGAGGAGCAGGATGCTCCGCTCCTGGCCCCGGGAGAACACCGACGGCGCGCGACCGCCCGTCGTTCCGACCCCGTCGATCATCGACCCTTCCCGCCTTCCCGAGAGGGTTCGCTCACCTCACGAGTCGAAGATAAGCGTTGACCCGGACGAGGCCGTTTTCCGTCCGCGTACCTCGATTTCGTGAGGCGCAACCGGGGTCGTTTCTAAACCCTCAAGTACCCGCGCGCCGCGGGGAAAACCGAACGACCTTGACGAACCGCACGACGATGACCGGAAGCTGGTACCGCACGCCCGAAGTCCTCGCGCTGCTCGCGACGGCGCCGACCGGCGAGCTCGGGCCGGAGCACGAGACGGTCTACCTCGCGGCCGAGCGAAAGGCGATCCAGGACCAGGTTCGTCCGGCCGGTGCCGCACGCGGACTCGACCAGGTCTCCCCTGGAGAGCAGCGGGTGTCCGGCTATACCGCCTACCTGCCCCATCGATTCGACGGCTTCTCCACGACGGAACGCCAGCCGATGTCGTTCTCGCCCGGGTTGCTCGCCGACTTTCAGGAGTCGAACCCGGCCCTCGCCGCGCAGTTGGCTTCCCAGGGCGCCGCGTTCGCCCTTCCCAAGCTCGTTGCCCCTCTCAAGTATCGGGGAGTCGAACCCTCACGACGGGCGGCCCAGGATGCCGTTCGGCTGGCCCGAGAGGAAGGCGCGCCGGGGGTATTCCTTCCGACCGCGTCCCCCGGTGTCATCACGATCTTCTACCCGAACAACCCGAACGTCTACCCGAACCACGCCGAGTACCTGGGCGTGGTGGCGACCGAGCTCGCGAAGGAGTATCGGGCGATCCTCGACGTCCCCGGCGTGACCCTCCAGATCGACGCCCCCGATCTCGCGATGGGAAAGCAGACGGCGACCGACTGGGGAACCGACTTCTACGCCGCCGTGCCCCTCCATGTCGACGCCATCAACCGGGCCATCGAGGGCCTGCCTCGGGATCGAATCCGGGTCCACTACTGCTACGGAAACTACGCCGCTTCGCACTCCACCGACGCGGACTTCGCCCGGGTGCTTCCCGAGCTCGTTCGGCTCCGAGTCTCCGCCCTCGTCGGAGAGCTCGCCAACCCCCGCCACGAGGGCGACCTGCTCATCCTTCGGGAGTTCGCGCGCGAACACGGCTGGCCGAAGGGCCTCGCCTTCGTCGGAGGCGTCATCGACGTGAAGACCCCGATCGTCGAGACCCCCCGGACCGTTCGTCTCCGGCTCGACCTGTTGGGCCAGGCTGTCGGTGCGGAGAACGCCTGGGGCGGGACGGATTGCGGTTTCGAGACCTTCGCCCACATGAACGGCGTGACCCGGGCCGTCGGGCTTCAGAAGCTCCGCGCGCTCGTCGAGGGAGCCCAACTGCCCTCCTGAGGGAGCTCCTCCGGCCCTCCGAGCCACCCGCGCTCCGTCACCGTCTTAATCCAGCCGGGTCGTGGTCGAACGACCATGTCGCATCCCATGGAGGAGCACGCCCGCCCGGGACTCCTCTCGGACTTCATCCTCGGCAGCCAGGACGGTCTCGTCAACGTACTGGGGATCCTGCTGGGCCTCACCGTCGCGACCCACGACGCTCGCATCATCTACATCGCCTCGCTCGCGGCGCTTGCGGCCGAATCGATCTCGATGGGCGCCGTCGCGTACACCTCCACGCGCGCCCGCCGGCAACTCTACTTGGCCGAACAGCACCGCGAACAGGTCGAGATGCGGGAACTTCCGGATATCGAGCGGGAGGAGGTCCGGGTCATCTTCCGCAAGTGGGGCTTCGTCGGCGAAGAGCTCGAACATATGGTCCGCGCCATCGAGGCGAAGCCGCAGGCGATGCTCGACCTGATGATGGCCTTCGAGCTTCATCTCGCACCGGTTTCGGAGAACCAGCCGCGGGACAGTGCGATGGTGGTCCTCGCCGCCACCGTCGTGGGGTCGTTCATTCCCCTGATCCCGTACTTCCTCCTTCCCAGCGCACTCACGACGGCCGCGGTCGTCTCGATCGTGCTGAGCGCGGGGATGCTGTTCGGGGTCGGGTGGTACGAGGCCAAGACGACCATCGGGGTTACGTGGAAGAGCGGACTCCGGATGGTCCTGATCGGCCTAGGCGCCGGGTTTGCCGGCTTCGCGATCGGCTATCTCGCCAACGGGACCCTCAACTGAGGACGACCCGGGAAGAGACGTCAGCCGGCGGTGGAGCGCGGCCGGCGCCACGGCCCCCGCCCCCAGAGCGGACGCGCCGCGCGGCCCACTTCGTGCCGGCGGCACCGAACGCACCATACGACTCGCTCCCTCGTCGCCGCGAGTTCCGGGGTGGAGACGTGGTCCTCGGGGGAATGTCGACAGCCGCGGGCGAGGCAAGGATGCGGTTGGTGCGGGGGGAGGGACCCGTCCATCACTGGGCAGTATATGCGCATTAATGCGTATTAAAGGAATAGGTTCGGGGTGGGAGAGCCCCGGGCCGCCTCAGCGAGCCCGGCGAACGAGGGCCGGTGTACGTAGCCCTTAGCGGAGCGCTCGGAGCTCCTTCGCGGCGCGGGCCTCGCGCTCCTTCGTGGTCAACTCGCGCATGTGGAAGCTCACGCTGACCCTTCCGTTGAGCTCGACCGGTTCGTTGATCCAGGGGAGCTTGAGCGCCACGTGCTCCAAGTGCAGATCGACCTCTCCTTGCCGGTTCTCCAGCGCATCCATCCACTCTTGCAGGGGGTTCGCGTTGTCTTTGGTTTCTACCTTAGGGACGACCATGCCTTCCGCATGAAACTCCTCGAATAGGAAGCTTTCGCACGTCCTCCTCGGGAGACCGCGGGCCGAAGTACCTCAGGGGGAGCCTGGGGGAGACACGGGCCGGGGGAACGAGGGCAGCCCCCACTTCCCTCGGTGCGGAACGTGCGGACCTCTCCCCTCGGAGAGGGACCGGGACGTCGTGACGGCGATCGTGCGGCGTTTCAGCTGGGTGACGTGAGTCCGGCCCGCGCGCGGAGCTGATGGTAGAAGCCGCCAAAGCTCGTGGCCGTCGGCGTCCGGAGGCCCTGGTTGCGGAGCTGCTCGCGGACCTCCTTCGGGCCCTGCCGAAGGTCCAAGATCTTCGCGCTGTCGTACTTGTACTGGAACGTCCCGGCGGGGCCGCGGGGGAACGCTTCCCAGTCCCGGGGTGTCGTGGACCGGAGCTCGGAGGGCCTCTTGCCGTCCGCGGGAGCGAACCCCGGAAGCGTGAGGTGCTCCTCAGTGAGCCAGAGCATGGTCGCGTCCCGGATCGCCTGCTCGGTCGTCCCGTCGAGGGCGCCCGGGGCGACCTGGGAGCGCACCCATCCGACGAGCGCGTCGAAGGTCTTCTCCGTGTTCTCCTCCAGCATCTGGAGCACGGCGAGCCGGATCGCGCTCCGGCGGAGCTGCTCGATCCCGGTGTCGCTCAATCGGTACTCGACCGTGAGACCGAGGAGGCTCTCCGAGTTGTCCGGAAGTTCCTTCAGCGAGAGCAGGAACAAGGGGGCGGCGGGCTCGTCGGCGGCGATGTGCCAGAGGGAGAACTCCTTCCCGTTCGTCAGGAGCGCGAGCGGGACCTTCGTCTTCTTCGCCTGCTCCGCGACCTCGCCGATCTCGGTGACGTTCGCCGTCCGCTCGCGGACGTCCAGGAAAAGTCGCGGCTGTCCATCCGCGTTGAAGAGGGCGTAGTCGACGTGGCCGTCGCTCCCCTTGATCGGGAAATCGAGGTAGACGAGGTGTTTGTCGTCGAGGTCCCATCCGAGGGCCACCAGGAACGGATTGACGATCCAGTGGCGGATCTGCTGCTCGGTGAGCTCCGGAACGTCCCTCAGAACTTCGCTCGCAACCTGGTTGAAATCAGTAAGGCGTCGGCTCAAGTCGACTGCTTCCATCGAGCTTGGAATGGGTCGGCCCGCCCTTAAACCTACCCCCCCCAAAGCGGGCTCGGGCCGCCGGGGCGGGGGATGCCGGCCCTCACGCCCGAGCGGCTTCCCCCCGGAGGAATCCTTCCACCGGCTCGAGCGGTCGCTCGAGTCCCTCGTACGGGGCGAGCCCCAGCCGGTCGGAGACCAACCAATCCACTTCGTACGCGTACAGGAGCGTCGACCCGACGATCTCCAATAGCCGAGCGAGCCGTCGTCCGTTCCCCGGGCTCATCCGAAGGTACCGGGGGGTCCGTCCGAGCGAATCGAACATCAGTTCACAGAGGTCCCGGTAGCGCCATCGTTTCGGACCGCCGGCGTCCACGGTGGCCCGGCGGGGCCGTCGGGCCTCCCGACGCACGATGCGGGCGAGATCGACGACCGCGATCGG
Source organism: Thermoplasmata archaeon (assembly GCA_035297105.1). Taxonomy (GTDB): domain Archaea; phylum Thermoplasmatota; class Thermoplasmata; order Lutacidiplasmatales; family UBA184; genus Lutacidiplasma. The sequence continues at coordinate 80,721 of DATGZO010000006.1, forward strand.
ACTGATGTGATACTCCCCATCCCCGAACATCGGCAACCGGTGCCAGCGTCGAGCGGTGCGCAACATGACCGTGAGGAGCTTGTCGCGGGGGCCGAACAGCATCGTGGGCCGGACGATCGAGTACTCCAGGTGGCTGTGGGAGACCGCGGCATCGACCTCGCGCTTCCGAACCATGTAGGGAAGTCGCGTCTCGATCGCCTCGGTGGCCGCGGGGACGCTGAGATGGACAAAACGGATCCCACCGACCTGGTCGCAGGTCTCGACGAGACGGATCAGACCTTCACTGAGCGGCCGGAAGCGGCGGTCCGAACCGAAGCGGTACCACGCCACGTTCACGACGACGTCGACGTCCTTAAGGTGGGGGCGCCAATCGCGGACGGTCGCCACGTCCGCGGGGACCCATTCCACACCGGCCGCCTCCTCCGCCGCGTATCGATGGCGGTGGACGGACCGGATCGCGTGGTCCGTGCGGAATTCCTGGAGAAGGGCTCGCCCGACCAGCCCCCCAGTCCCTCCGACGATCAGGACCCGGGGCTGCCGGACGACCCCGGGGCTCGAGCTCATGCGACGGGTCCCGAAGGGACCGGGACCGACGGGGTCGGCGGTAGCGCCGCCGACTCGGCCGCCGCCGCTTCCAGCTCCTCGAACCTCCGCACGACGTGCGGTTTGACGGTCGCGACGGAGATCGGGCGACCGGTCTCGCGGGCGAGCGAAGTCATGACCGGACCGCTGAACCCGCACGGATGGAAGAGGTCGAACGGCGCGAGGTCGAGGTCCACGTTCAGGGCGAATCCGTGGAAGGTGACCCACCCCTCCACCGCTACGCCGACGGAGGCGATCTTCCGCTCCTCGCCGACCCACACGCCCCGTCGGCCGGGAAGGTGCCGCCCCACGACCCCGAACTCCGCGATCGCCCGGACGACGGTCTCCTCGATCTCGTGGATGAAACCCCGTACGTTCCGCCCGCGGGGAGCAAGGTCGACGATCGGGTAGCCCACGAGCTGCCCGGGGGCGTGATACGTCGCCCGGCCGCCGCGCTCGACCGTGACGACGGGAAGACCGCTCGCGGCGGCCGCTCCGTCGTCGCCTTCCACGCCGACCGTCACGACAGGAGGGTGCTCGACCAGGATGAGCGTGTCCGGAATGTCTCCCGCCCGGCGGGCCCGGACCAGGGCGCGCATCGCGTCCAGGGAGGCGCCGTATTCCCGCTCCCCCCAGTCAACGACCCGCACCATCGCTGCGCCTCCGCGCGACGTGCATCGGCTCCCCCAGCCAGAGGAGGGCCGCCTCCTGGAGCGACTCCGAGAACGTCGGGTGGGGATGGATCGTGAGGGCGACGTCGCGTACCGTGGCGCCCATCTCGATCGCGAGCCCGGCCTCGGCGACGAACTCGCCGGACGACTCTCCGGCCGCGTGGACACCCAGGAGGAGGCCCGACACGTCGTCCCCAACAAGCTTGACCCAACCCGAGGTGGCATGGTTGGCGTGCGCCCGGCCGAGGGCGGCCAGCGGAAACCGGGCCTCGCGGACCCGGTACCCCTTCGCCTCGGCTTCCGAGCGAGCGAGACCGACGCTCGCGAGCTCGGGGGTCGTGAAGACGACGGACGGCATGGCCTGGAACTGGAATCTCGTGGTCTTCCCGGCGATCGCCTCGGCCGCCACGACGCCTTCCCGGTAGGCCTTGTGGGCGAGCATCGGAGGTCGCGCGACGTCCCCCACGGCATAGATGTGCGCCTGGTTGGTCCGCATCTGGTCGTCGACCGGAAGGAACCCGGTCTTGGGGTCGGCGACGACCCCCGCCTCCTCGAGCCCCAAGTCGCGGCTCGCGGGCCGCTTCCCGACGGTGACGAACAGTCGTTCGGCCGTGAGCGATTCCGCTCCCGAGGCGCTCTCGACGCCGAGGGTCACCCCCGTCGCGGTGCGCTCCAGCCGGACCGCCTTGGTCGCGACCCGCACCTTGACCCCGAGCCGCTCGAGCGAGCCCGTGAGCTCCCTCGATAGGTCCGGCTCGATCCCGGGGAGAAGCTGGGAGAGGAGTTCCACGATCGTGATCTCGACCCCCACGCGGGCCAGGAACTGCCCGAGCTCGCAGCCGCTCACCCCGCCGCCGAGGACCAACATCGACTTGGGAAGGGTACGGGCGTCGAGGAGCTCCCAGGCGTTCACGACGATGGCCCCGTCGGTCTCGAATCCCTTCAGGACGGTCGGTACCGCTCCCGTGGCGATCACGGCCTGCTGGAAGTCGATGCGTTCGTGGCCGCCGTCCGGGGCCGTGAGGTCGAGCGAGGTCGGTCCGGTGAAACGTCCCTCCCCATGGAGGACGGTGACGCCCGCCGACTTGAGGAGGTTCGCCACGCCCTCGCGTTCCTTCGCGACGACGCTGTCCTTCCAATGGACCGCCTGGGCGAGGTCGAAGGCGACCTCCTTCGCCTGGACGCCGATCTCGGCGCCTTCGGTCTGGAGATGGTGGTAGAGCAGGGAGGCATGGATGAGGGCCTTCGAGGGGATGCAGCCGCGATTCAGGCACTCTCCTCCCAGCTCGCCCTTCTCGACCAGGAGGACCTTCTTGCCGAGCTGGCCGGCGCGGATCGCGGCCATGTAGCCGCCCGGACCGCCGCCGAGCACGAGGACTTCGGTGGTGCGTGCGTAGGTTCCCGCCATGACGCGCCCTCTACTTCGGCCCGGGGGAGGCCGGCCGGGCATAGACGTCTTCGGTCAGGGACCGTGGGTCTGGTGCGGGGGTCTCCTCCGCGGTCCGGATCGCGTCCCGGACCTCCTCGTCCGCCTCGGCCCGGATCCGCTCGCGCACCTCGTCCGTCAGAAGCCCTTGTGCGGTCATCCACGAGGCCAGCCGTTCGACCGGGTCGTGCGAGCGCGCCCGCTCGGCCCAGTCCTTGGGCTGGTACCGGGTCGGGTCGTCCGAGCTCGAGTGGGGGGTCATCCGGAACGCCACGAGCTCGAGCAGGGTCGGGCCGCCGCCCGTCCGCGCGACCTCGAGGGCTCCGGAGAGCGATCGGTAGACGGCCACGAGGTCGGTTGCGTCCACGCGGGCGCCCGGAATGCCGTACGCGGATCCCTTGGCGGCCAGGCTTTTCGCCGCGGTCTGCCGCTCGACCGGAAGCGAGATCGCCCACTGGTTGTTGGTGCAGCAGAAGACGACCGGGAGGTTCCACACGCCGGCGAAGTTGAGGCCGGCGTGGAAGTCGTTCGCGCTCGTCGCGCCGTCCCCGAAGAAGGCGAGGGCGACCCCCGGTCGGTGTCGGAGCTTCATCCCGTACGCGACGCCGACGGCGTGCGTGATCTGGGTCCCGATCACCGAGGACATCGACACGTAGTGGACCTCGGAGGCGCTCGGATGACAGGGCATGTTGCGACCGCGCGCCGGGTCGCGGTCGTCGGCGAAGAGGTGGTGCGCGTAGGCCACGAGAGAGTGGCCGCGGACGAGAGCGAGCAGTTGTTCGCGCAGTCCGGGCAGGATCCAATCCTCCGGGCGGGTCACGAGACCCGCGGCCACGGTGACCGCCTCCTGGCCGGTGGCCGCTCCGTAGAATCCGACGCGCCCTTGGCGCTGGAGGCCCTGCATCCGCGCGTCGAGGGTTCGCCCGAGCGTCATCCATTCGTAGGCGGAGAGCAGGGTCGTTCGCCATTCGGTGCCGAGGACGTCGGCGACCTCATCGGGCGTGTAGGGAAGGGGGACGACGGCGGGGCCCGCGCTCATGCCATCTCAGCGAACAGCTGGTGCGGGTCCTCGAGGTACGCCTTGACGGTCGCGAGGAACTGCGCCCCTTCAATCCCGTCCAGGACGCGGTGGTCGAGCGAGATCGAGAGGTTCATGAGGTCGGCCGGCCCGATCGAACCGTCCGCTCGGTAGACGGGACGCCGCGAGATGCGGTGCACTCCCAGGATGGCGACCTCGGGGTAGTTGAGGATGGGAGTGGCGAGGACGCCGCCGAGGGCGCCCAGGCTCGTGATGGTGAAGGTCCCGCCGCTCAACTCGGCCCGGGTCAGCTTGCCGGCCCGTGCCTTCTCGGAGAGCTCCTGGATCTCCTTCGCGATCGCGACGACGCTCTTTGTCTCCGCGTGGTGCACGACGGGGACCAGCAACCCATCGGGCGCCGCGGTCGCGATCCCGATGTTGTACGTCCCGTAGCGCACGAGCTCGTTCTGCGCATCGTCCATCGTCGAGTTGACTCGGGGGTGGGCCCGGAGGCCCGCGATGACCGCCTTGACGATGAAGGGCAGGTAGCTCAGGCGAGCCCCCTGCTTCTCGACATGCTTGGCCATCCGGTCCCTCAGCTGAACGAGCTCGGAGACGTCGACTTCCTCCACGTACGTGTAGTGGGCGGCTCGGTGGGACGCCTCCGCCATGTGCTCGGCGATCACCCGCCGCAGGCCCCGGATGGGGATCCGTTCGGCGACATCGGCCTCCGTGGACCCGGGTGCGGTGGGGGGCGTCGGCGCGTGCGGGAGGGTGGCAGCCGGTCCCGAGGGGGGGGCGACGGAGGGAGACGAGAGAGGGGATGCGGACGCAACGGGAACGCCGAGGTCGGCCTCGGTGATGCGGCCCCCCGGGCCGCTCCCGGTGACGCGGCTGAGGTCGAGGCCCCGCTCGGCAGCGAGTCGACGGAGGTAGGGGGAGGCCAGGATCCGTGCCGCCGGTGAGGGCTCGGCGGGTGCGGAGATGGGGGAAGTCGCCGGGGTCGCGGGAAGGACGGGTGTGGACGGTCTTCCTGGGGTCGCGGCAGGAGGAGCGGTCGCCCCGGGAGCCCCGCCGCCCGTTTCGATCGTGACCAGCAGCCCCCCGACCTTGACCTTCTCCCCGACCTGGGCATGAATACGGGCGATCCGCCCCGCCTTCGGGGACGGGATCTCGACATTCGCCTTGTCCGTCAGGACGCTCACGAGGGGGGCGTCCTCTTGGATCGGGTCGCCCTCCTTGACGAACCACTGGACGACCTCCCCCTCGGCGACGCCTTCCCCGATGTCGGGGAGCCGAAACTCGTACGCCATGGATCCTCCTAGCCCGCCTTTACCGCGCCCCGAACGGCGTGGACGATCCGGTCGGCGTTCGGTAGGTAGAGGTTCTCGAGCGCGTAGGGGAACGGGGTGTCGTAGCCCGTGACCCTGACGACGGGGGATTTCAGGGAGTAGAGTGCCTTCTCGGCGATCAGCGCCGCGATCTCGGCACCGACCCCGCAGAACCGCGCGGCCTCGTGCACGATCACGGCCCGGCCCGTCTTCTCCACGGAAGCGAGGACGGCCGCCTCATCGAGCGGGACGAGGGTCCGAAGGTCGACGACCTCGGCCGAGATCCCTTCCGAGGCCAGCTTCTCCGCCGCCTCGCTCACCAACGGGATCATGGCGCCGTAGGCGAAGAGGGAGACGTCCGAGCCCTCGCGAACGAGGCGAGCCTTCCCGAACGGGATCCGCACGTCGCCGTCCGGAACCTCTCCCGTCACGGAACGGTAGATGCGCTTGGGCTCGAGGAACATCACGGGGTCCTCGTCGTGGATCGCCGTGAGCAGCAAGCCCTTCGCGTCCGCCGGGGTCGACGGGATCACGACCTTCAGGCCCGCGGTGTGGCAGAAGTACGCCTCGGTGCTCTGGGAATGGTACAGCCCGCCCTTGATCCCGCCGCCATACGGAGTTCGGATGACGACGTGGCACGGGTACTGGCCCCCCGAACGGTACCGGAACTTCGCGAGCTCGCTGACGATCTGGTCGAAGGCCGGGTAGATGAAGTCCAAGAACTGGATCTCGGCGACCGGTTTCAGCCCGTAGAGGGCCATCCCGACCGCGGTCCCGATGATGCCGGTCTCGGAAAGGGGAGTGTCGAGGACGCGGTCCTCCCCGAACTCCTTCAGGAGTCCTTCGGTGGCGCGGAACACGCCGCCGTTCACGCCGACGTCTTCGCCCAAAACCAGGACGTCCGGATCGTTCCGCATCGCCACTTGGAGGCCGCGGTTCACGGCCTGCACCAACGTCAGCTCGGTCACGGTTTCACCACTCCATCGCGCAGAAGGGCCTCGAACTCCGCCCGCTCCTCGGCGAGGCGGGGGGTCGGGGCCGCGAACACGTCATCGAGGAACGTTCCCGCCCCGACCGGAGGGGTCGCTTCGGCCTCCTCGACCGCCTTGGAAACCTCGGCGCGCGCGGCTTCCCACATCATCTTGTCCCGAGTCTCGTCGAGTACCCCCTCGTTGATGAGACGTTCCTTGACCCGCTTGATCGGGTCGCTCTCCTTCCAGTGGGCCAGCTCGGCGTCGGAGCGATACCGGCGCGGGTCGTCCGAGGTCGAGTGAGGACCGAACCGGTAGACCTGGGCTTCGATGAGGGTCGGGCCCTCTCCATGGAGGGCTCGCCGGCGGGCCTCCGCGACCGCCGAGTGGACCGCGTCGATGTCCGTACCGTCCACCACCACCCCCGGAAACCCGTACGCCTGAGCCTTCTCGGCAAGCGTGATGCTCCGCGTCTGCTTTTCTCGAGGCAACGAGATCGCCCAGTGATTGTTCTGACAGAAGAAGAGGGTCGGCGCGCGGTACACCCCGGCGAAGTTGAGGCCGGCGTGGAAGTCGTTCGAGCTCGTGGCCCCGTCGCCGAAGAAGGCGATCGTGACGATCGGGTCCCCCCGTCGTCGGGCGGCGAGGGCGGCGCCGACCGCCTGGGTGATCTGCGTTCCGATCGGGCTCGAGGCGACGACGAATCGGTGGTCTCGGAATCCGAAGTGATTCGGCATCTGGCGGCCCTTGCTGACGTCGGCCGAGTTCCCCACGAGCTGGTCCAGGATGGCGCGAAGCGGGACGCCACGCGCGAGCGCAACGCCCAGCTCGCGGTACGCGGGGAAGATCCAGTCCTCCTTCGAAAGAGCGCGGGCGCAGCCGATCTGGGCGGCCTCCTGGCCCGAGGCGGGGACGTAGAACCCGATGCGTCCCTGGCGCTGAAGGGAGAGGCATCGTTCGTCGGTCGCCCGGGAGAGGACCATGACCCGGTACGCGTCGAGGAGTTCCTCCCGCCCGAGAGCGGGGAAGCCCACCGCCCCCGCCGGAGGGACCGCGTGGACCGACTCTCCCCTCGACATGAATCGACCGACGGAGGCCCGCGATATAACGCTAGAGATGGGGCGGTGCGCCGGCCTCTCGCGCGGAGTGCGGCCGACTCGAGTTCCGGTCCGGCTCGGGTCGGGGGCGAACGTCGGGCAGGCGACTCGCACGACAGCGCGCAAGGCCCTTCCCTTCGCAGTTCCAAACTGGAACGCGTACCGAGGTGGGCGTTCCGGCCTCCCACCTGAGCGCCGAAGTACTTATACCGGCACCGGACTGGCGGCGGCCCTCGGTAAAGCCATGAGCGACGACCCTGCAATCGAAGTAACGAACCTCACCCGGGTGTTCGAGTCCCGTAAGGGGTTCCTCTTCCGGGAGGTGGAGCGGACTCCCGCCCTAAAGGGGGTGAATCTCTCTGTCGGGAATGGCGCGATCTTTGGTCTCCTCGGTCCGAACGGAGCGGGGAAGACGACGCTCGTCAAGATACTTTCCACGCTCCTGCTCCCGACTTCCGGCACGGCCCGCGTATTGGGACACGATGTGGCCCACGAAGCCGAGTGGCTACGACCCCGCATCGGCCTGGTGTTGGGCGGGGAGCGGGGGCTGTACAACCGGATCAGTGGACGGGAGAACCTTCGCTACTTCGCGGACCTATACGGACTCCCGATCGCCGAACGCGATGCCCGGATCCGGGAGGTGTTGGAGCGGGTCGACCTCGTGAGCGCAGCCGACCGACGGGTCGAGGGCTACTCGCGCGGCATGAAGCAGAAGCTCCACATCGCACGAGGGATCTTGCACCGTCCGTCGATCCTCTTCCTGGACGAGCCGACCATCGGCCTCGACCCGAAGAGCGCGCGCGAGACGAGGAAACTCGTACGCTCCCTGGTCTCGGATGGGGTGACCATCCTCCTCACCACCCACTACATGTTCGAGGCGGAGGAGCTCTGCCCCGAGCTCGCCATCCTATCGCGCGGCCAGATCGTGGCCAAGGACACGATCCCCGGACTCCGACGGAGGGTCGGGGGGGACCGCACGATCGAGGTGGATGCCTACGGGTTCGACGACCGCGAGATGGCCCAGCTGAGGGTACTACCCGGCGTTTCCAAAGTGGCGAGCGAGGAGTTCGGCCCTCGGATGCGCCTCACCCTTCGGGTTCGAACCGAGGAGGTCCGACCGGACCAGGTAGCGGCGATGCTGCCCAACCACCCCGAGCTGACCGTTCGGGAGCGCCGGACCTCGCTGGAGGATGTCTACCTCGACCTGGTCGAGGAGGAGGCGACCTGATGGCGCTTCCGGAATCCCACGCTTCCCGGACCCGGGCGACCATGGCCGCGCTCCGGCTCTCGTTGCTCACGTTCATGGCGGACCCGCAGTGGCTCGTTCCGTCGATGATCGCTCCGGTGATCTTCGGGCTGGTCTCGTTCGAGCTGTTCCGAGGGGAGGGCCCGTACTTCCTCACCTATGCTATCCTGGGAGCGGGGATGATGAGCATGTGGGGCCAGACTCTCTACGGGAGCGGCTGGGCGACGGGTCAGGACCGCGTCTTCGGCACGCTCGAGCCGACGATCCAGGCCCCCACTCCCTACCTGTACGTCGTTCTTGGCCGGATCGTCTGGAACGTCGCGGCCGGACTGCTCGGGGGTCTCATCGTCTACGTCGTGGTCGTGGTGGCCGCGGGCGGCCCGCCCGCCTTGCCGAACCCCGTCGTCTTCGTGGTCCTGTTCCTGTTCGTGATGGTCACCCTCGCGAGCGTCGGCGTCGTCTTTGCGGCCGCCTACGTGTACACCCGCTACGCCGGGTTCATCCAGAACGTCGGGGAGTTCGCGTTCTACGTGGGGACCGGCTGCATGTTCCCGGTGATTCTGCTACCGTTCTGGACGAACCCGATTGCGCTCCTCTTCCCGCCGACCTGGGCGCTCGACGCCCTCCGCTATCTCTCGATACCGGGGTACGTCGGATTCGGCTGGGGATGGCAGTGGGACCTGGTCGGTGCGGTAGGTGTGACGGCCGTCTACGCCGCGATCGCGGGGAGCGTGTTCCACCGCGTAGAACGCCACGTTCTCGAGAGCGGGAACCTCTCGGACTACTGAGAGGGAAAACCGATGGCGACGACGCAGCTAGTTCATCACCCGCAATTCTGGCGAACGTTCTGGGCGAACGCGGTCATGGCCCCGCGCACCAGCTTGGGATTCATGCGGGTCGATTTTGTCCTCGGCACCGTGTTCATCATCCCGCTCACCCAGATGGTGTTCTTCGCGTTCGTCGTGATGCTCGGGGGGGGCGGGAAGTCCGAGGTCGAGTTCACCGCGATCGGGAACGCGGTCGCGACCGTCACGTATTCGAGCGTGTTCTCGGTCTGCCAGACGACCGACACCGAAAAACAGCAGGGGACGATGGAGCACCTTCTCGTCTCGCCGGCGAACCGACTCGCTCTCTACTTTGGCCGGGGCCTCATCCCGATCCTGATCTCCCTCGCAACGGTCACGATGGGTCTGGTCTACGCGGTGGTGTTCTTCGGCGTAATCATCCCCGCGGCGGTCGTCCCCAGCCTCGCCGTAGGCGTGATCCTCACCGCCTTCGCGATGGTCGGGTTCGGGCTCTTGCTCGGGGGCCTCGCCCTCTACCTCCGGACCTCCATCATCCTCGGGAACATCTTCCTGTTCGTGGGGCTGCTCCTTTCCGGGGTCAACTTCCCCCTCTCGAGCCTGCCGCCCTCCCTGCAGATCGCCGGCGACGCCCTTCCGCTCACCTGGGGGTTGAGCGCGATCCGGGCGGCGATCTCGGGAGATGCGATCGGACCGCTGAGCCTCCTCTGGGCCGCGGTGGCCCTGTCGGGAATCATCTCCCTCGGGCTCGCGATGGGACTCTGGGAGTACTTCGAACGCCGCGCGCTCGCGACCGGAAGCATCGCTCGATTCTGAGCACGGGGCCTCCGGAAGCAGGCCCCGCGCCCGTCCGAGCACGCGGAGGCGACAAACGGAACGATTCTTGTACCGGAAGCCATACCCTTCCGCATGCTGGAATCGCTCAATCTCATAGCGTTCCTGACGACCGCCCGGCCCGCCGAGTCGAAGGATTTCTATCAGGAGAAGCTCGGACTCCTCTTCATGGGCGAGGATTCGGGCTTTCTGATCTTCGATTCGAACGGCACCGTCCTCCGTATCCAGAAGGCTAAGTCGGTGGCCCCGTCCGGCCAAACCGCCCTGGGATGGGAGGTCAGTGACCTCGTCCGTCAGGTCGACGACCTGACCCAGGCCGGCGTGAAGATGATGCGACGCAATGGGATCCAGCAAGATGGGCTCGGGATCTGGACCGCTCCGGACGGAACGATGATCGCTTGGTTCCAGGACCCCGACGGGAACATCCTTACTCTAAGCGAGCACGCCAACCGGGTCTGACGAGGCCAGCACCCCGCGGTCTCCTCGACCTCCTCGGGGGAAACCCCCCGAAAGGCGGGTCGTGGAGGATCCCCAAGCGACTAAGTACCACCTCCCGGGATGATTACAGTCCGATGTCGGCGGAGGAGCCCTCCCTGGCGGGGTTGGAGGAGCGGATCGAGTCGAGCCTCAACGACGACCCGGAGCGACCTCGGTGCGTGCACGGCCTCTACGAGGAACTGCTCGCCCCCGAGGGACCGGGAAGCCGTGACGACCTCCTCGACCTCACTCGCCGCGCCGCCGAAGAGCTCGTGGAGCACGGCCGCGCCCGGCGGCGCTACGTGTCCGCGATCGCGATCGGCGCCCACTGCGAGGACACGGTCTACTGGTCGGTCACGTCCCCGAACCGCGAGCTGGAAGAGTTTGGTCCCGAGTTCGAGCAGTTCGCGATCGCCCGACGTCTGGCCGGACATATCCAGTGCCACGGCCTCTGAAGGCTCGGCCGCGCTAGCCCCTCAGGGCCACGTGTCTTGCAGTGCCCGCATGACCCCTGCAACGGGGCTTCCTTCGGACCCGGATTGGACTCTTGCCAACGTACCCAGATGGTGGTCTCTCACCGACCGTTGGAGACCCCGCGGAAACGCTCTCTGAAATCGGGCGGTTGAAGCCGCTTCGCGGCGACGAGCGGCGGGGAAGCCGAGAAATGGGTGGTTGCGAAACGGAGGGGTCCGGGGAGGCTCTCCCCGGACCCGGGAATAGGTTTACGGACGTCGCGTTGAGCTGGCTCGGCCGCGTTCCTCGCTAGTTCTCGACGTAGACGAGGTAGCTCCCCCAACCAACCACGTCCATCTTACCGCTCCCCACGTTGTACGCCAAGCCCGCTGGGTCGGAACCGGTGGCAAGGTAGATCTTCTTGACCACCACGTTCGCGCTGCTGATGAGGTAGACCGACTTGCTTCCAAAGTTGCAGACGTACATGTCGAGGTTCTTCTGGTCGAACGCGATGGCGATCGGGTTCGTCCCAACTTTGATCGAACCCCACTGGGTTCCAGTCGGACTGATGACGGTGACGTTGTGGCCCCCCTCATTCGTGACATAGGTCAGGTCGGTCGCCGGATCGAACGCGATCCCCTGTGGGCTGAGCCCGACCGGAATGCTCGCGTCCAGGATGGCACCGCTGGTTGCGTCGATCGATGTGACGTTGTCGCTTCCCTGGTTGACGACCATCAGCGCGTTATACACCGGCGAGTAC
>DATGZO010000007.1:0-91237 GCA_035297105.1 Thermoplasmata archaeon
TCAAGTTCGACCCCCTGATCACCGCGGCCCGCAACCAGGGACAGATGGGTGGCGGTGGCTACCCGCCGCAGGGCTACGCTCAGCCGGGATACCCGCCCCAGGGAGCGCCGCCCGCCTACGCTCCCCCGCCCCAGGCCGCTCCGCCGCCCATGGCCCCACCGCCCGCGGCTCCCGCCCCGGTCGCCGGCGCGGCCCCGTTCTGCTCCAAGTGCGGGAAGCCAACCACCTACATCGCGCAGTACGGCCGATACTACTGCTACGATGACAAGATCTACGCCTGATCGGGTCGAGAATCCGTAACGGCCGAATCCATTCCGGCCCGCCCGGAGACCCGGGCGGGCGCTTTCTCCGCTACGCGTTGTGGCACGCCGGCTTCGGATCGTCCGGTCTCCAAGTCGGCGAGGCGCTTATCGGAAGGACGCTGCCCGAGGTCCGACCAGGGCGAGGGTAGCCGGGAATGAGCCGTCAAGGGAGAGGGACTCGACCGAACACCCCTTCTGATGTTCGACCGCGCACGCGAGGACGAACGGAGGTTGGGTTCCCCAGGGCACTTGCACTACGTGTCCGCATCCCAGGCGCATCTTCCACTCGGCGGCTCCGGAACCGGGTGCGTCCGGTTCGTTCATGCCTCCTCCTCAACATACTCCAGGTCGGAGGGGCGGCGTCGCACGACGCGGACTCCCGCAGCGATCCCCAACGAGGCGACGACGGCCGCGCTGGCGACCAGCACGAAGTCGATGATCGGGAATCCAGCGATCGTGGAGGGAAGCGCGACGCCAATCGCGGTCGTGTAGTTCAGGGAGTGGAAGGCGCCCGCCTCCGTGCCGAACGCGACGGTCACGCTCGCGGAAGCGGGAAGCACGGTCAGGCTGGGATACACCGAGAGGTTGGTCGTTGCGATGCCGGGCGCCGAGGCCGACGCGAGCTGGGTCGTACTGAGGTACTCGAGGGGTTGCCCGCTCTGGTTCGAGACGCCCGTCATCAGGGCTCCCGGAGGACCCCCGACCACGAGCCGCTCGGCCGGGGGGAAGGCGGAGGCGAGAGGTAGGATGAGGTCCATCGAATCATGCGGGGCTTGCCAGCTCCAGTTGGAAAGGTGCACCGTGAGGTCCACCTCGTTGGTCGGTCCGGAGCCCGTATAGGCCGGGAGGATGAAGTCGATCTGAAGGTCGACCGACCCGGTGGGGGCACTGACTCCCGTCGGAAGGATCGGCACATGCCCCGAGTACGCGAGCTCAAAGAAATCGTCGGTGGATAGGTTGGTGGCGATCCACGATCCCTCAGCCAGCGTGGCCGTCGCGACCGTGCCGCCGGGCCCGACCTCCTGGATCGCCCCGACTGCCGCCCATAGTCCGGTCCCGTTGAGGGTCGGCGACGAGACGGTCACGGCCGGAGTGGTGGGATCGAAGACGCAGAGCACGACTCCATTCGTCCACGACATCGAGTACGAGGTCCAATCCGTGGGAGAGGCGCCGGCTCCATACGCCGGCAGGAAGACAACCGCCCCGACGAGGAGCACGGTCGCGACGACCGCGAGGCGCGAAGCGGAGCGGTGCCGTGTGGGGAGGGGGGTTCTTCCCTGGGTTCGCATCACTCGAGAGGTGGGCGTTGCCCCCTCACCCCCTTTTTGGTCCAAGGACGGAAATGTTTGGTCCAAAGTCGTCCCGGTCATGGTCGGAACAGCTCCGACCACGTCGCCAAGACCTGCTCCACCCATTCGTCCGCGAACCCGGTCCGGTAGGTGCTCAGGAGCCGGACCACCCCTTCCTGGTCGACCAGCTCGAACGTCCGGAGACGACCCTGGCGTCCGCTCCGGACGGCCCCCGTCTCGAGGAGCCTTCGGAGGTGGACGGAGAGTCGACCGGCGCTCAACCCGGTGCGGGCCGACAGGTCCGGAACCGTCGCGGAAGGAGTTTCCAGCAAGGAGAGGAGCAACCGCCGGGCTGAGGGCGAGCGGGTCAGCCGAAGGAGTCGCCGGTCCCCGAGAGGCACGGTCGCCGCAAAGTAATGGTCCTGATGGCCGGCCCGTTCCCGATGAAGGAGGCCCGAGTCGGTCAGCCGGTCGAGGTGGTAGACCGTCTCGCCCCACCCGGTGCCGGCCGAACGCTGGGCTTCTCGCGCCCCGATCCCCGGAGCTCGTCGTACCGCTTCATAGAGTCGTCGCCGGGTCTCGAGGGAGAGCGGGTCCTCTTCCATCGGCTAGGCCCGGCGCGGCCATACCGTCGTTCCGAGGAGGAGCAGGGTCACGAGGAGCGTCAGCAGGAGGACGGGAAGTTGGACCGCGGTGTACGACGGGGGATTCCCCGGAAGTTGACCCCATGCCCACACGACGCCCAGGGCGGCCAACCCGACGTTCGCCGCCGCGAGGAGGAGGAACCGGCCATCTCGGGCGCGCGACCACGCCGCGGTCGGGACGGCGGCGTTGACGACCGAGACCCCCACGATCAGCACCGCGACGAAGAGCTCGGTCAGTCCCACGCGCGGGAGAGAGTAAGGAGAGGTGGTTAAGGAATTGGTCCAAAGGCGAAACCGCGTCGCCGGTTCCCCCCGCGGTCGGCAGGGCGGCTCTCCCTCCTTATCCCGCCCCGGTCTATCCAATAGGGCATGGCGTTCCGAGGGCTGAAGTGGGACTACACCGGCCTCCGCGTGCAGAATCTGGCCCGGTCGATCCGTTTCTACGAAAAGGTCGGCTACCGGGTCGTTTCCAGAGGGAAGATGGAACACGGCGGGAGAATGGTGGACCTCAAGTTTACGGGAAGCGCCCACGGGCTGGAGTTGAACTACTACCCTCCCGGTAATCCCTACTTCGAGCCGATCGTCGCGGGGACCGAGTTCGACCACTTCGGGTTCGTGGTGGGAGACATCGAGGGTTGGGTGCGACTCCTCCGACGGAAGAAGCTGCCGATCGTGGCCGACTGGACGGAGCGGGGGTGGCGCCTCGTCTTCACCCGCGACCCGGACGGCAACTGGTTCGAGGTAGGCGGAAGGGTCCGCTCTCGACCTCGGCGCCCGAGCTGACGGGGTCGCCCAGATCCCGAAATCCGCACGCGAGGCGACGTCAGCAACTCTTTTTAAACACCCCCGCCCTCGTCCGGTCGAATGCCTCGCTCCGAGAGGGGAGAAGCCCCTCGCTCTCACGCCTGACCGGGACCTTTTTCGACTGCACCATGGAAGTTCTCGAGGCAATCCGCACGTTCCGGCCGTGCACCGAGTTCGCTTCTCGGCCCGTCGCGCCCGAGACCCTCAAGAAGATCCTCGGCGCCGCGCGCCTCGCGCCGAGCCAGCACAACATGCAGCCCTGGCGGTTCGTCGTGGTCCAGGACGACGAGACCAAGCGCCTCCTGGCCCAGGCCTCGAACCGGGGCCGCCTCATCGCCGAGGCCCCCGTGGTGATCGTCGCGTTCGCGGTGGAGGAAGACATACCGGTGACCATCGGCGGATACATCTCCGCCTACCCGCTCGACGTGGCCGTCGCCTTGAGCCACCTGCAGCTCGCCGCCACCGCAGAGGGCCTGGGGACGACCTGGATCATCGAGTTCAATGACGAGAAGATCCGTTCGGTGCTCCACGTGCCCGAGGGGATCCATCCGCTCGGCATGCTCCCCGTAGGCTATCCGGCCCAGCCGAACGGGAAGGCCCCGGGACCCGCCGAGGGCCGGAAGAGTCCGGACGAGATCATCGCGTACGACGAGTATCCCTGGTGACCGCGCGCCCGATCGACGTCACGTTCGTGAGCCGGAACCCCGGCAAGGTCCGGGAAGTGCGTCGCGTGCTGGCCCCGTTCGGCGTTCGCGTGCGCTGGACCCGACGGGAACTCCCGGAGCCGCAGGCAGCGACTCTCGAGGAGGTCGTGGTCGCGAAGCTGGCGGCCGTCCGTGACCTCCCCGGGTACGTTCTCGTCGAGGACTCGGGCCTGTTCATCCCCTCCTTGAAGGGGTTTCCCGGTGTCTACTCGGCCCACTTCCTCGAGGTGTGGGGGTTCGGTCCGATGTTCGAGCTGCTCCGGACCCGCTCTCGCGGAGCGTACTTCCAGACGGTGGCCGGATTGAGGAAGGGTACGAAGACGTGGACCTTCTCCGGCGAGGTACGCGGGTCGATCGCCCGTCGGGCCCGCGGCCGTGAAGGTTTCGGATACGATCCCATCTTCATCCCGCGAGGCTGGGACCACACCTTCGCCCAGGTCCCCGAGGACGCGAAGAACGAGATCTCGCACCGGGCCCGGGCCACGAGGAAGGTCGGAGAATTCCTCGCGCACGCCCGGCGCTGACGGTTCTCGAAAATGAACCCGGCCCCGCCGACGGGCTCGCCCCCCGGGGGGACCTGGAAGAGGTTGAGACTTGGCGCGGTGCGAGGGTCTAGTCCTCGCCGAAGTCGCCGCCGCCCATTCCGCCCATGCCTCCCATGCCGCCCATTCCACCGGGGCCGCCGGGGCCCCCGCCGCTCGGGGCGGGGCTCGACTTGGACGCGATGACGTCGTCGATCCGCAGGATCATGACCGCGGCGTCGGTGGCGCTCTCGATGGCCTGGCGTCCGACCCGGATCGGCTCGATGACGTGGAGGGCCGCCATGTCCGTGATCCCACCCTGGAGGATGTTCACGCCCATGTTCTTCTGGCCGCCCTTGTGGGCCTTGCGGAGCTCGATCAGGATGTCGATCGGGTCGAGACCCGCGTTCTCCGCGAGGGTCCGGGGGATCGTCTCGAGCGCTTCCGCGAAGGCCTCGTACGCGATCTGCTCGCGTCCGCCGATCTTCGCCGCCTCGTCCCGGAGTCGGAGAGCGAGCTCGCTCGCTGCCGCGCCGCCCCCGTAGACGTACCGGCCATCTTCAACGGCCACCGCGACCACGTTGAGCGCGTCGTCGATCGAGCGCTCGATCTCGTCAATGACATGCTCCGTCCCGCCGCGGATCAGGAGGGAGACCGCGCGTGCCTTCTTCGCGCCCGTCACGAACGTGAGCGCGTCATCGCCGATCTTGCGCTCCTCGACGAGGCCGGCGGTCCCGACGTCCTCGGGGGTGAGCTCGCTGACCTTCGAGACGATGTTCGCCCCGGTCGCCTTCGCGAGCTTCTCCATGTCGGACTTCTTGACGCGCCGGACGGCGTAGATGCCCTCCTTGGCGAGGAAATGCTGGGCGAGATCGTCGATGCCCTTCTGGCAGAGGACGACGTTCGCACCGGACTTCTTGACCTGCTCGACCATCCGCCGAAGCATGTTCTCCTCCTCCTGGAGGAACGCGTTCAGCTGGTCCGGGTCGTTGATCTCGATCTTCGCGTCGATCTCGGTCTTCTTGATCTCGAGCGCGGCGTCGAGGAGGGCGATCCGCGGGTTCTCGACACGGTTGGGCATCCCGGAGTGGACCTTCTCCTTGTCGATGATGACGCCCTCGATGAGCGAGGTGTCCGTCATCGCGCCGCCCTGCTTCTTGATGAGCTGGATGTTGTCGAGGTCGACGTAGAGACCAGCGCCCTTCTTCTCGGCGACCGCCGTGACCGCCCGGACGGCGATGTCGGCAAGCAGCTCGCGGTTGTAGGAGACCGACTTTGACGCCATCGCGGTCACCGCGATCTGCTGGAGCGTCGCCAAGTCGGTGGGAGCGACCGGCTGGGAGATCTGTTGAAGGATCTCGAGCGCCTTCGTGGATGCGAGGCGGTACCCCTGCGAGATGATCGTCGGGTGGATGTTCTGGTCGATGAGCGTCTCGGCGCGCTTCAACAGCTCGCCCGCGAGCACGACCGCGGTGGTCGTCCCGTCACCGGCTTCCTGGTCCTGCGTCTTGGCGACCTCGACCAGCATCTTCGCGGCCGGGTGCTCGACGTCCATCTCCTTCAGGATGGTGACCCCGTCGTTCGTGACGACGACGTCGCCCATCGAATCGACTAGCATCTTGTCGAGGCCCCGCGGGCCGAGGGTCGAGCGGACGGCATCCGCGATGGCCTTCGCGGCCTGGATGTTGTTCGCGAGCGCCCCTTTCCCCTTTTCCCGGCGAGTTCCTTCGCGTAGCACCAGAATCGGCTGCTGTCCTGACATCATGTTTCGAACCTCCGAGATTCCTCTCGATAGCCGAGTTTGGTAGAAATGCGGTTGTATTTAATAGTCCCCTACTGCAGCGAGCGGTCTGGAGTCCAGGAATTCGTCCCGTGGCAAGATGGGCTAACTTCGCCCTCCGAGAAGTGTGACCTTGATTCCCAACTCGGGGAGACGGATCAGCCTCCCATAGAGTTTCTGTCGCCAGAATTGTTCGTGGGTCCTCGGCTCCAACGCCCGGGTCGTGAGGAGGGTCAACAGCGCGCGACTCCCGTGCGGGGTCCAGCTCATCCACTTGTGCTTGCATCGCTTGCTCACCTCGCCCATCAATCGCTCCAGAAGATTCGTGTGCCACGGTACCACGATCCCCTCGAGAGCGAGCGTGGCGAAGGTCGTCACCTGATTGCTCACCCGCTCGAGGAAGGCCGCCGTACGCCATCGTCGATCCTCTCGAACGACCGAGCTGAGCTGCCGAAACTCCTCGGTGGTCTGTTGGATTCGATGACGGACCGCCTCGATCTCTCCTCGCGGAAGGTGGAGGTCCAGGCTGTTCCTAAGGTGGGCCAGGGAACGACTCACCTCACGGACTATGGCGCTCTTCTCGGGGCCTCGCTTCAGCCCATCAAGCCAGAGTGCGTAGCCGGTATAGCGGATCACGTGCACGTGGTCCGGTTGCCAGAAACCGCCCTTCGGCGTCATGGTCTCGGCCAGACCTCGCTCCAGATCGCTGGCCACGGTGGGCGGGGCCGGTCGGCCCGCCGGGGTTCGGAACCGAGTCCGCGTCAGACTCTTCTGATGCTCCGCCCAACCCTTCCCCACCGTCAAGCAGCGCAGTCGAGGCCGATTTCCGGGCCGGATGGCGAGGGTGATGTTGACGTCGTGCTGGCCCCCCTTCTGCGCATGGAGTTGAGTGCCGTCGGGCATCACACTCCCGGCGACCAGCTCGCGCTGGTGGAGGGCCTGGTTCAACCGAGTGCCATCCTCGATCACCCGTCGATTGATCGTCCGCGGGCTGGGAACACCCGGCACCAGCTTCCCGAGTTCCTCGCGGGTGTTCCGGTAGGTCATCCTCTCGGTGAACTGCTCGGCCAACGCGATGATGTCCGGTTGGTACAGCCGCTGACCATCGAGACGGACATCGCGCCAGAGGGGAGAGAAGATCTCTCCGCTGGCGATCTCCTGGACGCGACGGACTCGGATCGTCACCTTCCCGAAGCGGGTCCCCAAGGTGCGTCGCTTCCTACCGGCCCGTCGGTGGAGTCCCCCCTTCCGAGGATGATACCAGGGGCCGCAGAGCTCGTTGCAGAGCTCCCGATCTCGATCCTCGAGGAGCGCTACGAGGTCGGCTCTCCCGAGGCCCTCCTCGTAGATCCTCTGGGTCAGCGCCGCCAGGGTTATCGGTTCGGTCCAGTCTACGCTCCACTCAAGTTGGCTCTTGGGCACCGCTCTTCCTCCTGGGATGTTGGCACACCTCCGGAGGAGGGCCGGCTCAAGAGTCAACCCACTTTGTCACAGGACGAATTCCTGGACTCCAGACAGCCGAAGCGATACAGGCGTATTTTTATAGTAGCGTTGAATTACTTGTAACGTAAATCGAAGGGATCGGGGGCCGGCTCTTGGGCCGTCGACCCTTCGGGAAAACCACCATGGCAAAGATCATCGGAATCGACCTCGGAACGAGCAACTCGGCGGCCGCCTTCCTCGAGGGAGGTCGCCCCGCGATCATCCCCAGCGCGGAGGGAACCACCGTCGGCGGCGGCAAGGCGTTCCCGTCCTACGTCGCCTTCACGAAGGACGGACAGCTCATCGTCGGAGAGCCCGCGCGCCGGCAGGCGATCTCCAACCCCGAGGGAACCGTCACCGCCTTCAAGCGGAAGATGGGGACCGACTACCATTACACCCTGCACGGCAAGCAGTACACCCCCCAACAGCTCTCGGCCTTCCTCCTCCAGAAGATCAAGCGCGACGCCGAGGCGTTCCTCGGGGAGAAGATCGAGAAGGCGGTCATCACCGTGCCCGCCTACTTCAACGACAACCAGCGCCAGGCGACCAAGGACGCCGGGGCGATCGCCGGGCTCGACGTCGTGCGGATCATCAACGAACCCACCGCCGCCAGCCTCGCCTACGGTCTCGACAAGGCCGGCAAGAACCAGAAGATCCTCGTCTTCGACCTGGGCGGGGGTACCCTGGACGTCACGATCATGGACTTCGGGGACGGGGTCTTCGAGGTCCTCTCCACGAGCGGCGACACCCAGCTCGGGGGCACCGACATGGACACCTCGATCACCGAGTGGATCGCCGCCGAGTTCCAGAAGGAGTCCGGGGTCGACGTCCGCAAGGACAAGATGGCCGCCCAACGGGTCCGCGATGCGGCCGAGAAGGCGAAGATCGAACTCTCCTCCACCCTCGAGACCCAGATCAACCTCCCCTTCCTCACCGCGACCTCGGACGGACCCAAGCATCTCGCCATCACCCTCTCCCGGGCGAAGCTGGAAGAACTCGTCCGCCCGATCGTCGACCGCTGCAAGGGTCCCGTCGAGCAGGCGATCCGGGACGCGAAGATGGCGAAGGACCAGATCAGCCGCATCGTCCTCGTGGGCGGACCGACGCGGATGCCGATCGTCCAGAAGTTCTTGGAGCAGGCCGTCGGCCGGCCGATCGAACGCGGAGTCGACCCGATGGAATGCGTCGCGCTCGGCGCGGCCGTTCAGGGCGGGGTCCTCGCGGGCGAAGTGAAAGATGTCCTGCTCCTGGACGTCACGCCGCTCTCGCTCGGCGTCGAGACGATGGGTGGAGTGGCGACCAAGTTGATCGAGCGCAACACGACCATCCCGACCCGCAAGAGCCAGATCTTCACCACCGCCGCCGACAACCAGTCGTCGGTCGAGATCAAGGTCTTCCAGGGAGAGCGACCGCTCTCCGCGGACAACGTCGCCCTCGGGAGCTTTCTCCTCACGGGGATCCCGCCGGCCCCCCGGGGCACCCCGCAGGTCGAGGTCGGGTTCGACATCGATGCCAACGGCATCCTGAGCGTCTCCGCCAAGGACCTCGCCACCCAGCGGAAGCAGGGGATCACGATCACCGCGGCGAACAAGCTCTCGAAGGACGAGGTCCAGAAGATGGTACGGCAGGCCGAGGAGTTCGCCTCGACCGACCGGGAGCGGGCCGAGCTCGTCACCGCGAAGAACCAGGCGGAATCGCTCGCCTACGAGGCCGAGCGGGTCCTCGCCGACTCGAAGGACAAGATCGCCGAGGCGGATGCGGCCGATGTGAAGGAGAAGGTCGCGGCGGTGCGGTCTGCGCTCCAGGCGAAGGACGTCACCGCGACGCAGCTCACTTCCCAGACCGACGCGTTGACGAAGGCACTCCACGCCATCGCGCAGAAGCTCTACCAACAGGCGGCGGCCAGCCCGCCCGGTCCGACGTCCGACGCCGGAGGTCCGGGCGAGCCGACTTCGGCCCCGAGCGAGGCGGGACCCTCCTCGGGACCCGTGGACGCCGACTTCAAGGTCGTGGACGAGGACAGCGGGAAGGAGAAGGGCGACTCCTAGGCCGCCCGTCGTCCCGTCAGTGGCCCGGTAGCGGGCGCGGCCACCGTCGTCCCTTGGCGGGGCCGACGTACTCGACCTCCGGCCGGATCATGCGGTTGTCGACCGCCTGTTCCAGGGCATGCGCGGTCCAGCCCGCCGTCCGGGCGACCGCGAAGGTCGGGGTGAACAGTTCGCGCGGGAGTCCCACCGCCTCGAGCACGACGGCGCTGTAGAACTCGACATTCGTGAAGAGCCGCGCTCCGGGCTTCGCCGCCTGGAGGGCGGCGAGGGCGCTCCGTTCGACCGCCTCGGCCAGGCGAAGGCGGTCCGGGTCGGCGACCTCTCGGGCGACCCGGTGCAGGACGAAGGAGCGGGGGTCGTCCGCCTTGTACGCCCGATGGCCGAACCCAAAGAGCACCTCCTTACGCGCGAGGCGCTCGGCGATCCAGGCATCGGCCCGGTCGGGGGACCCGATCTGGTCGAGCATGTCCGAGACCCTGCTCGGCGCTCCCCCGTGCACTGGGCCCTTCAAGGTCGCCAGGCCCGCGGTGGCGGCGCTCGCGAGGTCGGACTGGGTCGAGATCGCGACCCGAAGGGCGAACGTGGACGCGTTCATCCCGTGGTCGGCGAGCAGGACAAGGTAGGACTCGAGGGCACGGACTCGGGTTGGGTCCGGGACCTCGCCCGTGATCATGGCGAGGTAGTTGGCCGCGTGAGAAAGGTCGGCGCGGGGCGGGATCGGGGACCTCCCGTTCGCGCGGCGGACGTGCCGGGCGAGGAGGACCGGGGTCTGAGCAATGAGACGGAACCCCTCCTCCATGCGCGGTGGATACCCGAAGCTCCCGTCGCCGAGGGCGGAAAGGATCGTGCGCAACGCCTCGAGGGGGGGCAGCTGGAGTGCGAGGGCATCGACCACCCGCTCGACGGCGGCCGGAGGTGCGTGGTGGTCGCGGAGTGCAGCCCCCACCTCGGGAGAGGGGTCCCGGGAGGGCGGCTCTCCGAACAGGAGGAGGTGGACCGCGGACTCGTACGGGATCCCCGGCACGAGATCCCGGACGTCAAAGCCCCGGTAGACGAGGTCGCCGGTCTCGCCGCCGACCCAGGAGATCGAGGAGCGATCGACCACGACGTGGTCGAGTCCCTTCGAGATTTCCGGCGTCGCGGACACGTCCCCCTCGAGGCCGGTCCCCCCTTAGCCTCGACGGGCGACTCGAGGGGGAACGCCGGCGGCAAACGCTAAAGAGCGGAGGCACGTCGTGCGACCGATGGTGGATTCCCCAACCAGTCTCGTCGAGCGACTGGTCTCGATGCGGGTCACGTTGTTCCTGAAGGACACCCGCCAGCTCACCGGGAAGTTGCTCGGCGTCGACGAGCACATGAACCTCGTTTTGGACGACGCCGATGAGACGACCTCCGAGCTCAGCCGGCATCTGGGACGGGTCGTCCTGCGCGGTTCCAACGTGGTCACCCTTCACTCGCCCCAGGGCGCGGCCGCGAAGCCGCCCTGAACGTGCCCGCCACGGCCACCCCCCCCGGTCCGGCCCGACCGCGTCCGAAGGGGGAAGCGCTTGCCGTCCTTCGGCTGCTCGCCCATCTGGGCGCGGACCACACCGCCGCCGTCCTTACGTCGCGCGAGGTTGGCGACCGGCTGGGGGTCAGCCAACAGGCGGCGGACCGCTACCTCGTGGCGCTCGAGAAGCGGGGCCTTCTGACCCGATCCCTCGCCCAACGTCGCCAGCGGTTGCTCCTCACGCCCGCCGCCATGGAGCTCCTCCGGGTCGAGTACCATTCCTACCGGCGGATCTTCGAGGGACCCGCCCGCATCACGTTCGACGGCAAGGTGACGAGCGGGCTCGGCGAGGGCCGCTACTACCTCTCCCAACCGGGCTACGTCGTGCAGTTCTCCGAGCGCCTCGGGTACTCCCCCTACCCAGGGACCTTGAACGTCCGGGTCGGCGGGGAGGCACTTCGGAAGGTCGGCGCGGTCGCGCACTGGAAGGGGCTCCGGATCGATGGGTTCACGGCGAGCGGTCGGACCTTCGGGGGGGCGACCTGCTTTTTGGCCCGGATGAACGGCCATCGCTGCCACCTCATCCATCCGGACCGGTCGCACTACAAGGACGTGGTCGAGTTCGTCGCGCCCGATTGCTTGAGGGAGGCGCTCGGCCTCAAGGACGACGATACGGTGACGCTGGACCTCGAGGAGTCGTGACGCCGGAGTCCCTCGCCCGTACGGTCGCGCGCGAGCGGCGGCCCGAACCCGCAGCCCCCGCCGACGCGCGTCGGTACGTGAACCAGTGGGTCGAGCGCGAGGCGATCGGCTCGGAGGAGGTCTCGGCGTTCGTCCTCATCCTTCGCACCCGGGGTTGCTACTGGGCCGACCAGAAGGGCTGTTCGATGTGCGGCTACGCCAAGGACACGCTCGGTCGCTCCGCCACCCCGGAGGAACTCGCGGAGCAGCTCGACCGGGCGCTCGCTCGCTACCGGGGGGAGCCGTACGTCAAGGTGTACACTTCGGGGAGCTTCCTGGATGGCCGCGAGGTCGATCCCGCCAGCCGAGAGGCACTGGTCCAGGCCTTCTCCGGGAAGGCCCGCCGGCTGCTATTTGAGACCCTTCCCGAGTTCGCGACCCCCGAGACCCTCATTCCGCTCCGGGACGCCTTCGCCGGGGAACTGGAGGTCGCCCTCGGCCTCGAGTCGACCGACCCGAACGTCCTCGGCCGGCTCGTGCACAAGAACGCACCGCCCTCGGAGTACCTGGACGCCGGAGACCGGGTCCGGGGCTTAGGGTTGCGGGCGAAGGCCTACCTACTGCTCAAACCACCCTACCTCACCGAACGGGAGGCGGTCCGCGACGTCCTCGCCTCGATCGCGGAAGCTGGTCGCCGGTTCGACGCCCTCTCGGTCAACCCCGTTCACATCCAGAACGGCACCGTCGTCGAGTGGCTCTACCGTCGCGGGCGCTACCGGCCGCCGTGGCTCTGGTCCGTGGTCGAGACCCTGCGCTCCGGCGCGCCCCTTCGGGGCACCGCCCGGCTCGTCTCGTTCCCCACCGCGGGCGGTCTTCCGCGGGGACCCCACAATTGCGGGAAGTGCGACACGCGGGTGCTGGAGGCGATCGAGACCGCCTCCCTGCGCCAGGACTTCACGATCCTCGACTCGCTCGAGTGCGACTGCCGGGTCGGGTGGGAACGGCTGGGGAGGATCGAGCCGCTGGGGGTCGAGGCGTGACGGACCTCGTGCCCCGCCTCCCCCGCGACGCGGTCCCCGCCCTCCACCAGTTCCTCCGGGCCCACGCGGGTCCGCCCGCCGCGCAAGGCGGTGTGATCGGGCTCTCGGGAGGGATCGACAGCGCGGTCACGGCCCGACTGGCCCGGGATGCCCTCGGGCCGGAGCGGGTCCTGGGCGTCCTCCTTCCCGATGGTCCCTACCCGCCCGCGCTGCTGCGGGAGACGACGGAGTTCGCCGACGCGCTCGGGATCGAGCACCGGACCATTCCGCTCGAACCGGTGCTCGGAGCATTCCACGCCCTGCTTCCCGAGGTCGAGGACCGGGTGACCCTCGGGAACGCGACCGCTCGTCTCCGGATGACGCTCCTCTACACGCTGGCCCGCGAACGCGGCCGCGTCGTGCTCGGGACAGGGAACAAGTCCGAGCTCCTGGTCGGGTACTTCACCAAGTTCGGGGACGGCGGCGTCGACCTTCTCCCTCTCGGGGACCTCTACAAGACCCAGGTTCGCGCCCTCGCCGAGGAACTCGACCTCCCGGCGCCCATTCGGGATCGCCCCCCCACCGCGGGGTTCTGGGAAGGCCAGACGGACGAGGCGGAGCTCGGCCTCCCGTACGAACGCCTCGACCGGATCCTCTATGGGCTCGAGCAGCTCAGGACCGAGGAGGAGATCCACGCCCGGACGGGGATCGCCCTCACGGATATCCGGATGGTCGCCGACCGGGTGGCCCGCCATCGGCACAAGCGGCGACCCCCGCCCATCCCGAAGCTGGGCCTCCGAACGGTCGGCCTCGACTGGCGCGACTGAGGGCCAACCTTATCCCCCGAGAATCCTCGGAGGGCTCGCTACCCACGCCCCTTTTCCATGGACCGAGCGACCTATCAGCGCCTTTACGAATCTCTAGTCACCGACGAGGACGTCGACCGCATTTCCCGAGCGGAGCACGTCGACCCCGAGCTCCTGTTCGTCATCCACACCCATCGGGTGACCCGCGACGCGACGCGGCGGTTCTACGTCGTCAAGCGGCAACTCCCCCGGCTCACCTTCCAGTGGAAGAACGGGCGCTCGATGCTCGACATCGCCCGCGAGTGGAAGTTCCCGCCGGTCCTGATGGGCCAGCAGATGCTCGGCGAGCTCGGCATCCCCCGAAAGAAGGTCTGGGGAACGTTCCTCCACCCGGAGACGGCCCCCGACGCCCGGCTCCGCAAGGAGGTCGAGGAGCTCCTTGCCGCCGACCGGATCTACTCCCCCTACGGGATGGAGTTGCAGCGCGAGCGGGGGCGCAAGGGAGAGGAACGCCTCGCGAAATGGCTCGAGCAGCACGGGATCGGCTACCGGACCGAGAAGGACCTTCGGGGGAAGTTCGCGAAGACCCCGGACGCGCTCCTGGACGAGCCGATCACGCACAACGGTCAGAAGCTCACCTGGATCGAATCGAAGGCGAACTTCGGGGACGACGTCGAGCTGCGCAAGAACCTGAAGCGCCAGCTGGGACCCTACACCGAGATCTTCGGCGAGGGCGCGGTCGTCTACTGGTACGGGTACGTGGAAGGGGCCGAGTCCCCCGCCGGCATCCTCCTGTGGGACGGTACGATGATCGAGTCGATCACGCCGGTGGTACCACCGCGCTCCGCGGGATCTCCCGCTGCACACCGCTCGCCAGATCCCGCTCGACGACCGCACCCGGCGCAGCCTCCTTCAGGCCCAAGATCAGGGCCCGACGCGCACGTCGCCGTCCCGCCTCCCTGAGCTGCCGGGACATCGAGCGGCCGAGCAGGTCGCAGTCGGCGCTCTGCCCGGCGCGCCGTAGCTCCTGGACGAGCTCGATCGCGTCCGGCATCCGGACGGGATCGTTCACCACGATGTAGGAGTCCAAGGGGGGTTCCCCCTCCGGCCACCGTCCGGCGCTCTTCAGCAGGATCTCGAGCGTCTGGTCTCCGATCGCGAGACCCGCCGCGGGGGTGGGCGGACCTTCGAAGAGTTCGATGAGGTGGTCGTACCGCCCTCCCCCGAACAACGCCCGACCGTCCCCCGAACGGGCGTAGGCCTCGAAGACGGTCGACGTATAGTAGGCGAGGCCGCGGACGACCGTCGGGTCGTAGACGATCCGGTCGCCGAGGCCGGCTCGGTCAAGGAGGATGAACAGACGCCGGAGACGGGCGAGGCCGGCCTGCGCGGCCTCCCCGACCCCCCGGGTCTCGAGATCCTTGAAGAAGGTCTCGGCCTGCCCCGCGGGGACGCCGGCCCCGGAAGCGGAGAAGAGGCTCGCCACCTCGCGCGCGGCGTCGGGGGAGAGACCCGCCTGGACGACCTCGCCCTCGAACTCGGCGGGAGGGATCTTCCGGAAGCGGTCGACCGCGCGGAAGAAACGACCCATCTCCTGGACCCCGTAGAGCTTCCCGATCCCCTCCGCGATCGCCCGGTCGTTCATTCGGAAGGCGTAGAGGTCCCGGGCCCCCACTTCATCGAGGAACAGGGCCGCGGTGGCCAGGAGGTCCGCCTCGGCCTCGACCCCGGGCACGCCGAGCAGGTCGAGGTTGAACTGGAGGAATTCCCGGGTCCGTCCGGCCTGCGGCTCCTCGTAGCGCCAGATCTTCGAGATCGTGAACCACTTGACGGGCAACGGCTCCGACTTGGCGCGGTCCACAAAGATCCGTGCCAGGGAGGGCGTCGTTTCCGGGACGAGGGCAACGGGACGGTCCCCCTTGTCGCGGAACAGCCACGTCTCCGCGGCGATCCCCTCGCCGCTCTTCGTCTGATACAGCTCGAAGCTCTCGACGCAGGGGCCTTCGAGCTCCGTGTAGCCCGCACGACGGGCGGCCGCCCGCATGCGGCGCCGGATCTCGGACCGGGCCCCGGCCTCGGGGGGAGGATAGTCCCGGAAACCGCGGAGAGGACTGAAGGGCATGGCCGAGGGACCGCGATTCGCCTCTTATTAGCTCCGGCGGAGCGGCTCCCGCTCTCTTCGGCGGGGGGACGGCCCGGAGGAGCGCGCTTCCGCGGTCCATCCTCCGAGGCCAAGCTGTATCAACCCCGCCCCTGCTACACATGGCCGTGCGGAACGGGCTCGTTGCGATCGCGCTGTCGGTGGGAGTGGTCGCACTCCTCCTCCTTTCCGCCCTCGGGACGGCCGGTCCGGGGGCACGTGTCGGGGTTTCGGCGGGGGGGATATCGCCGTCCAAAGGTGCTCGGGGGCCGGGCGGGGCGCCGAGTAGTCCAGAAACTTCCGCCCCCGGGCCGCTCTTGGGGGGGGCCGGCGCCCCGCCCACCGCGACCGCGACGCTCGCGACGAGCGGGGATCGCGTGGGCCGCACGATCGCGACGATCGAACGGGCGGGGGTCCCGCTGCGCTACGCCTACCTTCCCGACCTGAATGCCAACCCCTCGGCGAGGTCCGTCGACGGACACGTCGTTCTCCCGTATACAACGGCCCCGGCCCCGATCGGGCTCGCCGACTTCGGGCTGGTCAACCGGTCCGGATCCCTCGTGCCCCAGGACTTGAGCACCTCGCGTGTGGAGGGAACGTTCGCGCCGACGACGTTCTCGGGCCTCGCGATGGACGTCGGCGCGCCCGACTACTACAGCGTCCAACTGAATGCGGTGCTACAGAACGTGACCTTGTTCGGGAACTCCTCCTACTCGTTCTGGACCCAGAATGTGATCGAGTACTCCACCTTCTCCCACCAGCTCACCCTGATCGACAACATCTGGAACTTCTCGAGCGCCACCGGAGCGCTCTCCGCGAACGCGATCTCCGGCCACGGCTCGAATGGCATCGTCGTCGGGACGACGTACTACTTCGCCGTCGGTCCCGTGATCTCGGTCGGCTACCCCTTCACCGTCTCCCTCTTCCTCAACTCGTTGGTCGAAGGGACCCACGACGTCGTCTTCTTCAACTACTCGATCTCGAACGTGTCGACAACGCGTGCCGGCTCGTACGATTTCGTCGCGTTCAACAACTCGGCCGGCTCCGTGCCGACCCCCGTCTACGTCGCCGACGGGTACTTGGACAACGCGCTCGGGCTCCCCGACGATTTCGAGCTCACGGTCGGAGGACCGGGCGGAGGGAGCAACTTCGATGTCCTGCAATCCGACGCCGCGGAGAACCTCTACTACTGGGACGCGGCCGCGAGCGCGTTCCGGGTCGTCCCTTCCGCGGAGGATGTGGGGGGAGATACCGGCGAGACGGTGGCGGGACTGAGCTCGACCTGGGCCCCCGGAGCCGACGCCGGCCTAGGAGGAACTTCCGGGCCGGCCGGTCACTTGAGCCAGGGCCCGGCCGTCGTGGAGGGCGAATGGAACGTCACGAACTCGACCGAGGGATCCACCACCCTCCATCTCGGACTTTCCCCCCAGAACGGGTTCGTCTTCCTGGCCCCCGGCACGAGCCCCGTCCCCTCGGCCTACCAGTGGTCGCCCCCGACGGGACCCTACCTCGTTCCTTCGGGAACCTATTCACTGACCGCGCTGGCCTCGGCGTTCGACCCCCAGTCCCAGACGGTCTCCGTGTCGGGGCCGGCCACGTGGGTGAACGTGACCCTCGCTCCCGACCCCGGAACCGGCGTCTACACCCCGTTGTGGGCGCTATCCCAGACGGGACTCGCCAACATCTCGTCCAGCTGCTCCGCGACGAACTGCACGCTCCTCAACACGCAATCCGGGACCTTGGGCCAACCCGCCGACCGGAGCCGAGCCTACCCCTGGTTCGGCACGTTCAACGATTACCTCTACCCCGAGTTCCCCGGCGTCCTGCTCTGGAACGTCGCCCATGCCTGGGTCACGTCCCCTCCGAACCTCGAGGTCCAGACCCCGGCCTGGCTCGTCAATGAGACCCGGTTCTTCGGCACCCCGACCATCAACGAACTTCCGATCTTCTTCTACGACGACGCGAGCGTGCGTCTCTCGGGCGGGAGCGCGATCGGCGGCTGGTGGTTCTCGGGCGCCTATTTCGGACCCGGGGCGGCGCAAGCGAGCGTGGTCCTGTGGAACACCACGGGAAGCCTCGTCGCCAACAACACGTTCCTGACGAGCGCCGCGGGGCTCTTCCTCTACGGGGGAACGAACAACACGGTCGTCTCGAACACGTTCCTCAACTACTACCCGCTCGCGCCGAACCCGGGCGCGATCTCGGGCGAAGTGCACGGCACCATGGGAATCTACGACGCCGATTTCGGGAACGGGCGGCAGGTCGGGTTGGGCTGTGACTGCGGCGACTTGGTCTACAACAACGCCGTCGGGACCTACCATACGGCGTACGCGCCCTTGACGGACCCCTACCTGAACGAGGCGCCCCGGATCCCCTTCGATACGCTCTGGAACATCGCGCCCCAGGCGGGATCGAACATCGTGGGCGGCGACGAGCTCGGAGGGAACTACTGGTGGGATTACGGAGCGTCCACGAACCCCTACTGGGTGCTCCCGTACAATTCGAGCGGAGCGATCGCCATCGGAGGGGACGCCCATCCCCTCCTGACCTCGCCGATCTGGACCGTCACCTTCCAGGAGCAGGGACTGCCCTTCGGGACGCCCTGGGTGGTCGGAGTTTATACCTCCACCGGCACGGCCATCAACGAATCGACCGGAACGAGCCTCACGGAAGAGTGGCCGTCGGGGTACTACTACCTGACCGCGACCTCGATCGGCAACCAGTTCGGGCTCGCGAACAGCGAGGTGCTCAACGTCGAGGGCTACAACTTCACCGACGTCCTTCAGTTCTACCCCCTCTTCTTCCTCACGTTCAAGGCCGTCAACCTCCCCAACGCCGGGTTCTGGGTCGTCACGTTCACGAACGCGACCATCGGAAGCTGGATCGATCTCGGGAACGTGCCCGAGTTCCCGCCCCAGTCGCTCGCGCTCGCGTACTACAACTTCACCGTGACCCCGCCCGCCGGCTACTCGGCATCGCCCGACGGGGGCACGGTGTTCATGGGCCATAATCAAACGATCACGATCCAGATGTCCGAACTGGGGGTAGGGGGTCGGTTGACCGGCTCCGTGAGCCCGCACCAGGGGGCGGCGATGTGGGTCGACGACCAATCCGTCTCCCTGGACGCGAGCGGCGGTTTCTCCCTCGCGCTCGCGGCCGGACTCCACTCCGTTGAGGCCACGGCCCCCGGTTACGTAGCCTACTTCAACAACGTCACCATCAACGGAGGTGGGACGACCCCCCTCACGATCCTCCTGACACCGGCCGCGAACGGAACGGTAGGTACCCCTGCGCCCTCGTACGCCTACCTCGTGTGGGTCGTGCTCGGCGTAGGGTTCCTCGCCATCGGACTGGCGGCGACGACGCTGGTGTTCTACTCGCGAAGCGTCCGGCCTCCGCCCCCGTGAACCCCGGCGGGGTCAGAGCGAAGGAGACGGTCGGAGAGCTCCGACCATATCGGCGGAGGGATCCGGCACCTCGCCCGCGGGAGCGTGCTGTTCGACGAACGAACGGACGCGTCGGTAGGCCACGATCGTCCCGACGAAGTTGCGCTGGCGCAGCTCCGTGAGCACCGAGCGGATCTCCCCGACGGCCGGCTCGATGTCCGCGCCACCCGACCGGATCTCGATCAAGCGGTCCCGGAGCTTGTGGAGGTCGTCGAGCAATCGGGGCTCGAGCACGGCCCACAGAGCGACCGCTCCGCGGGCGAGCAGCCGCTCGCCGTCGGTGCGACGACCGATCCGGACGAGGCGACGGCCCTCCTCGAAGGGGCCGAGCGCGGGCGCCGGGTCGCCGCCGAGCTCGCGTACCGTCGACGCGAGCAACTCCCCCTCCGTGACCAGGATGCGGCCGACCGCCCACTCCTCCTCGGAGCGTTGGAGCTCGTCGCGGACATGGGCGAGCCGCCGCTGCGCGCCCGGGAGGTCGGCGATGGCGATCGCCTGACGGATCGCTTCGAGCTCGACGTCCGGGCTCGGGGTCGGGGCTAGCGCGGCGAGCTCATTGCGTCGCGCGAGGGCGGCCTCGAACTCCTCGGCGATCACGCTGATCAGGTGGACGAACATCTCTCGGGCGACGGATTCGACCGAATTCCAGTCCCCCACCAGGTGGGCGGCCGAGTTGCGTTGCTCGAAGTCGGTGAAATCGAGCCCGAACCGACGGCCGAGCTGGAAGTACTCTTCGATGCGCCGGTCGAGCTCCTTCTCGGAGGACCCCGCGGGGAGCTGAGGGTACTCGCCGAGCGTCTCGATCCGCGCGACCGGCACCGGTTCCTCGACCTCGGGGACGGTCTCGGGCCCGGGCATCGCGGGAAACCGCGAGGATCGGCTGAGGACGGCATCGGTTCGAGCGGCCGTGGGGACCGCCGGCGTCGACAGGTCGACGGTCGCCAGGATCTCGCCGATCGTCCGGACCGAGGCAGGGTCGGTCGTGGTCAGCGGACCCGCCGCCTCCCGCACGACCTCGAACAGGCTGCCGGAGAGCCGGCACTTCGGGCACGACGGGGCGTCGTCGGGGAGCTCGGTGCCGCAGGCGGGGCAGTGCATCGCCACCATGCCGCGTTATCCCCCTCCGTTCCGGGTCCCCTCGCAGGGGGAGCAAAACTCGGAAACGGGAGACCCGGTCCCGACGGTGTCCGACTCGCGCCCTACCGCCGGCATGCCTAGGTGTAACAGCGAGGCAGCCCCTCAAAAGGGTTAGTGCAGGGCCCCCCAGCTAGGTTTCGGGTCCCCGGGGCGCCAGGTGGCGTCGGGCGGACGCAGTCGGATGGTACGTCCCCAGGGGACGGGGAGGGGTGCGGGGGAGCCGAGCCGCGGCTTCGGGCGGCCAGCGCCGGTGGCACCCCGGGCACTGGAATCCGCGGAGCCGGCCCAAGGAGCGAGACCCCCGCTCACAGGTCGGGCACCTCGGGGGGATCGGGTCGCCCGAGACGGGATGCCATCGAAGTACCTCGATCCCCTCGACCCGAAGTCCCGGCGCTCTCCCCTGGCTCCCCCATACGGAGACGAGGTCCCCGGGACGGAGCTCCCGGGCGAGTCGGGGGAGGGTCTTCGTCGGTTCGAATGCGACGCACGGCAGCGTATCTCCTCGCGGCCCGGCCACATGAAAACGAACGTGACCGCCCCGCAGGGTCTCCGGCACCCCGGCGACCTGGCCCCGGATCGACCCGGACAGGTACTCGGCCCAGGCACCGGGCGCCCGAGCGGTCAGATGGTCGCCGGACCCCTGGTTCGTCCGGAACAGCACCCAGCGCTCGACCGGTTCGGAACGGATCGAGGTGCGTGCATCCAAGGGGGCTGAGCTGGCCGTTCCCCTTAGGCCGAAGAGGATGGGGCACGGAGTGTGCGGAGCCACGAGCAGTCGGCGCGTGGCGGAATCGTAGCAGAGGAAGAGCTGCGGATGGGTGGCCTGTGCCTCTCGGACCGACTCCGCCTCGACGTGACGGGGCTGCCCGTACCGGGAGGGCTCCCGGTAGGCGATCATCTCCCAGGTCGCGCGTCGGCCGGGCCACGCGATGGATGCGGCGGCGCCCACCAGCCCCTGGTCCGTTCCCTGCGTACGAAACCAGGCCCCGGTCCGCACGAGTTCCCGTCGCACTTCGGCGACCGGGACCACCTCTCGGACCGCCCTCCAGTACATCGTCGCGGCCAGCGGCCGCGGGGTCGCGACCATCGCGGGGTCCGTACCCTTCTCGCCCGCGTGGGAGGCGTTCCGGACGACCCCCCAGGCGCGTTCGAGGAACTCCTCCCGACGGGCCGGCGGGAGGGGTCGTCCTCGGGGAAAGGAGCGGATCGGTCGGCCCCCGACCTCGCCGAGGGGGCGCGGCCGACCTTCGCCCCGTCCGAATCGCGCCGAGAGGGCGGCATTGCCGCGGGTCCTCCACGGGATGTTGGGGTTGAGGCGGACGAGGCGCGGCTCCCCGATCAGGTCGACCTCGTGGTCGCGGGCGAGAGCGAGCAACTCGGTGAGGACGAACGTCGTGCAACCCCCGCGGGGGGAGTCCGTGTCGTCGATCCCGACCCAGAGCGTCATCGCAAGCGCGGACGGCCCGTCCGCCCGATCAGGAGAGGGCGGCGAGGAGCTTCTGGTAGGCCGCTCGGTTCGGCTCGAGCGAGATGTCGGACCGGGCGGGCCCGGCGGCGCCGTTGAGCAGCTTCGTTTCGAGGCCCTCGACCGTGGTCTCCTTCGGGCGGTGCATCACGCCGATCGGAATGCGGCCCGCTTCCATCGTCTCCAGGCAGATGCGGAACATCGCCTTGCGGTCCGACGGGTCGTACCCCTCGACCTTCGAGACGTCCAGGACCTTCTCCCGCCAGAGCTTGTACGTGTCGTTGTACGTGACGCACGGCGAAAGGTCCTCGATGAACGCGTAGCCGCGGCCCTCGCGGGTGAACCGAAGCGCCTCGGTGAGCACCTGGATCATCGTCTTGGGGTCCCCCGAAAAGGTCCGTGCGATCAGGTTCGGGGCCGGGATCGAGAGCGCCGTGAGGATCGCATCGAACGGCCGCTCGATGTTCCCCTCGAACCCGATCTGGCTCGTGGGAGACGGCTGACCCTTGGTGAGACCGTAGGTCTCGTTGTTCATCGCGATGTAGACGATCGAGACGTTCTTCTTGAACGAGTGGATGAAATGCCCCATTCCGATGGCGTAGCCGTCGCCGTCCCCGCCGGCGGCCACGACCGTGAGCGCCGGGTTGGCGAGCTTCACGCCGACCGCCTGGGCGAGCAGGCGTCCGTGCAGGGCATGGATCCCGTTGATCTCGAGGAAGTTGTGGATCGACCCGGAGCAACCGATCCCGCCGACGAGCACGAGGTCGTGCGGCGGGATCTTGATCTCGAGGGCGGCCTTCTTGACCGCGGCGAGGACGCCGAAGTCGCCGCACCCGGGGCACCAGATCGGCGGGACCGGCTTGGCGGACTCGACCATCTTACGCTACCTCCGGGATCTCGGCGATGATCTGCGGCGCACGGAAGTTCGAGCCGTCGTACTTGGTGATCGATCTAATTTTGGCGTGGTGCCACGGCACGGTCTCGCGGATCAAGCGCGCGAACTGCCCGGTGTAGTTGTGCTCGACCACGTAGGCCACGTCGACCGACTTTAGGAACGGGTCGAGCTCGTGGGCCGGAACGGGGTAGAGGGTTCGGGGTTGGAAGAAGCGGGTCGCCGTGCCCCGTGCGGCGAGGATCGCCTGCGCCTCCCGGATCGGCCCGAAGGTGCTGCCGTAGCCGATGAGACCGACCTTCGCCTCCGGTGGCCCGAACAGGTGCCCGGCGGGGAGCTCATCGCGGGCCCGGACCATCTTCTCCATTCGCTTCTTCATCATCCGCACCCGGTTCACCGGGTTGACAGAGACGTGGCCCCACTCGTCGTGCTCGTTGCCCGTGATCTCCGCCCAAACACCGGGGGTCCCGGGGGGCGCGTAGGCGCTCCGGCCGGTCTCCGAGAACGCGTAGGCCTTGTACTGGGTGAGCGCGGCGACCTGCTCACCCGAAAGACGCGCGCCGCGGTCGACGGAGGCCTTGGTAAGATCGAACCGGCGGCTCGTGGTGTTGTTCTGACACAGCGCCTGATCGAGCAACAGAAGGACAGGGAGGCGCCACCGTTCTGCGAGATTCAGCGCCTCGATCGTGATGTCGAAACAGTCCTCGGGCGTGCCGGGGGCCAGGATGAAGCGGGGATACTCGCCGTGGCCGAGGTTCGCGAGGTGGGAGAGGTCCGACTGTTCGTGTCGGGTGGGTTGGCCCGTGGAGGGTCCGACGCGGGCGCAGTCGGCGACGACGATCGGGATCTCGGCCGCGCCCGCGTGACCGATCCCTTCCGTCATGAGCGATAAGCCGGGTCCGCTCGTGGAGGTCATCACCCGGGCGCCCGCGTAGGCCGCCCCGATGATCATGTTCACCGCGGCGAGTTCGTCCTCGGCCTGCCGAACGACCCCGTGGAGGGGGGGGAGGTACTGTTGCAGGTACTCCATGATCTCGGTCGCGGGAGTGATCGGGTACCCGGCAAAGAAGCGTCCACCGCCGACCACGAAACCGAGGGCCACCGCCTGGTTGCCGGTCGTCATGATGAAGTCGTGGGCGTCCCCGTCCGCGATGCGGTACCGGTCGGCGAGACCCGGGACCTCGGAGGCGGCCTTGCGACCGATCTCGAGGGCCTTCAGGTTCTTCTCGAGCGCTTCGCCCCCCCGCCGCTTGAAGCGCTCCTCGATGACGGCGCGGGTCCCGACCGGGTCGAAGCCGAAGACGACGCTGAGGGCACCGTAGGCCGCGGTGTTCTTGAAGATCGGTTGGCCGAGAGCGCCCCCGACCAGGGTCGCGAACGGGAAGCCGGTGGCGTTCGGAACCTCCGACTTGAACGACGTGGAGTCGTAGAGGATGTAGCCGTGGGGGGCGAGTTCCGAGCGGCCGATCTCGACCGCCTGCTCGTCAAAGGCGACGAGGACGTCGACGTCCGGCTTGACCGCGGCGATCGGGTCGCGGGACCCGCGGACCGAAGCGTCGGCATGACCCCCCCGGATTCGAGAGAGTACGTTGCGGGAAGTGTACACGTACAGCCCCCGCTTCCGGAAGTACCGTCCCAACAGGTCCGACACCGTCAGGGTACCATCGCCTCCCTGCCCTCCGATCATGACACACACGTCGGTCAGAGACGGAGCGCGGCGATTCGCGCCCGGTTCGGAATCAGCCGGAATCGGGGCGGGTTTGGCTGCGGGAGTGGTCATGGAGTACCCAAACTGCCGTCGGATTTGACGTGCAGTCCATTCGAGGACGGTACCGTATTTAAGTAAATGCGAACCGAGCGACCATCTGACATCCTTCTCGGCGACCGGAGCGCTCCGATTTCGCGACAAAGGTTAATTCAGGTCGGCGGGTGGAAGAATCGATGGCGGAGCCGGCCCTCGTCGAGAACTACCACACCGCCACCGCTCCGCTGCGTACCCTGCCCGAGTCCCTCGTCCTGTGGGACGAGACCCTGCGGGACGGGGAACAGATGCCCGGCGTGCACTTTTCACCGGAAGAGAAGCTCCAGATCGCCGAGCTCCTGTCCGAGATCGGGGTCCCCATCCTCAATGCCGGGATCCCCGTCGTGTCCGAGAAGGAGGCGCGGGCGGTGCACTTGCTCGCCCACGCCGGACTGAAGGCGAAGGTGTTGGCCGCCGCCCGGACGGTTCCGGGGGACGTCGACGCCGTGATCCGGAGCGGAGCGACCCACATCGCCATCTTCGTGGCGGCGAGCCACGTCCACCTGCGGTACAAGCTCAAGATGTCCCAGGAAGAGGTCGTCGCCGCGAGCCGGGCCACCGTCCGGCAGGCGAAGGCGGCCGGGCTCCATGTGGCCTTCGTGACGGAGGACACCGTTCGGTCCCCGTTCGACTTCGTGGAACGACTCTACCGCGCCGTTCAGGAAGAGGGGGCGGACCGGCTGGTCGTCTCCGACACGGTGGGAATCATGACCCCGCTCACGTTCCGGTGGTACCTCTCCGAGTTCCAGTGGCGGGTGAAGCCGAAGGACCTCTCGGTCCACTGCCACAACGATTTCGGGCTCGCCACCGCGAACACGCTCACCGCGCTCGAGTGCGGAGCCCGATCCCCGCATGTCTGCGTGAACGGGCTCGGGGAGCGCGCGGGGAACGCCTCGCTCGAGGAGGTCGTCATGTGCCTGGAATCGCTCTACGGGGTCCGGACCGGCATCCAGACCGAACGACTCTACGAGCTCTCCTCCCTCGTCGAGGAACTTTCGGGCGTCCCGATCGCCGCCAACAAGGCGCTGGTCGGGTACAACGCCTTCTCCCATGAGGCCGGCATCCACACCCACGGCATCCTCGCCCACACGCTCACGTACGAACCGCTCCAGCCCGATGTCGTCGGTCGGGAGCGGCAGATGATCCTCGGCAAGCACACCGGCAAGGCGGCCTTGATCGAGAAGCTCAAGGAGCGCGGGATCACGGCCTCCGACCCGCTCCTGATCGAGCTCCTGCAGCGCGTGAAGACCGAGACGGAGGGGCGGTCGAAGGAGGAGCTCCGTACCTTCCTCGAGGAGTACCGTCGGCTCTTTTACCGGCCGGGGCTCTCGGATGCGGACTTCTGGACGATCGTGGAAGCGATGGGCATCAAGCCGGTGAGCGTATGAACCCGTCCCACGGCCACGGCCAGACCCTCGCCGAAAAGATCCTCGGCCGGGCCGGCGGCCTCGACCGCGTCGTTCCCGGGCAGATCGTCGAGGGCAAGGTCGACCTCGCGATGATGCACGAGCAGGGCGCCCAGACCGTCGGACCGTTCCACCAGATGGGCGCGGAGAAGGTCTGGGATCCCGAACGGGTCGTGATCGCGATCGA
Organism: Thermoplasmata archaeon; assembly: GCA_035297105.1. Taxonomy (GTDB): domain Archaea; phylum Thermoplasmatota; class Thermoplasmata; order Lutacidiplasmatales; family UBA184; genus Lutacidiplasma. The sequence continues at coordinate 26,044 of DATGZO010000007.1, forward strand.
CCACTGGGTGCCCGCCTCCACGGAGGGGGCAGCGATCCTCCACCGGATCCTCCGGAAGTTCGCGGCGGAGACCCACCTGCCGCATTTCTACGACGTGGGGAATCACGGCATCTGTCACCAGATCCTCGCCGAGAACGGATGGGTCGTTCCCGGCGATCTTGCGGTCGGAACCGATTCGCACACCAACATGCTCGGCGCGATGGGTGCCGTCGCGGCGGGAATCGGGCCCACCGAGATGGCCGCCGTGCTGGCCCTGGGCGAGCTCTGGCTGAAGGTTCCGCCGACCCTGCAGGTCCGCGTCCGGGGCCGCTTCGGCCGGGGCGTGACCGCGAAGGACCTCGTCCTTCGCATCCTCGGCGAGATCAAGACCACAGGGGCGACGTACAAGGCCGTCGAATTCTCGGGCCCGACGATCGAGCGCCTGTCGATGCCCGAGCGGTTCACGATCTGCAACATGACGACCGAGATGGGGGCGAAGACGGGAATGGTCGCACCCGACCAGACGACCTTCGACTATCTGGCTCCGATCGCGAAGCACGCGATGCATCCGCTCCGACCCGACTCCGACGCGCACTACGAGCGGACCCTCGATATCGATGTCGAGGGCATGCCGCCGATGGTCGCATGCCCGTACTCTCCCGACAACGTTCGCCCTCTCCCCGATGTGGTGAAGGAGCACGTCAAGGTCGACCAGGTCTTCCTCGGTTCCTGCACCAACGCCCGGATCGAGGACCTCCGCGAGGGCGCGGCCATGATGAAGGGGCACAAGGTCGCGAGCGGGGTTCGGTTCATCGTGTCCCCCGCGTCGACCAAGATCTACCAACAGTGTCTGGAGGAGGGGATCATCGAGACCTTCACCACGGCCGGAGCCGTCTTCACCAACTCGAGCTGCTCGGCGTGCTTCGGGGGGAACATGGGGATCCTCGCCCCGGACGAAGTGTGCGCCTCGTCCTCCAACCGGAACTTTCCCGGACGGATGGGAGCGAAAGAAGCCCGGATCTATCTCCTCTCCCCTACCGCCACGGTCGCCGCGGCGATCCGCGGCGAGCTCGCGGACCCTCGGGACCTGATGTAGGGGACCCCATGAAGGACGTCATCGAAGGGCGGGTCTGGGTGCTCGGGGCGGATGTCGACACCGACCAGATCATCTCGGGCAAGTACCTCACCATTATCGACCCGAACGAGCTGAAGAAGCACGTCTTCGAGATCGCGCTCCCCGAGTTTGCGGCCGAGGCCCACGCCGGCGACATCATCGTCGCGGACGAGAACTTCGCGTGCGGCTCCAGCCGGGAGCACGCCCCTCAGGCGATGCGGGCGATCGGCGTCGGCGCCGTCGTCGCCGACTCGTTCGCCCGGATCTTCTACCGGAACTCGATCAACCTCGGCATCCCGACGGTCGAGGTCCGCGGCGTGCGGAAGATCTTCGAGAAGGGGGACACGGCTCGGATCGAGATGAGCGCCGGCCGGGTGACGAACCTGAGGACCGGGGCCTTCGTGACGTTCCCGCCCCTTCCTCCCCACCTCCTCCACCTCCTGGAGGTGGGCGGATTGGTCGAGAAGGTCCGGGTCGAGCTCGAACGCCGTCGGACGGCCGTCGGGACGCCTCCATGAAAGAGGCGGGGTACGAGATCGCGGTCTTCCCGGGAGACGGGACCGGCCCCGAAGTGGTCCGCGAGGGGCTCAAGGTGCTCGCGGCGCTCGCCGAAGGCGGGCCAGCCCCGTGGCACGCCACCCCGTATCCGGGGGGCGGGCAGTACTACCTCCAGTCCGGGCGGGAGTGGGAGCCGGAGGGAGCGGCCGCGGCGCAGCGAGCCGACGCGATCCTTCTCGGCGCGGTGGGGTGGCCCGGCGCGACGTTGCCCAACGGGGACATCGCTGGGCGTGCCCTCGTCCTGGGGCTTCGCGAAGGTCTCGACCTCTACGCCAACGTTCGTCCGTGCCGCCTCTATCCGGGCGTCAAGCACCGGATCAGCGGCGCCTTCCGGGAGGTCTGGTCTCCCCAGCATGTCGACATGGTCATCGTCCGGGAGAACACGGAGGGGCTCTACACACCGGCTCGCGGCCGCCTCCGTCGGGGAGGCGACACCGAGGTCGTGATCGATACCCGCGTCATCACCCGCAAGGGAGCCGAGCGGGTGATCCGATACGCCTTCGAGCTCGCCCGCCACCGTAACCGAGGGGCCCCGGAGGACGGGGTCAAGCGCGTGACCTGCGTGGACAAGGCGAACGTCCTCGAAGGATGCCGATTCTTCCGCGAGGTCTTCGAGCAGGTCGGAAAGGAGTACGCGGAGATCGACCGGGAGTTCGCGTACGTCGATGCCTTCACCCAGTGGCTGGTCCGGAACCCCGAGCATTACAACGTCGCCGTGGCGACGAACATGATGGGCGACATCATCACCGATCTCGCCGCGGTCCTCCAGGGAGGGATGGGCTTCGCGGCGGGCGGGAACGTCGGCACCGATCACGCGATGTTCGAGCCGGTCCACGGGTCGGCGCCCAAGTATGCGGGGAAGAACCAGGTAAATCCGTTCGCGACCTTCTTCGCGGTCGAGCAGATGCTCCGCTGGCTCGCGACCCGCCATTCCGATGCTCGACTGGGACGCCAGGCCGACCGGTTGGAGCAGGCGCTGGCCGGCGTCCTCGCCCACGGGGGAGCCGGTACGTACGACCAGGGGGGAACTGCGACCACGAGCGAAGCGGGCGACCGGGTCGCCGCCGCGGTCCGGGGGATCCCGGCATGAACGTCCGCCCTGTCGCCCTGGTGGGAGGAGCGACGACGCCCTTTGGGGTGCGGGCCGCCACCTGGCCCGAGCTCGCCCAGGAGGTCGGGGCGGCCCTGTTCCGGGCGGTGCCCGCGCTTCGTTCGGAGGACGTCGATTCCCTGTTCGTGGGCGCAGCCGAGCCCGAACGGTTCGCCTTCCAATCGCACGTTGCCCCGCTCGCCGCGGAGCAGATGGGGCTACGACCGACCCGGATCCTCCAGCGGACCGAGCTCGCCTGCGCGTCGGGACAGTCGGCCATCCGTTCCGCCTACGCGGCGATCGCCGCCGGGTTGTCGGACATCGCGGTCGCGGTCGGGGTGGAGAAGATGAACCTCCCGTCCATGGCCGAGGCGAACACGGCGATGGCCTGCGTCATGGACCGACCCTGGGACGGGCCCCACGGCGCGACAGCGCCCCCGTTCTTCGCGATGGTCGCGCAGCGCCACCAGCTCGAGTACGGTACGACCGAGGACCAGATGGCCGCGGTCAGCGAGAAGAACCATCGGTTCGCGAACTCGAACCCGACCGCTCAGTTCCACGCGAAGACCTTCTCGCGGGAGAAGCTCCGTCGGCTGCCCATCGTGGCCCCCCCGCTCCGTCTCGGGGACTGCTCGTCGATGACCGACGGCGCGGCCGCGGTCGTGCTGGTCGCCGAGGAGTTCTCGAAGCGCTACACCGACACGCCCGCCTGGATCCGTGGGACCGGTCAGTATTCGAACTTCCACAACCTCGCCAACGCAGGGTCGCTGACCGACTGGGTCGGGCTCCGCCACGCCGCCCGAGAGGCGTTCGGTCGCGCGAAGATCACCCCCGACGACATCGACTTCGCCGAGGTGCACGACTGCTTCACGATCTCGGAGATCATCGAGTACGAGATGTTCGGCTGGTGCCCCCGGGGCAAGGGAGGCGAGTTCGCCGCCGACGGCCAGGGCGACGTCGGGGGAAAGTTGGTGGTCAACCCGCGCGGCGGCCTGCTCGGGTGCGGCCATCCGCTCGGCGCGACCGGGGTCGCGCAGGCCGTCGAGGTCGCGCAGCAGTTCAGTCACACGGTGCCGGCCGCCCGGGCGGTGCCGGACCCGGAATGGGCCCTCGTCCACAACCTCTCCGGCAGCGCCAACGTCCATTCCATCATGATCTACCAGGGAGGCGCGGCGTGAGCGCGGGAACACGACCGCGGCGGATCTCCACCGCTCCGACCGCGCCCGGGTCGGAACCGACCCCCGCTCCACCGACTCCGGAACCGGCCCCGGTCCGGCCCCGTGAGAAGCGACCGTTCCTCCTCGATTTCTTCCCGCTCGAGACCGCCGACCAGACCCGCCTTTCCCCCTTCTTCGATCATCTCCGCGCGGGGAAGCTCACGACCACGCGGTGCCGGAAGGACCACAGCGTCCACTGGCCGCCGCGGACGGCCTGTCCCCAGTGCCATGCCGAGGAGCTCGACTGGGTCGACCTTCCCGACACCGGAACCATCTACGCCTTCAGCGCGGTCCTCGGCGGGGCCCCGCTCGGAATGGAGGACGAAGTGCCGTTCGCGGTCGGACTCGTCGACCTGGAGGGGGGGTCCCTCCGGCTGTTCGGTCGGATCGAGGGCCGACCCTGGACCGAGCTCCGAATCGGGCAGGCGGTCCGGGTCGAACCGTATGACGTGGGCGACGGCCGGTTCTTCTACCGGTTCCGGGTCGTCGAGTAAGGGTCCGCACGCCGTCCGGCCCTTCTGTTTTGGGACCGCGCTCCCTTCTCGGAGTAGCCTATTTATACACCCCCCAAGTCTCGCGCCCGCCGGTTCGAGGAGAGCCGGGCTTAGATGGAGTCGACTTCAGGGTGGTGGCACCGCAACGCCTGGACGCTCGCCGTCCTCCTCGCCGCGTTCGGCGCGGCGATCGCGGTCCGGACGATCTGGACCTACCCGATCGTCTCCCATTGGGGGGCGCTCTACACCTACGCGGGCGGCTCGGACTCGTACTACCACTCGCGCGTGATGCAGTACATCATCCTCACGCACACGAACCTCGTCCGCGACCCCTTGCTCAAGTTCCCGTTCGGGAGCATCAACCCTAGGGAGCCGCTCTTCGACTGGATGAACGCGGTGCTCGGGATCGTCTTCGCCCCGTTCTTCGGCGGGAACGCCGTCAACGCGGCCGCCTGGTTCTTGGACTTCCAGGGCCCGCTCTGGGCGGGACTGAGCGTGTTCCCGGTCTACCTGATCGGCAAGGAGGTCGGCTCTCGGCGGACGGGCCTCATCGCCGCGATGATCTTCCCCTTCATCCCGGCGAGCATCGATTCCTCGATCTTCGGTTACGCGAACTACCTTTCGTTCTACACCTTCATCATCCTCGTCGTCGTCTACTCGTGGATCCGGACGGTCAAGGCGACCGGCACCCACCGCTACGTGGGGAGCTACCGGCACCCCCGACAGATCCTCCAGGGCATCCGGAACTTCGTCCTGTACGAACGGACCTCCGTCAAATGGTCGGTGTTTACCGGGGTCGGCCTCGGCACCCTGGCGCTCGCCTGGCAAGGGTACACGTACGCCGTGGTCATCATCGCGTTCTCCGTCCTCATCCTCCTCATCGCCGAACGAATCCGACGGGTCGATTCGTTCGGACTCTACGTTTCGGCATGGATCGTCGGGATCGTCGCCTTCCCGATGGCCGCCCCCTACTACATCGTCCAGGCGCAGTTCAACGTCTGGTTCGACCTGCCGCTGCTCCTGTACTTCGGGACGCTGCTCCTCCTCCTGCCGTTCCTGCTGATGCGCGACACGCCGTGGGTGGTCTCGATCCCCAGCCTCGTAGGGCTCGTCGTGCTCGCCGCGGTGGGCCTCGCGATCGTCAGCCCGGGCTACTTCACGACCATCGTGACCGGGCAGGGGTACTTCGTCAAGAACCTGATCTACTCGACCGTCGCCGAGGCGCAGGCCCCGTCGATCGACGAGCTCGTGATCAGTTACGGGGTCATCACGTTCTTCGTCGCGTTCGTAGGGATCGCCCTCTTCGCCTACCAGCTGGGCCGGGGCCACTTCCCCCGTGCGATCGTCGTCTTCCTGGTGTTCGCGGTCCTCTCGGTCTATCTTCCGATCTCCGCCGCCAAGTTCTTCCTCTTGGGTTCGCCCGCCTTTGCGCTCCTCCCGGCCGAAGCGCTACGACGGGCTCTGGACGTCGCGGGCTTCCCCGAGCTTCGGCGGACCGTCGCCTCCCTCTCCGACACCCGGAGCAAGTTCGGGGCGTTCCGACGGGCGTTCAAGGTTCGCCACGTCCTGATCATGGCCCTCGTCGTCGGGCTGATTCTCCCGAACATCTGGATCTCGATCGACGCGGGCATTCCGGGGAATGACAAGAGTCAGCTCTCCGCCCAGGTCGGGGCGTCCCTCCCCGCGTGGCTCCAGCCCACGTCCGGCCCCCCGTCGTCGGTGTATTTCGGGGCGGCCGGGACGAGCCTCGACACCCCGGACCAATACGATAGCGCAGGGTACAACTGGCTCGCGACCCAGGATACGGCCCTCCCAGCTCCCAATCGACCCGCCTTCGTGAGCTGGTGGGACTACGGCTTCCAGGCCATCGATCAGGGACAGCACCCGAGCGTCGCCGATAACTTCCAGAACGGAATCGACCCGGCCGGCCAGTTCCTGCTCTCCCAGAACGAATCGCTCGCCATCGGCGTGCTGGCGACCACCCTCCTGCAGGCCGAGCAGACGAAGAGCCTCTACCTCCCGCCGGCGCTCAACGCGATCCTCGCGGGGGACGGAATCAACGTCGCCCAACTCCACACCCTGCTCGTCAACAAGAGCGCGGACCTTCCGCTGGTCGAGAATCACCCCGAGAAGTACCTCCCCGTCAACCCGAGCACGCTCACGGCGGACAACGCGATGTACCTGGCCGTGTCGTACTTCCTCGCCGACTCCCTGCCCTTGAGCGGGGTCTCGCACCTCTACGACCAGATCCAGTCCTACACGGGGTGGACCATCCGCTACGCGATGTCGGACAGCCGCCTCATCCCGTTCTCCGGCCAGGACACCGGCATCTTCTACGCGCCGGCAGACCTCACGGGCCGGGTCATTGACGCGGCCGGTCTTCCGGGCTCGTTCTTCAACGTGACCGTCCTCGGCTCGGACGGCAACAGCTACCCGCTCGGCCAGGTCCCCGCCTCGGTGCAGCCGGTCAACTACACGATCAACTACTTCACGCCGTTCTACAGCTCGTTCATCTACCACACGTACTTCGGCTACAACGGCACGGAGATCGGACAGGGCGGCGGCATCCCGGGCCTCTCCTCCAACCTCGCGTCGTCCCAGGTCGAGCCCGGCTGGATGCTCCAGCACTTCGAGGTCGTCTACCGGACCGCCTACTACTGCCCGACCAAGTCGAACGACCAGAACGACTCGCACTGCCTGGCCGAGAACCTCCCGACGGCGCAGGCGAACGCGAAGTCCACCAACGGCTCGGTCGCGAACCTCTCCGCGATCCGGTACTTCCAGGGCGGCGAGTCGATGCTGGAGTACTACCCCGGCCAGACCCTCCTGGGGGACGTCACGCTCCCCGACGGGACCCCGATATCGGGCGTGCGGGCGACCGTGCTCGACCAGTGGGGGATCCCGCACCAGACCACCTTCACCGCAAGGGACGGGTCCTTCTCCTTGGTCCTCCCGCCCGGCAACGACACGGTGAACATCACGACGGGCACGTTCCAGGGGCTCTCCCAACAGGGGAATATCCTGCTCCGCTCGATCCGGATCTACGTACCGGAGGCGACCGGCCTGAACCTCCAGGCGCCCAGCCTCGTCCGTGCGGTCACGATCGGCCAGTCGACCGTGAGCGGGGTGGTCTACTGGAACCTCGCGAACAACTCGACCTTCCTACCGGCCCGGGACCCGGTCATCCCCGGCGCCCAGGTCCTGCTCTGGGGACCGGACGGCCTAGCGACGCTCACGACGACCACCGACCTCGGGGGAACGTTCAACCTCCCCAACGTCGCGCCGGGCGTCTACAACTACAGCGTCCTCTACGACGGCCACAACTACACCCAGACCAGCGTCTTCGTCCACGCGAACAGCGAGAACAACGCGTCCGCCGGCCTTTCGTCGGGGATCATTCGAGGCGCGGTCACGCAGAACGGGGCCCCGGCGAACCGCTCCACGGTGGCGATCTCGAACGCGAGCGGCACGTTCGCGACGAACGGGACGAACGCCTCCGGCGACTTCGAGTTCCGAGGGCTCGGGCCCGGAAACTACACCGTCACCGCCTTCGGGTCGACCGGAGTCCGGTCGTCGGGCGTCCAGGTCCAGGTGCTCGCACCGGGCACCAGTGCGACCGTGCACCTCCTCCTGACCCCGACCGCCCAGCTCCAGTACGTCGTCGAAGCCGCCGGCGGGGGCATCGCCGGAATCCCGGTCCGTTTCGTCCCGCTCCCCAGTTATTCCAACTCCTCCGTCGCTCCGCTCGCATCGCTCGAGAGCCAGACGCAGAACGGGACGACCCTCGTCTCGGGCCCGAACGGGCTTGTCGTCGCGACCCTGCCGGTGGGCACGTACTCGGTCTACGCCCTCGGGTACGTCGGCTCCTCGCTGGAGGCGGCCCTCACGAGCGCCGCGGCCATCCCGGGTTACCTTCCCGGGCCCGTCGCGCTGCCGCTTCAGCCCGCTGCCACTCTCTCGGGCCACGTCGCGTACGTCGGCTCCCAATCGAACGGGACGAAGACCGCGGTGCTCGTGTACGGAGCGGGCGAAGCCGAGACCACCGTCTGGGCGACCGTTGGGAACGCCTACTCCGTGATCCTGCCCGAGGGTATCTACTCGGTCCTCGCGCTCGAGGGCCAGACGACCGTCCACAGCCCGCTCTACGCCGCCCTGGGCACGACCACGGTCCAGTACCCCACGAGCCTGGCCCTCTCCCCGTCGCCGGCGATCGAGAGCCGGTTCACGGTCGGCTCGGTGCTGCCGGGAGGCTCCTTCTTCTCCGCGCCCGCCGCGACGGTCTCGATCTCGGCCGGGCTCACCGGCCCGTCCATCGCGGAAGTGGCCGACGCGAACGGCAGCGTCGCGTACTTCCTCCCGACCACGCTGCCGCTGTCCGCGGGCTCGTACTGCGTGAACGCGGGGTCCGCTGGATTCACCTCCGCCGCGAGCTGTGACTACACGCCCGCGGGGCTGGGGGCGCTCCAGCACTTCTCGCTCGCGCTGAACCTGGTGCCCGTCACCCTCCGCGTTCTCGGTCTGCCGCTCGGCACGCCGGTCACGATCAACCTGAGCGCGACGAGCCCGTCGGCGGAGACCCGAAACCTGACCGGGGGCCCGACGTTCACCTTCTCCACGACGCCCGGTAGCTATTCGCTCTCGGCCCGCGCGGTGATCGGGAACGGCACGGTCGTCTACCTCCCGTCCTCGATCCTCACGACGACCATTCCGCTCGGGGCGACCAGCACGAGATTGACGCTCCTGCTGGTACCGGCCGTGAATGCGTCCGGCTCGCTCGTCCTACCGCCCGGGGGAACGGTGGCGAACGTGACCGTCTCGCTCGCCTCGCCGGTCCTGAACGTGACGGTCAACGGGACCGCCTACTCCTCGACGGGGATCCGGGTCGCCCCGGGGACGTACTCGGCGCACGCGACCGTGTCGGTCGGGGGCACGACCTACAACAACCTCACGACGGTGAGCGTGAGCCCGAGCGGGGTCATCTCGCCCTCCCTCGTGATCCGCGCGGCGGCCGTCTCCCTCGCGGGCTCGCTCCGGACCGCGATCGGGACGATCGTTCCGGCCAACACCACGGTCACCCTCACCGCCCCGGGTGGGGCCCGCCTCGTGGCGACCGCCACCGACGGCACGTTCTCCGCCACGCTACCGTCCCAGACGGTGTTCCAGGCCGCCGCGAACGTGACGCTCCTGGTGTCGGGAACGAACGGGAGCCTCTACGAGACCTACACCTCGATGGCCGGCGCGTCGTGCACGACCGGCACGACCTCGGGGAGTTGCATCGTCAGCCTGTCCGGCGTGCCGAACCTCGTCTGGCTGAACGGCACCCTCAGCACCCCCGGCCAGCCGGGCCTCCTCGCCGGCTCGGTTCGGATCGTCGGACCCTTCCCCAGCACCAACGTCACCATCGTCTCCACGTCCAACGGCAGCTTCTCGACCCTCGTCCTCCCCGGCGCTTACTCGCTCTATGCCACAGCGGGCGGGGGAGCGGGGCCGCTGGCGGCGCTGTCCCGGACGGTGGCCGGTCCGGGTCTCGCCCCGATCTCCCTCGTCCTGGCCCCCACGTGGAGCGTCGCGCTTAGGGTGACAGGACCGAACGGCACCGTGGGCGGCCTCGGGCCCGCGACGGTCGTGCTCCAGGACGCGACGGGAACCCAATCCGTCTTCACCGGGGTCTCGATGGGGTCGACGATCTCGATCGCCCTCCCCATCGGAAAGTACTCGCTCCGCGCCTCCTCCAACGGGACCCCCTACGGCGTCACGACGACCGCGCTCTCGACCTCGACCTTCACGGTCTCGGACGGCAACCTCGCGGTCAACGTCTCGCTCGCCTACCAGTGGGCCCAGACCGTGAGCGCGTCCCTGGTCGGCCCGACGTCCGCCACCGTGGCCGCGACCGGCGGTACGGCGACCTTCCAGTTCGTCGTCCAGAACACGGGCAACCTGCCGGTCACCGTCCATGCCGTCGGGTCGCCGGACTTCTGGACCTTCGCCTTCTCGCAGGGTAACCTGACCCTGGCCCCCGCTCCCTCGGGAAGCCCGGTCACCGAGGAGGTGACGATCACGATCCCGTCGGGCACGCTCGTCGCGCATCCGAACGTCGTCCTCGAGTTGGTCACGTCAACCGGCGCCGTCGAGGGGACCGTCCTGCCCGCCCCGGCCGTCCAGGTCGTCGCGTCGTACGGTCTCCGCATGGGCCCGGCCGTCGGGGGCGGCGCGAAGGTCTTCTCGAACAGCACGCTCACGCCGTTCTACGTCGCCAACACGGGGAACACGTTCGAGGCCGTGAACCTCCAGATCGTCAACGCGCTGCGACTCAACGCCCTGGGCTGGAACTCGGAGATCCTGATCCACGGTATCGCCCCGCTCAAGAGCCCGCCCGTGCTTCCCGCGGGGGCGAACACGACGTACTTCGTCAACTTGACCGCCATCGGGCCCATCTTCCTCGCGCCGTCCCCGGTCGAGATCTCGGGCTCCGTGCTCAACGCGAGCGGGTCGGTCTCCGCCTCGGCGACGGTGACCGCGCCCCGCGCGACCCTGTCCGCCTCGACCGCCGGTGGGCGGAGCGCGGTCATCGTGACGGGCCCGGGGATCGGTCCCGCACCCTCCTCCTGGCCCACCTGGCTCATCCCGCTCCTGGTCTTCGTGCCCGCGATCGCGCTCGCGATCGGACTCGTCTCCTGGCGGTGGTGGCGGACCCGGAGGTGGACCCGCCGATGAACCGCGCGGCGCTCGCGATCCTGCTGGTCGTCGTACTCCTCCCGACCGCGTTCGTCGGCCTCTCTCTGACCGCGTCCGGGACGCGGGCCGCGACCCCGTCGTCGTCCGGCGGGCTCACGGCGAACATCACCGGCCCGACGATCCTCTCCGTCGGGAGCAACCACCGGTACCCGATCCACGCCACCGGCGGTCCGGCCGTCCTTCCCAACGGGACGTTGGTCGGCAACCTCACCTACTACGCCTCCGTCTCCGCCCCCGACCTCACCGGCGTGACGATCACACCGGCCTCGGCGGCCCTGTTGAACGGCACGCCCGGCCAGCCGCTCCTCGAGGTCGGCAGCATCGCCCAAACGCTCACGATCAACGTTCTGCTCTCGAGCGTGTACAACAAGTCGAACGCCTCGGTGAACCTGACCTACACGGTCCATGTCGTGCAGCCCTACGTCGTCGCGGCGGAGATCGTCAACCTCGCGAACGTGACCGTCGGGAGCTTCCCGGTCCTCGTCGCCCTCGACGGGGTGCAGGTCGGCAACGTGACGGTCCCGTCCATCCTGCCCCACGCGGACTACAACCTGAGCTACAACTACGCGACCTTGGGCTTAGGGTCCGGGTACCACACGTTCACGCTCTCGCTCGAGCTCGCCCACGGGCTCGTCCACTTCGCGAACGGGTCGACGTCGTACTCCGAGACGATCTACATTCCGGAGGCGGCCACGGACTACACGCTGTGGTACGTGACGGGCGCGGTCGCGTTCGTCGGGGTGCTCTTTATATTGGGTGCCCGGCTGGGCGCGCGCCGGCGCAGCGCCCCGAAGAAGTAGCGCGGTTCCGGACGGTAGCTCCATGCTCTCCACGACCGACCTGAGGTGCACGTCCTGCGGCCGGGCCGTGCCCGGACCAGGGGCGACCCAGTTCCCCTGCCCCTCCTGCGGCGAGGTCGAGATCGGCCGATGCGCCCGCTGCCGCGACCAATCGGTCGGCTACCTCTGCCCCAAGTGCGCCTTCGAGGGTCCGTAGGATTCGCCCATGGGCCAGGTCGCAGTCCTGTTCCGGCTCATGCCGCAGGGCGTGGAGACCGACATGGAAGCGATGGCGAAGGCGATCCGGCCCGCACTCCCGTCCGGCGTCACCGTACGCGGCATGCAGGTCAAGGACATCGCGTTCGGATTGAAGTCACTCCTCGTGTCGGTCGTGATGGCCGACACGGGCGGCATCCTCGACTCGACGGAACAGTCCCTCGCCAAGGTCCCCCACGTCGAGTCGGTCGAGGTGATGGAGGAAGGGCTCCTCTAGCCCTTCCCGACCCTCCGTGGACCTCTTCACCCACGTCCTCCTCGCCTACCTGCTGACGTACGGGATCGTCGGCTTCCAGCCGTCCTACCTCGCCGCCGGCGCCCTCGCGGGAGGCCTCCCCGACGGGGACGTCTTCTTCTGGCCCCTCGCGAAGCGGTTCCCGATCCTCCGCCACCACGGGATCACGCACTCCCTGTTCGGGGTGACGGTCGCCGCGCTCGTGGGCGCGGTCGTCGCGCCCATGTTCGCGCCCGGCGCCCCGCTGATCTACTTCGTCGTGATGGAAGCGGGCGGAGTCGCCCACATCCTCGGCGATGGGTTCACCCACTTCTCGGTCCCGCCGCTCCTGCCGTTCTCGGACGCCCCGCTGGAGCTGGACGCCGACCGCGCGATCAACTTCCTGACGCTCGCCGTGTCCGTCGCGTCGTTCTATCTCCTCCTCGGGGTCGAGCGCAACCACGTCCCCTTCCAGTGGTACGTCCTCACCGTCTACGGGCTGATGGTCTTCTACGGCGCGTACCTCGGCATCCGCCTCGCCGGACGGTACTTCATCACCCGGCACCGGGCGGCGCTCGCCCCGAACGCCGTACCGATCCCCACCGGGAACCCGTTCACCTGGCTCCTGCTCTCCGAAGAGCGGACCCCGGACCGCATCCGTACCACGTGGGCCCGCTACCGGCTCGGACGCGGCCTCACCGAGGGTCCGTTCACCGTCCAAGCGTCGACCTCGCCGGCGCCGCATGTCGGGCCGCCCTTGAGCGCCCCGCAGGCGCTCGACTGGTCGTACCCCCTGGCCCGGCACCAGAGCCGGATGATGGACGACACGTACCACTTCGGTGAGGCGTTCGAGCGTCCCGAAGGCGGCTGGGAGGCGATCTGGTACTCGCTCGAGTTCACGTCGTTCGGTCGAGCGATGGCGGTGCGGGTCCGATTCCCGAAGGGGAACGGACCGCCGGTCGTCCGGTCGGCCTGGTACCGCCCGGTGAACGTCCGGATCTAGCGGTCGCTCGGGAACGCGTCCTCAGCGGCGGCCGCCTACTTGTACGTCGACTGGTGGGTGTTCCCTTCGTCGTCGACGATCGTGATGCACTCGCCTTCGCACTCGAAGAGGCACGCTTCGCACATGATGCAGTCGGGGCCGTGGATGACGGCCGACTTCTCCGCGCGGAACTGGAACTTGGCCGCGACCGCGGGGTCGTCCACGACCGTCGGCCAGTTCTCGCGGGGCTGCATTTCGAAGACCGTTACGGGGCAAACATCACGACAGTGAGTGCATCCGGTGCACTTCTCATGGGCCACTTCGACGCTCACCATGGGATAACCCACTCGTCTCACTGAGGATGAATATATTAAGTCACGCGCCCGGCGGCACCGGACCCCACTCGGCTCGAGGAGGATGGGCCCTGCCGGACGCCCCCGTCGCGGCCCGATTCACGGGATGTCCGTCGGGTTCCAGACGGTCACCCGGGGCCCGCCCCGGAGGTCGTCGAGCCGTGCCATTTCCCCGTTCGTCAGCGCAAAATCGAACAGGCGCGCGTTCTCCTGGATCCGCTCCTTGCGGATCGACCGCGGGAGGACGACGACGCCGTGCTGCAACCCCCAGCGGAGGAGGACCTGGGCCGGGGTTCGGGCGTGGGCCTTCGCGACCTCGGTGAGCACGGGGTGGTTCAAGTGTCGGCCCCGCGTGAGCGGGGAGTACGCCGCGACGCGGATCGCGTGGCGGGCGCAATAGGCGAGCAGGTCGGGGTCGTAGACGAACGGATGGAACTCGACCTGGTCGACCGCCGGGACGACATCGGAGTGGGCCCGGAGCTCCTCGAGGTGCCGGACCGTGTAGTTGCTCACGCCGATCGCGCGGCACGTCCCCTCGGTCTGCAGCCGCTCGAGCGCACGCCACGAGGCCTGCCGATGCTCCGGAGTGGGCGCGGTCGGCCAGTGGATCAGGTAGAGGTCGATGTACTCTAGGCCAAGACGGCCGAGGCTCGCCCGACAGGCGGCCTGCGCCTCCTCGAAACCGTGCTCGGTGTGCCAGAGCTTGGTCGTGACGAACACCTCGCTCCGAGGGAGGCCGCTCTCCCGGACGGCCTGCCCCACGTCGGCCTCGTTGCCGTACAGTTTCGCCGTGTCGACGTGACGGTATCCCTCGTCGAGGGCGCACCGGACCGCCTGCCGGGTCACGGCCCCGGGTTCGACCTGGAAGACGCCGAGGCCCACGCACGGGATCTCGGGTCCCTGGTTCAATCGGTATCCCGCTCGGAGCGAGTCGGGGACCGGTTCGGGCATGCCGTCGGGAACCGACGGGCGGCTTAGCGCCTACCCTGGGGGGCGGCGACCGCCCGGAAGCGGGACGGCGTGCCCTGGGCGGTCTGGCGGACGTCGGACTGGCGGAGCTGACCCTCGTGCTCGTCGCAGAGTCCGAACGGCTGCCACTCGGCCGTCGCCGACCGGGGGTCCGTTTGGGCCGAGTACAGTTCCACCCGGTGGGGTCGCTCGTCGCACCCCCCACCGTAGCTCGGATCCGGATCCCCGAGCGTCGGGCGGAAGCTGTAGTCGTACGCCATTCCCAGTTGACAGAGCGGGCGCTGGAAGATGTGGCTCATCGGATGCTCGGAGCCGCCGACATCGCCCCCGCTCTAAACCCTTCCCTCGCGGCCCGGTCCCCCAAGGCGCTAAGTTGGGTCCCCGGGTCCGCCGCCGGCGGGAGGGACCACCGGCTCGATGCCCACGATCGACGTGCGTCACGTGCAGTTGCATTACGAGCAGGCGGGGAGCTCGGGGGACCCGACCGTCCTGATCCACGGCTCGATGGTCGATTCCTCGAAC
The DNA here is from genome assembly GCA_035297105.1 of Thermoplasmata archaeon. Classification (GTDB taxonomy): domain Archaea; phylum Thermoplasmatota; class Thermoplasmata; order Lutacidiplasmatales; family UBA184; genus Lutacidiplasma. Next base: position 41,326 of record DATGZO010000007.1, read on the forward strand.
TTTGCCCGCGTCGTTCCCGGTCTCTCCCGGGGCCTCACCGTACTGACGTACGATCGGCGTGGGTTCGGGGGCAGCACGCCAGGTCCGCGAGCCACCCCGGTCGAAACCGACACGCTCGACCTCGCCGCTCTCCTCGAGGCGACCGACTTCTACCCCGTCCATGTGGTCGGCCATTCGTACGGCGCGGCGGTGGCGCTCCGCCTCGCCGCCGAGCGCCCGGAGCTCGTGCGGAGCCTCGCCCTCCATGAACCTCCCTTCGTCGGGCTCCTGGCCGACCGACCCGAATCGGCCGTGGAAGGGGAGCGGTTCCTCCGCGGGATCGACTCGATCCGGGCCCAGATCCGGGCCGGCGACCGGCCGGGGGCGGCCCGGAACGTTGTCGAGATCTTCTCGCTCACGGGAGGAGCTTGGGACCGACTCCCCGAGACCGTGCGCGACGGGTTCGCGAACCTGATGGACCGATGGTCCGAGGAGTATGGGGATCCCGACGCCTTGCGACCGCGTCCCGACTCGCTCCGGGAGACCCTGGTCCCGGCGCTGCTGACGACCGGCTCGGAGAGCCCGGACTTCCTCCGACACATCCGGGACCGCTTGGCGGTCGAAATGCCGAATCCCACGGTGCGCGCGATCCCGCACGCGGGGCACGCCCCGCAAGTGACGGCCCCGGAGGCGTACGTCGGCCTCCTCCTGACGTTCCTGCTCGAACGCAACGTTCCGGTTTCGTGAGGGAGCGTCGGTCGGTGGAGGGCCACTACTTCTCCGACTTGCCCGCTCGGTGCGTCGGACGGGGGGTGCCGATCGTCGGGTCCTCCAGCAGGTCGAGCACGCCCTTTCCCAGCCATTGACCGCCGTCGACCGCCAGGACCTGACCGGTGATGTAGGAAGCGCGCGGGCTGGCGAGGAACCGGACCGCGTCCGCGATCTCCTCCGCGGTCCCGAATCGGCCGAGCGGAACCCCCTGACGGATCCGCTCGACCAGTTCCGCCGAAAGCCAGAGATGCTCGTCCGTTCCCTGGGTCCGGACGGGGCCGGGGGCCACGGCGTTCACGCGGATGCCGTAGTGCGCCCACTCGACCGCGAGCGTCCGGGTGAGGGCCAGCACGCCGGCCTTGGCCGAGGCGGAGTGCGCGGTTCCCGGACCCGCCATCCAGGCGTAGGAGGCAACGATGTTCACCACGGAGGGAGACGGAGCCGCACGGAGGAGCGGCAGCGCGGCCCGAGAGCAGAAGAACGTGCCGTCCAAGACGATCCGGACGACCGCCGACCACCCGTTCGGGCTGATCTTCTCTGCGGGGGAGATGAAGTTCCCGGCGGCGTTGTTCACGAGCACGTCGAGGCGGCCGTACTCGGTCCGAACTCGCTCGACCAGGTGATCGACCTGGGCCGCCTCGCGCACGTCGGTCGGGACAGTGAGGACCCGGCCGCCCCGGCCCGCCAGGGCCTGAGCCCCTTCGGCCAGGTGCGCCTCGGACCGGCTGGCGATCGCGAGGTCGTACCCATCCTCGGCAAACCCGAGGGCGATCGCGAGGCCGATCCCGGTCCCCCCTCCCGTGACGAGGGCCACGGGCCGCGACGGGGAGGGGACGCCCGTTCGCGCGTCGGTCATGGCGAGTGGAATCGTGTGGACTCTAAAACGTGAGCCGCGGCCCCCAAGTCACGACGTCAGCGCGGCTCGTACGCGGTCGACGTCCCGAGTACCCAGGCCCACGCCGGCGACCCCATCGATCCGGAGCGTTACCTCCCCGTCGCGGAACACGACGACCGTAGGGACCACCTCGATCTCGAACTGCTCCCAGAGGGGATTCTCGAGGTCGGTCAGGTCGACCCGAGCGAGATGAAACCCGGGGGGACCCGCGAGCGAGGCGAACGGCGGAAGGAACGCACGGCAGAAGGGGCACCAGTCGGCCGAGAACACGACCGCATACCGGCCTGGCCGCCGCAGGGTCTGAGCTTCGAACTGGTCCTCGGAAAGCGAATCCATCGGTCTTCGGGCGGCGCCACGGGCGGTTTGGTCATCCGATTATCGCCCCCTCCCCCGAAGCCGTCAGGGTGCGCTCGCCCGCAGGGTCAAGACCCGGGAACGCGTGGCCCTCCCGAGGCGACCATGTCGATCCAGGTACCGATCTCTGCGCGCACCGAGTTGGTGTTCCCCGGCCCCCTCAAGGGGAGCGTCGTCACGCACCCGTTCGAAAGCGATCTACTCCGGGACAATCCCTGGGGGGACCCCAGCACCCGAGACCTTCCGGTGTACCTCCCGCCCTCCGGTCGCACCGAGGGTCTCCCGCTGCTGGTCCTCCTGAGCGGATACACGGGGGCGGGGTGGGGGCACTTCACCCGACCTCAATACCTCCGTAGCACCATCGTCCGTCGACTCGACCGGCTGATCCGAACCGGGGGCGTGAAGGAGGCGGTCCTCGTGGCACCCGATTGCCTGACCACGCTCGGCGGCAGTCAGTACCTCAACTCCACCGCCACCGGACCCTACGAGGACTACGTGGTGCGGGAGATCGTTCCGTGGATCCAGGAAAAATACCGGACCGGCCCCATCGCCATTCTCGGAACCTCGAGCGGAGGGTACGGGGCCTTGGTCCTGTCCCTGCGCCATCCCGACCTCTTCCGGGCCGCAGGCTCGAACGCGGGGGACGCCTACTTCGAGTACACGTACGCGAGCGAGTTCCCGATCGCCTTCCGGGCGCTTCGAAAGGCCGGGGGTCCCGAGGCGCTCCTGCGGCAACTGCTCTCGGGTCCGGTCAGCGGGTTCGGGCCGACCAATCCGATGGTACAGGCCCTGGAGATGCTGGGGTACGCCTCTTGCTATTCGCCGGTTGAGAACGAACCGGGTCGATTCGAACTTCCCTTTGACCTCGACACGGGGGCGCTGCGCCCCGAGGTCTGGTCCCGATGGCTGGCCTGGGATCCCGTACGCATGGTTCAAACCCCCCGCTATGCCGAGGCGGCGCGTCGGCTGGCGTACCTGTACGTCGACGGAGGAATCCGGGATGAGTATGGCCTCGACGTCGGCGCCCGGATCTTCGCCGCGACGGCGCGCGCGCAAGGGGTTCGGGTCGACCACCAGGAGTTCGACGGGATCCATTCGGACGGTGGGCCCCGCTACGACGTCATGATCCCCCGTCTCGTCGCCGCCCTCGAGGTCGGTGGAGCATCCCCGACCTCGGCATCCGTTTAGTATCCCCCCCGTCTCGGGAGGCCGAGGACCCGCGTCCTCGGAGCCGGTGCATGATCCGAGAGGGCCAGTTGGTGTGCGACGCGTGCCTGCAGGGGATCACTCGCATCACCTCCGTTCCGGAGGAAGGATGGGAAAAGATGCACAACCTCTGCTCGAGCTGCTTCGCCGCCCTTTCCGAGAAGTCCGTCGCGCGAGGCTAGGTCGCGTCCGAGCCCTCCAGGGGCACTAGCGTTTCGTCCTCGAACCACGCGAGGACGATGAAGTACCAGCTCAGCACGAGCAGCGCCGCGAGGTCCGGACATTCGGCTCCGGCCGTCGAGGTGAGGATCGCTCCCCCCGTCAGTTTCCGCCCCTCGCGGACCGGTTCCAAGTGGACGAGCTCCGCGCCCGCTTCCGTGGTGATCTGCCAGGCCGGGACGAGGATGCCCGCTCGGTGGAAACGGTAGACGGCCCCTCCCGCGAAGGAGACGGAGTGGTAGTTGAAATGGACCGAGATCCGCGCTAGCGCGGCTTCGGAATCCGTCGTCCGCAGGGTCACGTGCGGGTTGAGGAAGCCGCCCCGCTTGAGGGTCCAAAGGTCGGCGGCCGTCTCCGCATGGGCGAGGGATCCGGAACGGTCGGCCCAACGGAGTTGGGCGAGAGGGAGGTCGCCCGAGGAGAGCGTGAACACGAAGGGAGAGTCGGCGGTCTTGAGCCAGCGGAGAGCAGCCAGGTCGGCGGTGGAGAACGGGACGAGCGTCACGCGCGGCTGCACCCCGCTGATACCTCTTAACCGTCGCCCGCCCTACGAGGTCGGCGCGACCTTGGGAGGGGGCGGGGCCCGGGGCACCAGGGCCTGTTCGATCCCGTCCAGGTCCCGCAGGGCGTCCTCCACCGAGACGAACTCTGCCGGATCCCCGATCGGGGGCTGGGGCACTTCACGGGCTCCTTCCTCGTCCCATACGGGGGCCCCAGCGAGGGAGTCTCCGAAATCGCTCGCGGATGGCCGGTACGTCGGGGCCTCGCTTCGCTCCCGGACGTCCGGGCCCGGACGACCAAAGTCGGTCCGCTTCCGTTGGGGCGGAACGACTCCGCCGGCCATCCTCGGTGCGTCCGGAACCGGCTTTCCGGTCGGCCGCGGGGACGGGGACGTCGACGGGGGCTCGGCGACCAGCAGCCACGAGGCGACGCCTCCGATCGCGCTGACGAAACCGAGGGCGATCAGGAGGGCCCAGAGGGTGAAGAAGCCCGGACCGTAGTGGGGGTCGAGGTAGAACGCGACCACACCGACCGCGAAGAACACCCCCGCCACGACGAACAGCGGGAGGCTTCGAACGAAGTTGACGGAGAGGAGAGGAGGCTCGGGCGCATCCGCCGACCGAGACATGATCCGTATCGCCCTTGCTCCGTAGAGGGGACTCCCCACCTATTCAGGGTATCGACGAGCGTGGGAGGCCCCAGATCGGGGTACCACGACGAATAACTCCACCCCGTAGACCGGCGGTCTGAATACGTATTAATACGTAGAACCGCCATTCCATGGTTACCTCTCGAGGTCCTCTATGATTCGACCAATCCCCCGGAAGACGGTGTACGCGGCGACGCTGATCACGCTCCTGGCCCTCGCGGGGGGTTGGACCCTCGCCGCGGGAACCACCTCGGTCACGGGACCCGCCCAAACCTCGAGCATCACGGTCACGGCTCCCACCGGCTTTGTGACGGCGACGGTCCAATCGACCCAGCTCATGACCGTCTCGACCGTGTTGATCTCCGCCCTGAATGGACCTGCGGGCGTTCAGACGGGCGGGGGCAACGGACTCAACGGCAAGGCGACCACCGCCATCCTCGCGACGTGCACCGTGAACTGCGGGGAGAACTTCTCGGCCGTCGACACTTCGAACACGCTCGCTCCGTCGGCCGGGCTCGTGCTCGGCGACAGCTCGCTGCAGGTAGTCCTCACCGTCGCCCAGCCGATCAGTCCGGCTACTGGATTTGACGTCCAAGTGGAGGCCATCTTCACGGTCGGGGTTACAACGGGCTACGCGTTCGGTACCGCCTACTTCGACACCGGTACCAACCTGGCCGGGTCGTTCATCTGGGTGGGGCTGTACGTGGATCTCGGTACCGCGTCCACCACGATGCCTAGCCTGACCGATGTCGTCGTTACGATGAACGGCTGCCTCGCAGCGACCAGCTGCCCGTAGGGTCACGGACGACTCGAAGTTCAACCCTTTCCGGCCTCACCCGGGCCCTCGTGGAAGGCCCCTACCCTCTCGTTGCGACGCTCTTCTATCTCGTCTCGACGATGTAGAGCAGGCCGGCGATCAGGACGAAGATCGCTCCCAGGAGGCCGAGGATCGTATTCGCGAACCCCAGCAGCAGGAGACCCAGGAGGGCGAGGACCACCAGGACGACCCCGGAAGCCAGGGCCCGCTCGCGCCGGTGCGCTCTACCGAGGAACACGAATCCCGCGAGAACGACTCCGAGGACCACGAACAGGACCGAGGCGGTGAAGGCGCCCAACGCGACAAGGGGGTGTCCGATGGCCAGGAAGAACGCGCTCCGAACGAAATCGATGAAGCCCTCGAGCACGATCAGGAACGACCCGAGAAGTCCGAATAGGAACCCGACCGACCGGTTGCGGTATCCGCTCATCGTGCCCCGACTCGACCCACGGGCCGAGGTCGGAGCGAGTCTCCGTCTTCCTTAGCGTTGCCGACCGGGTCGGGCGGGAACGGGAAGGCCTAAGTCCCGGGTCGTATCCGCGGGGCCGATGCGCCGGTCGAGCGGAGAACCCGCCCAGCGAAAGGAATTCGACCGGGAGGCCTCCGGGTACGATCGGACCGCGTCGGCGTCGATGCCGGCGTACACCGACCTGCACCGCACGCTGTTGGGCGGCATCCCCTACGTGCCCACCCGGGCCTTCAACGTCCTGGAACTGGGCGTGGGAACCGGAACGCTCTCGGCCCTCTTGCTGTCCCAGTTTCCCCACGCTCGCGTGACCGGGATCGACCTCTCCCCTCGAATGATCGCCCTGGCCCGTCGCAAGCTGAAGGGCTTCGGCCACCGGGTCGAGTTGGTGGCCGGCCCGCTCGAGGAGTTCGAGGAGCGGCCGTACGATGTCGTGGTCTCCGCGCTCGCGATCCACCATTTGAGCGACGCCGAGAAGTGGCGACTGTTCCGACGGGTCTATCGCATCCTCCCTCTCGGGGGCTACCTGGGGGACGCGGACGACCACCTCCCCGAGGATCCCATCTTCGACCAGCGCTACGCGCAGATCGCCTCGTCCCAGCCGGGTCCCGCTCGGGCCGGCCGGCGGTGGACGAACCTCCAAGAGGTCTGGCATGAGCACGAGCGGTTCGACCATCCGTGCACGCTCGCGGCCGAGACCGCCGCACTCGACCGCGCCGGGTTCGCCCACGTCGGGGTCCCGTGGCGGTTCTTCGGCCAAGCGGTGGTCTGGGCCTACAAGTAATTCTCCCCGGCGCCTCGCCCTACGTCGGAGCCGCGGTGCTGCGCGAGACGACCTTCTGGGTCGGTGGGGCCCTTACGATCGGGTTGGGGGGCCTCCTCGCGGCCGGGCTGATCTGGGCCGGCGCGGGCTGGGACTTCGTCAACGCGTACCTGGCGGCCGTTCTCGCGGTGGGATTCGGAGTGGGGTTCATGCTGGTCGGACGGTCGGAGGGCCAGGAGCGCCGACGCGTCCTCGCGGAGGCGGAGCGCACGGGCGTTCGCGCCGGTGAAGAGCTCCGCTGACTTCGAGTGGCGAGGGCGGGCACCGGCTCCACGGAAACCTTTTCTTGAGGGCGCACCGTCCTCCCCTCGTGGCCGGGATGGGGTAGCTTGGCCTATCCTGGGGGACTGTGGATCCCTCGACCCGGGTTCAAAGTGGAGCGGGGCTCACCCCCGCGCCATGAGACTCTCGGTCCCGGCCCTACGGGCGTCGGCGCGGGCGGGCGTGCCCGCTGGGCCCGGCTGGCGGCCGCGCCACCAATCTCGGGAGGACCTCGGGGAGCGTGGCCAAGGCGTAATCGGACCAGACCGCCCCCCACTGCTTCAAGTCCCGCGGGGTCAGGGTCCATCCCCGGAATCGGGAGGCCCGGCCGAGCGCGAGAACCCCGGGCACCGACCGTGCGGCCTCCATGTCGAACCGTGAATCGCCGACCATGAACATCGGACGGTCCGGGAACCGCCTACGGAACTCCGCCAGATGCTCGCGCTTCGTCCCCTCGGCGGATCCGAGAACTTCCTCGAACCAGAATCGTAACCCCTCCCGCTCGAGAAGCAGGTCCGCCATCTCGGTCTCCGCGCCCGTGGACACGACGAGGGTCCATCGTTCCTGTTCGAGCCGTTTGAGCAGTTTCGGGATCTCGGGAAACGGTTCCGCCTTCGCGTACGCTTCCGTCACCTTCCGTTCGTGGAAGGTGCGAGCGGCGGACGCCCGCAGCGCGGGAGCCGCAGTGGGGTAGAGCTGGGAGAGCTGCGCCTCGAAGGGCATTCCCGTTGTCGCGAGATAGTGGATCCGGCCCTCGTCCACGGGGGTTCCGAACGATTTCTCGAGCACGTCCGCCGCGACCGTGCTGATGAGACTGAGGTCGTCGAGGATCGTGCCGTCCAGGTCGAACACGACGACGCCGCGTTCGACCAGGCGGGGCGGAACCTCGGGCCGGGGCGCCTGCACCTGCCTTCCGACCTCGGCGAACTGGCTCGTCGATAGGAGCGCGGTGACTTCTTGAACCGGTGACGGAGCCGTCGGGGAACCCGTCGGGGTCCCGGTGGGGTGATCCACCGGCGGCGTGCGAGGAGCCATGGCACCGCCGAACGATGACCCCTCTTTAAGCCGCTGACGGGGGAGGCCGGGTCGGGCTAATAGGGGCCGAGAGGCGTACTCTGCCCGAGGAGCGATGCATCCGAGCCGATCCATTCGAGGTCGCACGACCCACCTTCTCGAGGGCCGGCATGTCCTCGTAGGGGTTTCGGGGTCGATCGCCGCCGTGGAGGTTCCCAAGATCATCCGTGAGCTCCTTCGGCACGGCGCGGAAGTGGACGCGGTCATGAGCCCCGAGTCCACCCGGATCATCTCACCGGAGGCGATCCATTTCGCCACGGGACGCGCTCCGATCCTTCAGCTGACCGGGAATGTCGAGCACGTGACCCTCGTGGGGCCGGGCGAGGGGCGCGTCGACCTCTACCTCATCGCGCCCGCAACCGCGAACACCCTGTCCAAGATCGCCCACGGGATCGACGACACGGCCGTGACGTCGTGCGCCTCGGTCGCTCTCGGCGGAGGCGTGCCCATGCTCCTGGCCCCGGCGATGCACGCCCACATGGGCCTGAATCCGGCGATCCGCGAGAACCTCGAACGTCTCCGGTCGTGGGGGGTCGGCATCATCGCGGGCGCGGCCGTCGAGGGGGAGGAGAAGATCGCCTCGCCGGAGGAGGTCGCGGCCGCGGTCCTCCACCGGCTGGCCGTCGGCCCCTGGGTCGGACGTCGTGTGGTCGTGATCGGCGGCGCCGCACGCGAGTCGATCGATTCGGTCCGTTCCGTGACCAACGAGAGCTCGGGCGGCACGGCGATCGCGCTCGCCAACCAGGCCTACTACCGGGGCGCGGAGGTCGAACTGTGGGCGGGAGCGCTCCAGACCCCCGTTCCCAGCTGGATACCGGTCGTGCCGTGGCGGAGCGTGGAGGACCTTCGCCTCCTCGCCCGCCACCGCAAGGCCTCCCTGCACGGCGCCGGGGCGGTCCTCGTACCGGCCGCGCTGTCGGACTTCACGCTGGACCCCCACCGGGGGAAGATCGCCTCGCGCGATCATGCGACCCTCACCCTGACCCTGCGACGGGCTCCGAAGATCCTTCCCGAGCTGCGCCGACTGGCCCCGGCCCCGACCCGACTCGTCGCGTTCAAGCTCGAGGCGGGACTCTCGGCGGAGGCCCTCCAGCGGGAAGGGGAACGACTGCGCGACGAAACCGGGGCGGATTGGGTCGTCGCCAACGACGCGACCGCGATGGGGAGCCCGACGACCGAGGTGCTCGTGCTCTCGCGCTCGAGGCCCCGCCACTGGATCCGGGGCGCAAAGGCCGACGTCGCGGGGAAGCTCTTGGATGATCTCGGACGGGAGGTCGGGAACCTGGCCGGGCCGGTCGAGGCCCCCCCCGACGCGGCGGACCCGCACCGCCGGCGATCCCGTCGACGGTCTAGAGCGCGTTGACGAGGAAGCCGATCAGGAACCCGGCCAGGAGGCCGACGTACGTGAGCCGTTGCTTGAGATACGTCCCGGCGGGCGTGTCCGCGGGCCGGAAGGCGGACCGGAGCATCGGGAGGATGACGTAGAGAATCGCCCCGATCGCGAGGGCGTCGAACGTCACGTCCAAGAACGTGCTGTTGTAGAAGTACCCCACGACGCTCCCGATGACCGTCGGGATTCCTCCCACGAAAAAGAGGGCGATCAGTACGCCCACGGCTCGCTCGTTCTTCCCGATCAGCGGAGCGGCGATGGGAAAGCCCTCGGTCACGTTCTGCAGGAAGAACCCGAGGAAGATGACGGCCCAGAGCCCGACGAGGCCGACGGCCCAAGTCGCCCCGAAGACGAGACCCTCGGTCAGGTTCTGGAAACCGATCGCGCCGGCGACCACGAAGGCCAGGGCGCGCGGGCTGAGCGCGCTCCCTTCCGACCGATGCTCGGAAAAGAAGAGCAGGAGGAAACAGGCCGCCACCGCGACGACGAACACCGTCGCATACGCCCAGTTCGCCACGTACGAACCCGTCGGATAGATGATGGCCGCCGCGTTGGAGAAGACGTCGGCGAGAAGGAAGACCAGGATCCCGATGGCGATGGCGGTCAGCGAGATGACGGTCCGAGAGCGGAACGATTTGGCGAGAACGATCGGCAGGGAGAGGTAGATGGAGAAGCCCATCACCGCCGAAAGCGCGACCAGGCCCAGGAAATTCGCCACGGTCGGAGGCGACCTTATCGGCCACCTACTTAAGACTCCCCGTGAAAGCATTCCGAGAGGAAAACGCATCCTCCTTCCGTTCGAGAACGAGGACGTGCGCGGTGGAGCGTTCGCTCACCGCCGCCCTTAAGAGATAGCCGGCTTCCGCGCACGGAGGTCTCCATGGTCAAGCTGGCCGAGTGGCGGGGGAAGGAAGTGTTCCGCAAGTACGGCGTGCCCCTCCCGAAGGGGCACGTCGCCCGCTCCGCGGCCGAGGCCGAGACGCTGACCCGGGACGGGACGGTCCCCCTCCCGTGTGTGATCAAGGCCCAGGTGCTCGCCGGTGGCCGGGGAAAGGGCGGTGCGGTCAAGTTCGCCACGACCCCCGTCGAGGCCCGCACGGCCGCCGAGGCGATCTTGGGCCTCGAGTTCAAGGGGGAGCGGGTCAAGGAGATCCTCCTCGAGGAGAAGCTGAACCTTTCGAAGGAGCTCTACGTCTCGCTCGCGCTCGACCGGGCCCGGCGACTGCCCGTGCTCATCACCAGCGCCCAAGGCGGGGTCGAGATCGAGTCGGTCGTCGGCTCGGCGATCGACCACCAGCCGATCGACCCGTTCCCCGGCTTGACCGGTTACCAGAAGCGGAGGGCCGCCCAGGTCCTCGGACTCTCCGGAGGACCGGCCCGCTCGCTGGACCGCCTGCTCGACTCGCTGTGGAACGCCTTCGTCGGTGAGGACGCGGAACTCGTCGAGATGAATCCGCTCGCCGTCGTCGGGGACGGGCTCGTGGCCCTGGACGCGAAGGTCATCATCGAGGACGATGCCGCGTTCCGACACCCGGAATACGCGGAGATCCGAGACGACCGGACCCCTCTCGAGGAGATCGCCCGCGAGAAGGAGATCGCCTTCGTCCAGCTGGACGGGAACATCGGCGTGATCGCGAACGGAGCGGGCCTGACGATGGCGACCCTGGACGTACTGAAGGAGTTCGGAGGGAATCCGGGCGTCTTCCTCGACCTCGGGGGCACGGACGACCCGAAGAAGGTCACCGAGGCGTTCCTCCTGATGGCCCAGGCGCACCCCAAGGCGGTGTTCCTCAACATCTTCGGCGGCGTGACGCGCTGCGACACGGTCGCGAGGGGCCTCGTGGAGGCCATGCGCCAGGTCCCGGCCGCCGAGCGGTTCCCGCTCGTCGCGCGGATCCGGGGCAACAACGAGAACGAGGGGATCGCCATCCTTCGAGCGGCCGGCATCACCTCCATCCCCCAGCTGAAGGAATCGGCGCAGGCGGTCGTCGCCGCGGCCCAAGGTCCGACATGAGCGTCCTCGTCAGCGCAGAGACCAAAGTCGTCGTGCAAGGGATCACGGGGCACCAGGGGACCGTGCACACCCGCCAGATGAAGGCCTTCGGCACCTCGGTGGTCGCCGGGGTGACCCCCGGCAAAGGGGGCTCGACGGTCGAGGAGACCCCGGTCTTTGGCTCGGTGCGCGAAGCGGTCTCGACGACCGGGGCGAACGCCTCCTGCATCTTCGTTCCGGCGCCCTACGCGAAGGACGCCCTCCTCGAGTCGGTGGATGCGGGGATCCGTCTGTCGGTCATCGTGACCGAGCACATTCCGTTCCACGATATGCTCGTCATGTACCACTACGCCCGGAGCAAGGGCGCGCGCATCATCGGCCCGAACTGCCCGGGCATTGCGTCTCCCGGCGTGTCCAAGGTCGGGATCATCCCGAACGTCGTGTTCCGTCCCGGTCGGGTGGGGGTCATCTCCCGGAGCGGAACGCTGACCTACGAGATCGTGAACGGCATCACGGAGCACGGCCTCGGCGAGTCGACGTGCATAGGGCTCGGTGGGGATCCCGTCGTCGGCACGTCCTTCGTAGACGCCCTCCCCCTCTTCGAGAAGGATCCGGGCACCGAGGTGCTCGTCCTGGTGGGGGAGATCGGCGGCACGGCTGAGGAGGACGCGGCCGAGTACATCTCGCACCACTTCACGAAGCCCGTGGTCGCCTACATCGCGGGACGGAGCGCCCCCGAAGGGAAGCGGATGGGCCACGCCGGGGCGATCATCGACCGGGGTCGGGGAACCGCCCCGACCAAGGTCGCCGCACTCGAAGCCGCCGGGGCGCGCGTCGCGCGGTTCCCGTACGAGATCCCCGACCTGGTCGCCGAGATCCTCGCCCGAGGGGCGCGCCGATGAGCCCCGATCCCCCCCGCCCTCGCGGCAGCGAGGAGCCGGAGGAGCCCTGCATTGTCCCTGGGTGCGGCGCCCCCGCGGTCCGGCACCTCGCTCGGGCCGAGGCGCGCAAAGCTTTCACCACCCTCCCCGACCGAGGGCGCCGCGCGCCCCTCTGTCGCGACCACTATCGGGAGTGGAAGAAGAGCACGAAGCAGGCGCGGAAACTCGACCGCGTGACCTGGTGATCCGGGCGCCGGAAAGGGTTCGGTCCTCGGGAGAACCGAGGGCTCATCGCTTCCGCATCTTCTGGGCCCTCATGCGTCGGCGCATCCGCTTCTTGCGCCACTTCCAGCGCATGTGGCCGCGCTTCTTCCAGACCCGCGACGAGCGTTTCATCCTAAGACGCGCGCGGGTAGGGGTGTCCGTTTATTAGGCTATCCTCGGCCGGAGGGGCGGTTTTCGAGGGCCCGGGCGCCCCGGACGTTATCTAGACTCCCCCGTTCCGGGCGCGATGCTCACGGTCGCGGACCTGGAGGTCAACGTGCTCGAGTTCCGCCAGCGGTCGTTCTCCTACGACCGCCTCGTGACCGTGGGAACGGAGGAGTACGCCGTCTTCACCCGTACCGAGACGGAGAGCGAGAGCCAGTTCCGCCCCCGCCTGGTCCACCTCCACCTGGTCGTTCCGCTGGCCTGGGTCGTACTGGACGAGCCGAACGACTGCCTTCGGATCTCCCGGGACGGCACGACCGCACCTCCCCGGCTCATCGAAACGGTGCTCGAGGTCGGGGCCGAGCCGCCCCAGTTCCAGGAACAGGGACTCGCCTGGTCCCGGACCCTCCTGAGCCCGGGGCAACTCCTCTACTCGCCCAGCGAACAGAGCGGACTCCTCTCGCCCGAGGGGCGCGCGGCCTTGGGCGTGTGACCGGGCCGACGGGTTAGGCTGCGTCCGGCCGCGGTTTCAGCATCCGCGCCAGGATCGCCGCGAAGAGGCCGCCGATGATCGGGGCCACCCAGAAGAGCCAGTCCTCCTTGATCGCCCACTGTCCCGATGAGTAGAACGCCGAGAGGAGCGCCGGCGCGAAGCTGCGGGCCGGGTTGACCGACGCTCCGTCCACGGGGATGGCGATGAGATTGGTCATGATCAGCGTGAGGCCGATCCCGAGACCGGCGAGATTCTTCGCCGAGCTGTCACTCCGGGTCGCGAACAGGATGACGAAGACCAGGAAGAAGGTCAGCGTCACTTCCAGCAGGAAGACCGACCCGACGCTGTATGCGTACGAGGGGACGCCGCTACCGGAATACCCTTGGGACGCGAACCCATTCAGGCCCGCGACGTTCGAGAGGGATACGCCGCTCAGCCCCGAGAGAACCCCGAGAATGATGGCGAGCGCGACGATCCCGCCCACGACCTGGGCGATGATGTACGGTACGACGTCCCGCGCGGGGAGTCGTCCGGAGGCCCACATGGCGATGGTCACGGCCGGGTTGAAGTGACCTCCCGAGATGTCACCCACGGCGTAGATCATCCCGATGACGCCGGCGCCGAGCGAGAGGGAGATGAGCAGAACCCGAGCCGCAACGTCGACCTGGAGGTACGTAGTGAACAGGGCCGCCCCGCTGACCGAGAGCAGTAGCCCGAACGTTCCGATGAACTCCGCGATGTACTTCTGACTCGAAGACCACGCCATACCGAGGGCCGACCAGCGGCCCCCGTCTTAATATTTCCGTCAGACCGCCAGCGGGGTGCGGTCCCTTCGCCGAACGGGCGCGAGGGGCCCTCAAAGTCCGACGCGATCGACCACCAGGCTCAGCCCGTTCCCTCCGCCCATGCAGAGAGTGGCCAGGCCGAGCGACTTCCGGGAGCGGACGAGTTCGTGGATCAGCGTCACCGCGATCCGGCTTCCGCTCGCGCCGATCGGGTGCCCGAGCCCGATCGCGCCGCCATGAACGTTGAACTGCTCGTCAGTGAAGTGGAACGTGCGCTGAACCCCGAGCGAGGCGCTTGCGTACGCCTCATTGTGCTCCACGCGATCGAAGTCGACCGGTTGGAGCCCCGTCTTGGCGAGATGAAGCCGAACGGTCGGGATCGGGGATTCCATGACATCCCGAGGGTGGACTCCGCTCTCGGCGACCGAGTGGATCCACGCGATCGGTTTGGCGCCCCGGCGCTTGACCTCCGCGGCGCTCGCGAGGACGAGGGCCGCCCCTCCGTCCGAAAGTTTGGACGAATTGCCCGCCGTGAGGATCCCGTCGGGCGAGAACGCCGGCTTCAGGTGGGCGAGCCCGTCCAGCGTGGTGTCCGGTCGAGGTCCCTCGTCCATCGACAGGCCCTGGCCTCCCGGGGTCCATTCGGGCGGAACGGGGACCAGTTCGGGGGCAAACGTCCCGTCGCGATTCGCCTCGGAGGCCCTGAGGTGGCTTCGAAGTCCGAAGGCGTCGACCTCGGATCGGGTCAGCTGGAACTTCTGGGCGATCCGCTCGCCCGTGAGGCCCATGAGCTCGTGCTCGTCGTACGCATCGATGAGAGAGTCCCGTTGCATCGCGTCGTCCATGGTGTGGGCGCCCGGATGGTTCCCCCACCGAAGAGAAGCCGGGAGGAGATAGGGCGAATTCGACATGCTCTCCATGCCGCCGACCAGGACCCGGTCGAAGTCGCCGGCCCGGATCGCCGAGTAGCCCCAGTGGATCGTTTTCATGCCGGAGCCACAGACCATGTTGACGGTGGCGGCCCCGATCGAGTCCGGCACTCCGGCGCCCCGAAGGACCTGCCGGGCCGGGTTCTGCCCGGCCCCCGCCTGGATCGCCATGCCGAAGAGGACCTCCTGGATCTCCTCGGGGAGGAGCCCCGCTCGGTCGATGGCGGCCCGGGCGGCGAGCGTACCCAGCCGGGTCGCCGGGAGGGTGCGGAGCGTCCCGCCGTACTTGCCGATGGGCGTACGGACGGCGGAAAGTATCGCGACGGCGTGCTCCGGTTCCCGGATCATCGATCGTGGAGCCGCGGCCGGATTATCAAGTCTGCGCGCCCGTACGGTCGCCGCGGTCGGACCGAGCCGCGCTAGTCCTCTTCGACCCGGGGCGCGAGGAGGTATCGCCCTTCCCCGCGGCCGGTTCCCATCGAGAACTCGATCTTGAGCGGGTATTCGTTGCCCACGTGGAGCGTCGCCTCCTCGGCCGTGATCGCCTTGACCATCGCCGAGAAGAAATCGAGCGGGTACATGCTCTTCACCGGCTCCTTCACCTCGAGCTTGGTCAGGGCGTCCTTCGGAAGGCGGAGGTCGAGGCGGTCCGTGTCGCCCTCCGAATGCATGGTGAAGGCCTCGGCGTCGAGGCTCAGGGTGACGTGGTCCGTGAAGCTCTCGCTGCCGCGGATCCCCTGCCGCAGGTCCTCCATCTTGACCGTCACGCTCGCGGGCGGGGTCACGTTGGGGACCTTGGGGTCGGTGATGCCGGCGGGGTCCACCACCGCCATCTGCCGGGTGAGTCGTCCGACGCTTGCGATGAGGCGCTTCCCGTCGAACTGAAGCTCGAGGATGTCCCCGGGTTTCGAGAGCCGCAGGACCTCCTTCAGCTTGTCAACGTCCACGCCGACCTCCGTGGGTTCCCCCGTGAACTCCTCGAAGATCGGTTTGTGCAGCTTGAGCACCAGCATCGCGACGTGGGAGGGGTCCACCGCCTTCGCCTCCAGTCCGTCCTTCGAGATGGAGAGCTTGACCTCCGTGACGAGGGTGGAAACCACCTCCACGACTTCGCGGAGGTTTTCCATCTTGATACGGACCTTAAACATCGTTGGCCTCGGCTTCGCACATCGGTCGCCTCTAAAAGGGTTGCTTTGGCGGTTCGGACCCGGCCGGTCGCCGCAAGGCGTTTGGGGGCCGCACCGGTGGGATGTCCATGACCGAACTCGCCTACCTCGCCGACCTCCCGTCGGCGTACGTGCGAGCGTTCCGCTCCCGGGTCACGGCCCTGCCCCCGGGCGGGGTCGTGCTGGAGCGGACGTACTTCTACCCGACCGGAGGGGGCCAGCCGGCCGACCACGGCGTGCTCCGCATCGGAGAGCACCGATGGGAGGTTACGGACGTGGGTCGCTCGGGCTCGGCTGTGGTCCACCGGATCCGGGCCGTGGGTGGGGCTCCTCGCGCTCCGCCGATCGGTGGAGAAGTGGAAGGCGAGCTCGATTGGGCTCGGCGCTACCGCCACATGCGCCTGCATACGGGCCAACACCTGTTGAGCGCCCGCGTGTTTTCCCGTACCGGACTGAGGACCGTGAAGGCCAACCTCTCGGGCGCGACCGCTTCCCTCGACCTGGAAGGGGAGCTCGACCCCGCCCTGATCCGGGACCTCGAGAGCGACCTCGGGGAGGCGCTTCGATCGCCGCACACCGTGTCGATACGGCAGGTGCCACGCGCCGAATGGGATGCCCGTCCTACGGCACCGAGGTCCGGTCTCGTTCCGCTCGCACCCCAGGTCGACCCCGTCCGGGTCGTGGAGATCGAAGCGGAGGATGCCTGCCCCTGCGGAGGGACCCACGTCCGCTCCACCGCCGAGATCGGACGCACCCGCCTGGCGCCGCCCGTCTCTCGCCCCGGCGCTGGCTCCCGGCTCGTCTTCACCCTGGTCGAGACCGAGTTGACCGCTCCGCCCGCGTGACCCCGTACAGGTGGGCGTCGTGCCACCGCGCGTGGTGGTAAAGGGCCGACCGAAGCGTCCCCTCACGCTGGAACCCGAGCCCCTCGACGAGTCGACACGACGCGGTGTTCTCCACGTCGCACGTGGCCCCGACCCGCTCGACGGAGGTCGTACGGAACACATGGTCGACCAGCAGACCCACCGCCTCTCGTCCGTACCCCCGGCCCCGGGCCGAGGCATCGCCGATGAGATACCAGACCTCGACGGTCTGGAGCACGGGATGGGAGACGTAGTGGCCGACCACGCCCACGGCGCCGTGCGCTCCGAGGGGTTCCACGGCGAACCGGGGAGCCAGGGACAACATATCCGCGCTCGCCTCACGGACCGACTCGGCGAAGGAATCGTACGTGTCGGTGAAGAACCGGTCGTAGGGAGCCACGAGGTCCGGGTCGCTGTACCATTCAAACACGCGGGGAAGGTCCGCCGCCTCCAGCGGGCGGAGGCGGACTTTCGTCCCCTCGACTACCACCACGGAGACCTACCGGGTGGCGCGTCCGTGCCGGGCCGCGTCCGATTCGCCCTCGGCCGGGGTCGCGACGGCCCGGGGCTCGACCGGGAAGGTGGTCTCTTCGAGTTCGACCCGCTGGACCTCGAGCGCCGCCCGGTGACCGGTCGCGGTCAAGGAAAGCACGTGCTTAGGCTCCGAGTATCCCACGACGTACTGGGTTCGTCGGTAGATCATCCGGGACATTTCGAGAATGCGCAGGGCGTTCTTCAGTGCCGCGGGGTCCTCGCCCGCGAACTTTCGCGCGATCCCGAACTCGGTGGTCCACTGGTCCGCTTCGAACCGGACCTGGTTGCCCCGATGTTCGAGCAGATGGACGAGGAGGAGACGCTCGATGCGACTGAGCTCCTCGCGCGTCATGGTTGGTTCGCGGGCGATCAGGCGATCGTCGTGATCTCGTAGTTCACGTCGAGTCCCTTCAGCCGCTCATGCATCTCGGTGACGAGATGGATCACGTCGTCCAGCGTCGCCTTCTCCTTCCACTTGAACACAAAGTCGTGCATTCCCATCGACTCCTCGAACCCGACCGAGCGCATCGCTTCGAGTACCTTCGTGGGGTCGGCGCCCTCGGAGTGAAAGGTCATCCGGACGTACGTTCGCATGCGCTCCCCCGCTCGAGAGTGTGGGTAAGTCGTGTTTAGGCGGCCCTCCGTTTATATATGCTTCCCTAACTCGTGGGAACCCCGAATGAAGGGGCCGAACCCCGGGGGAGCGGTCGTCGTCACGGGCGGGGCCGGAGCGATCGGCTCGTGGCTCGTCCGGAGCCTCGTCGAGCGAGGCGCGACCGTGCGGGTCCTCGACAACCTCTCCACCGGTCGCCGCGAGCTACTTCCCACCTCCCCCCGAATCACGCTGACCACGGCCGACCTGAGCCATCCGGGCCCCTGGTCGGAGCAGTTCGCCGGTGCCTCCAGCGTCTGGCACCTCGCGGCCAACCCGGACATTCGGCTGGGGACGGCCGATCCCCGGGTCGACGTCGAGAACGGGACGCTGGCGACGTTCCACGTGCTCGAGGCAGCGCGCCGCCACGACGTGACCTCCGTCTCCTACTCCTCCTCGAGCGTCGTCTACGGACAGGCCAAGGTCTTGCCGACCCCGGAAGAGTACGGTCCGCTCCTTCCCGAGTCGATGTACGCGGCCGGAAAGCTGGCGGCCGAGGGCCTCGTATCGGCGTACGCGCACTCCTACGGCATCCGAGGACACATCTACCGGTTCGCGAACATCATCGGTCCCGGGATGGGACACGGCATCCTCCCCGACTTCTTCGCGAAACTGCGGGCCGACCCGACGCGTCTCGAGGTCCTGGGGGACGGTCATCAGGCGAAGAGCTACCTCCGAACCGAGGATTGCGTCGCGGCGATGCTCCTCGGCGCGGGGCAGGCCCAGGAACCGGTGAACGTGTTCAACCTCGGGAACGCCGACCGGATCACGGTCCGGGAGATCGCGGAGAAGGTCGTCGCAGCCCACGGAGGTCGCGCCCGAATAGACTACACCGGAGGGACCCGGGGTTGGGTCGGCGACGTGCCGCAGCAACTGCTCGCGATCGACCGGATCCAGCGACTCGGCTGGAGCCCGCGCTACAACAGCGCCGGGGCGATCGACCGCACCATCGCCGAGCTCCAAGCGGCTGCCGGTTCGGGACGGGGCTAGCCCGCGACCGCCCGATAGACCGCCAGATGGGCCTCGACGATCCGGGGCCACGCGAATCGGTCCAAGGCGGCGGCGCGGGCCGCTTCCCCGATCCGGCGGCGGAGTCCCCCGTCCGCGAGCAGCGCTTCCGCGTGGACCCGCGTCGACGCCCGAAAGGTCGTCGGGTCGGCGTCCGCGATGACCCAGCCGGTCCGGTCGTTCTCGACGACCCCTTCTACCGCGCTCCCGCCGAGGATGGGCAATCCGGCGGACAGGCCCTCGAGCACGGTCGCGGATAGGATCTCGACGGCACTCGGATGCACCAGGAAGTCGCTCTCCGCGTACAGCCGTCGGAGGTCGGTCTCCGATACTTCGCCGAGCAGCTCGACCGAGTCGCCCGCCGCACGGACCTGGGCCGCGTACTCGGGCGATGGCTGAGGTCCCGCGATGCGGAGCTGGACGCCGGTACCCCGCAGCGCCTGCGCGGCCCATTCCCATCGCTTGAACGGGAGCACCACTCCGACCCCGAGGGCCCGTCGGCCGGTGCGAGCGTCCCAGTCCGGCTGAAATCGTTCCGTGTCCACCCCGAAGGGGATCACCGAGATCGGTAGGGGGTGCGGGCTGGGAACCTGGCTGCGCATGGTTCGGGCCAGGGGTTCGGTCAAGGCCACGGTGGCCCGGGCGCGCCGCACGGCGCGACGCTCGAGCCAGTAGCCCCACTGGTGGGAGAGCTGGGTCCGGTAGAACCAGTGACGGGAGTGGGACGTGTAGACGAACGGGAATCCTCCCAGGGCGAGTCGATTGGCGACGACCGGCGTGTGGGCGTGCAGTACGTCGTACCGCTCCGCCCGGATCAGCCGAGGTACCTCGAGAGCGAACGGGATCTCGTCCCGGGTCCGTCGCCGGCGAACTCGATTGATCACGATCGCCTCGTGGCCCGCCGCGATGAGCCCGGTTCGGAGGTCGTCGATGATTCGCTCGACCGCACCGTACCCCGTCGGGGGGATCGGTTGCACGCCGCCCCCGAGGAGAAGAATCCGCACGCGTCCCTCACCGACCGAGAGACTAATTAAGCGGCGGACACGCTGGGGTACTCCCGCGGGGCCTCGGCCCCGGTACTCCGCGGACCTTGGGATTCGTATGGGCACGGTCTGTGTGGAGATTGCCGTCCGGGACGATCCGCGGCTCCTGAAGGCGCTGGAATCGCTCGCGAACCAGACCCGCCTCCCCGAGCGGGTCTTCGTCGCCGCCTCGCCGAAGTCCCCGGACGCGCTGGTCGAGGCCGCGACGACCCGATGGCCGTCGATCCACGTCCAACTGGTCCGCTTCGCTGGGGGACCCGTGGATGCTCGGACCTCCTCGCTGCCGTACCTGAAGGAGGACACGACCGCCTTCCTCGACTCGGACGAGATCGCGCCCCCGGATTGGCTCGCCACGATCGTCGCCCCCATCGAACAGGGACGCGCGTCGTACACCGGTGGGCCGACCCGCCCGCTCCGCGCCGCGGAGAACCCGATCGAGCGGTACTATGAGCTGCTCGAGGAATCCATCTACGCCGACCTCGTGCCGGCGAGCGTGACCTACCTGCCGCTCGGGAACTCGGCCTGGCGTACCTCCCTCCTCCACGAGTTCGGGTTCGACCCCCGGGTGACCGCGGAGGACCACGACCTCGAGACGCGGGTCCGCCGCGCGGGACACGCGGGTCTCTTCCTCCCCGAAGCGTGGGTCTACCACGACAAGAGCAACGAGACGAGCTACTACCGGTGGGCGCGGAAGCGCTACCTGTACCTGTTCCAGATGGCGATGTCGATCCTGAAGAACGGAGAGCTCCGCGACCGACTCTCCGAGCACCGGAAACCCGTCCGTCACCCGCTTCGGTACGTGGAGGCGATGATGAAGCCGTTCGCCCTCGCCCATGCGTGGGTGCGGTGGTCCCGGGTCGGTGGCCCGGACGTTCCTCCTCCTCCCTCGTAAGGGCGCAGGAGACCCCGAGCGGGGCGGGGCCTCCGAACACGCCCACCGACCCCTTCCCGCCCACCCAGGCCGTGCGCTCGCCGGGAAAACCTTAAGCGAGCCCCCGGTTCGGCGGGGCCATGCCATCCGAGGGCGCCAAGCACTCCACGGTCACCCATCCGGGGGACCTCGTCCGACTCGAGTACGACCTGTGGGCCGAGGGCGGAGGGCGCACGGACCTGATCGACACCACGCACCAGGAAGTCGCCCAGGAAGCGAAGGTCGCGGAAACGACGGGCCAGGTCTGGGGACCCCGTCCCCACCAGATCGGCGGCGAATACTTCCCGACCGGAGTGGAGAACGCGCTGATCGGCCTTCCCGTCGGCCAGGAACTCGAAAAGGAGTTCTCCCCCGCGGATTCGTTCGGGGAACGCGACCCGAAGCTGATTGAGCTCTACTCGATGCACGAGATCTCCCGGCTCCCCGAGATGCGCCGGGAGGATGCGCACCTCGACATCGGCACGGTCCTCACCATCGAGGGGCGCCGGGGCCGGGTCGTCACGCTGACCCAGGCCCGTGTCCGGGTCGATTTCAACCCCCCTTTCTCGGGCAAGAAGATCCGTGGTAAGTTCAAGGTGACCGAGCAGGTCACGGATCCGGTCGACCAGGTCCGGGCGATCGTCGAGCTCCAGTACGGTCGGTCGTCCGAGTTCAAGGTCGAGGTCCACGAAAAGGTCGTCACGCTGCACGTCCCGGAGCGGTCGAAGTTCGACATCTCCTGGATGGCGGCCAAGCCGCGCGTGATCGACCGGATCCGCACTCACGTCCACCCCCACTCGGTGCGGGTCGTCGAGGAGTACGTTACCCCGGTCGCGGAGAAGCCAGCCGAGAAACCCGTGGAAAAGTCGGATGCCGAGGGCGACGAGAAGAACGCGGACGCCGCGACCACGGCGGAGACGAAGACCCACGAGACGAAACGCGTTCGAGCCTCCCCCAAGGCCGAGCCCACGCCGAAACCCGCCGAAGGCGGGGAGTAGGGACGCCCCCAGCTCGTACTAGGGGTGTATCAACCCCGAGGGAGGTCGGTACGACATGACCTCCTCGACCCCGATGCCCAAGATCTCGACCTCCTTCGTGATCGTCGTGTTCACCGTGGCCGTCGTCGTCGGCGCCCTGGTCATCTATTTCGGGATCACCGGGGCCTTGGGGGGCCCGATCCCGTAGGGACCGCGGTTCGTATCCTCCCGAAATAAACCCCGATGTCCGTCGCCCCCCTCGTGTCCTTGCCCAACGTGGCCCCCCGACGCCCTCGCAACCCGAACGCCGGATGGATCGCGGGCTGCCTCGTGATCGTCGGCGTCCTCGCCGCCGGGGCGGTCCTGTGGTTCTCGTACCACCCCTGGTAGGTACGCTCAACCAGGTGCGGCCCCGCGCGCCTCCGGCCATCGATAGAGATAGACATTGGTCTCGCGGTCGAAGACGGTCGGGGTCCATCCCGGTACCTCGTGACAGTGGCTGACCAGGCGCGCGCCGGGGCGGAGCTCCCGCTCGAGCTTGGGGCGGAGGCGGGCCATCGCGCCCGGCCACAGGAAGGCCGTCACGACCGTCGCGTCCTTGAAGTCCAGGTGGAAGAGGTTCCCCCAGACCAGCTCGATCCGGTCCCCCGAGGAACCGAGTCGGCGACGGAGGCGAAGGATCAGGAAGCGGAGCGGCTCCACTTCGACGCCGACGACCCGGGCGTGGTAGTTCCGGGCCGCCCGGAACACGATCGCCCCCGTGCCGGCGCCCAGGTCGTAGACGACGTCCTGGGGTCCGACCTCCGCGAGACGGAGCATCATGCGGACCGAGCGGCGGGGGGTCGGTTGGTACCCGGCCCCGAACGCGAACGAGGCGTAGACGAAGTACGAGAGGACGCCGAGCCCGACCAGGATGAGGGTGAAGGCGAAGAGCGGAGAGATCGCCATCCGACCTACCGGCGCCGGTACCAGTCCCGGTAGAGCTGGTCGGCAGCGCTCATCGGGTCCGTCCTCCGTGCGACCACGCGGTCCAAGAGGGTGCGGAGCTCCGGGTCCCGCTCGAGTCGCTCGCTGACGTCCTTCCCGACCCGGTCGCGGAGGCGCCCGGCGATCTCCGCCGCAAGGCGCCGTCGCTCCCCGGCGAGGCGACCCCCGTAGGTGTCGAGGAACGATTCGTGGGAGGCGATGGCCTGCCAGAGTTCCGATACCCCCAGCGGGAGGGTCGTCGAGGTCCGGACGATCGGCGGGGCCCAGTTGTCGCGTCCCTTCCCGAGGCTGACCAGCTCCGCCAGGTCCCGAGCGGCGAGTTCGGAGCCGGGGAGGTCCGCCTTGTTCACGCAGAACACGTCCGCGATCTCGAACAGGCCGGCCTTCAGCGTCTGGACCTCGTCCCCGAGGTGGGGCACGAGGACGACCACGTTGGTGGTCGCGATCTCCCGGATCGCCACATCCACCTGACCGGAACCGACCGTCTCCACGAAGACGACATCGAAGCCGGCCGCCTCGAGGAGGCGGGCCACTTCCCGGGTCGTGGCGGCGACCCCTCCGGCCTCCCCCCGGCTCGCCATCGACCGGAAGAACACCCCGTCATCGTCCGCCCGCCGCTCGAGGCGGATCCGGTCCCCCAGGACGGAGCCCCCGGTGAACGGGCTCGAAGGGTCCACCGCGATGGCCCCGACGGTCTTGCCCTGCGCGCGGAGCGCGCCGATGAGGGCGCTCAAGAGGCTCGACTTTCCGACCCCCAACGGGCCGCAGAGACCGACCAGGGGGATCGTCCCGGTCCCCGGGTACAGCGCCCGTACGACGGGCGCGATGCTCGGGTCCGCGTTCTCGACCGCGGTGATGGCGCGCGCGAGGGCGCGACGGTCGCCCCGACGGATCGCGCGGGCGACCGGGGGAATACGGGCGGCCCCGCTCATGCCGGGCCGCGCGCCAACTGTCGGGCGGTCGTGACGATCTCCTCGAGCGTGGTCCCGGGTCCGAAGATGGCGCGTACCCCCGCCTTCTTGAGACGGCGGGCGTCCTCGTCCGGGATGATCCCTCCGGCGAACACGGGGATGTGACCTGCCTTTTCCTTCTTCAGGAGGGTCAGGATCCGGGGGAAGAGGGCCATGTGCGCCCCGGAGAGGATGGAAAGACCGATCAGGTCCACGTCTTCTTCCAGCGCCGCGCGGACGACGTCTTCGGGAGTCTGGCGGAGGCCCGCATAGATGACCTCCATGCCCGCGTCCCGGAGGGCCCGGGCGACGACCTTCGCCCCCCGGTCGTGCCCGTCCAGCCCCGGTTTCGCGATCAGGACGCGGATCGGGGTCGACTTCGGACGACGCGCCATCGGTTTCTCCCGGCGCGCTCGACGGGCTCGGCGGAAAAAAGCTTTCCCTCGTATGGACGGACGACGCTAGAGCAGCGTGAACAGGTCGAAGATGAGGTTCCCGAACGCAAGGGCCGCGAGGGCGCCGGCGAAGAGCAGGACGACGAACGGGAGTTGAGGTCCCACCCGCACACGGGAGATCCCGCGCCCGCGGAGGTCCTCGGCGATGTGTTCCCTCCACTTTTGATCCCCGGCGGAGGTCTCGATCTCCCCCTCGGCCACCGGGTCCACCGGATACCGCTCGTCCCGCACCCAGACGAACTGATGCGGAAGCGCGGCGACGGGGATCATGTACGTCGTGAACCCGTCCCTCGCGCGGAACTCGCCCCGCGCGAGGTTCAGGACCGCGAGCGCGAGGGGAACCACGACGGAAAGCAGCGCGGCGTCCATCAGGAGGTCGACAGCGAACGGGATCACCGACGTGATGGGAAGGATGCCTCGAGGGACCATCCACAGCGGGATCGGGAAGAACGGAACGAGGAGCCCCGCGACCATGACGGCCTTGGCGTCTGCCCCGCCGAAGAGGACGCCCGCCTCGAAGAGTCCCCGCGCAAAGAGGACCGTGAGGACCACGGCGAGGGCGTTCACCGGTACCGCGGTCGGACCGAGTCCGTCCAGGACCACGCCGGCACCGAACAGGGCGAGCACGCCCAGATAGATCGCCAGCTCGACCAGGTCGGCCCGCCACTCCCCACCGAATGCCTCGTCCCACGGAACGAGATGCTGGAACACGAAGGCGGCGCCGACCACCCAGAATACGGTCGGAACCCACCCTCCGGCGGCGACCGCAAGGCCCCCCAGCACCGCCCCGGCGAGGGTCAGGACGACCCAGAGTCCCTCGGGGACCTCCCGAGTGCGCGCATCGGTGATGGCCCCAAAGCCGAGTCCGACGACGAGGAGTACCGCGCCCGCGTCCAGAAGCGTGGAATCCGGAACGAGCAACCTCCCTCCGTCCGCCAGCGAACCGACGCAGCCCCTACCTCATAAGCCCGTGTCCGGGAACGCAAGGGGTCGGTGTTCCTTTTCTAGCCGCCCTACCTCTAACTAGGTCGGATGACGACACCGGCCGCCCCTGGCTCGAGCGCGGGACACGGACCATCCGGTGGCGGAGGCGGGGAGTCGACCGCTCCCCGTCGCACCATCCCACCGTGGCTCATCGTCGCGCTGGCGGTCGGCATCGCGGTGGTCGTCGTGGTGGGCGGGCTGGCCCTGTCGGGGAAGTTCGGTCCGGGCAGCACCTCCCAGCTCGGTCCGTACCCGACGTTCGCGGGCGCCGTCTCCGAAGCCCAACCCGCTGCGAACGCGGTCTCGGGCGGCCCGTGGCAGGCGGCGCTCGGGGCCGCCATCCGGATACCCTCGCCGTTGGAATACCCGACCCGGAACATCACTCAGGTCGTTTCGTCCCTGGGCTGTAACGTGACGCTACTCGGGGTGCCGCCCAAAGTCATCGCTGTGGACGACACGCCGGTCTCGGAAGGCCTCGGGACCTCCGGGTTCTGGATCGTCGGGTTCGTGAACACAAGCGGAGGCGTGCTCGGGGTCACCGTGGACGACGGTTCGGCGACCGCCCTCTTCGACGTGAGCACGTCGGCCTGCCCGAAGATCACCGACAGCCTCCTCCCGTTCCCGAACGGCGCCTGGGACTCGTCGAGCGTTGTCGGCGCCGTGAACAGCGCGGGTGGGTTCTCGTTCCTTACGGCCCATCCGAACGCGAGCCAGATCTTTTTCGGTGTGGGAGGGTTCGGCATCCTCGCCCCCGAGCCCGTTTGGGGCGTGGTCTTCAACTCGTGTCCCCTCGCCTTCATCGCGAACACGTCCGGACTCGAGTTCAACGCGACCGTGGAGGGCACGACGGTCTCCTCCCACAGCTCCGGGTCGGTCAGCTGCTCCGCTCTGCCCAACATCCGCCTGCCCTCGCTCGTAGCGATGTCGACCGGGGCCCAGTGGCTCGGAAAAGCTATTTAAAGCCCCTATAGGTCGCCCCGTCCCTCAAGGTTCAATGGTCGAGTACAAGCTCGTCATCTCTGAGCGCGCCGTCTCTCTCGCGCGCACCGTCGCCGACCCGCAGGCCGCGGGCTTTCTGGGCAAGCGGATCGGGGAGACCGTGGGGGGAGAGTTGATCGGCGCATCGGGCTACACTTTCCGGATCACGGGCGGGACCGACAAGAGCGGGTTCCCGCTCCGCCCCGACCTGCCGGGCGCCCGCCAGACCCGCCTCTACGTCGGCCACGGGTTCGGGTTCGACGCCCCCCGCCTCGGGATGCGCAAGCGCCGGACGTTCCGCGGGAACACGATCAGCGAGGACACCGTCCAGATTAACCTCGTGGTCGAACAGAAGGGCCCGAAGCCCCTCGCGGAGCTTCTCGCGGCGTCATGAAGGTCCCCCGGCAACCCGAGGTCAATATCGGACTCGTCGGTCACGTAGACCACGGGAAGACGACCCTGACCCAAGCCCTCACGGGCGAATGGACCGACCGACATTCCGAGGAACTCAAGCGGGGCATCTCCATCAAGCTGGGGTACGCCGACGCGGCGTTCTTCCAATGCCCCAATTGCCCGCCCCCGTCGTGCTACGGGGTCGACCCGAAGTGCGCGAACTGCGGCGGCGAGGCGAAGTTCCTGAGGGCGGTGTCGTTCGTGGACGCTCCCGGCCACGAGACGCTGATGGAGACGATGCTCAGCGGGGCGGCCATCATGGATGGCGCCCTCCTCCTGGTCGCGGCGAACGAACCGGTACCCCAGCCCCAGACCCGGGAGCACCTCTACGCCCTCGACATCATCGGCGTCCGCAAGGTCGTGGTCGTCCAGAACAAGGTCGACCTGGTCTCGAACGAGGCGGCGGAGGAGAACCATCGCCAAATCATGGAGTTCTTGAAGGGCTCTCCGATCGCGTCGGCCCCGGTGGTCCCCGTCAGTGCGAACCACCGCGTCAACATCGACGCCCTCATTGAGGTCGTCCAAGATACGATCCCGACCCCGCAGCGGGATCCGAAGAAGCCCCCCCTCATGTACGTGGCCCGGTCGTTCGACATCAACCGGCCCGGCACCCGGCCCGCCGACCTCCAGGGGGGCGTGCTCGGGGGCTCGCTGATCCAGGGCCATTTGAAGGTCGGCGAGGAGATCGAGATCCGACCCGGCCCGAGCGGGGAACCCAGCACCCATGCCGAGTCGCTGACGACCACGGTGACGTCGATCATTTCCGGTGGCCAGGAGTGGGACGAACTCCACCCGGGGGGCCTCGCGGCGCTCGGGACGAGCCTCGACCCGTCCCTCGCGAAGGGGGATGGCCTGACCGGGCGGCTCGTCGGGACGGTCGGCACGCTCCCTCCCGTCAGCCAGCGGATCCGCCTGAAGGCGACGCTGCTCGATCGCGTGATGGGGGCCCAGCGGGACATCAAGGTCGAAAAGATCCGTACCAGCGAGGTCCTCGCGGTCACGGTCGGCACGACGATCGCGGCCGGCAAGGTGACGAGCGCGCGCGGGGACGACGTCGAGCTCGCGCTCAACCGGTCCGTGACGGTCTTCCCCGGCAGCCGGGTCGCGATCTCCCGCAAGTTGAACGCCTGGCGGTTGATCGGCTACGGGATCGTCGAGGGGGGCAGCCGGTGAAGCCGGACCTGCTCGAGATCCTGCGCTGTCCGGTCTGCCACGGTGAACTTTCCCTGACGTCCCAGCAGACCCAGGGGGACGAGATCGTCCGGGGAACGCTGGCGTGCGCCCACTGCCGGGTCGACTACCCCATCGCGGACGGGATCCCCGACCTGCTCCCTCCCGACGAGCGAGACTGAACCGCGTTCTCACACGGCGTAGTAGTAGCCGAACAGCGCGAAGAACATCAGGACCGCAACGCCGACAGCCGGCAGGAGCCAGCGGATCGCCCCGCGGGAGCGGGCCTGGACGGAACTCCCGACCGTCACGACCGGGATGGCGAACGCAAGCCAGTAGCCGGTGAGCACGGTCGTGTAGAGGGCGAAGGCCGTCCGGTTCCCATGCGGATCCCTCGCCGAGAGTCCCACGACCAGGGCGACGGCGAAGACCAGGAACCCGAGGCTCACGCCCGCGGCATCGAGGTACCCCTCGAAGGCACGCTTGCCCCGCGTCGACCGACGGAGGAGAACGAGCATCACGACGAAGAGGCCGAGCGTAACGACGAGGAGGTAGAAGGCCGGGGTGGCGAGGGTGAGGTCGTACGCGCCGGGCGCGGGGGAGGCGGGGGCCATCGTCGGTCTCCTACGGCGCGAGGAGGATCGCGCGCGCCGGACCGCCGTCGCCGTTCTCGAGACGCAGCGGGAGGCATTGGAGCTCGTACGCTCCCGGGGGTGCGTCGGCGAGCGCGAGCCCTTCCAGGATCAGCGCCCCCTGTCCGAGGAGCCGGTGATGAACGGGATACCGCCCACTCGGGTCCGATTCGACCGAGAGGGAATCGACCCCGACCAGCCGGATCTTCCGGGCAACGAGGGCGTCGGCGGCCGGCGGGGTGAGCGCGACGTAGTCCGCAAAGAACGCGGCGTTCGACCGCCATCGTTCGGAGTTCGAGGTTCGGAAGAGCACCCGCTCGACCCCCGCGGGAATCCCCGCCACCTCCGTCGGTCCGATCTCGGTCCGGCGGGGATCCACCCCGACGACCACGCAGGGTCCGTTGAGGATGCCGAGGTCGATCCGGTCGATGGGCAGCCCGCCCGCGAAGAAGTGGCGAGGCGGGTCGACATGGGTGCCCGCGTGCGAACCGAACGCGAGCGCCGAGAGGTTGTACGGGGCTCCGGTCTCGAGCGAATGCGTCGGAGACGAGGCGAAGAGTGGATCCCCCGGGAAGGCCGCCATCCCCGAGCGGAGCGGCATGGAGATGTCGATGCGACGCACGGTGTTGCGGCCCTCCGGGTCCTCGCTTCCCCGTCCGCCATGGTACCCTTAAGGGTTCGGTTCGAGGGCGGAGAGAAGTGGGTCGCCGAGAGGTGCCCGACCGGCCGTGCGGTTCGAGCCGAAGGGTTAAGCGGTTCCGACCCGACCGGACGGGGATGGTCCGCCCACGGCCCTCCGACGAGGACGAGGAGCCGGACGACGTGGACGACCCGGACGAGGACGAAGAGCCGTCCCCCTCCCGGTCGCGACGAAGTCCCCGCCGCCGGCATTCGCGCGGCCGACCGGCCCCCGTGCGACGGTGGTCGGGAGGTTCCCGGTCCGAGAAGGACGATGGGGACGACGATCCCGAGGGCGAGGAACGACGTTCCCGATGGCGTCGTGACCGGACGCCGGTCTTCTGGCGGGCCCGGGACTCCCTCTACTTCGGCCCGCTGGTGGCGCTAGCGATCGTGATCATCCTGATCTCGTCGCTCTACGCCTTCACCCAGAACTGGCCGCCGGTCTACGTCGTTGAGTCCGGTAGCATGCAGCACGGAACGAACGACGTCGTCGGGCTGATCAACGCCGGCGACCTCGTGCTGGCCCAGAAGATACCCACCCAGAACATCCAGACCTACTTCGACGGGTTCCATTCCGGGTACTCGACCTACGGTGAGTACGGCGACGTCATCCTCTACTGGCCGAACGGGGGGAGCAGTACTCCCATCATCCATCGGGCGATCCTGTACCTCCAGTACGACCCTCAAACGAACGGGTACAACCTCTCGAGTCTCACGGGCCTCCCCTGCGGGAGCGAAGCGGGGTCGGTCTTCTCGGTCACCGGACTCAACCCCTGCACCACGACGAGCGTGACCGGGACCTTGAGCCTCTACCACGTCGGGTGGATGAACGGGAACGTGACCATCCCGCTCACCGCGAGCGTGATCGGGGCCCACTCCGGCTTCCTCACCATGGGCGACAACAACACCCTGTGCGGTGGCCCCGGTTGCCCGCTGCTTCCCGACCAGGGAAACAATGCGTGGCTCAGCCAGCTGGTCGAGCCGGGTTGGGTCATTGGCGCCGCCCGGGGGATGTTGCCGTGGTTCGGCGCCTTCAAGTTGGCGCTCGAGGGACGTGGCGCGGCCGTACCGGCTCAGTCGTGGGAATTCCTCGGACTGACGATCGCCGGCTTGATCTTGCTCGCGCTCGGGATCCATTTCGCCCTGCGAGCCGAGGGGATCGAGGATCCGCGACGGGTGGAGCAGGAGGAGGAGGACGAGGAAGAGGAAGCCGAGGCGGGTCCCCCCGAGGGGGAGTCGCGAGGGCGTCGGATCCTCCGTTCCCTGCGCCCCTGGCGCTCCGTAGATGAAGAGGACGAAACGGACACCGACGAACCGCCGCGCGGCCATCGGTCTCCCCCCCACAGCCCGCCGAGCCCCCGTCACGGCCGTCCGCGGCCACATGTTCGCCGCGGCGCCAAGCCGAAGGCGAGGAAGCCGGCCTCGGGCGACGAGGACGAGGACCTCTAGGGACCGTCCGCGCAAGCCTTTAGAGCCGGGCGGGGTCCCGCGGACGAGGTTGGTCCACGATGCACGTTATCGGAGGTACGGCCTCGACCGCTCTCGCCGAACGGATCTCGCGGGAACTCTCCAACGCTCCGTTTGGGATCCCGTTCACGAAGCGGTTCCCCGATGGCGAGATGTATGTCCGGGTCGGGGGCCGGCTCGAGGGGGAGGACGTCGTCATCGTGCAATCCACGCGGACCGACGCGGACCTGCTCGAACTGATCCTCCTCGAGGACGCCGTGCGTGAAGCCGGGGCCGCCCACGTGTTCGTGGTGGTGCCGTACTTCGGCTACGCCCGCCAGGACCGCAAGTTCTTCCCGGGAGAGCCGGTCAGCGCGCGTACCTTGTGCCGCCACGTGGAGCTCGACGCGGACGCGGTCGTCACTGTCGACCTCCACTCCCCGCAGACCTTGGCGCAGTTCACCAAGCCCGCCTACGAGGCGAGCGGGATCCCCGCGATCGCCCGTCTCCTGCATGAGCTCCCGCTCGACGTGCTGGTCTCGCCCGACAAGGGCGGGGTCGAACGCGTGCGTCGGATGGCGGCGCTGCTCGAGAAGCCGTGGTTCGCCCTCGACAAGAAGCGGATCGACAGCGAACACGTGGAGCTGAAGATCCCGGCCGATCTGCCGGTCGCGCTCGAGGGGAAGCACGTCGTCCTGGTGGACGACGTGATCACGACGGGGGGGACGATCGTGGAAGCGGCCAAGCTGCTGAAGAAGAACCGCGCCGGCGCGATCAGCGCCGCGTGCACGCACGGCCTCTTCCTCCGCGACGCGTTCGAGCGCATCAAGGCCGTCACGGACGAGGTCTACTCGACCGACACCCTCGGCAACCCCGCCGAGAAGGCGTCGGTGGCGCCCGACATCGCCGACATCCTGCGCGCCCACCTCCCTTCGGGCTAACCGGGAGGCCGCGGTGGACGCTCCGCGCCCGGCGACCTCGGCCTCCTCGGACGACCTCCTCGAGCTGTTCCAGGCCATTCGACGGGAACTGAAACTGAGGGAAGAGGTCCCCTCGGGGGAGTGGGTCGAACGGTCGGCGCAAGAGGCCCGTGCCGGGACGCGCCCCGCGTGGTACTACCCGCCGGTGGAGGACGGTGGGGGTCTCGCGGTATACACCCGTCGGGAGTCAAAGGCGTGGGCCCACGTCCATTCCTCGGCCGGCCCCGCCGCGGAGGAGCGGGCCGGGCGCCTCGCCGCCGTCCTCCTCGAGTCGCTCCCCGCCGAAGTGCGGTCGGTCGCCCTCGGCTTCACCGGGTTCGACCTCGAGCAGGAGCGACGCGTGGCCCACGCCCTCGCCGACCGGTTCGGCGCGCAGGTCATCGAACGACACCAGATGGAGCGCCGCCTTCGTCCCGAGCCGCCCGTCGACGTCCCTGCGGCCCCTTCGGGGGTGCGCCTCATCCCGGTCCGAGACGCTACCCTCGAAGCGATCGCGGACCTCGACGCCCGGTCGTTCCAAGGAACGCTCGATGACCTCGTGGTCGGCGGGTCCCTCGCCCACTACTTGGACATGATGCGGGGGCTGCTCGACAGCCAGATGGGACGCTTCCTGGACGAGGCTTCGACCCTGCTCCTCCTGCCCCAGCCACTCCGGATCGTCGGCGGGATCCTCTGCGCGGAGACCTCGCCCCGCGAAGCGGTGATCCAGGACCTCATGATCGAGCCCGAACGGCGAGGGCATGGCGAAGGTCGCTTCCTTCTCCGATGGGGATTGCGGGCCCTCCACGCCTTGGGATACTCGACCGCCACGCTCTGGGTCACCGAGGCGAACCGGACCGCGCTCCGCCTCTACGAGACCGAGGGATTCTTGCGGACGGCGTCCACGGTCATCTTCCACTGGGGCCGCCCCGAAGGGGTTCCGCAGCCGCAGACATCCCGATAGTCGCATCCCGGATACATCCATCCCGGGCAAGCCGGGAGGGGCGTGGGGTCGTGGGTCTCAAGCGCTCCCCCGAGGAGTTCCGAGCGGAACCGCCAGAGACGGGAGAACAGCGTCGGGGAATCGAAGGTCAGCTCCAGGACCTGGACCCGGTCCGGATCCCCGAGCGCGAGCTCGTACCCGAGGATGATCCGGCCTCGCCGTGTCCCGGTCGCGACGCACCGGAACCCCAGGTCAAGGGCGTACTGTGGCGAGCGAGCGAGCCAATCCTGGCCGGGGACACGCGCCTTCGCCCGCGACGTGCGCACCAGGTACGGTTCCCCACGGAATCCCCCGACCTCCTCGTCCGGTTCCTCGGAGCGGGTCGGCAACCGAGCGACCTCCCCGACGGGCCCCGCTTCCACGGCCTCGGTCAGGCGTCGGTAGAGGTCGAATTCGGTCGACCGCGCGACCGGAACCGGTGGGTTCGTCGGACCGGGGAGTGCCCGACGGAAGAAGGCCCGCCGCGGGTAGAGGAGATCGCGGAAGAGGTCGATGACGGGAGGGTTCGGCACGACGGGGAGCGCCCCGAGCGCTTCCTCGAGCGGCCGAGCCAGATCCGCCCGGGGCTCGAGCGAGGCCACGTGGTCGAACGAGAGGGGATCGGCCGGGGCCTCGGCACCGGTGCAATCACACGTACCCGCAGTCTGCCATTCGCAACCTCGGCCGAACCAGGCGCAACGCGGGAGGGGCGCCGGCCGACGTTCCCGGATCGCGGTTCGGAGGCGTTCGGCGCGGGCGACCATTTCCCCTTGGAGGTCGGAGAGCGAGCGGAACCGGACGTCGTACACGGCGGCCCGGTCCGCCCGCTCGCTCTCCGAGTGCAGGTAGATGAGCCGTCCTTCGTCGCGGTCGAGCAGTCCGCAATACATCGCGAGCTGATCCAAGTGGTCCGGACGGGAACGGGCGAGGTCGTCCGACGGGAGCGGCGAGCTGCTCGTCTTCACCTCGATGGGACGGTCGGCGAGAACGTCGATCCGACCGTGCACCCCCTCCCGTCGGACCCGCACTTCGAGTTCTCCCGTCGCGGCGAAGAGGACCCCGAGCTCGCGATGCACCCGGCGTCCGCTCTCCAGTCGGGCCTCTCGTTCCGGCGAGGAGGGAGGGGGCGGGGCGGTCGCCCGCCAGAACGCGGGCCGCAGACCCAACAGGTCGGTCACGCTCACCGAGCGGGGCGCGTCCGCGGGCGGAAGGTGCGAAGCGAACCACCGCGCGAGTTCTGGATCTTCGCGAACCGTGACGCTGTTCCGCCACTCGGGTTCCGTTACGGGTTCCGGGTCGGGAGGCACCACGCCTAAGGGAGCCCCACCGAGTATAGGAGGATGGGCGCCTCTCCAGAAGCCGCTATACTGCCCGCCCCGGTCCGGGGTTCGTGACCGACGCCGCCCGCCGACCCCTCATCATCGGAAGCGGGATCGCGGGACTGTACGTGGCCCTGCGGGGCCGGGAATTGGGTCTGCGCCCGACCCTGGTGACGAAGGGCCGACTCGAGGAGTCCAATACGCGCTACGCCCAGGGAGGGATCGCCGCTGCGATCGGTCCGGACGACTCCCCGGCCCTCCACCTCGCGGACACGGTCCGTGCGGGCGACGGGCTGGTCGACGTGGCCGCCGCCCGAGTCCTGACCTTCGAGGGGCCCGCCCGGATCGCCGACCTCGTGCGGTACGGGGTGCCGTTCGACACCGTCGAGGGCCAGATCGCCCTGGGGCGGGAGGCCGCGCACCGGCGCGCCCGGATCCTCCACGCCGGAGGGGACAGTACCGGTTACTCGATCGAAGAGGCGCTCAAGCACCGCGTCCAGGAGGCCGGTGTCGAGGCGCGGGAGCAAACGATCCTGCGGGCCCTTCTTCCGGGAAACCGGGACGGCCCGGTCGCCGTCCTCTCCGATGCGGAGGGGCGGGGGGTCGAGTACCTGACGCCGGGCCCGGTCGTGCTCGCGACGGGAGGAGCGGGCAGTCTGTATCGGCAGAGCTCGAACCCCTCCGTGGCGACAGGGGAAGGGGTCGCGATCGCGTTCCGGGCGGGCGCGCTGCTGACGGACATGGAGTTCATCCAGTTCCACCCGACGGTCTTCTGGAAGACCGGGGCGCCCCGATTCCTCATCACCGAGGCGATGCGGGGGGAGGGGGCGATCCTCCGTACGGACACCGGGGTCCGTTTCATGCCGTCGTACCACCGGGACGCGGAGCTCGCGCCGCGTGACGTGGTCGCCCGCGCCATCGACCGGGAGATCCATCGCTCGGGTCACGGGTGCGTCTACCTCGATGCGACCGCGCTGCCTCGCGATCGGCTCGTCACCCGATTCCCCTCCATCACCCGGTTCCTGGCGTCGTACGGCCTCGACATTTCCCGCGATCGCATCCCGGTCGCGCCGGCGGCCCACTTCATGATCGGCGGTGTGACGACCGACACGGACGGGCGGACGACCCTCGAGGGTCTCTACGCGTGCGGGGAGGTCGCGTCGACGGGGGTGCACGGGGCGAATCGTCTCGGGAGCAACTCGCTGCTCGAGGGACTGGTGTTCGGGGAGCGGGTCGCGCGTCAGCTCCTCCACCCCGTTGCCGGAGGACCCTCCCGACCAGCCGAGACGCTGGAGGTGTCTCTCCCGGTGCGGGCCGGGCGACCGGACGGGGAGGCCGCTCTCGAAGTGATCCGGGACACCCTGTGGGACGAGGTCGGGATCGTGCGCTACGCTCCGGGTCTCCGCAACGCGCTCGCCACCTTCGAACGCATCCTGGCCGCCGACGAGCCGGCGGGCCGGGACGGGATCCCCGGACCGCTCGCCAACGCCGCCCTGACCGGCTCCTTCATCGCCCGCGCGGCGCTCGAGCGGACCGAGAGTCGGGGGGCTCATTTCCGGTCGGACCGGCCGAAGAAGCAAGCCGCCTGGGAGCGCCATCTCGGGTTGGTCCTCGCGCGTCCCCGTACTTCGACCAGCCGAGGCCGGGCGACAAGGGTTATGCGCCGCAAGTCGTCGCCGTCCTGATGGACCTCTCCCTCTCAGAGGAGGACCGGGAGCTCCGGGACGCCGCCCGTCGCTTTACCCGGAAGGAGATCGCGCCCGTCGCGGACCGGATGGACCGGGAGGATCACTTCCCCCGGGACGTCTTCCGCCGGTTGGGGGAGCAAGGGTTCCTCGGCATCACGCTGCCCACGGAATACGGCGGTCTCGGCCTCTCGTATCTCGCCCAGGCGATCCTCCTCGAGGAGATCGCCCGCGCCAGCCCCGCGCTTGCGCTCAGCGTCGGCGCCCATTCGAACCTGTTCGCCGATAATTTGGCCCGCAACGGGACCGAGGAGCAGAAGAGGGCCGCCCTACCCGCCATCGCGCGAGGCGACGCGGTGGGAGCGCTCGCGCTCACCGAACCGGGCTCGGGATCGGACGCGGTGAGCCTCCGGACCCGGGCCGAGCGGCACGGGGACCACTTCATCCTGAACGGGTCGAAGCAGTTCATCACCAACGGTCCCGTCGCGGACTGGCTCCTCGTCTATGCGAAGACCGCGCCCGCGCGGGGCGCGCGCGGGATCAGCGTCTTCCTGGTCGCCCGCGACACCCCCGGGTTCTCGGTGGCCAAGAGCCTGGACAAGATGGGCATGCGGGGGTCTCCCACAGGCGAGCTCTCTTTCCAGGATTGCCGGGTGCCGGCGGACCGGTTGGTCGGCACCGAGAACGAGGGCGTCGCGGTGATGATGAGCGGACTCAACGTCGAGCGTGCGGTCCTCGGCGGCATCCCGGTCGGGATCCTCGCGGAGTGCCTCGACCGCTCCCTCGAGTACGCGAGGACGCGGGAACAGTTCGGCCAGAAGATCGGCCAGTTCGAGTTGATCCAGGCGAAGCTGGCGGACATGTACGCGGACCTCGAGGCGGCGCGCTGGCTCGTCTACGCGGCCCTCGATTCAGTCGCCCACGACCGCCGGAGCTTGCGGGCGAGCGCGGCCGCCCTCACCTTCGCTTCGGAGGCGTCCACCCGACACGCCCTCGCCGCGATCCAGATCCACGGCGGGTATGGCTACATGCGGGACCTGCCGCTCGAACGGTTGATGCGCGACGCGAAGCTGCTCGAGATCGGCGCCGGCACGAGCGAGATCCGTCGGCTCATCGTCGGCCGAGAACTTCTCGGCCAGGGCTTCGAGGACCGCCCGGTCGCCGGCGGCTCCTCGACCGAACGTATATAGACGCCGGAGACAAGTCTCGGAATATGGCAGGGCGACCCACGACCGGCTCGGGTCCCTCCTCGACCGCGCTCCGCCTGGAAGTCCTCAAGGAGCTCCAGTCCATCCTCGATGACCGAGAGGTTCGGGATCGGCTCGACCGAGGTCCGATCGCGGAGACCAAGGGTCGGGAACACTGGGTCCTCCACCTGCTGCTCCGTGCCCAGGAGTCGACCAGCTCGCACTTCGACCTGATCATCCAGACCGTCTACTCCAACCTGACCGCCCGGCTGACGACGATGGACGACCGCCTCCAGCACTTGGAGGGGATGGGGCAAGGCCTCGGGGACGAGGTCAAGACCCGGCTGGAGGGGGTGGAAGGGGCCGTCGCGGAGCGGGTGTCGAAGGAGGTCCAGACGGGGATCGACTCGGCGGCGCAACGCATCTCGGCCTCCCTCGGCACGAACCTCGATACGAAATGGAAGCCGATCGGCGACTCCGTCGAGTCGTTCGCGCAAGGCTCGAGCCAGCTCACGAAGGACCTCGCCGACACCTTCCGTGTCGCGACCCAGAACCGGCTGCTCCTCAACGAGAACGCGCGTCGGATCATCGACCTCGGCCGGGACATCGTCGCGCTCGAGGAGAGCCTCAAGCTCGCGGTCTCGAAAGTGTTGGAAGAGGGACTGCAGCCGCTGGAGCAGCGG
Organism: Thermoplasmata archaeon; assembly: GCA_035297105.1. GTDB lineage: Archaea > Thermoplasmatota > Thermoplasmata > Lutacidiplasmatales > UBA184 > Lutacidiplasma. The sequence continues at coordinate 78,945 of DATGZO010000007.1, forward strand.
ATCTCGGCCCTCGAGACCCGTCTCGCCAGCGGGGAAGTCACCGACCCTTCGAACGGACCCAGCAGCGGGTAGGTCCCGTCCCCCATGCGCCTCTCCCCACGGCACCCGCGGTACGGGAGCCTCAAGGTGCGAGCGGCGCTCGCGGAGGCGAGCCGGACGGGGCTCGTCGTGCCCGAGGGTCTGATCGCCCACGGTCGCGGGGAAGCGTTCGACTACCTGATGGGCGAGCGAACCTCTCCGAGCGCGCGCCGCGCGGAGCGCCTCGCCGCCGCCTGGTTGCGCGCCGCCGAACGCCCCGTGGTGAGCGTCAATGGCAACGTCGCGGCCCTCGCGGCCCGCGGTATCGCCCGGCTGGCCCGGGCCCGACCCGGGCTGGGGGTCGAGGTGAACCTGTTCCACCGGTCCCCGGCCCGGGTCCGGGCCGTGAGCCGCGCCCTGCGGGCCGCCGGCGTGCACCCCCTCCTCGGGACCCGGCCCACCGCGACGATCCCGCACCTTCCCTCGGACCGCGCGCTCGTCGACCGGAACGGGATCTACGCGGCGGACGTCTGTCTCGTGCCGCTCGAGGACGGGGACCGCACGGAGGCGCTGCGCGCCCTCGGAAAGCGGGTCATCTCGATCGACCTGAACCCCTTCTCCCGGACGAGCCAGGAGGCCGACCTCCCGATCGTGGACGAGCTCACCCGCGCCCTCGCCCATCTCGCGGAGGACCTGGAAGCGAACCGCTCGCCCCTCGGTTCGGGGCGCTTCGCACGATCCGACCGGCGGACGACCCTCGGGGAAGCTCTCCGGACGGTGGGTCGCGGCCTCAAACGGGCGGCGGCGGCTCGGTCGCGGCCGTCCGCACGGCGGGCACGAGCTTCGCCGCCACCCGCTCGAGGAAGCCGCGGTCGCTCGCGTCGAACGCCCGCACCGCGTTCCCGTCGACGTCGATCTCGCCGATGACGGTCGGCCCGTCCCGGATCGGGACCACGATCTCCGACCGGGTCGAGAGGAAGCACGCCAGGTAGTCGGGAGAGGCCGAGACGTCGTCGACGATCACGGTGTGCCCTTCCCGGGCCGCCTGCCCACAGATCCCCTGTGAGATCGGGATCCGGGTGTGCTCGGTCGCTTCGGGGCCCTCCCACCCCTCGAGGACCAGGGTCTCGCCGTCGACGCGGTAGACCCCGATCCAGGGATAGTGCGAGAACTCGTGGGCCAGGTAACGGCAGACCTCCGAGAGCGCCGCGCGTCCCGCGAGACGGGTGAGGACGGCGTCGACCTGGAGGAGCGCGGGGACCGCCCGACGCTCCGGGACGCTCACGGTCCCCTCCGGTCCGGTCGGGGGGGAGCGCCGAGGGGGAGAATCTCCGCCGGGACGGGGCGACCGTCCCGGGCCTTTGAACTCCCGAGGCGTATTCCGCCACGAGCTTTCCAGACTCGCGCCGTACCGGACTGAGCCACCTCGGCACGCCCGGGGGCGTGGGACGGGATTCTCCCATTAAGCTTACCGGTCGGAGCCGCTGTGCACGGCGGCCCCGGCCTTCGGCCGTCTTAGAGTCGGTTCAGCCGCGGAGCGGATACCAGCCGCACTCGGGGCATCCCAGCGCCCGGTCTTCGCCGGGGATCGGGGAGGTGCACTCGGGGCAGGCGATCGGCGCGGGAACCGACAGAGAGAGGCAGTCGAAGCAGCTGCCGGCCCGACGATCATCGGGCAGGACCGCGACCAGACGCCCGCAGTAGAGACAGTGCGAGAAGCGCTCGTCCGACGTCTCGAAAGTTCGGATATCGCCGAAAGAAAGCATCGGGCCGCAGCACCAGATGTCCGGTACATAAGGCCTCGCGCGACGGACGAGCCGAAGGCGTCGTCGGGGCGGCCGGAGCGACCCTCAGGGCTCCTGCCAGCGGGCCTTGACGGCGGCGATCGCGAACAGGACGACCACGCTCGCGACGAGGACGGTCCAGTCAAGGACCGCCGTGTCGAAGGGGAGCGGGATCAGCCCTACGGCCCCCTGCACGAGCTGGGCCGCATAGGTCGTGGGGGAGAACTTGGCGACCGTCTGGGCCCAGCCGGGGAGCGAGGAAAGCGGGTAGTAGACCGGCGGTAGGACGGTGAGACCCAGGGAGATGATCGGGCTGAACATGAAGGTCTCCCGCACATCCTGGAAGTACGTCGCGAGGGTGAACGCGAGCGCGGTGGCGAACGCCCAGACGAGGAGCAGCACGCCCGAGAGGATCACGAGGCTCGCGACCGTCGCGTACCCGCCGTAGAAGAAGAGGACGACGAACACGGCGAGGCCCGGGAGCGAATAGACGAGCTCGCTCAGCGCCATGCCCGCGACGTACACGGGCGCCTCGACCGGGGAGGCGACCACGATGTCCTGGAATTTGAGGTCGTGCCGGTAATGGGTGAGGTCGGACTGCAAGCCGGTGCCGACCGAAAGCATGGTGAGGACCATCCCCCCCGTGATCCCGTAGGGGACGAGGGCTCCCTTCGAGACGATCGTGATGAAGAAGAGGAACGAAAGGGGGGATGCGAGGAGGTTGACGAGGTACAGGGGCTGGGTCCGGATCGGGATCATCCCGTTCATCACGACGAAGGTCCAGAGGGAGCGGAGGCGGTGACGTTCGGTCACGCCTCGACCTCCTCTTCGGGCAGGGCGTCCTGGTCGATCGATTTCCCGACGATCTCGAGGAAGATGTCCTCGAGGCTCACCGGCCCCATCGAGACCCGCACGCCCCGCTCGAGGGCCTTCATGGCGAGCTCCCGCGCGGCTCCCTCCTTGGCGAAAACGAGGTGGCCGCCCTCGATGTCGGCGACCCGGCCGTACGAGTCGAGCTCCTCGCGGGGGAACGGATCCTGCACCGTGACCCGGTAGGGGTAACGGACGCGGGCCCGGAGGTCCTCGGGAGTGCCCTCGAGCCGAACCCTCCCCTTCTCGATCAGCGCGAGGCGGCTGGAGAGCGCCTCGGCTTCGTCGAGGTAGTGGGTCGTGAGGAGGATCGTCCGGTGCTCCCGGATCGTCCGGCGCACGGCTTTCCAGACCTCACGCCGTGCGAGCGGGTCGAGGCCCGTGGTCGGTTCGTCCAGGAAGAGAACCTCCGCGTCCGAGGCGAGCACCATCGCACAGAGGGTGCGGCGCCGCAGACCTCCCGACAGGCGAGCGACGAGCCGTTTCGCATACTCCGTGAGGGAGAGCTCCTCGAGGGCATCCCGCGTCCGGCGCCGCGCCTCGGCGGGGTCCATCCCCCGCATCTTGAGGTAGAGGTAGACCACCTCCTCGGTGTTCAGGAAGTACAGCGGCCGCGCCTCCTGGGGAACGCAGGCGATCCGGGACCGGATCTCGCGCGGCTGGGTCCGGACGTCGAACCCGAGGACCTCGAGCGACCCCGACGTGAGCGCGAGCTGGGTCGCGGCGATCCGTACGAACGTCGTCTTGCCGGCGCCGTTCCGGCCGATGAGCCCATAGACCCGCCCGGTGGGGATCTTCAGACTCACGTCATCGAGCGCCGCCGTGCCCGCCTTGGACGTGGGGTACACCTTCCCGAGGTGCTCGGCGGAGAGGGCGAGCGGGGGCATGGCCGCCGCCACGGGCCGGGACGTTCTTAAGCGGCCCGCCGCCCCGTCAGCTCAGGATCTCATCCAGGCGGCCCGTCTCCCGGGCGCGGTGGATCTCCTGCGCGATCCGGCGCCCCGTGGAGAGGCCGGGCTCGATGAGGTCCGAGTACGGGCTGCCTGAGATGAAGAGGTTCGTCCCCGCGACGATCCGGGTGGAGATCTCGAAGACCTTGAACTCGAGGTCCTCGGTCATGATCCCCTCGAGGCAGAACGGTCCGACCATCCCCCCGAAGAGCTCGATGGAACGCTCGACGACCCCCGCGGCGAGCTCGAAGGCCCTGGGAAGCAGCGACTCGCGCAGCACGACGGGGACGTTCCCCGTGACGACGAACGTCGGCCGTATGCCGGCCCGGAGCAGCTCCTCCTGGGCGCCGAGCTTGTACAGCTCGTCGATGTTCGCCTCGTCGCGACGATCCATTCCGAGCAGCTCGATGGAGCCCGAACCAGCGCGATAGCCGCGATCGGAGATCGGGGAGTAGAAGAAATGCATGTAGTACCGCGTTCCCAGGACATACTCCTGGATCACGTAGGGGCCGGTGGGCTGGAAGTCCGCGAGCGCTTCCCGGTTCTTGGCGAGGAAGAACCCTTTCCCGCCCTTCGCCCCGTAGTACTTCACGATGACCGGTCCGTCGACCTCGCTCGCGTCCTCGTACCGCTCCGGCATGGAGCACCCGGCGGACTCGAGCCACTCTCGGGATTTCCGGCGGTCCGATTCCCAGTCGAGGACGGCCCGGTTCCCGAACACCGGCACGTCCAGCTTCCCGAACGCGGTCGCACCGAGGTACTCGACGAACGAGCCGTGGGGGATGAGGATCACCCCCTCGTCCCGCAGCCGGCCGTCGACGCTGGGCAGGTCCTTCACGGTCGGGACGGTGACGAACCGGTCCGGGCGGGCCAACGGGAAGGCGTCATAGAATCGGGGCGGGGCGCCGGTGGCGATCCCCAGGGTCGGGAAGCCCTCGGTCCGTGCGCCGTGGAAGATCTGGAGCGAAGAGTGGGAGCAGAGGGTGGCGATCGTCGGCCGTCGCCCCTCCAGGCAGGAGAGGCGGGCCCGAGAGGCGAGGACGGTCCCCATACGAGGGTGTGACGGGCGGCTTAGATATCCTTTGCGCGACGGGGCCGCGGGTCCGTCGCCTCAGCCGCCACCGCTCTCGCTGCCGCCTTCGAGCTCCCAGTACCATTTCACGCGCCGCGCGCCCGACTCGGCGAGGCGGCGCCGAAGCTCTGCGTTCACCCCCGGATCCCGCAAGAGACGGCGGATCTCCTCGGGCGAGCCTTGTCCCGCGCGCTCGGAGAGCCCGGCTTCGTTGAGCAGCGAGCGGACGGTCTCGGCCGGATACTGCCACGTCTCTTCTCGGCGACGGAGCGCGACGGAACGGGACCCCGGAATGCGATGGACCCCGAACTGCTCGGCGGCCCGATGGAGCTCGTCCGCGGTCTGGCGGAGCTCCTCGCTCAGGACCCGCTCCTGGTTCCGGAGCGCGTCGAACCGGTCCACGAGCTCGCCGAGACGGGTCCCGTCCGTGGACGGCACCGCCCGGAACTCGGGGCACCGCGACTGGAAATCGCAGCGTCCGCACTGCCGGCCCGGGGTCGGCTCGAACGCCTCGGCGCGGATGCCGTTCACCACCGTCCCGACCCGATTGTGGAGGGCGCCGAGCGCCTCCCGGGGCCGTGGGGGAACGCGATGCGGGGTGAGGGAGCGGAGATGGTAGAGCGTGAGGCCCTTCACCGGCTCGGTGTAGTTGCTCTCGACCAGGACCTGGTAGATCGACAGCTGCTCCGAGTCCCGGGCGTCGTCCCCGCTCAGCTCGCGCGACGTCTTGTAGTCGACGATCTCGAGTCCGCCGTCCGGAGTCCGGTCGATGCGGTCGATGTACCCGTGGATGGGGATTCCGTCCCACCGGGCTTCGAGGTGCTCCTCCACGGCGACCGGATGCGGACGCTCGGAGAGGAACCGCTGGTAGTACCGCAGCAGAAGGTCACGGCCGAGCGTGCGGTACCGTTCCTCCTCCTCGGGCGAGGTGTATCCCTCGCTCGACCAGGCGTGGTCGTAAGCCGCGAGCAGCTCCTCCCGGGTCATCGGGAGCGCGGTGGAGGGGCTCGGGCCCCCGGCGTGCCAATCGTCGAGCGTTCGCTGCGCCTCCCCCGACGCGAGCCGCCGTGCTCCGGGCGTGAGCAGGGGTCGAACGAGCTCCTCCAAGACCGAATGGACGACGCGTCCGAACGTGAAGTACCCGCGCGGCGTCTCGGGCAGCCGGTCCACGTAGAGGAACTTCCACCGGAGCGGGCATTCCGCATACGTGCGGAAGGAGGAGTAGCTCAGCGGCGTCCCGACGGTCACGGCGTCCGAGCAGCCCGGGAGTTCATCTGGTTTCCGGGGGAGCGGCAACCCGGACGGGGCTCGGGTCACCGCGCTGGGTTGGGGCCGGTTCGCCTACTGGCCGGCGGCGGCCGTATTGACGGCCAGCTCCGCGTCCGCTTCGCCCGGGAGGTTCCCGCGGGCCTGCGGGTTCGTGAGGTTCTTCGGCAGACCGAGGAGGTCCAAGAGCTCCTTGTAGTGGTTGCGGATCGTCACCGGGGTGACGTTCGCGACCGCCGCGATCCGGTCCTGGCTCCGGGGCTCGCCCATCAGGTTCGACGCGATGTAGATGATGGTCGCGAGGATCCCGTTCGGGAGCACACCGCTGGTCGAGTAGACCTGTTCCACCTGCTCCAAGAGCGAGAGGACCTTCTGGCGGACCTCCTTCGAGAGGTTCAGGTCCTGGGTGAAACGCACCAGGTAGTCGCGCGGCTCGACCGGCTTGAGTCCGAGCTTGAGCTCTCGGGCGAGGAGGGTGTAGGCGCGTCCGACCTCGATCTTGGTCGCCTTCGAATGCGCGATGATCTCCTTCATCGTGCGTGGGACGTGGCACTGCCGGCACGCCGCATAGACGCTCGCCGCGACGAGGGCGACGATCTTCTTGCCGCGGGTCGCCTTGTGCTCCAGCGCCCGGCGGTAGATGTAGGTCGCGGACTCCTTGACCTCGCGCGAGAGGCCGAGCACGCCGGCGAGGCGGTTGAGCTCCCCTAGCGCGACCACGAGGTTGCGCTGATGGGTGCGGGCCGCGCGCAGGCGGTGGTTCAGCTTTCGGAGGTGGTAGAACTTGAGTGACGTGTTGCGCGAGAGGGAGTTCCCCTGGAAGTCGCGGGTCGGTACCCCGATCTCGCTGAACAGGCCCTTGTCGGGCATGAGGGGAGAGATGACCGGGCCCCAGCCGCGCGCCTCCCGACCGGTGTCCTCCTTGGAGCCGCGTTGGCCACGGTCGCTGACGAGGGCGCTCTGGTCGACTACCAATCCGCAGTCCGCACAGACGATCTCGCCCCGGATCTCGTCGCGGATGAGGTGAGAGGATCCGCAGTTCGGACAGATATCCGATACCGGAGAGCTCTGGGACGTCTCCAACGCCGGTGCGGAGGGTCGTACGACCGGCTTTATCGGGACGACGCGAGCGCGCGAACGGGCCGAGGACGCGGTACTCGTCTTCATAGCTTGTGCGGGCCCCTAACTTCTGGGTCGTATATATAGCCTCGTTCGTTTTCTGTCAGGATTGTAGGCTACAGCTGCTACACCGTGCGCCGGTGTAGCATGGCTTTGGGACGACATCCCCGTTTTGCACCATGCTGGGACGAAATCGTCCCTGGTGGGACGAAACCACCCTTCCACTGGGCCAAGCGCCCGTGCTCAAGTCGAGTTCCTTAGGGGAGCGGACCAAAACCACCTACTTCTGCCGCCGCAGTCTCGCCCTCCGGCTTGTCGCTTGGGGCGCTCGGTTACTGGGGCCGGTTGTGGGCGGGGAGAGGAGCGGAGCAGGTGTTCGTCGGCCCACACGAGTTCTGCCCTTCCCACGCGGGAGTTCGACTATTGGACCAACGGGTTCTACCAAACAGTTCTCGAACCCCCTAGCAAGCGCCAACGCCTCACCGGTACGCTCCGCTGCGCGATCCTCAATGATTCGTTCGAGGTCGATGGCCGTCGCAATGTCATTGGTACTCCCTCGACGGAATGGCACCTGCCCCCGATGGAATCCGAGGTCCTTTTCCTTGGGATGGGGCTCTTTACCATAGTTTCCATCAGCTACGTAGACGAGTGTTCCGCGGGCCGTCTCGATCAGGAGAATACGGTGTCGACGCCCTCTCCGTTTCACGCTGGAAAGCGTCACTCCATCGTAGCCAACTCCAGTGTAGCGGACCATCTTACCAATGATTTCTTTCTGGTCCAGACCCTCTACGGGACGTTTTTCCGTGTTTTGATATCTACCCCACGAATCACACCAGAAGACAATCACGCCGCCCTGGCAGTTTGCCATGTTCGCTATGTCCTTCACGAACTCAACCCACTGATAGTCGGTCTTCAAGAAGGTCGATTTGAAGTCCAACTCTCGTTCCTCAGCCGTCGCTCGCCGAGGGAGATCCTTGAGACCGGCTTCGCGTTCTGGACTCAGCGACATCGGACCCCAGAGACTCGGGCCCTTACCCCTCTCAGTCGGAGGTCAGCGGGCCTGCTCGAGGTATTTTCGGAATGTGACAATGATCAGTACGACTCCGTTGACGACTCTCTGGAGAGCTCCCATCAAGTCACCCTTCGTGAGCCCGTCGTCCCAGAGCTGGACGGCGATCGCGATCGTATCCGGGGCCTGCTCATTTGGCTTGATTTCAAAAATGTAGCCCCCGATTGCAAGATCCCTCTGGAGTCCCAGGACCATATCGGTCAAGTGAGTGCCGATACGGACTCTTTCTTGCTCGACGAGGCTCACTGTCCCGCTCACAATCAAAGAATCCCGCTTACCGGTTGGCTGAAACGCAAGAAGCTGAAGTCCGTTGGCGGTGCGAAAACCAAACGAGAAAGAACTGTTGGGTTGATTCGCCGCTACAACGTTCGAGGTCTCCTCATCGAGCCATCGCCTAACTTGGGTCCCGGTAATCGCCATATGCCTACACTCCGGACGCGAGTGCCAGGCAGAAATCGCACCGCCGTATTTGAGACGGCGTCGCGGGACCCTGTACGCGTGTCCGTGCCTCGGGGGGGTTGGGCGGGGTGTTTATCGCCGTGAGCAATACCCCCTCGATGACAGTCATCGCAATCGCCATTGGACTTTTCGTCGGGATTGTGTTCTTTGCTCTTGGGGCCTTGAATCTCAGTACCTGCAATGGAGCCCTATCGCTCGGCCTCTTCGGTTGTGGAATGATTGCTGTCGCTCTCACATCCGCTGCCATCGGCGGCGTCCCGGTGGGAATAGGGACTGGAACATTGGGGGTGATCCTGCTTGTCGTGGGTTTTCTCCTACAGAACGGGGCGAGCTGCACTTTCGGACTGTAGAGGGTTCGATGGGGAAGATGGCCCAAGAAGAGGCCGCCCGGCGGGCCACAAGAGCAGCAGAAGAAGAGGAGATCAAGCGGAAGGGTCGGATTGCTGTGGCGTACTTTGCAATTGCCGCTTCCCTGTTGATAGGTGGAATCACAATTGCAGAGATACTGAACGGCTCGAATCCCGCCGAGGCCAGCGGAGTAGCCGGGGTCGCGCTCGGCGTCTTGGCCGTTAGTTCAACTGCGGGATACGTTCTGGTCCGAAGCTGGCGGCCCCCAGGGCATGAAAACTAGTCGCTCCTCGCGGCCCGAATCTCAACCTTCTCCTTTCGGAGCGTGAATGTGATTCGCTCCGGCTTGAAGAGGTGCTCCATTACGGGCTTCGGGATCGTGGCGGCGTATCCCCGGACCTCGTGGAAGCTTACCCCTACTGTGAACTCTTTCGCCCCCTTCTTCCATTTCGGCATACCGAGGGCGCAACATTATCTCGGTATATATGGATTCGGTGCAGTTTGGTTTCCCCCGGAAGCTCGGCTGGCCAGCCCAAACTGAAGTGGTTGCAATCACGGGGTGAATCTGGAGGGTCAGGCAAGAGTGCGACCAAGGGGGAGACCAATCCGCCCGAGCTCATGGTCAACATCCGAAGACTCCCGCCCACGTTTGTGCCTCCCTGACTGTCGGGAACGATAGATCCTGGGATCGCGGTTTGTGACGGCGCGGCGATTGCCTCCCAGAAGAATGCCTTCGTCTCGATTGCAAATGGCGCCAGGATGAGAAGGGGTTGCCGGCAAGTCTTGCGATTGGGAGGGGGCACGATCGCTTGACCTAAAGTACTTCCTGATACCTCTACGGTCTGTTGCCGTGCCATGAAGGGCATCGGAACTGTACCAAACACCTCCCCGCTTGCGTGGATAACCACGTTCGTGGGGGTCTTTGTCGCGTACCGGGCCTTGAGTCTTCTGGTTTTGCAGCCCGCCTGGGTTATCAACGGAGGAATCAACCAAGGACCCTATTTCTCGACTGGACCCGACCTGAGCCTCGTTCAATTCGTACTGATATTCACTTTGATTGGCGTGGCTGTGGGATCACTCCTGGACGCGCGGCTCTGGACCCTCCAACTCGCCTGTGGAACGGGGCTGTTCGTGTTGGGCATCATAGCTACAGGCTGGATTCCGGGGCTGATGTTCGGAGACGCTTATGGCAGTCTTTGGACAATTCTAGACGGCGGCATCTTCGCGCTGGCCGCCGCTTTCACGCGGCCGCTTGCAATCCGGGCGAGGTATCTAGCTATTCAGGTGAGAACACTGAACGTTTCGTAGGGAGAAGTCACGTAGCCGGGACTTAGATCCCAGTTTGTACAAGTGTTGAATTGATAACAATCGGTTTCATACAACTCCTGTGAGTAAAGTGGGGCGAGAAAACTCTGCGCAACGGTAGGGCACGAATCACCCGTACAACTCATGAACACTACAGGATACGAGAAGGAAGCCGAATTCCAATTCGGCATTTGAACCGCCCCTGAAGCCGTTTGGGGGTCCTCAACCACCCATTCCGCAAAGTCATTGGTAGGAGCCGCGATTTGAACGTATCCTTGGGCAGTGTTATGATTGGTGAGGTCGTCAAAATAGTAGAAGGTTGTCGTGGAGTTAACTGCGTCAACCTCAATGTCAACCCTATCCCCCAAGGACATCGCTAATGACACCCCTGTGTACGTTGAGCTAGGCCCGGTGTAGACCTCCCACCAAGCTTGGATGACCTGTATCAAGCTCCCGAGCCCGTCATAGGTGTAGCCCTCAACAACGTCTACTCCGGCTTGCCAGATAGGGGCAACTTGGCCAAGCCCAACCCAGAACGAGACTACTTCGACGCCCCCCAGCGTGCCATGTCCCGTTGTCACAAAGCTGGTCGTGCAGTACGCGACAGCTCATGGAATGTACGAGGCGGACGAAGGAAGCGTGATAGTCGCATTCACCAGCGTGGTAGTGGAGCCCCCATATCCCATCACATAGGCAGCCCACGGTCCGGTGTTCGGATTGGAGGTTTCAAGGTAGAGCGCACCGTCTCCTGATTGAGGAATCATAGTCGTAGAGGATGTCGAATAGCTGCCAACCCCAACATTCGTAAATTCCCATTCAAGGAAGTCCAACTCGCCGCTTCCTCCCACTCCGCACGGCGAAATATGGTAAGTCACTCCCGCGTACAGCCCCATGAGAGTGCCACTTGTGATTGGGGTGGCACAGCTCGAGCAACTGTTGTTGAGACAAAGTCCGGGCACGCTGTTAAAGGAGTAAAAGTACACTAGAGCCGTCGGCCCGCCCCCACCGCAATCGTGAAGACACTCACAGGTGCAGACCGAAAGTGGGGACGTGGACGAATTCCCCGTCGTCCCATTGGTGGAGGCGTTAGACCCGCCATTAGTCACCAGATCGAGCCCACGATGGCTCAAGGGGTCGGCGACGGACGGACTGGTCAAGCGAACGTTGCCTCCGCTGCTGCTAGAAACGACGATGAGGACGACGATAACCCAACACAGGGACAACTTCGATACAACTGCCAGCATGTCCAATCCCTCAAGCCTGCGATCGTGTTTCAAGTCTTAAGGGAGGGGAATCGTGTCGACTGTAACACCCAAGAGCCCTTGGTGTCCACCTTACGCACAAGACTCAAGAGCCGTCCTCGCGTCACAACCCGCCCCCCCGCGATTGGTCCAGGTTCGCGTAGTTGATTTGATCCTTAAGGTCGGTCGCGACCAAGTATCACGGTAGATACGAACGAGTTATATATCTCGGTAGATATGAGGTAGTCGATGACGACGAGTGGCCCCGAATACGAAGCACGACTAGTGAAAGCCCGAGAAATCGCCTCCCACTCCGGGGAGGTTGAGGTGATCGCCCCCGAGGTCTGGTCGGTCCCGTCTCAATCCGGGTTCGGGCGTTACAAGGTCCTCGTCAATCACGGCAAGTGGTCCTGCGGGTGCAAGGACTTCGCCGGGCGGTTCGGCCAACACTGCAAGCACATCCTCTCGGTGATTGAACTCTCGACTCCGACCGTCGGCGCCAGGAGCGTCCCGAAGAAGCAGTACCGGCAAAACTCGCCGGCCTTTGACGCCGGGCAAACCAAGGAGATGCGATTGGTCGATTCGCTTCTCCGGGACTTGGTTAGTTCGGTCCAAGATTTCCCGCGCGCCGAGGAAGCTCCGGGCCGCAAGCCCATCCCTCTCGGCGATGAAATCTATTGTGCAGTTCTCAAAGTCTATTCGGGGCTTGCCGGGCGGCGCGCGTGCGGAGTCTATGAGAATGTGGCCGACCGGGGACTTCTCTCTAAGGTCCCTAGCTATATGGTCGCATCA
>DATGZO010000008.1:0-28318 GCA_035297105.1 Thermoplasmata archaeon
ATTAACCGGAATTCCTGCTTCAACCGTGGCAGCTTCGCCGTTCGTGTAAATTGACCCATTGAGACTAATCTGGACGGCTGCATCCCCATAGAGGCCTATCGTTACAATCACGTGGGGCGGGCCACCGCCACAATGAAGTTGTGGACAGGTTGGGCATACACAGACCGAGTCACCACCAGCCGAAACAATCCCGGTCCCCCAGGTTATTGACACGAGTAAGAATAGGGAAGTGAAGACTGTCGTTGCGCAACCGCCAGAGTGCTGACGTGGGGTCATGAACACCCTCTACGATGAACTCGCCGGCCCTCGCTAATCCGCACCGTCAACTAGGCTTGACCTATTGACTTATCTACCGCTACACAGGCGTTGAATCCGTAGAGGTCCGTATCGAGGTCAGGACATAAGCCCTCCCAGAGAAACTCGGTCAAGGACAAGACCCGTCATGAAACAATACCTTGGTGCGTGACACAGAACCCCCCCTCTCGAGCAAGTTAAGTTTCAAAGCCGGTCCCGTAGTCCGTGCCGCGCGCCCGAACCCGTCCGGCCCGGCGCCGGAACTCTCCGGAACTCGCCGTGGGGCGGTTCGCTCGGCTCGACCGAGACCGCCCGCGTCGGGTGGGTGTCCCGGAGGTCATCCTGGGCCAAGGGAAGTCCGTCGAGCACCTCATCGAGATCGTGCGCGGCCTGCGTGGGGCCGGCCTCGGTGCGCTCCTTTCGCGGCCGACGGGGCCCCAGCTTCGGGCCCTCTCCCGGGAGGCCGGCGCCGGGATGGCGCTCCGGATCCTGGCCGGAGGGCGGGTCGTCCGTATCGAGGGGCCCCTGGGAGCCCAGTACCGTCGCGGAGTCGTCGCCCTCGTCACCGCCGGAACGAGTGACGTGGCGTTGGCGGAGGAGGCCCGAGCGATCTTGGAGGAGCTCGGTCTAGGCACCGTGGTGGCGTACGACGTAGGGGTCGCCGGCCTCCATCGCCTGCTCCGCGCCTTGCGCACGCTCGAGCGGTCCGACCCGGAAATCTATCTGGTCTTTGCGGGCCGCGAGGGGGCCCTCCCGACCGTCGTCGCCGGCCTGGTCCACGCTCCGGTCGTGGGGGTACCCACCTCGGTCGGGTACGGACGGGGAGGGAAGGGCGAGGCGGCCCTCTCGGCGATGCTCCAATCGTGCGCGCCCCTCGCGGTCGTGAACATCGACGCGGCCGTCCCCGCCGGCCTGTTCGCAGCGCAGCTGTTCGCGCAACCGTTGAGGACGGTCACCCGACGATCTTCGCACCGGCGACGATGATCGACCCCCCACCCCGAGTGGATTGGCCGGATCTCGAGACGCGACAGGCGAGCTTCGATGGAATGTATGCGACCCAAAAGGACCGGTTCGCGGGCCCTCCCAGCCGGTTCTCGGGATGGGCTCTCGAGCGGATCGCCCGGAGGTTTACGGAGGGGCCGCTCCTCGAACTCGGGTGCGGGCTCGGCCGGGACTCTCGTCGGCTCGCGGAGGCCGGCTACACGGTCCGGGCGACCGATTACTCACGAACCGCGATCGAGCGGGCCTCGGCCGACCCCCGGAACCCTTCTCGACTTAGGTTCGAGCGGGCCGACGCCGTCGGGGCTCTCGACTCGACGACGACCGGTTCCCTCGTCGCCGTCTATTCCCATGCCCTCTACATGATGCTCCCCGAGGAGGAACTGACGGCGGTCGTCCGGGGAGTGCGGCGCGTCCTGCGCCCGGGGGGGTTGCACCTCTTCGCGGTCCGTTCGGTGACCGACCCCGTGGCGGGCCAGGGAGAGGAGGTCGCTCCGGATGTCTGGCGGCGCACCACGGCCACGCTCGGCGGCCGCCCCGACGCCGCCCCGTACCGGTACTTTCGACCGGAGAGCCTGGACCAACTCACGGCGACCGGTTTCGAGCGGGTCGAGGCCGAGCTGCAGGGCGACGTGCACTTCTGGTTCGTGGCCGACCGCCGGCCGTGACCCGACAGGGCGTCGCATGCGCACCGGAAGGCCTTTTCTGGGCTGCGGTACCTCGCCCCGCCGTGTCGCCCCGAGCCATGCTCTCCGAGCAGGAGGAGCAGCAGGAGTTCACCGACAAGACCCGACTCCGGGAACTCGAGGCGAAGTATCACTCGCTCGACTCGCGCCGCCAGCCCCTCATCGAGGAGATGCGACGCCTCTCGTCGGAGCAGAAGGCCCTCTACGACCGCCGTCAGGCCCCGCAGGAGGAGGTGGAGCAGCTCTATGCCGAGCACGGCGAGCTCGGCCACACGCTGGCGGCGACCCGACGGGCCCTCGAGGCCGCGCGACGCCACGCCGAAGCCGCCCTGGTCGGACTCCGCGAGCTTAGGACGACCTTCCCTCCCGCGGACCGGCTCCGCCCGGCCCAGCTGAAGCGGGAGATCGCCGAGCTCGAGCTACGCCAGCAGACCTCCGCCCTGAAGATTGACGAAGAGAACGCCCTCATCGCCCACCTTCGGCTACGGAGCAAGGAGCTGAAGGAGGCCGAGGCCCGGACCGCGGTCGTGGCCGAGCACGAACGACTCCGCAAGGAGGCGGAAGGCCGCGTCACCGCCTGCCGGGGGGAGGTAGACCGCCTCGTGGCCGAGTTTAACCAGGCCCGCCGGGACCGAGACGCGAAGATGGAGGCGATCCGGGCCAAGCTCGTGGACGCGGGTTCGGTCGTCGCGGAGCTTCGGGCGAAGGGAAAGGCTCGGGCGGGCGTGATGGACCAGATCGACCGGTTGAGCGCCGAGATGGCCGCGGTCGACCGGGAAGCCCACACGATCATGGCCGAGTCGCGGGCCCGGCGGGACGAGGCCCGTCGGACGGTACGCGCCTACACCCGGGCCGGCCAGAGGCCGACGCAGGACCTGCTCTCGGCAACCGCCGAGGCGCAGCTCGAACAATTGCTCAAACGGGGCAAGATCACCCTCGGCGGGTGAGTGGCGTCCGGGGCCCAAACGGGCGTTAGCTCGTCACGATTTGAACGATCGTGATCCGGAAGGTCAGCGAGTAGCCGACCACGGGCGAGTTCCAGTCCTCGGTGAACGTTCCGGCCCCCAAGTTCACGCTCGAGATGACGAACTGGGTCGAGGGGTTGCCGCCGCCGCAGCCCCGCGATGTCGAGAACGCGCCGAGGATGTTCCCGTAGTTCTGGGGCGTGATGTTGTTCATGAGGGTGATGGTCGTGGCATTCAGCGCGGAGACCGTGGCGGTCCAGCCGCTGACCGAAGCCACGAACCCGATCGAGGTGAGGCTCTCGACCGTGATCTCGGTCGAGTTCATCGTGAAGATCAGGTCCTGCCACCCGTACGTCGGGTCCGTGAAGGTGACGCCCGGGCCGGGCGTGACCCCCGGGTAGTCAGTCGAGAACTGGCTGCTCGCTACGCTCGTCAGCACCGGGACCGTGAACTGGAGGGGGAGCGTCTTGGTGCAGGCGGGGTTCGCGGGGCCGTAACCGAGCCCATCGGGGAACGTCACCCATCGCGTCTGATTGACCTGGAGTCCGAGCGCTCCCTCCCAGAAGCCGGTGACGACCCCGGAGAAGTTCTGGCCGTTGACATTGTACGTGCCCCCGAATGCCCCCACGTGGATCGGAAGCGGGGAGTAACCGGACGGTACGCCGCCCCGGCCGCTGTACTGCAACGACTTCGGGTACGAAATGTTGTTGACGTACACGCTGTACAGCGACGTATCAAAGGTCCGGCCGACCTGCGTCCCGTTGCCGAACTGGCCGATGTAATTGACCGTCACGTTATCACCGACCTGGACCGACGCCGGGGTCGAGATCGAGCGGGGATGGAGGAGATAGTTCACTCCCCAGATGCCCACGCCCGCGCCGACGAGGATGATCACGACGAGAATGACGAGCGTCGTGCGGGAGGGGCCGGTTTCTGCCATGCGCCTAGTCTCGAAGGGTGATGGGGGTCAGTTCGTCGCAGGTCTCGTCACGGTATCGGAGAGACAGGTGGTCCTCATTCCCCCGCGCCCCCGAGACGGAACCCGATATAAATGCTCCCGAGCCGCGCCGGGCTCCCTCGGGCCAAGGGGGGAGCCCGATTCGGAGGCCCGAAAGCGGATTCAGGTCTCCCGGGCGGGGTCGGTCCGGAGGCGCAGCTTGCCGACGATCGGCTCCTCGACCTCCTCCTCGTCCTCGAGCCGGGCGAGCACCGCCTCGGCCCGCGGGCCGGTGAGACCTTGCGAGCCCACCCGGGCGAGCAGCTCGCGTCGGTCGGCATACCCGTCGAGCGACGCCTCGGCGACCTGATCGAGCACCGCCAGCACCAGGGATTCCTCCGCCCGCTCGGCCGCGGTCGGAGGGGTCTTCGCCGCCGCGGGAGGCGTGCGGTGGATGGTGACGCTCGGAACGGAAGGGGGAGGCACCACCACCCCAGTCTGGCCCGCGATCCGCTGAACGGCGGCCGCGAGGCTCGCCCGGAACGGAGCGCGGTCGGCCTCCGGGAACCGGCGCAGGGACTCGCGGGCCGCGGTGAGCCAGAGCAGGGGAATCCCTTCGGAGCGATACGTGTCGGGTTCGACTCCGGGGTTGGGCTGCATTCGGGCGAGGAGGTCGAGCCGGTCGAGGCTTTGGCCTACCGACTCCGCGAGCGCGGAGCGTTCTTCGGCTTCGGCGACCGCCCGCAACGCCTCGGCTCGGACGGAGACGTAGGCGACGCCGTCCCGGCCCCGGTAGAGGTGCACCTTCCCCACGACGAGGGCCGGACGAGCTTCCGTCCCGGCTCGGAGCTGCGCCATGGCCCGGGGTTGGAAGCTCCCGGCGGTCACGACGACCGTCCCCGTCGGGTCGACCAGGCGGGCGCGCCAAAAGGGCTGCGACTCGTCCCGACCGACCGGTTCCGCGGGCGAGAGCGTTCCTGCGAGGAGCACCCGGTTGAGCCGGCCCCCGAACGGGGAGATGAGATAGGAGGCCGCCCGGTCTCCCGAACCCCGTTCCTCCTCGACCGCCGCCTCGAGCTCCCACGCGGTCACCCGCCACGCCGGTTCGCGTCGCGGCACTAGTGGGTTCCTCCGAGGCGGTTCGAGAGCTCTTCTGCGGTCGATTCGAGGTCAATCTCCGCCGGCTCGATCGAGTCGGGGGTGATGGTCACCCCGAAATCATCCTTGCTGCTGGACCCTCGAACCCGAAGGCGACGGCCGAGCAGCGATTCGAGCAACTCGCCTTCCAAGAGAGTGGGATCGGGCTGTTCGCGGAGGCGCGCGCGGCACGTTTCCAAGGTAACCCCCCAGAGGCGTTCGGTGTCCTCGCGGCCCGCGTTGATCGTCACCGCCCCCGTCCCGTCGTCCAGGACGATCCGGGCCCGGAGGTCCGCTTCCCCCGTGACGGTGCCGTGGAGGCGACAGATCCCCCCCTGGACCGAGCGCCGGCATTGGGGGCAGCGGTACACCAGGCCGCTCGGGGGGAGCAACCCCACGACCCGACCCTCGACCGACACCGAAGCCCCGGCCGGGTCCTCCTCGACCCGCGCCATGCTTCGAGGAGGGGCGCCGAGGATTTCCTCTGGCCGCGGCAGGTCCGCCTCGTCGATCCGGCGGACCGCGGCGCGCTCGTCGAGAACCACCTGGGTCGCCCCCCGGAACGTGCGCAGGTAGGCGCCGACGATCTCGAGCGCGTCTCCCGGGCGGAGGCGGAAGTCGGACCAGGCCGAGAAGGAGATCGAACCGCTCCGGTCGGAGAGGATGCCCTCGTAGACGACGCGTCGCTCCTCCCCCACGGCGACCGATCGTTCGGACACCCGCACGACCCGCACCACGACGCGGAACCCCTCGTCCGGGGCGCGTAGGTCCCGAATCTGTTTCGCGGGCAGGTCGGAGGGGTTGATGCGGGGGAGCTCGGCCTCGCTCGCCGGCCCCACCCGAGATTTCCAGTTGAAGGTCACCTCGGTGCGCCCCCGATACTCGCCGACCTCGGGCCCGACGGCCCGTAGCACGGTCCCCCGCTCGATCCCCTCGCGGGGCGGGTCCCACCAGGTGAACCGGACAGTCGCGGTGCCGTCGCTGAGCAAACCGGAGAGGAGGGGACGCCGGCCGCCGTCGGACTTTCGCGTCACCTCGCGCCGCTCGCACGTCACGACCCGGGCGACGAACTCGATCGGTCCCTCGCCCACCTTCAGGTCCTTCAGGCGGACCTCGCGAGGAGCCGAGGGTTCCGAGGTCGCGGACATGGAGAGAACCGGCGAGTGAGCGGGCCGCCGCGATAAAAGCCTCGCCTTCTCCTTGGGAGGTGGGAGGCGGACCACCCGCACAATCCTTTTCCGCCGACCCACCTCACAGACCCCCGGTGGCGCAGCGGTTCATCGACCGGGTGGACCGGATTCTCCACGCCCGCGATTCGCTCGTGTGCGTGGGCCTCGACCCGGATCCCGGGCTCATGCCGAAGGCGGTCCGGCGCCTGCCGGCCCGGCGCCAGCTGGACGTCTTCCTCCGGGGGATCGTCGACGCGACGTACGACCACGCCGCGGCGTACAAGATGCAGCTCGGGTGCTATCTCCCCTACGGCGAGGCGGGGATCGGGGCCCTCGCACGGCTGACGAAACGGATCGGCCCGACCCGGGTCCGCATCCTCGACCTGAAGGCGAACGACATCCCGAACACCATGCGATTCTTCCGGACCGCCGCGTTCGAGACGCTGGGGTTCGACGCGATCACGGTGACCCCCTGGCTCGGCTGGGAGACGCTGGGTCCCCTGCTCGAGGACTCGGCCCACGGGATCTTCGTCGTGGCCCATTCCTCGAACCCCGGTTCGGTCGATTTCCAGGAGATCCCCACGCCGCGGGGGCCCCTGTGGCTCGCCGTCGTCGGCGAGGTCCGCCGGCTTTCCCACGCTCACGGCAACGTCGGCGCGGTGGTCGGCGCGACGTTCTCGGACGCCTTCCGGATCGCCCGCTCCACGCTGGGCAACAAGATCCCCCTCCTCGTTCCCGGCATCGGAGCCCAAGGCGGCTCGCTCGCGACGGTGGTCCGCGAAGGGGTCGATTCCGAGGGCCGCGCCCTCCTCGTGAACGCCTCGCGCAGCATCCTGTACGCGTCCTCCGACGCGAAGTGGAAGAAGGCCGCGGGCGCGGAAGCCCAGCGGCTGAAGGTCCAGATCAACCAGTTGCGCGCAGGGCTCCGTACGCCGTGAGCAACTGCCCGACCACCGTGGCCGCTCCGTAGCGTGCCTCCGCCCGCCGCCGCCCGGCGGCCCCCATACGGCGACCGAGCGCTGGGTCGTCCAAGATCGTGCGGACCTTCGCCGCGACGTCCTTCGCGATGAGCGGCTCGACGAGGAGCCCCTCCACGCCCGGCTCGATGACCTCGCGCACGCCCGGCATGTCCGCGACCACGACCGGGAGACCGATCGCCATCGCCTCGGCCACGGCGAGGCCGAACCCCTCGAGACGGTTCTGCGAGGGGAAGGCGAACACGTCCGCGAGGGCGAGGTAGTGGGGCAGTTCCTCGTCGGTGACGGTGGAGCAGAACCGTACCCGGTCCTCGACGTCCAGACGACGGGCCAACGTGCGCAGGCTCGGAAGTCGCGGGCCGGCTCCGATGACGAGGAGCACGACGTCGGAAGGGAGCTCGGTCAACGCCTCGAGCAGCACGTTGACGCCCTTGTGCGGGACGAGCCGACCGGTGAAGACCAGGACCCGCTTGCCGTCGAGCCGAAGCGTGGTGCGGAGCGGTCCGGGGTCGAGGCCGGGCCGGAACCGGTCCAGGTCCACCACCGAGGGGATGACCGTGAGCTCCCGGCCACGCAGGCTCCCGGAAGTGATGCCGTAGCTCCGGGTGTGGACGATAACCGCGCCGACCCGCCGAAGGGTCGGGGGCAGGAAAAATCGCTGGTAGGCACCCGAGACCAATCGGCCGGCGGCACCGGGAAGGTCGAGGTCGCAGTGGTAGGTGAGGCACACCGGCACCTTGCGACCGACCAGGCCGCGCGACGCGAAGTACGAGGTCAGCGGCGGCGGGTAGTGGAGATGAAAGACGTCCGCCTCCAGGCCCCGGATGACCCGGGTGGTGCCGGGATCGATCGGCGTATTGAGGAGCACCCCGAGGGTCGGCGCGCGGACGATGCGGTATCCCTCGAACGTTTCCTCGGGCGGGAGCGACCGCTCGTAGCGCGCGGTCACGACCGTCACGTCGTGTCCCTCCCGGGCGAATTCGCGCGCCAGGGTCCGGACGTGGGACTCCACCCCCCCGGTATGGGGTGCGAAGAAGGGGGTGACCTGGACGATCCGCACGGGCGCCCTACCCCCTCGGGGGGCTATACGACCAACGTCGTAGGGACATGCCCGCCGCGGCTCGCTTCAGGCTGTGGTGGGGCCCCGTCGGCGTACGTTGAGCGGCTCGGACTCGCGTCCCTGGAGGAGCGACTCCGCGGGGAGCCCCGCGATCTCGATGCCGCGCATCGCCTCGCCGAGGCCGGTCGAGACCCGCGTCAGGATCGCCGGATCGTCGTAGTGGAGCGACGCCTCGACGATCGCGCGCGCGACCTTCATCGGGTGCTCGGCCTTGAAGATCCCGCTCCCGACGAACAAACCATCGACGCCCAGCATGCGGCAGAGCGCCGCGTCCGCCGGCGTGGCGATCCCGCCGGCGGCGAAGTTCACGACCGGAAGGCGGCCCAGCGTCCGGACCTCGGCACAGACCTTCTCCGAGACCCGCTCGGTCTTGGCCCATGCCGCGACGTCCTTCTTCGGAAGATGGCGAAGCTCTTGGAGCTCGCCCGAGATCTGGTGGATGTGGCGGACCGCCTCGATGACGTTGCCGGTCCCGGCCTCGCCCTTCGTGCGGATCATGGCTGCCCCCTCGTCGATGCGGCGGAGCGCTTCCCCCAGGTTGCGGGCTCCGCAGACGAACGGGACGGTGAACCCCTTCTTGTCGACGTGGAGGAACGGGTCGGCCGGCGTGAGGACCTCGGACTCGTCGATCATGTCGACGGCGAGGGACTCCAAGATGCGGGCCTCGGCCGTGTGCCCGATCCGGCACTTGGCCATCACGGGGATCGAGACCCGGTCGCGGATCTCGCGGATCTTGAGGGGGTCGGCCATGCGGGCGACACCGCCGGCCGCTCGGATGTCTGCGGGGACGCGTTCCAGCGCCATCACGGCGACCGCGCCCGCCTCCTCGGCGATCGCGGCCTGGTCGGCGGTCGTGACATCCATGATCACGCCCCCCTGCTGCATCCGGGCAAAGCCGCGCTTCACGAGCTCCGTGCCGAAGCGGAGCTTCTCCATCGGGTCCGACATGGACGGTCTTCCTCGCCCCGAAAGAGGGGGCGCCCGTATATAGCGGCGGGTTGGGGCCGGGGCGAACGTCCCGGCCCGGTCCCCGCCGACGAAGGGTCATTAATCGGAGGCCGGTGAACCCCCCACATGGCGGACTTCGCTCTGCGATCGGCCGTACGGGGCGACCTGGACGCCCTGACCGAGATCTACAATCACTACGTCGCGACGAGCATCGCCACCTTCGACCTCGCGCCCCAGCGCCCCGAGGAGCGTCTCGCGTGGTTCGACCTCCACTCGGGAGGCCGGTACCGTCTCTGGGTCGCGAGCGCCGTCGGGGGCCCGGTCGTGGGGTTCGCCTGCTCGAGCCCGTACCGTCCTCGCCTCGCGTACCAGACGACGGTGGAGGTCAGCATCTATCTCGGGCCGGGCGTGGTGGGTGGGGGCTTGGGGTCGCGGCTCTACCGGGCGCTCTTCGACTCGATCCAGGACGAGGACCTGCATCGGGCGGTGGCCGTGATCGCGCTCCCGAACCCGGCCTCGGTCGCGCTCCACACGAGGTTTGGATTCCAAGAGGTCGGTCGCCTCCGCGAGGTCGGCCGCAAGTTCGACCGATACTGGGACGTGGCGCTCTACGAACGAACCCTGGAGCGCGGCGTGCCCGTACGGCTCGACGGGAAGCGTTAATCCCCCGTCCCCCATGGTCCCCTCAACAGGGGGAGCTGGTTACCGGCTGAGAGGACGAGGGAGACCTCGTCGACCCCAGGAACCTGTGGGATAATGCCCGCGAAGGGAACGCGATGCAGTACCTAGGAAACCTCTCCGCCGGCCGGGCGGAGGGATGACGGCAGGACCTTCTCCGTCCGCCGTTCGGCGCCTGCGGGGACCCGGCCGAGCGCGCCGGGTGCTCTTCGCCGTGCTGCTGGTGGTCGTGGTGATCGTGGCCGGGCTCGGGGTCTACACTCTCGTCTCGGGCGAACCGGCCACGCTCGTGATCTACACCTATCCGAGCCTGTTCGGAGGCGCGGACTGCGGGTCGCCGGCCTGGTCCACGGTGTTCGGGTCGTTCGAGAGCGCCCACCACGTCCAGATCGACGTCGAGTGCCCCGCGGGAACGCTCGCGAGCACGCTGCTCGCCCAGCAGGACGCCCCCGGGGCCGACCTCGTGATCGGGCTGGACGAGATCACCGGTCCCCAGGCGGATGCGGACCACCTGTTGATCCCATACGCCCCGCCCGCGCTCGGCAACGTCTCCCCTGCCTTGGTCCAGGAGCTCTCCCCCGACGACGCGGTCGTCCCGTACGAGTGGGGGTATCTCGGGATCGACTACAATGCCTCCTTCGCGAACGAGACGCATGGGGCGATCGCTCACCTCACCTTACCGGATTTAGTCACGAACGCGTCGTGGGCCCGTCAGCTCCAGATCGAGGATCCGTCGCAGGACATCACCGGCGAGGAGTTCCTCGTTTGGCAGATCGAGTACTACCTCCACGTCGTCCACCAGGACTGGCAGGGATTCTGGCGTTCCATCCTGCCCGAGATCCCTCCGCCGGCGCCCGACTGGGGGACCGCGTTCGGGGAGTTCACGAGCCCGACCCATAACCCCGGGCTCGTCGTGAGCTACACGACCGATCCGGCGTACGCGGCGGCGAACGGCGCGGCGGGTCAGTACAACTCCACCGCCGCCTGGTGGAACGGGACCGAGTACGGATGGCGGACGATCTACGGCGTGGGGATAGTCGCCGGGACCCACCACCTCGCGCTCGACCAAGAGTTCGAGAACTGGCTCCTCGGAGGGGCGGTACAGGACCTCGTCCCCGAGAACGAGTGGGAGTATCCGGCGAACGGGACGGTCACCCTCCCAGGCGTCTTCGCCGCGGCGCCGAACCCGAACTCGATCGTCGCGCTCAACAACGAAACCACACCCGCGACCGTGGCCGCCGACCTGCCCGGATGGATCGACGCCTGGCTTGCCCTCGCCACCGGGGCCGGATGACGCGGTCCCGCGAGGGCTGGGCCCCCCTCGCCCCGATCGTCGTGTTCGTCCTCGCGTTCGCCCTGCTACCGGTGGTCCTCCTATTCGCCGGTTCGGTGGCGAGCGTGGGCGGCGGAAGCGGGGTCGCGACCGTGCTCTCCGACCCGCTCGACCGCCAGGCGATCTCGAACTCCCTGTTCCAGGGAGGCCTCTCCGCGGGATTGGCGGTGGCGCTCGGGTATCCGGCGGGTTTGTTCGTGGGCCGGTACTCGTGGCCGGGCCGGTCGCTCGTCCGCTCGGTCCTCCTGGTGCCGTTCCTTTTGCCGAGCCTGGTCGTCGTGTTGGGGGTCGAGGACCTGTTCGGGGGCGGCGGCCTGATCTCGAGCTCGCTCCCCGGCGCCTCGTTCTTCGGGTCCGGCATTCCGGGTATCGTGGTCGCCAACTTGGTGTTCAACGTCCCCTTGGTCGTACTGCTGACGGCGACCGGATGTGAGGTCGGCTCGCGGGACCTCGAGGAGACGGTGGCGACCCTGGGAGGAAGCCCGACCCGTGCGTACCGCGACGCCTGGGGCCGACCGACGTGGGTCGGCGCGGCGGCGGGGGGTCTCCTGACCTTCCTCTTCTCCGCGCTCTCGTTCGCCCCTCCCCTCCTCTTGTGCGGGGAACGATGCTACACGGTCGAGGCGAGGATCTGGTCGCTCGACCAAGTGTTCTTAGACCCTGGCGGGGCCGGCGTTCTCGCGTTGGCGATGGTCGGCTTGTTCCTCGCGCCCACCCTGCTGTACCTCCTCCTCGTTCGTGGACTGCGGCCGGCGGCCGGGCGACGGCCCCCGGAGCCACGACCCATCCCACGGAACAGCCTGGCGGTGGGGTTCCTTGCGGTGGAGACCGTCGCGGTCCTCGGAGCGGTGGCGACCGTTCTGGCCGCGGTCCTCTACCGGACAGTTCAGCCCTACGGCGGCGGAGGCCCCGGCGCCGCGTGGAGCGCGCTCTTCTCCTCCGCGACCTCGACGCGCATCGGGATCGGGATCCCGGGCGCGCTCACGAACACACTTCTCTTCGCGGGGGCAGCGGCGGGGATCGCGCTGCTCCTCGTGATCCCGGCCGCGTACGCGATCGGCCGGCGCGCGGGCCGAGGAGCCGGCCTCGGGGTCCTCCTCTTCGTGCCGCTGCTCGTCTCGCCCATCGTGCTCGCGTTCTCGCTCGCGACGTTCTGGCGCCCCCTCCTCGGAGGGGAGGGCACCGTCTGGGCACTCGTGATCGTCAGCCAGGCCGTTCTCGCGCTCCCGTTCGCGCTCCAGACCCTCTCCATCCCTCTCTCGGGGCTCTCCGCGGGAGTCCGGGAGGCGGCCCAGAGCTTGGGCGCGACCCGGTTCGGTGCCTTCCTCGACGCCGACCTCCCAAGGGTCCGGGACGGGCTGATCACGGCGGGGTTGTTGGCGTTCGCCCTCGGCTTGGGCGAGTTCACCGCGACGTTCTTCCTCGTCACCCCACGTTTCACGACCCTTCCGGTCGCGCTCTACGGTTTGGCCAACACCCGACAGCTTCCCATCGCCGACGCCGCGGCGGGTCTCCTTCTCGTGCTGAGCCTCGCGATCTTCCTCGTCCTCTCCGCCGGAGGTCGACGTGTCGAACTCTGACCCCCTCCTCGAGGTCGACGGCCTATCGGCGGCGTGGGAAGGGCGGCCCGTGCTCGAGGGCGTGTCGTTCTCGGTCGCGAGGGGCGAGCTCGCGGTCCTGCTCGGACCGAACGGAAGCGGGAAGACGACCCTCCTTCGGTGCCTCGCGGGGCTGGAACCCTTGTCGGGGGGCCGCGTCCGGCTGGACGGTCGGGACCTCTCGGGAATCCCTCCTCACCGGAGGGGCATCGCCCTGATGTTCCAGGACCCGGCGCTGTTCCCCCACCGTACCGTCTTCGAGAACATCGCCTACGCCCCGTTGCTCCGACGACGCCCGCGGGAGGAGGTCGACGCGGACGTGGACCGGCTCGTCGCCTTGCTCGGTCTGGGAGGACTCGAGGACCGACGCCCGGCGTCGCTGTCGGGCGGGGAACGTCAGAAGGTCGCCCTCGCCCGGACCCTCGCCGCGCGCCCGAGGGTGATCCTGCTGGACGAACCCTTTGCCTCGATCGACGTCGAGGTGAAGGCGGAACTTCGGGCCGAGTTTCGCCGGGTGCTCCAACGTCTCGGAACGACGGCGGTCCACGTGACCCACGACCGGGAGGAGGGGTTCTTCTTGGGCGACCACGTGGGTCTCCTGTTCGACGGTCGACTCGAGCTGTGGGGAACTCCGGCCGAAGTGTACGACCATCCTCCCGGACCGCGGGCGGCCGGGTTCTTGGGGTACAACGTGCTGGCCGGCCGTCAGGGAACGGTCGCCGTTGCTCCGGCGGACCTGGAGGTCGACCCGAACCCGTCCGCTTTCCCGAACTTCACGGTGGTCGCATCGGGGAGCATCGGGCGGGAGGCCGTGGTCGTCCTGCGAGGCCCGACGGGAGAGCGGGTCGAGCTCCGCGCGCTGGAACCCTATGCTCGACCCCCGATCGGGGCCGCGGTGGCCCTCCGATGGGAACGGTTCCGGACCTTGACCCGGTAGGTGCCCACCCAAAATGCCCAAGAGGCCTCTCGCTGTCGGACCCCCATGAGCCTCTCCGACCCCCTTCGAGTGACCGAGTCCGTACCGCTGGGATCCTCCTCGGCCTGGGTCTATCGTGTGGAACGAATTCCTGGGGTGGACGCGGCCCGATGGGCCCGTCGCCCTCGGACCGTGCGGGTCATCCTGGAGAACGTGGTCCGCCACTTCGACCCGAAGCGGGGCGACCTCCGCTCCATCATCGCCCTCGCCAACGGAGAGCCGGTGGACGACCGGGTCGAGTTCCTCTACTATCCCGAACGGGTCCTCCTTCAGGACTTCACGGGTGTGCCGGTGCTCGTCGACCTCGCGACCCTGCGGAGCGCCGCCGTCGCCCGGGGCCTTCCTCCCGAACGGGTGAACCCGGCCGTCCGGGTCGACCTGATCGTCGACCATTCGGTCCAGGTCGACAGTTTCGGCTCGCCGCGTTCGTATCTCATCAACCTGGACCGCGAGTACGACCGAAACCACGAACGGTACCGGTTCCTCCAGTGGGCGAAGACCGCCTACACGAACTATCACATCGTTCCCCCCGGCAACGGGATCTGCCACCAGGTCAACTTGGAGCATCTCTCCGAAGTCGTGGTACGGCGTGGGCCGGACGGAGACGCCGTAGCCTATCCGGACACGCTGCTCGGCACCGACTCCCACACCACGATGGTGAACGGGGTTTCGGTGCTCGGCTGGGGCGTCGGCGGGATCGAGGCCGAGGCCGTGATGTTGGGGGAGCCGTACACCCTTCCCCGCCCGATCGTAGTCGGGGTGGAGCTCGCCGGGTACCTCCCCGCCGGCGCGACGGCCACCGACCTCGTCCTGACGGTGACCCGCCTCCTTAGGGAGACCGGGGTCGTCGACCAGTTCGTCGAGTACTTCGGGCCCGGGGTGGCGCACCTGTCGGTGCCAGACCGAGCCACGATCTCGAACATGTGTCCCGAGTACGGTGCGACGGCCGCCTACTTTCCGATCGACGAGGCCACGATCGCCTACCTCCGGGGCACGGGCCGGGACCCCGCCCTCGTCAGCCGGGTGGAAGCCTACGCGCGCGCCACCGGGTTGTGGGGGTCGCCGACGCCGGGCTCGATCGACTACGATCGGGTGGTACGGCTCGACCTCGGAACGGTCGTCCCCACCATCTCTGGCCCGCGCAACCCCGAGGAGAGCGTCGCGCTCTCCGTCGCCCCGGCCTCGTTCGCCGCGGGCCTAGGCACGTACCGAAAGGGTCGTCCTGCGCCCGCCGGCGCGTCCCCCCCCGCTCCGAACCTGCCGATCCGCGATGGATCGGTCGTGATCGCGGCGATCACGAGCTGCACCAACACCTCCAACCCCTCCGTGATGGTCGGCGCCGGCCTCATCGCCCGGAACGCGCTCGCGGCCGGGCTCACCGTTCCACCCCACGTGAAGACCTCCCTCGCCCCCGGCTCGAAGGTCGTCACGGCGTACCTCGATAGGGCCGGTCTCCTGAAACCCCTCGCCGACCTGGGATTCGCGCTCGTCGGGTACGGATGCACGACGTGCATCGGGAACTCCGGCCCGCTACCGGGCCCGGTGTCGGAGCAGATCCGGGCCCGCGACCTCTACGTCGCGGCCGTCCTGAGCGGTAACCGGAACTTCGAGGCGCGCATCCAGAACGAGGTACGGGCGAACTACCTCGCCTCCCCGATGCTGGTCGTGGCGTACGCCCTCGCGGGCCGCATGGACCTGAACCTCACGACGGAGCCCTTGGGGAAGCGGCCCGACGGGTCGCCGGTCCTCCTCAAGGACCTCTGGCCGAACCCCGAGGAGGTCCGCACGGTCGTGGAGTCCAGTTTGGAGCCGTCGATGTTCCTGGAAAAGTACGCCGCCATCGAGGTCGGCGACGTCCACTGGGAGACGCTCAACCCGCCGACGGGACCGAGTTACGCCTGGTCGAAGGACTCGACCTACCTGGCCGAGGCTCCCTATCTCCACCTCCCGCCGCCGTGGCTCCCGAAGGAAGGGTACCTCGCCCGCCATACCCGGGCGCTCCTCGTGCTCGGGGATCGCGTGACGACCGACCACATCTCTCCCGCCGGGGAGATCCCCGAGGGGACCCCGGCCGGCCAGTACCTGGCCTCTCGCGGCGTGCCGGCCTCGGAGTTCAACACCTACGGCGCCCGTCGTGGCCACCATGAGGTCCTCGTGCGCGGGACGTTCGCGAACGTGCGCCTCAAGAACGGTCTGGTCCAGCCGAAGGAGGGTGGGTTCACGATCCATCTCCCGGACGGGACCCCGATGACGGTGTACGACGCGGCCCAGCAGTACGCGGCGGAGCGGGTTCCGCTCCTCGTGTTCGCGGGCAAGAGCTACGGACAGGGCAGCTCGAGGGACTGGGCGGCCAAGGGGCCCCGCCTCCTTGGCGTGGGGGCGGTCATCGCCGAAAGCTTCGAGCGGATCCACCGGACGAACCTGATCGAGATGGGCGTGCTTCCGCTCTCGTACTCGAAAGGCGAGAACTTCGCCTCCCTCGGCCTGACAGGCCGCGAGTCGTACGACGTCGTCCTTCCCACGGGGACCGAGCTCGGCCCCGGAGCGAGGGTGGAGGTTCGCGTGGCCGACGGGTCGGGAACGGTTCGCTCCTTCTTCGTCGACGTCCGTCTCCACAACGCGACCGAGGTCGACTACTACCGGGCCGGCGGCGTGCTCCCCTACGTGATGGAGCACCGCTTCGCGCGCTAGGGCGGGGTCGGGGCGGCCGGGAAGGCCGCGACCGTGGCTGCGGACCACCGCGCGAGCGCCTCGACCCGCCGGTAGGTGAAGGTCCGGTCCCCGACCTCGGAACGGGCCACCTCGACCGCATCGCGGAGCACGTCCTTCGGTACGTTCATCGTGTGACGGCTCGCCCCCTGAGCGATCATGTCGAGTCGTTTTGCGAGCGGCTCCGTCACCATCCGGTCGCTGACCACCGCGAGGGAGTCCGGGGGGAACTGACGGAGGATGCTCCGCTCCTTCTCGGGAGGGCCGCTGCCGCGCGCCGGCACCGGGTATCCTTGCTGGGCGAGGAGGCGGAAGACGATGCGGCGCGGTTCGTTCTCGCTCGGCGCGTGGGGTTCCTTGCCGCCCGGCGGGTGCACGAGCGCCCACGCGCCCCACCGGGCGGCCCGCGTCGCTTCGCGGAGGGCCGTCCGGGGTTCCTCGAGCAGGTGGAGGACGTGCACCATCAGGGCGGCGTCGAACGCACGGTCCGAGAACGGTAGGTGGTAGGCGCTGCCGCGGACGAGTCGCGGAAGACCCTTGGCCCGGGCGAGGGCGAGCATACCCCTCGAGGCGTCGACCCCGGTCATTTGGAACCCCAAGCCGCTGAGGGGACGGGCGACCCGCCCGGTTCCCACCCCGATCTCGAGGATCGCATGGATCCCCTCCGTGCGCAGGAGCTGCGCGACTCCCTCGATGGTCGTGGCATCGAGCGGGTCCCGAGTCGAATCGTAGGCGGGGGCGATCGTATCGAACGCCTTGGGAACTTCCCCGATCATCGGGAACCGGTCCTCCCAGCCGAGGCGGCTATTTCTCTCACGTCGTCCCACGCCCGGACGGCGGGACGCGAAGGGAAGCGATCGGCCGCTCTACTCACGCCGAGGGCGCCGACGAGGACGGTCTTCGTCCTGGTCGCCGTTCCGGTCTTCGCGCGGCCGGAATCGGCCGCTCGGAGCTCGCCCATAGGTTCGGGGCCCGCCGCTGCCGCGGAAGGGAGGTCGAGAACCCCGGTCGAATCGTCGGCCCCCGCCCCCGCGTCCCCCCTCGTCGGAGTCACGTCGGGGAGGGAGTACGAACCGGTTGCCGCACTGCCCGCATTCCGCGGCGACCGTGCCGTCCGGGTTGGTCGAGAACCGAAGGGGACCTCCGCATTCGCGGCAGGGTCGGGCCCGTGAGGGGCCGAAGCCCGGCCCGGAATCGGAGGAACGTTCCGGGCGCGGTCGCCGGGCCAGGAACTCTCCCCGAGGTGCCGAGCCGGCGGGGACGTACGTGGCCGCAGCGCCGCAGCCGGTACAGGTCGCCTCGATGCCACCGGCCGAGCCGCTACGGAACGAGAGGGCCGCACCGCAGGCCGGGCACGGAGGTTCGCTACCGCGGGGGGCGGTGTCGGCGCCGGAACGGGCCGGTGGGGAGACCGATCCCGCGGGGGGCGCACCCGACGGCGTCCCGGGAGCGTCCTGGACGACCGTCAGCACCAGGCCACACTGTCCACAGGTTCCGTTCAAGACGTAGGCCGTTCGGGTGGAGTACTCCACCGAAGTTCCACAATCGGGGCAGGTGCGCGCCATGTTGAATCAGGAATAGACGGGCTTCGAGCCCTCATTAGTTCGCGTGCCCCGCTTCAGGGGCTGGACTCAGGGCCTTCGAAGGCCGTTGCCGCCGACCCGGGCGGGGAGTGACGTTCCCAGCGGGTCTACGGAAGGTAGTGCCCGTGGCCCGGACCCGGGCCACCGAAGGGGATGTCGGCGAGGCCCAGCCACGGGAGCAGTTCGCTCAAGGTGGCTGGGGATGGCATCTCCCCGGGTTCGGTGCCGCGCTCGCTGGTAACCACGGCTTCCTCCCACCGAGATCCAGGCCGACTCTCGATCCGGTAGACGCGCTCGAAGGCCCGGCTCAGCGCGCTGGGCGGAATGCCACGATACGTGACGATAAGGGAGGCGTGTTCCCGGCGTAGGACCTCGTGCATCTCGGCGCGGGCGAGCCCGTCCTCGGTGACGCTCGAGGGGAGCGCGTCCGCATTGGTCAAGACCAGCATGGTCCGGCCGTCAGGGGCACGGGCGCGGGAGAGGAATCGTTGGAGCAGGAACGGCAGACGAAGGTAATCGGCCAGGCGGGAGCGATCGGCGGGAGGGATCGTCTCCGTGACCACGAGACGTGAGAGATGCGCTCCGTAGGGCGGAGGCGTGGCAAGGTCCTGGGGATCGACCTCCGCCGGGCCGTGGTCCTCCGAGCTCTCTTCGAGGAGGCGGAGGGCCGTCGCTTCCATGCCCTGGGTGGAGGCGGAGCAATGGGCCCAACCAAAATGGGACTGTGCCTGCCGGGCGAGGGCAGCGGCGAGGATCGACATCGCGCTTTCCCCGGTTCCAAAGACCAGGATGGTGGTTCCACCGTCGGCGGTGGGAGGTACGATACTCACGTCGGTCATGGTCGATGCAGGGGCTACTCCGATCCCGAGAAACGTGGTGAGGGGGATGACGCCGCACCGAACTCATTCGGGGAACCGAACGGGTTCGGTCCCTACCGAGGCCGTGGCGGGCCGCCCCGGGAGCTCGCGTACCCCTTCGACCGGCCACGGGCCGTGCCGTTCCGGAGCCCGGCCGGTGGGCGACGCTCCCCTAGCCGGCGGCCGTCTCCGGTCGAAGGGCGGTCTCGAAGAGCTTCTTCTCGATCAGGGCGATCGATTCGGAGATCCCGGACTTGCTCCGATTCAATTTTCGGGCGAGGGCGGTGAGCGTGATGCCGCGAGGGACCGCGAAGTATCCGGCCGCCATGGCCTGGTTGAGGAGCTCGTGCTGCGCCTCGGTGAGCAGGGGGAGATGGGTACGCAGAGGCCGGCGTCGGATCGACACGATCGCCACGTTGGGGTCCACGGCTCGGGCATGGGTCATGACCTTCTGGAAGTCGGAATACCGCGCGACGATCTCCCACGTGATCGAGCCCGCCTGCATCCGGATCGGGAACTGGATCGGTAGGCCCAGACGCTGGTAGAGCCCGACGATGGGCGGGTTCTGGTACGTGATCCGGTAGATAGAGCCCTCCCCCACCTCGGCGAGGCTGTCGACCTTGGTCACATCCGAGTGGCTGGCGATCTCCCGCGCCCACACTCCCGGCGGGGAGCCGCTGATCCAGTAGTCCGATACGGATCGGCCGGCCGCGATCTCGGTCCGGTTCAGGACCTCGATCCGCAACTCCGGGTGGTCAGAGGAGAACGACGCCGTCCACAGTCGCGCCGGGATCCGAACGCGAAAGGCCGCGATGAAGAGTCGATCCGAAGTCGCCGGGTCGGACTTCTTTCGGAGCTGTCGCAGCCGCGCGGCTGTCGAAGATGGACGGGATGGGCGGGTCGTTCGGGACGACCGCCGTCGTGAGGACCGTGAGGACATCCGATGTTCCGGCAGGCTCCGGCCGGTAGGCCCGACGCATCGGAGGTGCCACTCTGTCGTAGGCTGCCCGTATATAAATCTGAACCGAACAGCCTCTCGGGGAGGTCGCCCCCCACGTTGCGCCTTCCGCCCGGGCGGGAGTTGAACCCGTGCGCGGCGACGTGGTCACTCGGGCGCCCGACGTGTCGATCGGACCATGGCCCGACTACGTCCGTTCGTTCGGGAGGAGCGGCCGGAAGGCTACCGCGACGAGACCGAGGGAGCTTCGCCCGATCGGGCGTCGGTGGGTGGGGCCGGACCCGGTGCTCGCCCCCATCGTCCTGCCCCGATCTTGAGCGTCGGTAGGTGCGCGAACTTCTCGTGTCGGCGGGGTCCGAGAACTTCCTGGGCGAAAAAGACGGTAA
This sequence comes from Thermoplasmata archaeon, assembly GCA_035297105.1. Classification (GTDB taxonomy): domain Archaea; phylum Thermoplasmatota; class Thermoplasmata; order Lutacidiplasmatales; family UBA184; genus Lutacidiplasma. The sequence continues at coordinate 20,311 of DATGZO010000008.1, forward strand.
TGGTGCCGACCACCGTGATCGCCGCCGCGATCCAGAAAGCGTACTGGAACGCCAGGTGGCTCGGGAAACCCTTGGCCAGCCCGCCCGTCAGGATGTACGTGGCGAGCAGCGAGCCGGCCAGCGGGGCTCCGAGGCTTCCCCCCACGTTCCGGAACACATTGTTCATGGCCGTGGCCTGACCCATGTCCTTCGGGTCGACCGTGAGGATGAGAAGGTTGATGATCGACGCGTTGAGCAGGCCCATACCGGCCCCGATGACCACCTCAATGACCAGGGCCGTGCTCAAGCTCGTGGCGTAGGCTTCCAGAAGGAAGCCGAGCGCGATGACGAAACCACCGGTGATCGCGAGGGGCTTGACCCCCACGCGGGAGACCACGACACTGGTGACCAGGGCGACCGCGGTCATCCCCAGCGCGAGGGGAAGTATGTCGATCCCGGCAGTGAGGATGTTGAAATTGCAATTCAGCCCCGAGATGCACGAGGCGTTGTACGCCCCCGAAGCCAGCGGGAATTCGAATTGGTAGATCAGGCTGAACAGCGCGAGGTACATGCCGAGGCCAGCGACCGTGAGCACGACGTTGGTGACGGTCACGTTCCGCTCCATGAGGAGCCGCATATCCACGATGGGCTCGCGCTTGGCCACGGTCAACCCCCTCTCGACGACCGCGAACGGGATGAACATGAGCGCTCCCCCGACGGCGAAGCCAAGGGTCAGGGGTGAGGTCCATCCCCACGTTTCGCCTTGGGAGAGCGCCGCGACGATGCCCGCGAGGCCGAGGCCGAGGAAGAGCGCCCCGAGGTAGTCGATCCGTGTTTCCGGCCGGCGGTACGGCGACTCCTTGACTAAGAGGAAGAGCAGGACCGCCATGATCACCACGAAGGGGATCGCCGAGTGGTAGGTCCACCGCCACCCGTAATCCTGCGAGACCCACGACCCGAGCGGAAGGCTGATCGCGAACCCGATGCCGAACATCAGCTCAGGATCCCCTGGGCGCGGGGGACCATTTCTTTCGGGAACTCCTCCCGCATGAGCGACATCCCGAGGGGCATGATGGTCAGGCCGATGCCCTGGATCGTTCGAGCCACCACCATGAACGTGAAGTTCGGTGAAAAGCCGGTGACGGTGACCGCCGCGGCGTAGGTGAACATCACCGCGACCATGACCTTCCGCTTGCCGTGGATGTCCCCGAGCTTCCCGATGACCGGGCTGAGCGCGACGCCGGCCGCGGCGTAGGCCGAGATGATCAGGGTGACCTGAGCGGCGTCAACGCCGAAATCCGCTTGGATGGTGGGGAGGGACGGAGTGAGCATCCCTTCGATGTACAGGACGACCAGGACGACGCCGGCCAGCAACAGCATCACGCGGTTGGCGTAGTGCCGGTCGAACGTTTCGGCGGTCTTGGGAATCGGCATTGGGTGTCCCACCGCGGTCGAGGATCCCAACGGCGAAGGGTCGGTGGGGCGCATTTCCGTCCCTCGGGAACGGCAAAGTTAAGGCTTCTTCGGACCCCCTGCGACACCGTCCACCGACCGCCCGAGAATCCCCCGTCAGGGGCGAGTTCTGCGGCCCCAAGGAAGAATCCGCCGCAGCGAGATGGGGGAAACGGCGGGCTCGGTCCCCCAGACGGGGGGGACCCGTCCCAAACGACCGACTTTGGGGAGCCTCGCCGGTCTTGCTCGTCCCAGCACCGGAGCGGCCCGCCGGAAAACGCGCTCGTTTGGATGCCCGCGATCGATGGCACCGGTCGGGCCCTGCATCCGCGCGGTCATTCCCTCCCGCGCTCCCTTCATGAACCTCGATTGAGTGAGTGGGTCCGGATGATCCCTGAGGCCCTGGCCGATGACTGTCACCCGAACGGCCCCAGGGGCTCTCCGGACGCGGCGAACGTTGACGTCGGCGACCTCGGGCGTTCATTCGCTTTGACGAGAGTCCGTGTCGGTCGGATCGACCTGGGCGGAATCGCTCGGTCGGCCGAGCGGTTGCCGCGCGGAGGCAGCGCGCCCCGCTCGTATTCTCTTGCGCGTTCCTTGACCGAGCCCAACACCGAGGGGTGTCCATGATCATCTACACCCTCCTGACAGCTCTCTTCGCCGGCGTCCTTGCTCTCCTTAGCCTGCTCCTCCTGATCGGGAGGACCGAACGGGGAGCTGGGTTGCGCGCGGTGCTCCTGCGGGCGCTTGGCCGGGGAACGAGTCGAATCGACCTCACCAAGTTCGGTTGGTGGCACGTCGCGGCCGTCGTGGCGGTCGTCCTTGGCGCGGTTATGGGATTCGATATCGTAGTCGGTCTCTACGCGTGTTCGAGCTCGGGATCTCCGAGCGACATCATCGGATTCTTGGCGCAGGGGCAGGCCCTGTGGCGGGGAAGCGACCCCTTCAATGTCCCCGACTGCGGAACGACGATCCTGGAACCGGATGGTCTCGCCGCCGTCGTGGTCAACGGACTCGGGAGTCTCGGCGGGGTAGCCGGTATCGCTCTCGTCTGGGGCGCGATCTCGGTGGCGGTCATCCCCCTCACATGGTGGGTCGCGGGACCCGACCGGCGGTACCTCACCCTCTTCGTCGCGGCGAGTCCCCTCTACATGCCCTTGGTCGCTACCCAGATCGACGGAGCCAGTAACGCCCTGGTGCCGGTCGCCGTGCTCCTTACCCTTTTCCTCGCGACCCGAGGCGAGGCGCGGGCCACGGGCCTCGCCGGATTCCTCGCGACCCAACGCTTCCCGATCCTGTTCCCCATTCTCGGCATGTCCGGCTCGTTCCGACGGAGATTCGCGGCGGCCGGCGCACTGATCGCCGTCTTCGCGGCGGGCACGGTGATCGCCTACGTGGCCTGGGGGTCGGAGTTCTTCGGCCCGGTGTTCCTCGACCAGGTCGGCCGACGATCCTTCTCGCTCAACCTCTGGGGAGTGTTCCTGCTGCAGAACTGGCTTCCCTCGGGAGACGCCCTTGCGATCGGACAGGCCGTGCTGACCTTGGTCTTGGTCGGGGTTGTGTTCTTCACCGTACGCTCTCCCCTCCGCGCAGCGGCGATCACGATCACCGGGGTCGCGCTGCTGACCCAGTACCTCTCGTTCAACATCCTCGTCTGGCTCCTCCCGGTCGCTCTGGTCGGGGCCCGACCCAGATGGTGGCTCTGGGGGATCGCCATCGTGGGATCGATCGACTACGATTACGCCCTCAGCTTCGCGGCCTGGACCCAGGGAGTCGTCTGGCCGAGCGAGCTGCTCGACATCGTGCTGACCGTGTTGCTGCTCGGGCTCTTGGTCGATCTCTGGCGATCGGCCGACCCGATCCCGGTCGGGCGGAAAGGTACTTCCGGTGCCATGACCTCGCCCCCGGGTTCCGAGGGTGTTCCCGGTTAGGGGGTTTCAGCCGATGACCAGTACACGGCCGTCGCCGTCGTCTCCTCTCCTCGCTCCGGGGGACAAGTCCCCGTCTGCACCCACCGAGACCGACCACGATCCGACCGGGGCCCGACCCATCGTATCCATCGTGCTCGCCACGTTGAACGAGCGAGACAACCTCCGCGAACTCCTCTCGGGGATCCTGCAACAGGCCCTTCCCTCGTTCGAAGTCCTGATCGTGGACGACGGGAGCACCGACGGAACGCGGGAGTTGGTCACCGAGGTTAGTCATCGCGAGCCTCGGGTTCGGCCGATCTTCCATGAAGGGAAGCAGACCACGCTCCGAGCCCAGTGTCAGGGGATCGAGGCCGCTCGGGGCAAGTTTGTCGTCGTGATGGACGCGGACCTCCAGCACCCTCCCGAACAGATCCCCCAGATCGTCCGCGAGCTCGACGCCGGCGCCAGCCTGGTCATCGCAAGCCGGTACGCTCCCGGGGGTTCTCCCGGGCCACGCTCGGGGTCTCGCGCGGTGGTGTCGCGGGGCGCAGAGACGATCGCGAAGTTCCTCCTTCCCCAAGCGCGACCCGTCTCGGATCCGGTCTCGGGGTTCTTCGGATTCCGCCGGGAGATCTTCCTCCCGCTGGACCCCCGTTACCGCGGATACAAGCTTCTCCTCTTCGTCCTCGTCATGAATCGGGGCCGCCGGTTCGCCGAGGTCGGCTTCCGCTTCGGCCTCCGCACTCGAGGCTCCAGCAAGGTGACCCACACGTTCGCGTTCATTCGGATCTTCCTGATCGAGACCATTCTTGCGCGACGTTTCGGGAGGACGGTGAGCAGGAATCCTTAGGTCATGGCTCGACTTCGACAGGCTAATGGGTAACGGTCCGTCGTGGGACCGGAGCGAGGGGAGGCGAAGGCGTTGCGACTGCTAGTCACCGGCGCATCCGGGTTCATCGGCCGTCACTTGGTGCGACAGGCGGTGACGGACGGCCACGAGGTGATCGGGACCTATCTCGCGCCGGACGAGCTCCAGGCGCGTGACCTGCCCCGATCCGGAGTGACCTGGGAGCGCCTCGACATGCGGGACGCCGACCGCGTGGCTCATCTGGTCGACGCGGTCCGGCCCGAAGGGGTCTTCCACCTCGCCGCGCAATGCTACGCCAAGGTGGCCTGGGCCGACCCGGCGGAGACGTTTCGCATCAACGTGTTGGGTACCATCTACCTCTACGAAGCCCTCCGAAAGCATCCTCCGATCCGCGGGACCCTGCTCGCCTCCTCCGGGGCGGGGTACGGTTCGCCGGACGAGTTGCCGATCCGGGAGGAGTTCCCCCTCAACCCCACGAACCCGTACGGGGTCTCGAAGGCGTGCCAAGACATGCTCTCGCTCCAGTACTCCCTCAATTTCGGCCTCCGCATCCTCCGCGCGCGCCTGTTCGGTACCAGCGGCCCGGGCAAGACCGGTGACGTGATCAATGACTTCGCGCAACAGATCGCCGCCATTGAACGCACCGGACGTCCGGGGAAGCTGAAGGTCGGCAATCTCGACCCGCTCCGCGACGTCTCCGATGTCCGGGACGTTCTCCGGGCCATGTGGCGGATCTTCGAGGCCGGCGACCCAATGGTGCCGATCAACGTCGGGGCGGGACGGAGCTACCCCGTCCGAGCGATCGCCGAGCAGCTGCAGAAGCTGGCCCGCGTCCCGATCGAGATCACTCCGGAGCCAACCCTGCTCCGACCCACGGACGAGCGCGACAACCGAGCGGACATCTCTCGGCTCCGAGCCCTAGGGTACGCCCCCTCCTTCACGCTCGCCCAAACTCTGGAGGATTCTCTCAACTTTTGGAGGGAGGGCCTCGCGTCCGCCCCCGGCAAACCTGAGTAGGCAGGGTCGGACTCCCGATCGCCCGATGAGCTACTGCGTAGTGATCCGAGGGCCCCTCGGAGTGGGGAAGACCACCGTCTCCAAGAGGTTGAGCGCCCGGATCGCTGCGGAATACATCTCCATCGATCGGATCCTGGACGAGGACGGCTTGTGGGAAGCGGGGCATCTCTCTGAATTCCTACGGGCGAACGAAATTGCGGCCGCTCGCGCCGAGCCCATGCTGGCCAAGCGCACTCCGGTGGTGTTCGATGGGAACTTCTACTGGAAGTCTCAGATCGAGGACCTCGTGGGTCGATTCAGGTATCCCCATTTCGTGTTCACGTTGAAGGCGCCGTTGCGGGTCTGCATAGAGCGGGACGCGCGGCGACCCAAGCCGCACGGAATCGAGGCGGCGAAGGAGGTCTACGCGAAGTCGACGAGGTTCGAGTATGGCATCGGGTTGGATGCGACGTGCCCGATTCCTTCCATCCTGAGAAAGATCACCTCGCGCCTTTTCGACCACCCGACCCCGAAGAGGGCGTAAAGGCACGACGTCCCTCGGGGACCCGACTTCATCCTCGTCGCGCCATCGAGGCCCAACGCTCGATTCGTCCCTTGGCCGAACCGCCCGTGCTGGGATACGAACTCTTATGATTCCATCGGGGTCGATTCGTGGACTCTGCGGAACTCCACCCTTCACGGTCTGGCTTACTTACAAAGTAAGCCTTAAAGTCAGCCAATCCCATCCTCCGTCCACATGCCTGAGCTCGGAGGGGGGTTACTCGGATGCTATCGTTGCGGGTACGTGTGGCGACTTCGCAAGTCTCCCGTGCGGCTCTGCCCTCGCTGCAAGTCGGGCCGCTGGAATCTCGCGGAGATTGCGCGACCCTCGTCCGTTCACAGGCCCGGGGCAAAGGGTATCGCGGGGGTGATTGGAATTCACCGAAAGGCGCTGCTCATCCTCTCCTCTGAATTCGGGGCCACAGATGTGCGAATCTTCGGATCCGTGGCCCGTGGGGAGGCACGCCGAAAAAGCGACTTGGACCTCCTCGTGAGTTTCCGTCGCCCTGTCGGTCTCCTGCGCCGATTGGAGTTCAAGGAAAGGGCGGCCCGACTGCTTGGTCGATCGGTGGACGTGACCACCGAGGAGTCTCTCCACTGGCTGATCCGGCCGACCGTCCTTGCCGAGGCGGTCGCTCTTTGAGGGAAGATACTCTCCGACTGGCCGACATGCTCGAGGCCCTGGAGCGGATCCGAGGCTTCTCTTTGGGCGGACGAGCTGGGTTTCTCGCCGATCAAAAGAGCCAAGAGGCGGTTGCCTACGAACTGCTCAAGCTCGGCGAAGCCGCCAATCGTCTCTCCCGGCCCCTGCGGAAGACCCACCCGGAAGTCCCGTGGTCCCGACTCATCGGTCTTCGAAATGAGATTGTCCACGCGTACTTCCGAATCGACCCCGACGCGCTCTGGGAGTTCGTCGAGAAGGAACTGGATCCGTTAGAGCGTGCCCTTCGTCCTCTCACGGCCAAATAGGGCGGAATGCGCACTTCACTCCAACGCGCTGTACGTCTCGGGTAGATCCAATTCGGCCACCGCCGGGCTCCCGTTCGATGGGGAAAACGCCCGTGCTGGCGGGCACCCTAAATTTGAGGTCGAAAGATTTGTCCCTGAGGTGAATTGGGGCTTTGTCCACTTCCCCGAATCTAGGGGGGCGGAGGGAGCGGCTTCCCGCACTTTGCGCAGAAGGCGGACGCTCGGAGGTTTCCCTGACCGCATACGGGGCAAAACCGCTCCCCCGCCGATGGGGCAGGCGGCGGGGCTGGAATAGGAGCATACTGGGGGGGGTAAGCCGCCCGATTCGCTTGCGCGGCCGATAGCGCGATCTGCTGCTGGAGGAGGAGGTTCGTCTGCTCTTGCTGACGCGTGATCCTCTCGTTGTCGCCCCTCGCCGAGGCCCCGGATGCAACCAAGATGATACCGAGGATCAGCAGGATCAGACCGAGGAGAAAGCCGAAGATCGTCAGCAGGAAGAAGATGCCCGCGAGGAGGAATAGAACCCCGAAGACGATCCGGATGATTCCTGCCATCTTTCCGAGGAGGCGAGAAGAGGGCATGGTGATAGATGTTCCTTCGGAAGTCCGCCGGCCCTCCGACCGGTGTCGATCTTCGTTCAGTCGGTGAGTTTACCTCGCGAGCCGGCCCGGGAACGAGTCCATCGTTCATTCGTAGCCTTCGCCGACCGCCTCCGCGACCATCCCCTCTCTCGTTCCTCCAACGGCCGAAAGGATAGGTAGCGACCGCCAAACCCTTCCCAGGCCCCGGGGGCTGCCCCCGGGGCCCTTTTTACCTTAAGGTGAGAGGCACGAGACAGCCCCTCCGGGAAGGCGGCGGAATGCCTCGTCTACGACGGAGTAATCCTACGTGTCTCCAGAATCGCGTCAATTATGTTTTCGTACATTCCCCTGACTATCCCCCTCTCCAAGGCTCGGTCGGTTAATTCGAGATAACCACGGACCACCCGAGCGGCGAGTTCGTACTTTGGCTGGTCGATTTCAGTTGGCGTGTGGATTGCATTGCCGTCGTAGTCGACATAAAGCCCAGCATCCTTCAAGTGGCCGAAGTCCTGTCCCGACACCTTGGCGGCCCTCCAGATCCCGTATCCGGAATCTCCGTTCGCCCGCCGAATGAAAAGGACGGCCCGGATCTCGTCGCTGACCGAGGCTCCACCGTATGGGCCATCGAGTGCAAGGGGCCCGATCCCGGGAGCTCACGGAGGCGCGAAGACGCCATCGCCTCCTCCTTGAGA